>NZ_JAOTOA010000023.1:0-90222 GCF_036346535.1 Pseudomonas sp. Z18(2022)
ATAGCGGCCCTGACCGCAGCAACGGATATGCCCCCCATCACCCAGCCACCAACCCCCCCACCTGAGCACCCCGCAAATACGTCTGATACAACGCCGCATAAGCCCCCCCACGCTCAATCAACGCATCATGCGCCCCAAGCTCCACAACCCGCCCATGCCTCACCACGGCAATCCGGTCCGCGTCCCGAATGGTCGCCAACCGGTGGGCTATGATGATCGCCGTGCGCCCCAGACACAGCCTGCGCAACGCCCGCTGAATCCGTCGCTCCGTGTGAATATCCACCGCCGAAGTCGCCTCATCCAGCACCAGCACCGCCGGGTCCGCCAGATACGCTCGCACCAGGCAAACGAGCTGCCGCTGCCCATGACTCAAATGTGCGCCCAGGGGCCCGACTTCGGTGTGGTACTGATGCGGCAACCGCTCCAACACCTCATCAGCCCCCAGCTCCCGGGCCGCCGCGATCAATGTCGCGTCATCCGCCAACGGCGCCGCCAGCCGCAAGTTGTCGAGAATGCTCCCGCTGAACAACACATTGTCCTGCAACACCACCCCGACATTGCGCCGCAACGCATGCTGGCCCAGCTCCCGCACGTCAATTCCATCCAGCCGCACCGCGCCCGACTGCACCTCATAAAACCGCGTCAGCAACTGCACCAGCGTGCTTTTCCCATGCCCCGAAGGCCCGACAATCGCCAACACCTCACCTGCCGGAATATGCAAATCCAGGCCATCGATCACCGGCGCCTGCGCACTCGGCACATAGCTGAAGTCCACTTTTTCAAAACGCACCTCACCCCGCGCCCGCCCCAAATGACGGGGCGCCACGCTGTCGGTAATCTGCGCCTGGGTATCCAGCAACAGGAAAATCCGCTGCGCCGACGCCGACCCGGTGGCATACCGCTCAAACAGATCCGACAGTTCCTGCAGCGGCCCCAAAAACAAAAACACGTAGAACAGACTCTCGGCCATTTGCCCGACCGACACTTCACCCGCCGCCAGCCCATAGCCGCCCACCAGCAGCAACAGTGCGATCCCCGCCGAACTCAGCAGCGCCGTAAAGGGCGCAAACCACCCCGACCGCAGGCTGCCGCGAATCAGCGCGTGGTTGAAGTCGTCCAGCAGCCCGCGATAACGCAGCAGGTTCGGCGCTTCCTGGGCGCACTGCTGCAGCATCCGCGCGCCGCTGACGCTTTCCACCAGGTGCGCGGTAAAGCGGCTGCGGTTTTCCGCGACCCTGGCCCAGTTGCGCTGGGAAATCCGCTTGAAACTCCAGGTCGCCAGCACCAGCAAAGGTACGGTGGCCGCCAGGCTGAGGAAGAAGCGCGGGTCGATCCGCCACAGCATCACCGACGCCAGGCCGCAGCGCAGCACGGCCCCGAGCAATTCCGGCGGGCCCTGGATCACCAGCGGTTCGAGGGCGTCCACATCACGGTCAACCCGGGAAATGATCCGCCCGGCACGGGTCTGGTCGAAGTAGCTCACGCTCAAGCCCTGGACATGCGCAAACACCTGCACCCGCAGGGCATTCAGCACGCGGATCGCCGCGCTTCCGGCGACAAACTGCGAGACCCCGGCCAGCAGGAAGCGCACCAGCCAACTGGCGGCCAGCCCAAGGCCCAGCCACAGCACCAGGCGCTCATCCAGCAGCCAGTGGTCGGCTTGTTGAATCAAGCCACGGTCCAGCAGTTCACGCACGAACCAGGGGCGCAAAAACACCGTGAACACCAGCAACAGCTCAATGCCGATCACTGCGACAATCGAGCGGCGGATTGGCCTGAGCAGCGGCAGCAAGCGTTTGAACATGCTGCGGTCGAGGGCCTTTTTTGCGAGCATTTCTTCAATTTCGATATCGCTCAAGGCTTTGCCGGCGATTGGATTAGCCATGGTCGATCCCCAGCAGGTCGCGGTAGTGCGGGTTGGTGTGTTGCAGCTCGGCGTGGGGGCCTGCGGCGGCGATCTTGCCGTGCGCCAGCATCAGCACCCGGTCGGCCAGGAGGATGGTCGACAGCTTGCTGGAGATCACCAGCACCGTGGTGCCGCGCAAGTCCCGCAGGTTATTCAGCACGTGGCGTTCGCTGATGGCGTCGAGGGCGCTGGTGGCGTCGTCCAGGCACAGGATGTCCGGTTTGCCCAGCAGCGCCCGGGCCAGGCACAGGCGCTGGCGCTGGCCACCGGACAAGGTTACGCCGCGATCACCCAGCGGCGTGGCCAGGCCGTGGGGCAGGCGCAGCAAGATATCGTCGGCCGCGGCGAGACGCAGGGCTTCGTGCAGTTGCTCATCGGTGGCGTCGGGGGCGGTCAGGCGCAGGTTGGCGGCGAGGCTGCCGGCAAACAGGAAGCTCTCTTGCGGAACCACATGCACCCGTTGGCGCAGCGAGCCGAGGTCGAGTTCACGAATGTCTTGCCAGCCAGCGTCGTCGTTACCGAGCAACACACGCCCGGCGCTGACATCCGTGAGACGCGGCAGCAGGCTGGCCAGCAGGCTTTTCCCGGTACCGGTGGCGCCCACCAGCGCGACAATTTCACCGGGCACCAGGGTCAGCGAACAGTCATGCAGAATGTCCCGGCCACCGCCTGGAGCGCTCACACTGACGTGCGCCAGGCGCAGCCCCAGGGGCGAAGCGGGCAGGGTGGCGCTGCCGCTGCGTATGGCGGCCGGGGCGTCCAGCAGTTGCCAGATGCGCTCGGCACTGGCCCGGGCATCGGCGAAGGTCTGCATCACCCGGCCAATGCCTTCGATGCGAAACACCAGGGTGGTGGCGATCAGCAGCGAGGTCACCAGTTCACCAATGCCCAGTTGGCCGGCGGCCACCAGGTGGGCGCCGTAGACCAGGATCCACACATGGCCGAGGGCGACCACTGCCTGGGGCAGCGGAATACGTGAACTGGAGTACGCCAAGGCTTGGCGGGCCAGCCCGGCGAACACCGCCACTTGTTCGGAAAAGCCCTGGATACGGCTCTGTTCAAGGGCAAAGGATTTGATCACCCGCACGCCGCCGATGCCTTCGCTGAGGTCCTGGTTGACCCGGTCGTAGGCCGCGCCGACGCTGCGGTCGAGTTCAACCAGGCGTTCGGTTTGCAGCACGAAGATCCACAGCCCGGTGACGGTCAGCAGCAGCGGTACCAGCCCCAGCCACGGGTTGTACCAGCTCAACAGGCCGACGGTGGCCAGCACCACCAGCGGGGTTTCCACCACCTGGCGCCAGAAGGTGATCAGGGCGTCACGCACCTTGTCGGCGTCACGGGTGGTACGGGTGATCATCTCGCCCATGCCGTGCTGCCAGTGGTAGCCCAGGTGCAGGCTTTGTACCTGGGCCAGGATGCGTTCGCGCAGGCGCGTCAGCAGTTCCTGGCTGAGCACCAGGGACAGTACGCTGGCGGCGTATTGCAGTACGCCACGGCCCAGGGCCACGGCAAGCATCAGCCACAACCAGTGCCAGCCGAGGCTCGCGTCGAGGCTGCCGTCGGCCTGGCGGATCACCGCGCGGCCGGCGCTCACGTCGTTGACGGCATGGCCGATCAGCCATTGTTGCCAGACCAGGCCGAGGTTGATGGCTACGAACAGCCCGGCGACCAGGGCGAAGCGCCAGGGCATTTCGCGGTAGATCGCCAGGCTGCGCAGAAGAGGGTGTTTTTCGATCATGAAAAGCTCGTTGGGGGGTTATTGATCGTTCCCAAACTGTGGCGAGGGAGCTTGCTCCCGTTGGGTTGCGAAGCGACCCCAAAAACTGGGCCTGCTACGCAGTCCAGCGGGAGCAAGCTCCCTCGCCACAGGGATGTGTTGGGCGGGTCTAGCGAGTGGTCGCCCCCTGGGTTTCCTTGGCGTTGAGGATCGCCGTGTACTCCCCCGGATCAATCCCGTTCAGGTAGTAGTTGCCCACATGGTGCAAGCGCCAGCGAATCGGGTCATGGGTGGTGTGCACCCGGGCGTTGCGCCAGAACCGGTCCAGGTTCCATTTGCTCAGTGACGAGCTGGCCCCGAGCAACGAGAAGATATCGCTGGAAATCTTCAACGACGCGCTGTCTGAATGCGCCCGTGCGGTGGCCACCGACAGGATCAATTCGTCCTGCAGTTCCTTGTTTTCCGGGTCCCGTTCATGCGCGTCAAACACCCGCGCCGCATCCCGCAGCAGTGATTCGGCGGCGCGCAGGGCCACCGCGTATTCGCCGATCTGCTTGATGATGTGCGGCTCTTCATTGGCGTGGTCCACGCCGCTTTCCACCCACGGCCGGGCGTTGTGTTTGAGGTAGTCCACCGCAGCGCTCAGCGCGCCGGAAGCAATCCCGGTATCGATCGCCGCATGCAGGATCTGCGGAAAGGTCAGCCCGGTGCGTTTCATCGGGCCCTTGCGCCGGGAGACGAAGTCTTCATCCAGTTCGATATTGTCGAAATTCACCGTGCCGCTGACCGAGTTTTTCTGGCCGAAGGCTTCCCAGTCGTCCACCAGGGTCAGGCCCGGCGCGTTGCGGTTGAGCAGCACGCCGGCACCGCCGTCATCGGAGGCGGCGGTGAGGGAGATCCACTCGGCAAGGTAGGAACCGGTGGAGTAGAACTTGCTGCCATTGAGCACCAGCTTGCCGTCGGCACGCCGCTCGACGCGGGTCTTGAGGGCGAACTTGTTCTTGCCGCCGACTTCCGCCAGGGCGTTGCCAAAGCGCTTGCCGGCCAATACGTCAGCCACCAGGCGATCACGCACCGTATCCGGATAACCGTTGAAGATGCCCCGCAGCATCACGTTGTGAATCTGCAGCAACTGCCCCACACCGCCATCGGCCACCGAGACCAGGCGCACGGTTTCGACGATGGTTTGCACCGAGGCACCCAGCCCGCCAAATGCCTTGGGCACGCCGATGGCGGTCAGGCCGCTCTGGGACAGCAATTGCGCCTGGCGCCACGGCAGTTGGCCGTTCTGGCTGCTGTCGGCGGCGATCGCGGCGATCTCCACGGCGATCTCTTTGGCTGCGGCAATCGCCTCGGCCTCGCTGTGCAGTTGGCGTACCGGTACCTGTTCGAACGTACTCATAGTTTCTTCCCTTGATGTGGCCCGTGTGTGTAAGCCCCCTGTAGGAGCTGGCTTGCCAGCGATGGTGGTTAACGATGACGTGTACTGACGGGTTTACGCGGTGCACTTGAGTCCATCGCTGGCAAGCCAGCTCCTACAGGGGATTGCGCTGGATGTCGGGCATTGAAGGTGCCTTGAGCAAGTTCTGCGCCAATGCCGAAAACCACGCCTGGCGGGGCCTGCGATAACGGGGTGTTGCTGGGGAAGCAGTGGTGAACGGGTGACTGCTGGATCAGCAGCAGTGCTGCTGACAGGCCAGCAACCGCGCTTTGGCCGTTTGCGCCAAAGCCTTGCAAACCGGGGCTTTGGCCAATTGGCACGGCCTCTGCAATACCTCCATGGACTGCCTTGCCCAATTCAATGGAGCTGCCCATGACCCTTTCCGCCGTCCTGCCCAAGCCTGCGCTTGAGCAGATCTGGTTTACCCGCTGCCCGGTGCCGACCGCTTCCGGCATCGCCTACAAACTTGGTTGGTTGAGCGAAGAATTCGCCGCCGACGGTCTGCCGGTCTCGACCCTGCAGGAGGCCCGCCAGTTGGGCCATCACCACTACGATCACGAACTGCCCGGGCTGTTTCGCGAAGGCGGTAACGTGCCGGCACTGGCCGCCCGTGCCGCCGGTGCACCGAGCCGTTTGATCGGCCTGACCTGGATCGAGGAATGGCAGACCATTCTGGTCCGCCCGGACTCCAGCATCACGCGTCCCGAACACTTGAAAGGCAAGCGCCTGGCCTTGCCGGCGTGGGGCGACAGCCGCCCGGGCAGTATCGCCCGGGCCATGAGCCTGCACGGCTATAAAGGCGCGCTGAGCCTGGCCGGCCTGGGCTTTGATGATGTGCAACTGGTGGAGGTCGCGCTGCACGATCAGGAACAGGCGAGCAACCCTCAGGAAGGTTTGCAGCGCCTGTGGTCGGGCCTGGATTACCTGGCTCGCGGCGAAGTGGACGCGGTGTACGTCAAGGGCGCTTCGGCTGCCGACGCTGCCCGTCGTCTGGGCCTGGTGGTGGGCATCGACCTGGACCTGATCGCCGAGCCGCGCTACCGCATCAACAACGGCACGCCGCGCCCGATCACTGTCCACCAGAGCCTGCTGGACAACCACTTTGACCTGGTGGTGCGATTCCTCGCGCAAACCCTCAGCGCGGCTGACTGGGCTGCGAACAATCGCGACGGCCTGAACGCGATTCTCGAAGAAGAAACCCGCGCCGGCAGTGCCGGGGTGGCCGAGGCCTATCGCGGTGATTTCCATACCACCCTGGCCCCGGACCTGTCGGCCCAGCGCCTGGATTTTCTCGGTGTCCAGAAAGACTTCCTGTACCTGCACGGCTTCCTGGAGCGCGATTTTGCAATCGCCGACTGGGTCGACCCGCGCCCCCTGCAAGCTGCCCATGAACTGTTGGCCAAGCGCCGCGCCTGAACCCGGAGAAACTGCCATGACTGCCATTGTCCACGCCCAACCGATCACCCAGGAACTGCAGGGCTTCATCGACAAAGTCCTGCTGGAAGCCGAAGAAGCCTTCACCGTCTTCCGTGAAACAAACACCATCACCGCCAATGGCACCGTGGGCTTTATCGAGCGTGTGCCGGGCCAGGAACTGCTGGTGTCGGTCAACTACGGCGGCCCGTGGAACTACCGCAAGCCGCTGCAAGCCACCGTCACCGACTTTGCCGGCAACGTGATCTTCGGCAAAGGCAAGGGCGGCCTGGGGCGCTACACCAAGCTGTTCCAGCAGCATGCGGACGTGACCACCGTGTCCCACGTGCACTCGCCGTACCTTGGTGCCTGGGCCCAGACCCATCGCACGCTGCCGTTCCATTACGTGCCGGTGCAGCGCTACCAGCTGGCGCGCGAGCTGCCGGTGTACATCGACCGTCGCCAGCAGGAAGTGGATTTCATCCTCGACAAGATCGCCGAAAACCCCTTCAACCTGGCGATCCTCGAAGCCAATGGCGGCTCCACCGTGTGGGGCAAGCAAGGGCTGCGGGCCACGGCTGAATTCATCCTGTTGCTGGAGGAGGGCGCGCAGCTGCAATTGCTGGCGGACGCCCTGGGTGGTTCGCGGGCTTACGGCCCGGGCGTGCTGACCCAGCAGTGGAAGATGAGTGGCTTGTTTGAGCAGGCCACGGCGCTGGGCCTGGTCCCCGCCATCGACCGCAAAAACTGAACACACCCTCATCACGGTGACTGAAACCACCACGACCCCTGTAGGAGCCGGCTTGCCGGCGATCGCGGTGCATCAGGCGACATTCCTGTTGGATGTGCCACCGTCATCGCCGGCAAGCCGGCTCCTACAAGGGGCGGTTCCATTCAAGGATGTCTGTCATGGCTGTAAAGATTCTCTGGTACCTCACCACGCCCGATGGGCCTTATCCGTGGGAGCCTGAAGGGCGCTGGAAAACGGACTTCCAACACCTCAAGCAATTAGCGGTCGCCAGTGATCGCCTCGGCTATTACGGCTCGCTGCTGGGTTCCAGCCCGAATGAAAGCCTGGCGGTGGCCGCCTCGCTGATCGACGCCACCCAGCGCCTGCGTTTCCTGGTGGCGCAACACCCGGGCGAACTGTCGCCGGCGGTGTTGGCCAAATGGGCCCTGACCTTCGACCAGTTCTCCAATGGCCGCCTGCTGTTCAACGTGGTCAACGGTAACGACGCGGGCCTGGCGACCCTCGGTGTGCATTACCCGCACGATGAACGCTACGCCTTCAGCCTCGAATACTGGCGCGCTTTCCAGGGCTTTTACGCCGGGGATACACGGGGCTACGACGGCGAATACATCAAGCTCGCCCCGCGTGCGCCGGGGGCGGCCAAACATCCGCTGGGCGGCTGGCACCCGCCGTACCAGAAACCCGGCATCCCGCTGTGGGGCGCCGGCACGTCGGGCCCGGGGGTTGAACACTCGGTGCAGTTGCTCGACGTGTACCTGAGCTTCGCCAATACGCCGCCAAAACTGGGTGACAAGTTCCGCAAGGTCGCCGCCGAAGCCGCAAAGATCGGCCGCGACCTGACCTTCGGCACCCGCCTGCAAATCATCGTGCGCGAGACTGAAGAAGAGGCTTGGGCCCACGCCGAGAAACTGCTGCAACGCACCTCGCTGCAAACCGCCCGCACTGCCATCGAACGTCAACTGCCACCCGGAGTGAGCTTCGAGGATTTCCACAGCGACGACCCGCAAACCCAGCGCAACGTCGAGACCATTCGCGCCGGCCGCCTGCCCAAGGCCCGCGACCTGGAGATCTACCCCAACGTATGGCTGGGCCCGAGCCTGTTCGGCTTCAACATCCTCGGCCCGGCCGCCGGCACGTATCTGGTGGGCAGCGCCGAGCAGGTGGCCGAGCGCATTCGCGAGTACGAAGCCCAGGGCACTTCGGCGTTCATCCTGTCGGGCTTCCCGCTGATCGATGAAGCGCACCGGGTGGCGGACCTGCTATTCCCGCTGCTGGGCCTGGACCACGGTTTTGAAGTGCCGCGTCTGAACGCCGTGCAACACCAAGAGGCGTAACTGATGAGCGAAGGATTTTCCCGCCGGGTGTTTCTCGGCAACAGCCTGGCCATTGGCGGCGGTTTGCTGCTGGGTGGCTGCGACAGCGGTGCAGCGCCAGCGGCGCTGATGTCGACCACACCGACCACCGGTGGACGCCTGCGCATCGGCATCATCGACGGCGACCAGTCCGGCAACCTCGATGCCCATAAACCGGTAGGCGGCGGGATCATTCGCGGCTGGGCGCTGTACAGCAAGTTCTGGGAGTGGAACACCGACGTCAGTACACGCCTGGCCCTGGCCGAGTTCGCGGAACCGAACGCCGACGCCAGCGCCTGGACCATCCGCATCAAGCCCGGGCTTGAGTTTCATCACGGCAAGACCATCGGCGCGGACGACATGCTGTTCTCGCTGCTGCGCCTCACCGACCCGAAACTCGCCTCGCCGTTTGCCGGGCTGGTGGGCGCCATCGACCGCAATGCGCTGCGCAAGCTGGATGAACGCACCATCGAAATCCGCTTCAAACAGGGCCAGAGTTTCTTCCCGCTGGATGAAACCCTGATCAGCTTCGGCGGCATCGTGCCCACCGACTACGACCCCATCACCAATCCGGTGGGCGCCGGCCCCTACAAGCTCAAGCGCTTTGTGCCCGGCCAGCGTTCGCTCTACAGCCGATTCGAGAATTACTACAAGCCCGGCCAACCCTATGCCGACGAACTGGAAATCATCGAGTTCAAGGACCAGGTGTCGCGGGTCGCGGCCTTGCGGGCCGGGCAGATCGACGTCGCCAGCGGGGTGCAGGCCGAGCACAGCGCATTGCTCAAGGCCGACTCGCGCCTGTCGCTGTGCGTGTCGCCCAGCACCTCGTTCACCGGGTTCAACCTGAACCTGGCCAAGCCGCCGTTTGATGACGTGCGGGTGCGCCAGGCGTTCCGTCTGCTGGCCGATCGGCAGGAGCTGGTGGACCGTGGGCTCAACGGTTTTGGGCGCATCGCCAACGACCTGTATTCGCCCCACGATCCCACCTATAACCATGACATCGCTCAGCGTCCCCATGACTTGGAACAGGCGCGCTCGCTGCTGCGTCAGGCCGGGCAGACCGATCTGCGGGTGGAGCTGACCACCCCGTCGGGCCCCGGCGTGAATGCCGCGCTGGTGTTTGCCCAGCAGGCGAAGAAGGCGGGCGTGGAGGTGCGTGTGACTCAGGTCGACGGCGCCGTATTCAACGGCCCGCAGCGTGAGCAATGGCAACTTTCACCGGGTTCGACACCGGCCCGTGGCTTCCTCGCGTCGGCTTTACATAACGACGCGCCATTGGCGATCTACAACCGCAGCAATTTCCACGACGAGCGTTTCGACGCGCTGTACCGCCAGGCCCTGGCCCAGCCGGACTTGCAATTGCGCAAAGGTCTGGTGCACGAGGCCCAGCAGATTCAACACGAACGCGGCGGGCTGCTGATCTGGGGCTTCAACGATGTGCTGGACGCCGCTTCGGTGCGGGTCGGCGGCCTCACGCCGGAACAGACCACCTTCGCCTCCTGGCGCTTTGACGAGCTGTGGTTGAACCATGTCTAAACCCCTGCGAACGCCGGCCTGGCTGGCCTGGTTTATTGGTCGGCTGGGCTACGGCCTGCTGACCGCCTGGGTGATCAGCCTGGTGGTATTTATCGCCACCCAGGCGCTGCCCTCGGACCCGGCCCGGGTGATTCTTGGCCCCGACGCGCCGCTGCAAAGTATCCTCACCCTGCAACATCAACTGGGGCTGGACCAGCCGATCCTGCGGCAGTACCTGCGCTGGCTCGGCTCGGTCCTGAGCGGCGACCTGGGGGTGTCACTGGACTCCAACGCGCCGGTCAGCAGCATCCTGTGGGGGCGTTTCGGCTACACCCTGGCGTTGCTCGCCGGGGTGATCGCCGTGGTGGTGCCGGCAGCGCTGGCCCTTGGCGTGTACCTGGCGTTGCGTCGTGACAGCCACCTCGACCGCTGGAGCCTGTCGTTGCTGATTTTCCTCAAGGCCACGCCGGGCTTCCTGTTGGCCATCGGCCTGGTGTTGCTGTTTTCCATGCCGCATATGGACTGGTTGCCGGCGGTGTCGATCCTCGATCCGGACCAGTCGCTGTGGCGCCAGTTGCCGTTCCTGGTGCTGCCGGTGTTGGCCCTGAGTCTGTCGGCGCTGCCGTACCTCACGCGCATGGTGCGTGCGGCGATGATCGATGCACTGGAGTCCGACTACGTGATTGCCGCACGGCTGCGGGGCATTCCCCACTGGCGGATCGTGTGGCGGCACACCTTGCCCAATGCGCTGGTGCCGGCGATTCAAGGCGTGGCGCTGACCCTGCGCACGTTGATTGGCGGCGCGGTGCTGGCGGAAGTGATCTTCAGCTACCCGGGCATCGGTACGGCACTCAACGCGGCGATCCAGATGCGTGATCTGCCGATGATCCAGGCCATCGTGCTGGTGATCACGCTTGCAGTGGTGTTGATCAACCTGCTGGCCGACCTGTTGACGGTGCTGCTCACGCCCAAGCTGCGCACGGCCCGTCGTGTGACCCTGATTTCGCGCAACCGCCGGGGCATTACCCCATGGTGGCGGCGCTCCCGAGGTGATGCATGAGCAAGAGTCGAGTATCCCGCTGGCTGGCTGAGCCGCAAACCCGCAAGGGCGCGCTGATCACCCTGCTGGTGATCGCTGTGGCGCTGCTGGGGCCATTGCTGGCGCCCCATGGCTCGACGGACATGGTCGGGCCGGTGTACGGCGCGCCGACGGGGTGGGCGCTGCTGGGCTATGACTTTTTGGGGCATGACGTGTTGTCGCGGCTGCTCAGCGGTGGCCTGTCGGTGCTGTGGATGTCAGTGGCGGCGGCAAGCATTGCCCTGGCGGTGGGCAGCACCCTCGGCTTGCTCGCAGGGCTCTCGCGGCGGCGCCTGGACCAGTTGATCACCTGGCTGGCGGACGTGTCCCTGGCGTTTCCCGACCTGATCCTGGTGTTGTTGATTGTCTCGATGCTGGGCCGTGCACCGTGGTTGATCGTGCTCACCGTATCGATTGCATTTATTCCCGGGGTGATTCGCCTGGCGCGGGCCAGTGCGGTGGCAGTGGCGGGGCAGGAGTTTGTCGAGGCGGCGCAGATGATGGGCTACTCGCGACGGCGGATCCTGTTCAAGGAAATCCTGCCGAACATCCTGACGCCGTTGCTGGTGCACTTCGGCAACATGCTGACCTGGGGCGTGGGCATGCTCTCGGGCCTGAGTTTCCTCGGTTATGGCGTGGCGCCGCCGACGGCGGACTGGGGCTTGATGATCAATGAAAACCAGGCAGGTTTACTGGTACAGCCCTGGGCGGTGCTGGCCCCCGCCGTACTGATCGGCGTATTTGCCTATGGCACCAATATCCTCGCCGAAGGCATTGGCCGCAGCAGCGCACGCCTGGGAGAAAAACAGCCATGAATGCAATTGCGGAGATTACGACGACGGTGCTGCAGGTCAGCGGCTTGCGGGTTGAGTTGCCGGGGCAGGTGGATGTGCTGTCCGGGGTGTCTTTCAGCCTGCAGGCTGGCGAAATCCTTGGGCTGGTGGGTGAGTCGGGTTCCGGCAAGACCACCTTGGCCACCGCGCTGCTGGCCCATGCCCGGCGCGGTGCGCGGATTGTCGGTGGCCAGGTGCATATCGCCGGCCAGGCGCTGTTGAGCCTGGAAGGTGAAGCCTTGCGCCGCGCCCGTGGCAGCCTGATCGGCTACGTCGCCCAGGACCCGGCCACCGCGCTCAACCCGGCGCTGCGCATTGGCAGCCTGCTGCGCGAAACCCTGGCGGTGCACCCACTGCAGTTGGACAAGCCTGCGCAGCAACAGCGAATTATTGAAACCTTGCGTGATGTCGGCCTGCCGGATGATCCGGAGTTTTTACGGCGCTTTCCCCATCAACTGTCCGGCGGCCAGCAACAGCGGGTCATGCTGGCCCTGGCGTTTGTGCTGCGGCCCCGGTTGATCGTGCTGGACGAGCCGACCACCGCCCTGGACGTCACCACCCAGGCGCACATCCTCGCCACCTTGCGCCGCTTGTGCAAAAGCCAGGGCGTGGCGGCGGTGTATGTTTCCCATGACCTGGCGGTGATCAAGGACCTGGTGGACCGGGTGATGGTGATGTACGCCGGGCGGATTGTTGAAACGGCCACCCGGGAAGGGTTGTTCAGCCGGCCGTCCCATCCCTACACCCGGGGCTTGCTGGCGGCGATTCCCGATGTGGCCGGGCGCCGTGAGTTGCTCGCGATTGCCGGGCATGCACCTGCGCCGGGGCAGCGGCCGCAAGGCTGCGGGTTCGGGCCACGGTGTGAGCGTTTCCGGCCTGAGTGTTCACAGCAGGAACCGTTATTACAGACGCTGTCGGCGGCGCATGAAGTGGCGTGTTTCGCGCCCCATGATCAGCCGTTGCAGCGCATCGCCCTGACGCCGATTGCCGCCGTGGATGCGCGCACCGATACCGCCTTGCTGGAGATCAGCGGGTTGAACGTGGCGTATGACCGGCAGGTGCTGTTTGACGTGTCGCTGCAGTTGCTGCCGGGGGAATGCCTGGCGCTGGTGGGCGAGTCCGGTTCCGGCAAGACCAGCCTGGCGCGGGCCGTTGCCGGGCTGGGGGAGAATGCCGAAGGCGAGCTGCGTTATGCCGGGCAGCCGTTGCCGCTACAGGCACGGCAGCGCGAGGCGGAGTTGCGGCACCAGATTCAGTACATCTTCCAGAACCCGTATCGGGCGTTGAATCCCCGGCAGACGGTGTATCAGACCTTGAGTGCACCGCTGGAGCATTTCTTTGCGGTGAAAGGTGCTGCGGCGCGGGAGCGGGTGGAGGCGGTGCTCAAGCGGGTGTCGCTGCCGGCGTCGGTGGCCGGGTTGTATCCCCACAGCCTGTCCGGCGGTGAGCGCCAGCGCGTGGCGATTGCCCGGGCGTTGCTGTGTGAACCGAAGCTGCTGATCTGCGATGAGATCACCTCGGCGCTGGACGTCTCGGTACAGGCCTCGATTCTGGATTTGCTGCGCCAGTTGCAGCGGGACGGGTTGACGTTGTTGTTCGTCACCCATGACCTGGGCGTGGTGCGGGCGATTGCTGACCGGGTGCTGGTGCTGAAGGTGGGGCGGGTGGTGGAGCAGGGCGCGGTGGATAGCGTGCTGGATCAGCCGCAGGCGGCGTATACGCAGACGTTGCTGGAGCATTCGCCCTCGCTGGGTTGACTGGCACTGCTGCGCAGTGATCGCCGGCAAGCCGGCTCCTACAGGTTTCGTGTAGGAGCCGGCTTGCCGGCGATGGCGTCCGTCCGTTCACACCCAAATGGCATCCCACAGCGGATAGTCATGTACCCGCCGCACCAGCCCCGCCCGTATTGGGTTGGCGATGATGTAACGAGCCACGGCCTGCAGGTCTTCCTCCCGGCGAATTGCCCGATCGTGAAAACCTTTCTGCCAGAAACGCCCCGAGCGCCCCAAGTGCGCGTTAACCGCTCGTGCACTGCGGGACTTTGTTGCAAGCATCAGTTGCGCCAGCGTGCTGTGCTTGAGCTCAACCAGCCAATGGAAATGATCAGGCATGACGACCCAGGCGAGAGAGTCAGCCAAGCCTTCGGTTTGGGCCTGGCGGAATTGATGAACGACTAGTCGGCCGACCCGCCAATCGGCAAAGACAGGATCGCGGTGCTGGGTGACTGCCGTAAGCATGTAAATCTGCCCGGGTTCGGAATAGCGGCCGCAGCGTAGGTGTTTGGCGTGGGGAAGCGTGGACATTCCTTGTCCTCCTGTTGTGAATACAGGCAGGAAAGGCTAGTGCGGAACGTCGAGATTTGCGGCGGGCTTTTGGCTCAGGGTGTGTCTGTGGGGGCGCCATCGCCTGTAGGAGCCGGCTTGCCGGCGATGGCGTTGGCCGCCGTTACGCGACCTTGCGCCTACGCGCGGCCTCGCGCACCGCCGGAATGATCCACCGCCCATAATCCACTGTGTCATACAGCGGGTCATACCCCCGGTTCAAAAACGTCGTGACCCCTAGATCCACATAATCCAGCAGCGCCTGGGCCACGGTCTCCGGTGTGCCTACCAACGCCGTGGTGTCGCCATACGCCCCAACAGCCGTCGCCGTCGGCATCCACAACGCCCGATCATGCCGATCCCCCAGCGCAGCCGCCGCCAACAACCGCTCCGACCCCGTGCCCTTGATCCTCTTCTGCCACGGACTGCCCGCCGCAAACTGCGGATTGGCCTTGATCTGCGCCAGGATCTGCTCGGCCCGCTGCCACGCCAATTCCTCGGTCGCCCCCAATATCAGGCGCACCGACAAACTCACCCGTGGCGCCTGCACACCGGCCGCACTGGCCGCTGCCTTGAGCTTGGCAATCTGCTCCGCCACACCGCTCAACGGCTCGCCCCACAGCGCGTACAAATCCGCATGCTTGACTGCGATCTGATAGGCAATGTCCGACGAGCCGCCAAACGAAATCGGGATATGCGGCTGTTGCAGCGGCTTGACCGGCGAAAACGCGCCCTTGATGTTGAAGTACTTGCCCTCGAAGTCGAACGGCTCTTCGGCGGTCCAGGTGCGTCGCACAATCTCCAGGTATTCGTCGGTACGCTGGTAGCGCTCGGTCTTGTCCAGCAGGAAGTCGCCTTCCTGGGGTTCGGCGGTGATGCCGGTGATGGCGTGCAGGCGAATACGCCCACCGCCGGTGGTGTGATCCAGCGTGGCAAACGCACGGGCTGCGACGGTTGGCGCGGTAAGCCCCGGGCGGTGGGCGATCATGAAGCCCAGGCGCTCGGTGTGCGCTGCCGCATAGGCGGCGATCTGCAAGCTGTCTGCACTGACGGGCCCGCTGGCGATCAGCACCCGGTCAAAGCCTGCGTGTTCATGGGCGCGGGCGTGGTGGCGGATAAACTCGAGGTCGAAATCCGGGCTGCGCACGCCACGGGTTTCGGACCATTGGCGGGGGAAGATCATGCCGACAAATTCGATGGACATGGTGGGGCTCCTTTGAGGGTTAGAACTGGTAGTCGACCTGGGCGAGCAAGGTGCGGCCCGGCATCGGTTGCAGGAAGGTGTTGGTGGAGCCGGCCAGGCCACTGACGAAATTCAGTTCGTTGGTCAGGTTCAGCACGCGCAAGGTGGTGCTCCACTGCGGCTGGCGGTAGTACACGGCAAGGTCGAGGTTGTATTCGTTGGGGATCTTTACGGTCTTGCTCAGGTTCAGGTACCAGTTGCTGGTCCACCAGCCGGACAGCTCGGCGCCAAAGCCCGAGTCGAAGCGGTAGTCGACGTAGCCACTGGCGGTGTATTCAGGAATCTGCACCGCGTCGAAACGCCCGGAAGGCCGCTGGTTGAGGCTGTTGTTGTCGCCGAATACGGTGCCGTTGTCGGGCACGAACCCGGCGGAGGCAAAGCCTGCCTGGGAGGTGAATTCGTTGTAGGCGTTGAGCTTGGACAGGTTCAAGCCGCTGCGCAGGTGGTCATCCGGCTGGTAGCGCACGGTGGCCTCCACGCCCTTGATCACCAGCCGCGCGATGCTGTTGTTGCTGTCCGGCGCCTGGTCCCGGGCCTGCTTGAACGCGGCCAGGGTCATGAACAGCTGGTTAGGCACCGCTTCCACTTTCACGCCCACTTCGTGCAATACGCTCAGGCTCTGGAACGCCAGGGGATTGAGCAGGTTCGCGCCACTGCCGCTGCCCCAACCGAGGCCGTTGGAAAAGAACCCGGTGTTGACCGCCAGCGATCGATCGAAGGTGTAGTAGAGCGTGGTGTTTTCCGTGGGCTTGACGTAGGGGCTGACCTGGAAAGCGAACAGCCGGTAGTTGTCGCTGTCCTTGCGCGGGTTGCCGCCTGCGAGCACGAACGGGTTGTCGATCTCGGCCTCGATCCAGCTGCGGCTGGCACCGATGTTCAGGCCGAAATAATCGCCGTACTTGAGGTTGTGCTGGCTGAACAGGGTCTTGGTGGTCCAGGTGCTTTCGGCGGTGTAGGGCGCCACGGACTCGGCGTAGAGCCCGTGCCCGGCGGGGTACATCGGCGGCAGACTCAGCCAGCCGTAGTAGTTGGAGTACTGCGGCACGCCGGGTTGGCCGATCCAGGCGCCATTGCCGCCGGCGGGGTTGGCGCCGTTGAGGCCCAGCAGATCGCCGGAGTTCTTGCCCGAAGGGTCCTGGGTCAAGTCATAGGCATTGATGGTGGAGCCGAAGCTGTTGTTGGCAGCGATCGACTGGTTGAATTCCCGGCGATAGATCAGGCCGGTGTTGCTGTCATCCCGCAGGGTCCAGCCGCCCAGGCGGGTTTCATTACGCGAGCGGAATTCGAAGCGGTTGTCGAAGATGTTGTCTTTGGACTGCACCTGGAACGAACCCACGGCATCGGTGATGTCTTTGGAGCGTTGGTAGAACGTGCTGTTGGCCACGGTGATGGTGGGCGACAGGTCGGCCTCGATGCGCAGTTGCGTGGTAAAGCGTCGCGAGCTGCTTTCATCTTCCTTGCGTTGCCCGGTTTGCGAGGACAGCGAGCGCTCACCATTGCCCGCCAGCGTCGGGTCATACACCCAGCCCCGCAGGCTGCCGGGGTTGCTCTGGGTGTTGGGCGAGGCGGTCTGGAAGCTGCCGTCCACCACGCTGTATTGGCCCTGGGCATTGCGCTGGCGTTTGACCCAGCCGAGGGTCGGCGCATCGGCGGCGCCGGAGGCCAGCACCGGCGACCACAGGGTGTTGCCGTTCTGGATAATCGGCGTGGCGCGCCCGGCGTAATACTTGCCGTTGTCCACCAGGTCCTGGGTGGCGCGGTTCCAGCCGTGGGTGATGTTGTAGTCGTAGTAGTTGTCGTAGCTGGCGTTCCAGTCCACCCGCACGTTGTCGTTGCGCCAGGCGAGGGCGCCGTAGAAGGCGTCGAAGTTGTTGTCGACGTTGTCGTAGAAGTCCTGCTGGCGCTGCTTGGTGATGCTCAGGCGGTAGGCCAGGTTGTCACTCAAGGGCCCGGTGTTGTCGATGCTGAACTTGTTGGAACTGCGGGACGTGCCGTCCGGTATCCACGAGCCCAGTTCGCCACTGAGTTTGGTCTTGAACTCGTTGAAGTTCGGCTTCTTGCTCAGGTAGTTCACATAACCGCCGCTGCCGGACACCGAACCGTAGGTGACCGAGGATGGCCCGGCGACGATGTCGGCGCCTTCATAGGCGTTGAAATTCGCCGGGTGGCGCACGCCGTAGGCGCGCTGGCCGTCCTGGAACACCTCCGAGCCCTGGGCGCGAAACTGCGGGGCGATGCCGGCGTTCTGGCCGCCGCCGCGGGTGATGCCGGGGGCGTATTTGACCAGGTCGTCGGCGCTGCGGATCGAGTCGTTGGCCAACTGCTCGGCGTTGATTTGCACCACCGAACGGGGCGTATCGAGGACCTTGGTCTCGGTGCCGCCGTACACCGACGTCGGCGGGCGAGTGGGCAGGGCGTCGTCATCGGACTGGCTGGCACTGGCCTGCACGGTCACGGTTTGCAGTTGGGTATCGGCGGCAAAGGCCTGGATTGGCAGGCTTGCGGCCAGCAGCAGAGGTAAACGCAAGGCGATAGCGTGCATGGCAGAAATGCCCCATAAAAAGAATGAAGAGCGCACGGTCCCTTGTAGGAGCTGGCTTGCCGGCGATAAGGCCCTTGAGCCCTGCGCCGGTCGACCGGACGTCATCGCCGGCAAGCCGGCTCCTACAGGGCGATGCGGTGTAAGTGGGTCAGGCGGTGTCTTTGAGCCAGAGCTTTTCGAAGCGCCAGGTGCTGAACAGCGACTCTTCCGACTGCGCCCCGCCGACGCGGGTGGAGACGCTGTCGAGCAAGTCGGCGTAGCCCCAGATCAGCATCCCGCCGCGCTCGTACTGGATCTGCTGGACCTGATGCACCAGGGCCTTGCGTTTTTCCAGGTCGGGCTGGGCCATGGCGGCCAGGAACAGCTCACTGAATTGCGGGTCGTTGAAGTGGGTCTTGTTGGACACCGCGAACGGCGCGTCGGTATGGATCGCACTCGCCAGGAACGGCGCGCCGATGCTGCCGCCGGTGCTCAGGGTCCAGTCGTTTTTCAGCGGCCCCTGGAAAGTCGCCAAATCCACCTGCTTGACCTTGAGGGTCACGCCGATGCGCTTGGCCTGTTCGGCCAGCACCAGCGCCGAACTCAAGCCCGGCCCCGGGGTGGTGATCAATTCCACCTCGAGGTTTTCCTGGCCGGCGTCCTTGAGCAGTTGCGCCGCGCGTTGCGGGTCGTAGGGGCGCGGCCCGAGGTCGTGGTTGAAGGTCGGGTCGCTGGGTGCATACAGGTCGTTGGCCACCCGGCCCTGGCCGTTCAGGGCACGGCGTACCAGCTCTTCACGGTCGGCCATCAAGCGAAACGCTTCGCGCACCCGTGGGTCGTTGAACGGTGGCTTGTCGAGGTTCATGTCGAACGACAGCCAGTTGCCGGTCACCGAGGTGATCACCTTCAGGCGCGGGTCCTTTTGCAGGATCGGCAGCTGTTCGGTGGGCATCACGTTGGCCATGTCGATTTGCCCGGAGCGCAGGGCGGCCAGGCGCGAAACCTGGTCCTTGAAGTCGATGATTTCCAGCTCATCGGCGTAGGGCTTGCCGTCCTTGTAGTAGTTCTCGAAGCGGGTAAACAGCGAGCGCTGGCCGGGGGTGAAGCTTTTCAGCTTGTAGGGCCCGGCGCCCACCGGGTTGGTGACCGGGTGGTAATCCACCGGCACGATGCCGCCGAAGTTGACCCAGGTTTCTGCCAGCGGCATGTAGCTGCGGCCGTCGCGAAAGCTCAGGCGCACGGTGCGGTTGTCGAGCTTGACCAGGTTGTCACGGTCCACCCAGTGCAGCAGCGCCGCGTAGGGCGAGGCCAGTTGCGGGTCGGTGAGGCGGCGGATCGAGAAGATCAGGTCATCGGCATCGATGGTCTTGCCGTTGTGGAATTCCAGGCCGGGGCGCAGGCGCAGGGTCCAGCTGCTGGCGTCGGCATTCGGCTCGGCAAATTCGGCCAGGGCCAGGCGCGGTTGCATCTGCTCGTCCCATTCCCACAGCTTGCTGTACAGCGCAAAGCCGCGAACGATGCCACTGCCCACGGGCTTGTGGGCATCGAGGTTGCCGCTCTGGTTGCCATCCAGGATGCCCAGGCGCAGGCGCCCGCCATAGCGTGGCTGATCGTTGCCGGCAACGCTTTTGGGCGTGTCTGCGGGGCCGCAACCGGCCAGCAGCAAGCCGCCGCCGACGGTCACGCTGTAGCCGAGAAAGTCCCGGCGGCTAAGCAGTAGGCTCATGGCATCAGACTCCGGCCGGGCCGTTGGCGGAGCGCAGTTCCAGCACGGGCTCCTGAGGGCGACTCAGCTCGGCGCGTTCACTGCGAAAGTGCGGCAGGATGTGCTCGCCCAGGCGATAGGCCTCTTCCAGATGCGGGTAGCCGGCGAGGAAGAACAGGTCGATGCCGATGGCGTTGTACTCGCGAATCCTTGCCACCACGTTCTCGTAGCTGCCCACCAGCGCACAGCCCGGCGGGATGCCGATGTAGCCCAAGCCAGTCCATACATTGGGGTGGATGAAGAAGTCGTCGAAGCTTTGGGTCTCGGTTTTTTCACTGAAGCCGTGCTCGTAGCTGAGTTTGCGCGCCGTACGCAACCCGGCATGGGCCGCCACGGCCTTGACCGCGCCCCGGGCGATGCCTTCGTCGAAGAAACGCTTGGCTTCGGTGCGGGCCAGTTCTTCGGTTTCCCGGGTGATCACGTCAATCGACAGGCCGAAGCGAATGTCGGTGCGGCCCCATTTCAACGCGCGCTCGCGCAGGTCGGCGATCAGGGCGGCGATCTCGTCCGGGTGTTCGGCACGCATCAGGTAGAAGTCAGCATGCTTGGCGGCAAACTCCCGGGCGGCGATGGACGAACCGGCGGTGCAGATCAGCGGCAACCGGGCCTTCTTCAACGGCCCGCGCAGGCCGCCACCCTCGGCCTTGTAGAACTTGCCGTCGTAGTGGAAGGACTCGTTGTGCCAATAGCCCTTGACCACGTCCATGAATTCGGTGGCGCGCGCGTAGCGTTCATCGTGGTCGCTGAAGTCGCCCACCTGGCGCTGGATCGCGTCCGAGCCGCCGTTGATGATGTTCCACACCAGGCGGTTGCCGGTGGCGCGCTGGTAGGTGGCCGCCTGCTGCACCGCCACCCACGGGGTGTAGTGGTAGGGTTGGAACGCGGTGACGAATTGCAGGGTGCGGGTTTCCCGGGCCAGCAGCGCGCAGACGGTCCACGGCTCTTCGCCGGTGGGCGCGTTGACCATCAGCGCACCGCCAAAGCCGTTGATTTCTGCGGCCCTGGCGATTTGCCCGAGGTAGTCGATGTAGGTGAAGTGATCACCTACGCTGAAACCCGATACTGCGCCGGTGCTGGGCCCGCCGCGATGCCAGTCGCCGCGGTTGCGTGGGTCGCCGGGCAGGAACTGGGTTTCGCCGTGCAACGGCAGGCGGGTGAAGAATTCGATGCTCATGCAAGCCTCCTGCTTATTGCGCGGTCGGGGCGCAGATCGGGGTGATCGGCTGGTCGTTGATGACCTTGTGGGCAAACGGGATCGAGTCCTTGAGTGATGCATTGACCGTGGCGCTGTGGCCCAGGCCTTTGTACAGGTGGCCTTCGACGATGGAGCCGGCCTTGCACGCGTCCTGCATCAGCTTGACCTGGGTCGCGGCGGCCGGGGTGGTGTCTTCGGCACCGGTGCCGATGAAGATTGGCTTCGAGGTTTTCAACGTCGGGTAGGACACTTGCGCCAGCCACGGGGCGAGCTGCTTGCCCTTGTAGTCTTTCTTGGTGTTGGCGATGCTCAGGCCCAGGCCTTCCACGTCGCCTTCGAGGGCGAACAGGCAACTGGTGCGGGCCTGCTCGAAAATCGGCAGGGCTTTTTCGGTGTAGAAGTCGGCCGGGTTGATGCTCGGGTCGTATTGCTGGGCGGCGAGCAAGGTGTAGAAACCGTAGGCCAGGGTGGGGTCGACCTTGTTGCGCACTTCTTCGCTGGGGTTTTTCGCGTAGTCGAGGGTGTAGATCACACCGGTGCCGATGCTGCCTTTCACTCCCAGGTCCGGGGCGTAGGTGGCGGCATAGGCTGCGGCGGCGAAGGCACCGGCACCGCCCTGGGACTGGCCGACGATCAACACCTTGTCGGCCAGCCCAGGTACGCCGGCCACCACGGCCTTGGCGGCGTCGAGGATTCCGTAGGCAGCCATGCGGCTGTTCAGCAAGGGGTGGCCGCCGGGCACGCCGAGGCCCTGATAGTCGGTGGCGACCACGGCAAAACCTTCGGCCAGCCAGCGATTGAGGTAGGCCACGTCACGGTACGAGCGACCTTGCCAGGACGGTGCACACACGTCCGCCACGCCCACGGTGCCATGGCCCCAGCTCGCCACCGGCCAACCACCGGCAGGCGGCGTGCCTTTTGGCAGGAACAGCGCGCCGGACACCACCACCGGCGTCTTGTTATCGATGCCGTCGGTGGAGGTGTACAGAATCCGCTGGGCGCTGGCGGCATTGGCCAGGCTCAAGGTGTTATCCAGGGGCTCGCTGCGCAGCAGTTTGCCGGGAACCGTCGGGATGGCTTTTTCCCAGGTGTAGAACGCCGAGACGCGGCCATCGCCTTGCAGCGGGTCGGGTTTGGGGGCGTAGGTGTCGGCAGCAAACACGCTCATGGACAGGGCCAGGACGCTGAGGCCAAAGGCAAAGGAGTGCGACAGTTTCATGCTTAATTTCCCTATTACGGATTAGTGCTGACCTGGCCATGCAGGGCCGGCCAGTAGTCGGTGAGTTTCAGGTCGATCAGGGCCTGGTTGGTAAAGCCGGTGGCCAGTGACGGGCCGATGTCGTAGGTGCTGCGAATCAGGTGATTGGCCAGGGCGTAGGTGGTGAGGGCCTGGTAGTGCGCCTTGAGTTGCTGGTCGCTTTTCGGCGCCCAGCGATCCTTCCAGGCCACCGGGTCGTCCTGGTCGTCGCGGCGCAATACGCTTTCGGCGGTGCCGGCGCGGGAAGACAGCTGGTAATAGGCGTCCTGGTTCTGCGGCTGGGAAATCCACCACGCGGCTTTCACCCAGGCCGTGGCGAGCAATTGGGTGATGTCCGGGTGCTGCTGCACGAAGCTGTCGGTGCCCCACAGGTCGGAGACCAGGCGCCAGTCGTTGTTGCCTTGCTTGGTGGACCAGATGATCTTGCCCACGCCCTTGTCTTCCAGGGCATAGGCCTCGCTGAGCAGCACCGCAGCGTCGACCTTGCCGGCAGACACGGCCGCGGCGCCGACTTGCGGGTTGAGGTTGGCGATCTTGAAGTCGTCGAGCTTCAGGCCCTTGCTGGCCAGGAAGTTGCTGAAGGCGAACTCCCATGGCCGGCCGCGATGCAGCGCCAGGCGCTTGCCCTTGAGGTCGTCGATGGTTTTTGCGGTGGAGCCTTCGGGCACCACCAGGTAGATGTTGTTGCCGCTGCCACCGGGCACGATCAGCTTGCCCGGCACGCCGCCGGCCCCGGCGATCACCGAAGGCAGGTCACCGCGCACGGCGAAGTCCAGGCTGTTGTTGCTGAAACCTTCGTTGATCTGCGGCCCGGCGCCGGCGTGGGGCAGGGCGATCCACTCCAGCTTGACCCCGCGTTCACGCAGTTGCGCTTCGAGCCAGCCGTCTTCGATCACGCGCCCGGCGATGCCGCCGAACACCGGTTTGCCGCCCTGGGTGTAGGCGACGATGGCGATCTTCACCGACGCCGGTGGCGCCTGTTCGGCCAGCACGCCGGTGCTGACCAGCACACCGAACACGGTGGCAATGCTGTTGCGCCAGAAGTTTTTCATTGGGATCTCCCTGCTAAGTGATCGCGACCCCCTGTAGGAGCCGGCTTGCCGGCGAAGGCGTCCGTTTGGTCGGTGCAAGGCCTGAGGGCCTCATCGCTGGCAAGCCAGCTCCTACAGGGGAGGCGGCGTTGGGAGGGAGAGAGCAGATTGCATGCCATCAGCGGAAAAACGCGCTGCGCGCCTTGTAGGCCGTGGCTTTGAGGGTTTTCGAAAAGCTGGCTGGCAATGGCTTGGTGTTGATCTGCACACACGCAGGTGCTGGCCGATTGCTGCTCCAGCAGCAGGTGGAGGGGGATGTGTTGGTATATTCTTTTAAGGCATATATAAATATTAATTAATAATTAAATGGTATAGAAAACTTCATGCACTATTGACACGCGCTTTTACTGCCAGGAATGCACCATGTCGCTGATTACCCATCCCAACGCCCGTGAATTGACCAAGTCGGTGCGCGCCACCGTGCTGGTCTTCAAGGACCCGCGCTCACAGGAACTGCTGGCCCGCATCGAGCGCCTGGCACCCAGTGAGGCCAACACCTTGATCATTGGCGAGACCGGCACCGGCAAGGAATTGGTTGCGCGGCATATCCATCATCTGAGCCGTCGCGGGCGTGAGCCGTTTGTGGCGGTGAACTGCGGCGCGTTTGCCGAAACCCTGGTGGAAAGCGAGTTGTTCGGCCATGAGAAGGGTGCGTTCACTGGCGCCACCACCCACAAGGCCGGCTGGTTCGAAGCGGCCAACGGCGGCACGCTGTTTCTCGATGAGATTGGCGATTTGCCGTTGAACATGCAGGTCAAACTGCTGCGAGTGTTGCAGGAGCGCGAAGTGGTGCGCCTGGGTTCGCGCACGCCGATTCCGATCAATGTGCGACTGGTAGCGGCCACTAACGTGAACCTTGCCGATGCAGTGGTGGCGGGGCATTTTCGTGAGGATCTGTTCTACCGCCTGCACGTCGCCACCATCCGCCTGCCGCCTCTGCGGGAACGGCCGGGGGACATCCTGCCACTGGCGGAATTTTTCCTTGAGGAACACTGCCAGCGCCTGGGCTACAACCGCGCTTCGCTGAGTATCGAGGCCGAGCGCAAGTTGCTGGAACACAGCTGGCCGGGGAATATTCGCGAGCTGGAAAACGCGATTCACCATGCCTTGCTGGTGTGCCGAAACCAGTTGGTGCAGCCGCCGGACCTGCACCTGGTGGACATGCGTTCCTCGGGCATTCGCCAGGACGAGGCGAACCAGGCCGCGCCTGCGATCGCCGGGCCGGTGAGCCTTGAGGCGGCGCTGAATGCGTTGTTCGAGCAGAACATTCCGGACCTTTACGAACACATCGAAGAGACGGTCTTTCGTGCGGCCTATCGTTACTGCCATGGCAACCAGTTGCAGACCGGGCGCTTGCTGAATATCAGCCGCAACATTGTGCGGGCGCGGCTGGAGAAGATCGGCGAGTTGGGCAAGCCGGTGCTGCTCGACGGGCAGTGACGGGGGTGTTAGCGTTTCGGGCTTCTCTGATCTGTAGAGGGCTCGACGTTGATTCGACTCACCGATTACATCGCTGATTTTTCCCGTTCGCCGCTGGCACCCTGGGTTGATCTTGCTCCCTGGGAGTTGGTGAGCCAGGCGCCTGGCGTTGTTCGCCAATTGCTGGCGGGGTTGTCTGATGATGACTATGAGATTCATGACGAGATTGCCGTGCACCGTACGGCGGTGGTTGAGGCGGGCGCTGTGTTGAAAGCGCCGCTGATCATTGGTGCCCACTGTTTTATCGCTGCCGGGGCTTACCTTCGTGGTGGTTGCTGGGTGGATGAATATTGCATCTTCGGGCCGGGTGCGGAGCTCAAGACGTCCTTTGTTTTCAGCGGCAGCAAGTTGGCGCACTTCAACTTTGTCGGGGATTCGGTGTTGGGGCGGGGGGTGAATCTGGAGGCTGGGAGTATCGTTGCCAACTACCGTAATGAGCGGGATGACAAGGAGGTCCAGGTGCGTATTGGGGGGCAGTTGCAGCGTACCGGGTGCGACAAGTTTGGGGCGCTGTTGGGGGACCTGTCGCGGGTTGGAGCCAATGGTGTGTTGGCGCCGGGGGCGGTGCTTGCGGCGGGTAGTGTGGTAAGGCGGGGGGAGGTTTTTGATTGTGAGGGGTAGGCGGGGGGGGGCGTACATATCCGTTATTCAGGTAACGGCGGCTTATGGTTTCGCTCTTACAGCGAGTCACTTTGCAAAAGCGGCAAAGTAACCAAAACGCTCTGCCCCGCCTGTCGGCACCTCGCCTAGGCTCGGTGTTCCCTCACTCCAGGATTGCTCCGCGGGCCGCCGCGACGGCCCGTCCCTGGCCCGTCGCGGCTAAACCGGCGTCCTGCCGGTTTACCCGCTCCTCAATCCCTGCGTTCGGCCTCGGGCTGAATGGGGCAGTCAGATCAAAATCAAAAGCAAGAGCACAGCGGCCTACAGGCCGGCTTGAGTGGTAGAAGCCAGAGCAAAAGCCAAAGCAAAAACAGAGCTGCTTTTCTGTAGGAGCCGGCTTGCCGGCGAAGAGCCTGAGGTCGCCGCGTTCATTCAGGACGCCAACGTCATCGTTAACGACCATCGCCGGCAAGCCAGCTCCTACAGGGATCGTGCCCGCTTTAGATTTTGATTTTGCTTCACCACACTCAAGCCGGCCTGTAGGCCGCTGTGCTGTTGCTGTTGATCTGCTTTTGATCTTGATCTTAGGCGCCCCGTTAAACCACGCTGGCCGAACGCAGGTAGTACGGAGCGGGTAAACCGGCAGGACGCCGGTTTAGCCGCGACGGGGCAGGGACGCCCCGTCGCGGCGGCCCGCTTCGTGCTACCGGAGCTGAGGGCACACCGAGCATTAGCGAGGTGCCGAGTGGTGGGGCAAGAGCCTTTTGGTTACTTTTGGGCTCCTTTCAAAAGTGACCCGCTGTAAGAGCGGAACCCATATCAGACATCACCCAAATAACGGATATGCCCCCCAAAGCTACTGCAAGTTGACAAACAACCCCCCGTCTACCAACAGCGAAGCCCCAGTCACATACCGCGCCATATCCGAAGCAAGAAACACAATGGGCCCCGCAACATCATCAGGCTCCCCCAACCGCCCCAGCGGCGTACGCGAAGTCATGTACGCCAGCTTCTCTTCATCCGCCAAATCCTCCTTGTTGATGTCGGTAGCAATCGTCCCCGGCAACACCGAATTACAGCGAATCCCATAAGGCCCCAGCGCAATCGCACAAGACTGCATCAACGAATGCAGCCCGGCCTTGGTCGGCGTGTAATGCGTCTGCATCCCGCCCCCCACCAGCGCACTGATGGAACTGACGGCGATGATCGCGCCACCCTTGCCCTGGTTCTTCATCTGGTTGGCCGCCGCCTGCACGGCGAAGTAGGCGCCGTTGAGGTTGGTGTTGACGGTCTTGAGGTAAACCTCGCGAGGCATGTCGAGGAAAGAGTGGAACGGGCAAATCCCGGCATTGTTGACGAACACATCCACACTGCCAAACGCCTTGAGCGCGCCCGCCACCAGCTTGTCACCCGTGTCCGGATCCGCCGCATCGCCGCCCACTTCCACCGCCTGCCCACCAAACCCCTTGATCTCCTCGATCAACGAAAACGCCGCCTCAGTCCCCTGGCCACTGCCACTATGACCAATCACCACACGAGCTCCCTGACGCGCGCACTCACGGGCAGCAGCGCGTCCGATACCTCGGGAAGCGCCAGTAATAATCACGGTTTTATCTGCAAGCAACATAAATAAACTCCTGGAAAACAAGCGGCCTCAGCCGAGATAGTTGCCGTAACCGACCATGGCGATAGCCCCGAGAATCACCGCGATACCGGCAACCAATACGCTTTTGTTGGTAGCGCTGGTGCCTTGCCATTCACGGAAATACAGGCCCCAGCAGTTGGATACGATGATGATGAAAGACATGTGCAGCACCCAGGAACTGGCGTCGTTCTGCAGGCGGCTTTCGCCCATGCCGTAGAAGAAAAATTGCAGGAACCACAAGGTCCCGGCGCACGCCACCAGCAGGTAGTTACGGAACAGCGGGGTGCTGCGGTCGGTGTAGTTGTGGAACGTGCGGTTGCGCCAGTTCAGCCACAGGCACCAGAGGCCGTTGGTGGTGAGCCCGCCCCACATGATCACCATGAAGGTCACGTTGTTCTGGAACAGGCTGTTGGCGCCGTGCTCCACCGCCGCGGCAGCCAGCGGACGCCCGGCGGAAATGCCGTAGCTGAAGCAGGCGCTCAGCACGCCTGAGATCACCGCCACCAACATGCCCTTGGCCACCGAGAACTCGCTGATGCTGGCGAATTTCACCGCTTCCGGCACTTCCCGCTCCTTGATCAGCCCGGCCTTGCCGCACACCGCAATGCCCACCAGGGACACCGCGACACCCCACAGCACCCAATGCCCGCCCTGGGAGGCGAGCATCGAGGTCAGGGTGCCTTCGGTGGCGTCGGTGAACAGGTCGCGGTACAGCGCTGGCATCAACGCACCGAGGGCCGAGGTCAGGCCGAGTACCAGCGACATGCCCAGGGACAGCCCGAGGTAGCGCATGGTCAGGCCGAAAGTCAGCCCGCCGATGCCCCAGAGCACGCCGAACAGGTAGGTCCAGAGCAGGGTGCCGCTGTCGGCCTGGCGCAGGATGTCGGCCCAGCCGGGCACGGTCAGTTGCGCGGCAATCAGCGGCACGATCAGCCAGGACACCAGGCCGCCGGTGATCCAGTAGCTTTCCCAGGCCCAGCCACGGACTTTCTTGTAGGGGATGTAGAAACTGCCGGAGGCGAAGCCGCCGATGAAGTGCAGAATCACACCGAAGAGAATGATTTCCACGTGTTCAATTCCTTTTTATTGTTGTGGTTGGCCGTGGGTTCAGCCATGGGCAGGCGTGGGGCTGTAGATCCGCACCGCGTTGTGCAGGAAGAACTTGCCCTGTACGTCCTCGGGTTTGCCCGCCAGGCAGGCTTTCACCAGGCCCAGGGTGGTGGCGAAATCGGCCAGGTGATCGCTGTTGGGCCAGTCGCTGCCAAAGAAGCAACGGTCGTTGCCAAAGGCTTCCCACAGCACGGCCAGACGGTCGTTGTAGAACGACGGGTCAAGGATCAATCCACCCGGCCCGACCTGGGGGATTTCCGCCAGTTTGGCAAACACATTGGGCCGCTCGGCCAGGCGCATCAGGTCAGCGTGATAGGCCGATTCTTCACCGGCCGGCACGCTGGCGTTGGGCAGGTGATCGACGATGATGCGCAGCTCGGGCAAGGCATCGCTCAAGTGCAGCAGCCCTTTGATCAGGCGCGGGTTCGGGTTGGCGCTGTCCAGGCTGCGCCCGTATTCGGCAAGGCGGCGCAGGCCTTCGATAAAGCCTTGGCGCTTCTGGTCATCGAGCAAGTCGCGGTCCCACAGGTTGCCGTAGCGCAAGCCGAGGAACAGCGGTTCAGGGGCCAGGGTTTCAAGGTCTGCCGCAAAGTCGCTGTGCAGCGGGTCGAGGTTGCCGACGAAGCCGAGCATGCGCGGGTCGCTGCGCAAGGTGTCCAGCAACCAGCGGTTGTCGTCGCGCCACGGGCTGGCTTCCACGGCGATGGCGCCGATCACATGATGTTCGCCCGCCAGCGCCCAATAATCCGCCGGTAAATGCGCGGCATACAGCGCGTTGCCCGGCTCGGGCCAGGGGATGCCCTGGGAGCGGCGCGGGTCGAACAGGTGCAGATGGCTGTCGATGATCGGCCCGCTGTATGGGGTAAGAGGCATTGCGCAATCCTTCGGAAGAATGGACAGGGAAGGGCCCGCACGCTACCGCGCCAGGGCCCGTTGCACCACCTCAGCCCTGCAAGTACACCGCATGGGTATGGGTGTACTCATACAGGCCGTGTTTGCCGTCGGCGCCGCCGATCCCGGATTTGCGCACACCGGCATGGAAGCCCTGCATTGCCTCGAAGTTCTCGCGGTTGATATAGGTTTCGCCGAACGACAACTCGCGTACTGCCTGCATCGCCTTGCCCAGGTCGCGGGTGTAGATCGAGGAAGTCAGGCCGTAGTCGCAGTCGTTGGCCAGGGCGATGGCTTCATCCAGGTCATCGACAATCTGGATCGGCAGCACCGGCCCGAAGATCTCTTCGCGCATGATTTCCATGTCGGCGCGGCAGCCGGCCAATACCGTAGGCTGGAAGTGAAAACCCTGGCCCAGGTCGGCGATTTGCCCACCGGTGACCAGCGATGCACCCTGGCCCAGCGCGGTGCGCACCTTGCGGTTGACGCTGTCGAGGCCCTGGCGGTTGATCAGCGGGCCCATTTCTACATCGGCCTGGGCGATGGGGTCGCCGTAGCGGGTGGCGGCCATCGCGGCACTGATGCGCTCGATAAACTGGTCGGCCACCTTGCGTTCCACATACACCCGTTCGGCGCAGTTGCACACCTGGCCGCTGTTGATGATCCGCGAGTCACGAATGGCTTTTACCGCCAGGTCCAGGTCGGCATCGGCGAGGACGATGGCGGGAGCCTTGCCGCCCAGTTCCAGGTTGAGCTTGGTGATATTCGGCGCGGCGGCGGCCATGATCCGCGAGCCGGTGGCGACGCTGCCGGTGAAGCTGATCATGTCTACGCCCTTGTGGGCGGTAAGGGCGCCACCCACCCGCCCATCGCCGCAGACCACGTTGAACACCCCGGCCGGCAGGTCGGTCTCGGCCACCAGCTTGGCGAATTCAAAGCAGTTGTTGGGCGTCTCTTCGCTGGGCTTGATCACGATGGTGTTGCCGGTCAGCAACGCCGGGGCCATCTTGCGGGCGATCAGGAAGAACGGGAAATTCCACGGCAGGATGCCGGCCACCACGCCCAGGGGTTTGCGGAACAGGAAGATGTTTTCATTGGGCCGGTCGCTGGTGATGATCTCGCCTTCAATGCGGCGCGCCCACTCGGCCATGTAATCGAGGTAATCGGCAGTGAAGTTGACTTCGACTTCCGCAAGGCCCGTGACCTTGCCTTGTTCCAGGGTGATGGTGCGCGCCAGGTGGGCGACGTTTTCCCGCAGCTTGGCGGCGATGCGGCGCAAGTGCCCGGCGCGTTCGATGGCCGGTTTGCGGGCCCAGTCCTTTTGCGCATGGCGGGCGGCGGCCAGGGCCTGGTCGACGTCTTCGGTGGTGGATGCCGGGACCTTCGAAAGCAGGGCGCCGGTGGCCGGGTTTAACACGTCCAGGTGGGCATCGCTTGGGGTAAAGCGGCCGTTGATGAAGTTCTGGTAGACCGGTACGGATGACATGGGCAGCTCCTCAGTAAGTACGTGACGGCGCCTTGGCGTCGGCGGCGGGGCGGTAGCGGGCCAGGGTGGCCATGGCGCTCTGGCGCAACAGGCTGATGTCGATGGCCACTGCGATGAACTGGCAGCCCCAGGCTTGATAACGGCGGGCATCGTCTTCGTTGGGGGCGAGGATGCCGCAGGCTTTACCGGCCGCCAGCGTGGCGTCGACCGCGTGGCGGATACGTTCCTGCACCTCGGGATGCCCGGGATTGCCGGCATGGCCGAGGCCGATGGACAGGTCGGCCGGGCCGATGAATACCGCGTCCACGCCTTCGACCGCCGCAATCGCCGCGACGTTTTCCACCCCGAGGCGCGACTCCACCTGCACGATCAGGCACAGCTGTTCATGGGCGGTGTTGAGGTAGTCGTTCACGCCGTCCCAGCGGGTGGCGCGGGTCAAGCCGCCGCCGACGCCACGAATGCCGTGGGGCGGATAACGCATCGCACGCACCAGGGCCTGGGCCTGTTCGGCGGTTTCCACCATCGGGATCATCAAGGTCTGGGCGCCGACGTCCAGCAGTTGCTTGATCAGGTTGGCGTCGCTGCTCACCGCACGTACCACCGGCGCGGTGGCGTAGGGCGCCACGGCCTGGAGCTGGTTGAGCACGCTGGGTACGGTGTTGGGGGCGTGTTCGCCGTCAATCAGCATCCAGTCGTAACCGGTGCTGGCGACGATCTCGGCGGCATAGGCCGTGGCGAAACCGGCCCAGATCCCGTATTGCGCAGCGTCTTTATGCAGCGCGGCCTTGAAAGCGTTGTGGGGCATGTTCATGGCAGGAGTCCTCAGCGGTTATACGGACGGTGCAGTTGGCAATCGGGGTTGAGGTCTACACCAAATCCGGGTTTGTCGAGCACCGAAAGACGCATGCGGCCATTCACCGGCACCGGTTCACCGAGCAATTGCGGGTGGAACATCGGCACCACTTCATCGGCCTTGGGCGCCATCATCAGGAACTCGGCGAACGGGCTGTTATGGCGGGTGGCAACGAAGTGGTAGCTGTAGACCGACGAGCCGTGGGGCACCACCAACGCATTGTGGGCATCGGCCAGGGCAGAGATTTTCACCAGCTCGGTGAGGCCGCCGCACCAGCCCACATCCGGCTGGATAATGTCGCAGCAGCCCATCTCCAGCAGCATGCGAAAGCCCCAGCGGGTGGCTTCGTGTTCGCCGGTGGTGACCAGCATGCCCTTGGGCACGTTGTTGCGCAGCGCGGCATAGCCCCAGTAGTCGTCGGGCGACAGCGCTTCCTCGATCCATTTCAAGCCGTATTCATGGGCGCCTACTGCCAGTCTGGTGGCGTAGTTCAGGTCCAGGCTCATCCAGCAGTCGAGCATCAGCCAGAAGTCCGGGCCGACCCGTTCGCGCATGGTCGCCAGTTCCTCGAGGTTTTTGCGCAGGCCTTCTTCGCCTTCGGACGGGCTGTGGTGCAGGGGCATCTTGCCGCCGATAAAGCCCATCTTCTGCGCGAGGTCCGGGCGGGCGCCGGTGGCGTAGAACTGCAACTCGTCCCGCACCGCGCCGCCGAGCAACTGGTGCACCGGCTCCTGGCGGACTTTGCCGAGCAAATCCCACAGCGCCAGGTCGACACCGGAGATCGTGTTGATCACCAGGCCCTTGCGCCCGTAGTACAGGGTGGACTGGTACATCTGGTCCCAGATTTTTTCGATATCGGTGACGCGGGCGCCTTCCAGGAAGCGCGCCAGGTGCTTCTCGACGATATAGGCGGCGGGCTCGCCACCGGTGGTCACGGCGAACCCGACGGTGCCGTCGCTGGCCTCGATTTCCACCACCAGGGTGCCCAGCACGTTGATCCCGAAACTGCGGCGGCTCTGGCGGTATTCGGGGTATTTGCTCATGGGGGTGCTGATGTGATCGTCGATCCAGTGGCCGTCTGCCTGGTCGTGGTAGTCCGCGCCGCCGCCGCGCAGCACAAAGGCGCGTACGTGCTTGATAGTGAGGTTGCCCATGGTGTGACTCCTTGATTAAACAGTGGCCGGCGTGTTCGTCGCTTTTTGGCCTGGTGAATGGATACCGAGTACCAGCAAGGCGGCGAGCACGGTGGTGGCGGACAGCAGGTAAAGGCCGGCCGCAGGGGAGTGAAAGGCGGTTTCCGCCCAGTTCTTCAGCACCGGGGCGATAAACCCGCCGAGGGCGCCGAAGGAGTTGATCAGGGCAATGCCGGCCGCCGCAGCGCTGCCGGCCAGGTAGCTGGAAGGAAAGGTCCAGAACACCGGTTGCACGGCGATGAAACCCGAGGCGGCGAAACACAGGGCGAGCATGCCCAGCAGCGGGTTGGCGAAGGTCACGGAGCAGGCAATCCCGGCGGCCGCCATCAACAGGGTCAGGGACGCGGTTTTACGCCGTTCGCCGGTGCGGTCGGAGTAGCCGGGAATCCACCAGGCCGCGAACAGTGCACACACCCACGGTATCGCCGAGACCAGCCCCACCATCAAGCCGACCTTGGTGCCCAGCAGGCCGCCCACCTGCGTCGGCAAGTAAAACACCACGCCATACACGCTGGCCTGGATCAGCAGGTAAACGAGGCACAGGTACAGCACGCTGGGTTGGCACAGCACGTTGAGCAGGCTGCGGCCGTGGGAGGTTTTGTGCTGGTCTTCGGCGTCCAGCAGGTCCTGGATCTGGCGGCGTTCGGCAACGGTCAGCCATTTGGCATCGGCGGGGCGGTTGTCCAGGTACCAATAGGCCCAGATGCCAACCGCCGTGGCCATCAGGCCTTCCACGGCGAACAGCCATTGCCAGCCGTGCAGCCCGGAGAACCCGTCCAGCTCCAGCAACAAGCCCGACAGCGGGCTGCCGAAGATGAAGGCCAGGGGCGCGCCAAAGTAGAAGAACCCCATGGCCTTGCCGCGCACGGCAGAGGGGAACCAGTAGGTGAGGTAGAGGATCACGCCGGGAAAGAACCCGGCTTCGGCTACGCCCAGCAGGAAGCGCAACACGTAGAAGCTGGTTTCGTTGTGGGCAAACATCATGGCGGCGGAGACGAGACCCCAACTGACCATGATCCGGCACATCCACAAGCGAGCGCCGACGCGGTGCATGATCAGGTTGCTTGGCACTTCCAGCAGCGCATAGCCGACAAAGAACACCCCGGCGCCAAAGGCGAAAGCGGCATCACTGAGGCCGGTGTCGGCCTGGAAGGCTTGCTTGGCGAACCCGACGTTGGCGCGGTCGAGGAAGGCCATGATGTACATCAACAGCAGGAAGGGCAGCAGCCGCCAGGAAATCTTGGCGAGCAGAGACGCAGGCAGGGTCTTCATTGGTCAGTCCGGTTGTTTTGTTCTTATGGGAAGGACTGTACGGCGCTGGATCTATACGCTACAAATCGAATCTCGCTTACAACTGATAACCTCAGGGTATCGATAACAAGGAAAAAAATGAGTAGTCCGTTGATCTCCCGCCACCTGTTCAACCGCCTGCGCTACAAGCATTTGCATATGCTGGTGGCCTTGAGCTCCAGCCAGAACCTGCACCGGGCGTCCCAGAGCCTGAACATGTCGCAGCCGGCGGCGACGCGCATGTTGCGGGAGATCGAGGACATGTTTGCCTGCGACCTGTTCGAGCGCCTGCCCCGGGGCATGCGCCCCACGGCGCTGGGCAAGGAGCTGATCCGGTTTGCAGAATCGGCCCTCAGCGGGCTCGACCGCTGCGCCGAGGAATTGATGGTGCGCCAGCAGGGCGGCTACGGGTATTTGTCGATCGGCACCATCATGGGCGCGGCCCCGGACCTGGTGATGGACTCGATTGCGCAGATCAAGACGCTCAACCCGCAGATGCGCATTCGCATCATGGGCGACACCAGCGACCAGGTGATCCAGTTGCTGGAACAGGGCCGCATCGACCTGGCCATCGCCCGGCGCAACGCCGCCACCGACAGCGAGCATTACAGCTTCGAACCCCTGGGCAATGAACGCATGCTGGTGGTGGTGCACGCCGGCCATCCGCTGGCCCAGCGCGAACACTTGCCGCTGGCGGAACTGGTCAGCGACTGGCCGTGGATCCTGCAACCGCAAACCAGCCCGGCGCGCATCGGTTTCGATGAGGCCCTGCAACACCTGGCCTTGCCGCAGCCAGCGGACATCATCGAGTGCAGCTCGGTGTATTCCATGCAGCAACTGATTCAACTCACCGACGCAATCATGGTGCTCTCGGAAAGCGCCCTGCGGGATTACCTGAAAATGGGCCTGGTGGTGGCCTTGCCGGTGGTGCTGGAGGTGCAATTGGCGCCGTTCGGCATGTTGCTGCGCAAGGGCGACCCGGTGAGCCGCGAATTGGGGTTGTTTATCGACATGCTCAGGCAAAAGGCCGCGATGCTCTAAACGCATTGTGCAAAAGAACATGGTATGCCGGCGGGATATTAAATAGAATGAATCTCATTTGAGACTGACTCGCGCCGCGCAGGTTACTTGCCATGAATGAAGCTGTAGTGCCGACGCACCTCGCAGAACCGAGCCTTCACGCCTTGTACCGCGACCACCGCAGTTGGCTGGAAAGCTGGCTGCGGCGCCGTTTGGGCAATGCCTGGGATGCGGCCGACCTGAGCCAGGACACGTTCCTGCGGGTGTTGGCCAGTGCCCAGCCGATTGCCCAATTGCAGGAACCCCGGGCTTACCTGGTGACCGTAGGCAAGCGCTTGCTGGTCAACTTTCACCAGCGGCGCAGCCTGGAGCAGGCGTACCTCAATGCGTTGACGCACCTGCCGCAAGCCTGCGTGCCGTCGCCGGAACAGCGCTGGTTGCTGCTGGAAACCCTGCAGGCCCTGGATGAACTGCTCGACGGTTTGCCACCCGTGGTGCGCCGTGCGTTTCTCTGGAGCCAGCTGGAGGGCCTGGGCTATCGCGAGATTGCCGAGCGGCTCAAGGTGTCCGAGCGCACGGTCAAGCGCTACATGGCCCAGGCCTATGAGCATTGCCTGCTGGTGGAGCTGTGAGCCGCACCGCGCCGGATCTCGCCCGGGCGGCGGCGCAATGGCTGGCGTTGCTGGAGTCTGGCAGTGCCACCGAGCGTGATCACGCCAGCCTGCAACAGTGGCGCGACAGCCATCCCCAGCATGAGCAGATCTGGCAGAAAGCCCAGTTGCTGCGCCAGCGATTTACCGATTTGCCACCGGCATTGGCCATGGCCAGCCTTGATCGTCCGCAGCCGGGACGGCGTGCGGTGCTCAAGCGTGCCTTGGGCGTGGCGGCGCTGGTGCCGGCCGCGTGGTTGCTTAGCCGGCAATTGCCGATCGATGTCTGGCGCGCGGACCTGCATACGGCTACCGGCGAACGCAAGCGCGTGCCGCTGGCGGATGGCAGCAGCCTGCAACTCAATACCGCGAGTGCGGTGGACGTGGATGTGGCCAGGCGCCGTGTGACGCTGGTGGACGGGGAGATGGCGTTGACGGTGCCGGGGGCGGGTGCGCTGACGGTGCAGACGCGTTATGGGCAGGTGATTGTCAGCCAGGCCGAGGTGTGTGTGCGGCAGTTGTCTTCCGGGTGTCTGGTGTCGGTGTTGAAGGGGGCGGTGCAGGTGCGGGACCTGCGGGGGCAAGTGGCGACGTTGCGAGGTGGGCAACAGGCACGCTTGCAGGCGTCCGGGATGGGTGCAGCTGTAGCGTTTGATGCGCTGCAACTGGGGTGGCGTGATGGTGTGTTGACGGCGCAGAACCAGTTGTTGGGCGATTTTTTGCGGGAGTTGGAGCGGTATCGGCCGGGGGTGCTGCGCTGGGATCTGAGCCTTGAAGCGTTGCGGGTGACCGGGAGTTTTCAGTTGGCCGATACCGATCGTATTCTTGCGTTGCTGGTGTCGACGATGCCGCTGGAGGTGCAGTCGCGTACGCGGTATTGGGTGACGCTGGTGCCGCGTAAGACGGCTGCCTGATGACATATCCGTTATTCAGGTAACGGCGGCTTATGGTTTCGCTCTTACAGCGACTTACTTTGGAAGAGCCGGAATGCCGGCCCAGCCCAAAGAGTGTTAAAAGCCAGATCAAAAGCCGCTTTTCTGTAGGAGCCGGCTTGCCGGCGATGCAGGCGACTCGGTGCATCAGGTACACCCAGTTGATGCCATCGCCGGCAAGCCAGCTCCTACAGTGGACCGTGGTCGCTTTAGATTTTGATTTTGCTTCACCACACTCAAGCCGGCCTGTAGGCCGCTGTGCTCTTGCTTTTGATCTTGATCTTAGGCGCCCCGTTAAACCACGCTGGCCGAACGCAGGTAGTACGGAGCGGGTAAACCGGCAGGACGCCGGTTTAGCCGCGACGGGGCAGGGACGCCCCGTCGCGGCGGCCCGCGGAGTAATGCCTGCGTTCGGGCACACCGAGCCTAAGCGAGGTGCCGAGTGGTGGGGCAAGAGCCCTTTTGGTTACTTTTGGGGCTCTTTTCCAAAAGTGACCCGCTGTAAGAGCGGAACCAATAGCAGCCGTTACCTAAATAACGGATATACACCCCAGCCTGACTTACCACCCCCAACACGTGCCTTTCAGATCACATGCGCCCGTTGCAACTCGGTCAACGCCAGTGCCTTGAGCCGCGCCAACAGCGGATCCCGCCGGTCCCGCGGATGCACCAGATCCACCGCCAGCTCCTGGCGAATACTGCTCGGCCGGTTATCCATCACCAGCACCCGGTCACTCAGGTACAGCGCCTCGTCCACATCGTGGGTCACCAGCAACAGGGCGATCCCATGGTGCTCGGCCAATTGCAGCAGCAGGTCCTGCAGCTTCATGCGGGTAAACGCATCCACCGCGCTGAACGGCTCGTCCAGCAACAATACCTGCGGCCTTGAATACAACCCGCGAGCGATGGCCACCCGTTGTGCCATGCCGCCAGACAGGGCCTTGGGCAATGCCTGGGCAAACCCGCCAAGGCCCACCTCGTCAATCAACTGCGCCACCCAGGCCTTGTCGTAGCCATCGTCATCACTGAAGCCGATATTTTGCTCCACCGTCAGCCACGGCATCAGGCGCGGTTCCTGGAAGACAAACGCGACCTCGCCACCGCCCTGCAACAGCTCACCCTGATAGTCCTTTTCCAGGCCAGCGACGATCCGCAGCAAGGTGCTTTTGCCGCAGCCGCTGGGGCCGAGCAAGCTCACCGCTTCCCGTGGTTGCAACGCCAGATGCACGTTGGTCAGCACCGTGGTGGCGCCGAAGTTTTTCCGCTCGACGCGAATATCCAATAGCGGTTCGCTCATGCTCAACTCTCCGAACCTTGACCGTTGAAGGTGTCGCGCCAGACCAGGCAGCGTTTTTCCAGCGCGGCCAACAGACCGTCGCTGATCTTGCCCAACAAGGCCAACACGATGATCGCGGCCAGCACAATGTCGGGCCGTGAGGTTTCCCGGCCATCGCTGAGCAGGTAACCCAGGCCCTTGGTCGCGGCGATCAACTCCGCCGCCACCAGAAACATCCACGCCAGGCTCAACCCGCTGCGCAAGCCGGTGAACAACCCGGGCAGGGCGGCAGGCAACAGGATGCGGCGCACCAGGCGCGTACGGCTGAAGCCATACATCTGCCCGACTTCCACCAGCTTGCGGTCGATGTCGCGGATCGCCGCGACGCCGTTGAGGTACACCGGGAAGAACGCGCCGATGGCAATCAGCACGATCTTGGAGGTCTCATCAATCCCCAGCCACAGCAGCAACAGCGGCACCCAGGCCAGGCTCGGGATCGAACGCAGGCCGGCGAACGTCGGCTCCAGGTACGCCTCGGCCTCGCGGCTCAAACCGACCCAGGCGGCAAACACCAGGGCCAGGCTGGCGCCGATGGTGAATCCCAGCAGCACCCGCAACAGGCTGGCGCTGATGTGTTTCCACAACGCGCCTTCGGCGAGGTCGGTGAGGGTCACGGCGATCTCGCTGGGGGCCGGCATCTGGTAGGACGGCAGCCAGCCGATGCGCACCACCACTTCGAGGATCACCAGGATCAGCACCGGCAACGCCAGGCCTTTCAATCGCCGTGGCCAGGCGCTGCGCTGCTCGGTGACAGTGGGCGCCAGTGCGACGGGCAAGGTTTCGCTTTTGCTGCTCATGACGCTCCCCTTATGGACGAGGCAAAGCCTGGCCGAAGCTTGGGTCGATCAACTGGTCGATCACCTGATCCACATTCACCCCACGGCGCACCAATTCTTCCGACACCAGGATCGGCGCGGCAGCCTTGGACGACACCACGTCCTGGGCGGTAAGCAACGGGCTGCTCAAGTCGGTACGCGACAGTTGCAGCTTGGCCACGTCCAGGGGCAGGCCGGATTCGTCCGCCAGCAGCTTGGCGAATTCATCCGGGTGTTTCACCGCCCAGTCGCGGGCCTTTTCATAGGCGCCAAGCACCTTGGCGATGGTCTGCGGATGCTCCTTGGCGTACTTGTCGGTCACGCTGACCACGCCGTAGCTGTTGAAGTCCTTGTTGCGATACAGCAGGCGTGAACCGGCCTGGATTTCGCTGGCGGCCATGTGCGGGTCGAGACCGGCCCATGCGTCGACATCACCTTTCTCCAGGGCGGTGCGGCCGTCCGGGTGTTGCAGGTGCACCAGTTCCACGTCGTCCTTGCTCAGGCCGGCTTTCTGCAGGCTGCGCAGGGTGAACAGGTACGGGTCGGTGCCTTTGGTGGCGGCGATTTTCTTGCCCTTGAGGTCGTTGACGCTCTTGAAGGTGGAGTCCTTGCGCACCACCAGCGCGGTCCACTCGGCGCGGCTGTACACATACACCGACTTGATCGGGCTGCCGTTGGCCCGGCTCAACACGGCCGACAGGCTGGCGGACGAGGCGAAGTCGACGCCGCCGCTGTTGAGATATTCCAGGGAGCGGTTGCTGCCCTGGCTCAGCACCCAGCCGACCTTGGTTTTTGGCAGTGCTTCTTCGAGCCAGCCGAAGTGCTTGAGCACCAGGCTCACCGGGGAGTAATAGGCGTAGTCGAGGTTGACTTGCGCAGGGTCGGTTTCCGCTGCATGGGCCACCGGTTGCAGGCTGAGGGCGAGGGCGCAGGCGCCCAACAGGGTTTTGGCGAAGGGTTTCATGGAACAGCTCCGGACAAGGCGGGAAAGAGAAGGCTTTTCTTATATTCAGAAAATTCATATGGCATGTTCCATCATGCGTTATAGGAATATGCAGTCTCTGTGCCAGCGTCTTTGCGGTGCCGGGCAATACCCCACGTAGCAGCTGTCGAGCCTTAGCGAGGCTGCGTCAGCGGTATATCAGACATACCGCTGACGCAGCCTCGCTAAGGCTCGACAGCTGCTACGTGGGGGGAGGGTGGAAGTGGGGAGGCGGGCACTTTGTTGAATCACTGTTGGCTGCGCAACAGCTTGCATATGTTTTTATGGAATAAATAAAGAGTTATATATTCCTTTTGTTGGTTTCACGAATAGGGCACTTTGAGTGCCTGCGCATTCGTGCGGATTGACCCAACAGACCAAAGGAAAGCCGACATGACCATTAAAGCGATCAACGTGCGCAACCAGTTCAAGGGCGTGATCAAGGAAATCCTGATCGGCGAAGTGGTGTCCGAGATCGACGTGCAAACCGCGTCGGGGATCGTGACGTCGGTGATTACCACGCGCTCGGTGCGTGACCTGGAATTGAAAGTGGGCAGTGAAGTGATTGCCTTTGTGAAATCGACCGAAGTGTCTATCGCCAAGCTGTAACTGCAATCCAGTTGTGAACCTAATCCAAATGTGGGAGCTGGCAAGCCAGCTCCCACACTGATTTGTGTAGATTTAGTTGAGTCGAGGTCCGCCTCCCGATGGCCGGGACCCAGGCTTCTCACCCGAAGCATCCGGCAGTTCCTTGGGCGTTTCGCTCGGGTCCTTGTAGTCCTTGTGCAAATCCCCATCCAGCCGGTTGCTCGACGAGCCGCCGCTTTGTGGCGTGGCGTCAAAGTGCTCCCACTCCGATTGCTGGAAGCGGAACAGGCTGTCATCGGTCGGCGTGTCGCGGCCGTGGTAGTGGTGGATTTCGTAGTGGGCGTATTCGACCTTGTCGGCCCAGTTGTCCTGCAGCAAACCGTCGCCGGCCAGGTCGCGGTACCAGTCGTTTTCCTTCTCGGTAGCCTTCTGTTTTTTGTTGTGGTCGACGAAGTAGCCGATGATCCCGCCCACCACTGCCAACACCACGCCCACCAGGAACAGCGGCCCGGTCAGCGCCGCCGCCGTGCCTGCGCCAAACAGCGCCGCCGCGCCCAATACCCCGGCCGATGCGCCGAACGCACCGCCCGCCACCTGCAAGCCACCGGCGGCCTGAGCCAACGGGTCTTTGCTGTCCACGCCGCTTTTGATCGCCAGCGCGCCGAGCACGATGTCGGCAAAACCACCGGCGATATCGGTAGCCGGGCCCAGCACCTTGATTACGGAACCGGCGATTTTTGCCGATTGTGAGGCGCCCAGCTTGGCCGCGCCGGCTGCCTTGAGGCCGTCGTCCAGGTGGGTGGCGAGACCTTCGGTGGCTTCGGTCACCGCCTTGTCGCCTTCGCCAAATAACTTGGCAACACCGTCGTACTGGCTGTCGGGCACCGCATCCAGGGCTGCGGCAATTTCCTTGCTGACCTTTGAGTCGATCTCGGTAGGCTTGCTGAAGTCGATGACCTTGCCCGCCGCGCCTTCCTTGCCCCAGATTTCCGGCAGGGTCTTGTCCAGGCCGAGGAAGTCCACCAGGCCGCCCTTGCCCAGGGCTTCGCCGATCTTGTCGCCGAGCTTGACGAAGTGGCTCGCGCCGCCGGCAAAACTCAGGAAGTCCTTGGCGATGGTCATGCGCTGGGCCGGGGTTTCGCCGAGCTTGCCGCCTTTGCCCACCAGTTGGTAGATCCCCGAGAACAGGCTGACGCCGGCGCCCATCGAGCCGAGGATGCCTTTGCTGTTGAGGGTGTTGAACACCTCGCCGAGCATGCCGCGATCCGCCACCGGGATATACGGTTTGCTCAGGGCGGTTTTCACATCGGCTTCGCTGATGGTGCCGCTGTTCTTGTAGACGTCGCCGAGTTCTTCCAGTGCCTTGGTCACGGCCGAGGATTTCTCCTTGCCCTCCAAACCTTCGTTGAGGAATTTCTCCAGCACTTCCTGGCTGCGTCGTGGCAGGTCCAGCAGGTTGCCCTTGAGCACGCCCTTGAGCAGGCCGAACAGGTCCTTGGTGGCCAGTTCCTTGTTTTCGTCGGAGATCTTGCTCGGGTCCGACAGGATCTCGTTGAGGTCGGTGGTCAGCCCGTCGGCCTGGATATTCTGCGCGGCCTTGGTGGCGGCCTCCGGGTCGAACAGCGACAGCGAGGTGAGGGTATTGCTCAGGTCCTGCTGGGCTTCGTGGCTCTTGCCCTGTTTTTGCAGGTCCTTGAGGTAGAGCACGTAGTCGGGGTTGCTGGTCAGGTCGAGGAGCTTCTGCTTGATCTCGTCCTTGTTGGGCAAGTGGCTGATGGCGTCGTCCATCTTGGTCTTGTAGTCGGCCTGCACCGTCGGGTCTTTGAACAGTTCGCCGATCTGCTCCTGCACCGCCTTGCCGTCGATGATGTCGTGCATGTCGGCGGAGGTGAGCTCGGTCTGTTTGTCATCGAACTCGCGCCAGGTGGTGTTGAACGGGCGCTTGGATTCTTCATAGCCGGTGATGCCGTGCCCGTTCTGGTAGGCGGCCTGGGCTTCCAGGGCACGCACAAGCTTGGCTCGCGGGTCGTCCTTGGGAATCGAGCCGTCCTTGACGCCGGCGCGGTAGGTGTCGATCAGCTCGGTGGTGGCCAGCTCGCTGACGCTCTGGGTCGGCGATTTGTCGTCGTCCTTGTCGGCGTGCACGCCGGTGTCGAGGTTGAGCACGTCCAGTTCGTCGTTGCTCGGCAGGTTGTACTTGGCGCGGGTCTCATCCACCGTGCCGGCGCTCCAGGCCTCCCATTTGGCGACCACTTCATCGTAGAGCTGCGGGCTGAGTTCCTTGGAGACGATGACCTTGCCTTCGCTGGTTTCATAGCGGATCAGGCCGTCTCCCAGCTCGTCGGGGGAGCCGAAGGTGATGTCGGTGTTTTTCAGGAAATCATTCGGCCCGGCCAGCTTGTAGCCGGCGTCTTCACTGGAGTGGATCTTGCTCCAGGTATCCTGGGCGGTGGCCACGCTCTTGAACAGTTCCGGGCTGACATCGGCCGACACCACGACCTTGGTGCCGTCGTGGGTTTCATAGGTCAGCACGTTGCCTTGCTGGCCTTCGATCCAGCCGAAGCCTTTGTAGTCATTCAGTTCCGGTGGCTGGGTGTTGGCGTCTGCCAGTGTGGAGCCGTCGTTGAGGGCGGATTCCACGGCGGCCTTTTTGTCGGGGTTGGTGTAGACCTCGTGCAGGCCTGCCAGGTAGTCGAACAGCTTGGGGTTGTCGTCCCGGGCCACGACCATTTTCTGGCCGTTGCTTTCAAAGCGGATCAGGCCCGGGCCGACTTCATCCTTGGGGCCCACGGTGGTGCCGGCGTAGGGCGGCCACACTTCGTTGTCGCCGGCGCGCTTGTAGCCGGCGTCTTCGCTGGTGGCAAGGCCCGTGAAGCTTTCATAGGCTTCCTTGGCCTTCTGGAACGCCTCGGGGTTGTCGCGCTGGCTGATGACGAACTTGTTGCCGTCCTGGGTTTCGTAGCGAATCACACCCGGGCCGGTTTCGTCGGGTGGGCCGAGGGACTTGTAGTCGCCGAGTTTTTCCGGGGCCGTGGCGTCGCCGCCCAGGCGCTGGTAGCCGGCGGCTTCGCTGGCGTTGACGCCGGAGAGTGCCTTGAAGTCGGCGCTGACTTGCTTGAACAGCTCGGGGCTGTCTTTTTCGCTGACGATGACTTTCTTGCCGTCCTGGGTTTCATAACGAATCAGGCCGGGGCCCACTTCGTCCGCCGGGCCGATGGCCTTGTAGTCGCCCAGGGTGGTGGGCGGCGCGGCGTCCTTGGCGGCCAGTTCATAGCCTTGTTCCTGGCTGGCAGCGAGCCCCTGCGCGGTCTTGTCGCCGGCCTCGACCTTCTTGTTATTGGCGCTGTTCTTGAGCAGCGCATGGAACGCCGCGCCGGACTTGGGCGGCGTGAGAGGAAGGGCTTTGGGGTCGGTCGAGCGGTTGAGCGGCTGGGTCGTCATGCCATGGAACTCCTGCTGTTACCGGTGGGACGAATCGGCAAAAACAGTAACAGCAGGGGTTCGGCGGTCGTTGCGAAAAGTTGTGAATTGCGCCTTAACGGTGACGCAGGCTGCGTTCCAGGCGGGCAATGCCTTCTTCCAGCATGGCCCGTGGGCAGCCGAAGTTCAGGCGCACGAACTGCTGGCTGTCATCGCCGAATTCAATCCCGGCGCTCAGGCCGACCTTGGCCTGTTCCAGGAAGAACTGTTGCGGGTCGTCCAGGCCCAGGGCGCTGCAATCCAGCCAGGCCAGGTAGGTGCCTTGGGGCGCATGCATCACTACGCCGGGCAGGCGGGTTTGCACGGCGTTCAACAGGTAATCGCGGTTGGCTTGCAGGTAGGCCACCAGCGCTTGCAGCCAGTCGCCGCAGTCGCTGTAGGCCGCGCGGGTGGCTTCCAGGCCCAGGGGGCTGACGCTGTCGACCATGCCGCAACGGGCGTGGTTGAAGCGCTCGCGGATCTCCGGGTTCTGTATCACTGCAAAGCAGGTCTTCAGCCCGGCGACGTTATAGGCCTTGCTCGCCGACATCAGGGTGATGGTGCGCTGGGCGATCTCGGGGCTGAGGCTGGCGGTGGGGATATGCCGGCGGCCGTCAAAGCACAGCTCGGCGTGGATCTCATCCGAGACGATCAGTGCGCCCCGGTCCAGGCAGGCGGTGGCCACGGCCAGCAGTTCTTCACGAGGGAAGACCTTGCCCATCGGGTTGTGGGGGTTGCTCAACAGCAGCGCGCCGGCGCCTTTGAGTGCCTCACGCATTGCGGGCAACGGCGTGAGGTACTCGCCCTCGGCGCTCAGTTCAAACGGCACTTCGATCTTCGGCAGGTTCCAGTGGCCGGGGGCCAGGCGGATCGGGCGATAGTTGGGGGTTTGCAACACCACCGGTTGCCCAGGCTGCACAAACGCATGCAAGGCCATGTTGAAACCCGGCTCGACACCCGGCAAGAACAGCAGCTCATCCGGCTGCACGCGCCAGGCGTACTTGGCCCACAGGTCGGCGACGATCGCTTCGCGCACGCCATCGCAGGCCACGCTGTAGCCGAGGATCTGCTGGCCGAGGCGCTGTTGCAGCGCCTGCAGCACGGCCGGTGGCGCGGCGATGTCCATGTCGGCAATCCACATCGGCAGAACGTCTTGCGGGTAACGACTCCACTTGGTGCTGCCGGTGCCGAGGCGGGAGTGGATCGTGTCGAAATCAAAGCTCATGGGTGGCTCGTGTCAGGGAGGCGGGCGTGGAAATGGCGCTGATTCTAGCGCCATTAATTTTATAGGCCAGCATTTGCGTATCTTCATTCGCCACATCGGCCCCAAGCTTCTACCCTGAAGGCATAGCCCTCAGGACGCCCAGTGCTCATGTACAAAGACCTGAAGTTCCCGGTTCTGATCGTACACCGCGACATCAAGGCCGACACCGTTGCCGGCGACCGCGTCCGGGGCATCGCCCGGGAGCTGGAACAGGAGGGCTTCAGTATCTTTTCGGCGGTGGACTACGCCGAGGGCCGCCTGGTGGCATCGACCCATCACGGCCTGGCCTGCATGCTGATTGCCGCCGAGGGGGCCGGGGAAAATACCCACCTGATGCAAAACATGGTGGAGCTGATCCGCCTGGCGCGGGTACGGGCACCGAACCTGCCGATCTTTGCCCTCGGTGAGCAAGTCACCCTGGAAAACGCCCCGGCCGACGCCATGAGCGAACTCAACCAGTTGCGGGGGATTCTCTACCTGTTTGAAGACACCGTGCCGTTTCTCGCCCGGCAAGTGGCCCGGGCGGCGCGGGCTTATCTGGATGGCCTGTTGCCGCCATTCTTCAAGGCGCTGGTGCAGCACACGGCAGACTCCAATTACTCCTGGCACACACCCGGCCACGGCGGTGGCGTGGCCTATCGCAAGAGCCCGGTGGGGCAGGCGTTTCATCAGTTCTTCGGGGAAAACACCCTGCGCTCGGACTTGTCGGTGTCGGTGCCGGAGTTGGGTTCGCTGCTGGACCACACCGGGCCGCTGGCCGAGGCCGAAGCCCGGGCGGCGCGCAACTTCGGCGCCGATCACACCTACTTTGTGATCAATGGCACCTCCACCGCCAACAAGATCGTCTGGCATTCGATGGTGGGCCGCGACGACCTGGTGCTGGTGGACCGCAACTGCCACAAGTCGGTGTTGCACTCGATCATCATGACCGGCGCGATCCCGCTGTACCTGTGCCCGGAGCGCAATGAACTGGGGATTATCGGGCCGATTCCCCTGAGCGAGTTCAGCCCCGAGTCGATCCGCGCCAAGATCGACGCCAGCCCGCTGACCCGTGGCCGGCCAGCCAGGGTCAAGCTGGCGGTGGTGACCAATTCCACCTACGACGGCCTGTGCTACAACGCCGAACTGATCAAGCAGCAACTGGGCAACAGCGTCGAGGTGCTGCACTTCGACGAAGCCTGGTACGCCTACGCGGCGTTTCATGAGTTCTTTGCCGGGCGCTACGGCATGGGCACCTCGCGCACGCCCGACAGCCCCCTGGTGTTCACCACGCACTCCACGCACAAGTTGCTGGCGGCGTTCAGCCAGGCCTCGATGATCCACGTGCAGGACGGCGGCGTGCGCAAGCTGGACCGTGACCGCTTCAACGAAGCCTTCATGATGCATATTTCCACCTCGCCGCAGTACAGCATCATCGCCTCCCTGGACGTGGCATCGGCCATGATGGAAGGCCCGGCGGGGCGTTCGTTGCTGCAAGAGATGTTTGACGAAGCCCTGAGCTTTCGTCGCGCCCTGGCCAACCTGCGCCAGCACATTGCCGCCGAAGACTGGTGGTTTTCCATCTGGCAGCCGCCGCTGGTGGCGGGCATCGACCGGGTGGTGACGGCGGACTGGCTGCTGCAACCCGAGGCGGACTGGCATGGCTTTGGCGATATTGCCGAAGACTATGTGCTGCTGGACCCGATAAAAGTCACCCTGGTAATGCCAGGCCTGAACGCTGGCGGGGCCTTGAGCGAGTGCGGAATCCCCGCTGCGGTTGTCAGTAAATTCCTCTGGGAACGTGGGCTGGTGGTGGAAAAGACCGGGCTGTATTCGTTCCTCGTGCTGTTTTCCATGGGCATCACCAAGGGCAAGTGGAGTACCCTGCTCACCGAATTACTGGAATTCAAGCGCAGTTATGACGCCAACGTAAGCCTCGCCAGCTGTTTGCCATCGGTGTTTGCGCAGGGGCCGGCGCGGTATCAGGGCCTGGGGTTGAAGGATCTGTGCGATCAGTTGCACGGCTGCTATCGCAGCAATGCCACGGCCAAGCACCTCAAGCGGATGTACACGGTTTTACCGGAAATCGCCATGAAACCGGCGGATGCCTACGACCTGTTGGTCAAGGGCGAAGTCGAGGCGGTGTCCATCGACGCTTTGCCGGGACGTATCGCAGCGGTCATGCTGGTGCCTTATCCGCCGGGCATTCCGTTGATCATGCCGGGGGAGCGGTTTACCGAGTCGACTCGCTCGATCATTGATTACCTGGCGTTTGCCAGGACGTTCGATAGCAGTTTCCCCGGCTTTGTCGCGGATGTGCATGGACTGCAACATGAAGATGACGGCAAGGGTCGTTGTTACACCGTCGACTGCATCAAGGGTTAAGAATGTTTATGCAAGCTGTGATGAACCCGAAGTACCCGGGCCTCAGTGTCCGGGTGGCGGACGAGGGATTTGACGCCTACGTGTGGGGTAACGACTTCAGTTTTGAGGTCGACGCCTACGGTGTGCCGGAAATGGGCAAGCGCGTCGATCAGTGGGCGGTGGAGCGGATCGTGCCTTACCGCAAATGCTACGGCATCGACCCCGAGGAATTCGCCAGCTTTCGCGACGTGCCAGACAGCGCGGTGTTCATGGCGTACCTGGATGACCGGCCCGTGGGGCATATCGTGGTCAGCACCAACTGGAACGGCTTTGCCCATGTGGATGAACTGGCGGTGGTACTGCCGGCGCGGCGCCACGGGGTGGCCAAGGCGTTGCTGGACGTGGCGCAGTTCTGGAGTCGCAAGAAGAACCTGCCGGGGATGATGCTCGAAACCCAGAACAACAACCTCGGTGCTTGCCGGTTGTATGAGCGTTGCGGGTACGTGATGGGCGGGATCGACCACCTGCGCTATCGCGGGATTGATCCGCAGACGCGCGAAGTGGCGATTTTCTGGTATCGGTTATTCAAGTCAGAACTGGAAGTGGTCTGAAGCCGGGCGCTGATTAACTGTGGGAGCTGGCTTGCCTGCGATAGCATCACCTCAGTGTTATTGATACACCGCGGTGTCCGCATCGCAGGCAAGCCAGCTCCCACATTTTTATCTCTGTTGGTCAGGAGAGAGTGTGTTGGTCAGCAGGCTTTCGGCCTTCTCGGTGACAATCTCCAGCAGAGCATTCAAGGCGGGCGATGCCTCGCTGCCTTTCAGCGTCAACGCATACAAAGTCACCACCATCGGCGGTGACAACGGGCAGGCATCCAGCCCGGCTTCCCGTGCACCCGTGGCGGTGAATGGGTCGACAATCGCCAGGCCTTCTCCGGCTTCAACCATGCTGCGCATCATCTGGTAGGTCTGCACCCGCGTCTGCACCACCGGCAACGGGCGCAGGGCTTGCAGCTTGCTGTCCAGCAGGCGGCTCAGCGGGTCCTGGCCTTCGAGCCCGATCATCGACTGCCCGGCCAGCTCCTGCAGCGCAATGTACTTCTGCCGAGGTTTCAGCCAGCCATGGGGCGCAAGCAATTGCAGCTTGCCGTGGGCCAGCGGGGTGCTGTGGATTTGCGGGTGTTCCGGGTCGTGCAGGCTCAGCCCCAGGTCGGCTTCGTGCAGCAGTAGGCTCTTGACGATCTCCCGGGTGGAGTGGCTGGAAAGGTTGCACGGCGTGTCTTGAAAGCGTCGGCGCAGCACGGCGATCGCCTGGGGCAACAACTGGTTGGCCAGCGGCGGGGTGCACAGGGCGCGCAAGGGCGGGGCATGGTGGTGTTTCAGGCTACTGGCCAGGCGCTGCACCGGCTCAAGGGCGGTATAGATGTGGGCAATTTCGCCCTGCAGCTCGAGGGTTTCCCGGGTGGCCTGCAAGCGTCCGCGCACACTGGCGAACAGCATGAAACCCAGTTGCAGCTCGGCGTCCTTGAGGGTCGCGTCTACATCGGCCACAGGCAGTTGCAACCATTCGGCGGCCGTGCCGAGGTGTCCGGTCTGCAAAATGGCCTGAATCACTTCGATATGACGTAAACGCATGGCCGGAGTCTATGTTTAGTGCGATAGGGATTCAATGGCTGAATCCCGGGCGTGGAAAAAAGACCCGGCGCGGGAACGGCCCAACTAGACTTGCACGATCAAGCCTCCTGGCACCTGCAACCAACAGGTCATACAAAGGGCGTATCAACCAAGGGATCCAAGGGGGAGCCTCATCGATGTTCGGTAAAACACAGACGCGCGGGTTTTCGTTGTGGGACCTGCTGGTGGTGGTACTGGTGGTGGGTGTGCTGGCAATTGCGGTGGGGCCGCGGCTCTTTGGCGACGTGACCGAGGCGGAAATCGCCACGGCCAAGGTCCAGTTGAATACGCTGGGCAAGGCGGTGGAGCAGTTTCATCAGGATGTGGGGCGGTATCCAACGGATGACGAGGGCTTGGCGGCATTGACTGCTAAGCCTGCGGGGGAAGTGAAGTGGCGGGGGCCCTATCTCAAGGACGAAGACATGCTGACTGACCCCTGGGGCGTGGCCTATCAGTACCACTATCCTCCCAGCCAGGCCAAAATTCCTTTTGATCTGTTCTCGTTCGGCAAGGACCGAACACTGGGAGGCGTCGGCGATAATGTGGATATCGCCTATGGGGAATAAGGTCTTATGAAGCGTGGGTCGTTGCCGATTCGCGGGTGATGATGGTGCCCGACTGAATCAATCTGAATTCATCGCCGTCCAGTTTTTCTACACGATCGCCAATGGCCAGCTTGTAGGTAATGGTGGGCGCCGAGCCAGTCAGGTCGCCTTGGGGCGGGTTGGATTCCTGGAACTCATGCACCGAATAAACGCGACCTTCTGCGTCTCTGGCATGGAACTGTCCGACAAGTACTGCTGCCATCTGTTTAGAACCTCTGGAGATAAACACTCGATTTGCGGTTCTGTAGACCGTAGGAGAGCGGGGTAGTTTACCTATGGAAAAAAAATACTATTCGTTGACTTTTTCAGACATTACTTACAAGTCCGTCTGCGGTGTAAACGTCCCTGGAGATTGCAAAAACACGCTGGTGATAGCGCCGCGCAGGCTCTATAACTACAAGCTCCTTAAGTCAGAAACCGGGAAACCCCAATGAGCAAGGTCTACACGATTGCCGTACTGGTCGGCAGCTTGAGAAAAGAGTCGATCAACCGCAAGGTCGCCCTGGCATTGGCCGAGTTGGCGCCCGCCAATCTCAAGTTGAACATTGTCGAAATTGGCGATTTGCCGCTCTACAACGAGGACATCGACGGTGCTGCACCGCCGGCAGCCTACAGTACTTTCCGCCAGCACGTGCGTTCATCCGACGCGGTGCTGTTTGTGACCCCCGAATACAACCGCTCCGTGCCGGGTGTATTGAAGAATGCGATTGACGTCGGTTCACGCCCTTACGGCCAAAGTGTCTTCAGCGGCAAGCCGGGCGCGGTGATCAGTGTGTCCCCCGGTGCCATCGGCGGTTTTGGCGCCAATCACCATCTGCGCCAGTCGCTGGTGTTCCTTGATGTGCCGTGCATGCAGCAGCCGGAAGCCTACCTGGGTGGCGCGGGCAGCTTGTTTGACGAGTCGGGCAAGGTGTCGGAAAAGACCAAGCCGTTCTTGCAGGCGTTTATCGATGCCTATGGCAAGTGGGTGGAAAAACAGCACGGCTAAACCGCAATCCCGGGGTAGCAGCTGTCGAGCCCCAGCGAGGCTGCGTCGGGCGCGCCTGGCTCTTGTGCCAGGCTCGACATCAGCAGCGCGGCCAACGCAGCCTCGCTGGGGCTCGACAGCTGCTACGGGGGGGCGGCGTTAATCAGGCCAGGCGGTCGGCCAGGGCGATTGCCTGTTCGCCGGTGTGCTGGCGCGAGGCCAGGTCGACTTCGGGGCCCAGGATGGTTTTCTCAACAAACAGTGAGTGCACATCGGTTACCCCGATAAACCCCAGCCACGCATCCATATAGGGCTTCTGAAAGTCCATCGGTTGCGCCGCAGGCTCGGAAAAATCCATACCTCGTGCATACACATTCACCGCCGTCTTGTTGTGCAGCAGGCCACGCAAGCCGTGCTCGGGGCTGAATTCAAACAGCACATCTTTCTGCGATACCACGTCGATAAAATGCTTGAGCTTGTAAGGCACCGCGAAATTCCATAGCGGAACCGAGAACACCAGTACGTCAGCCTTGTGCAGGTGAGCGGCAAGGCTTTTCAGGGCGGCCCAGGCGGTCTCCTGTTCTTCGGTCAGCGGCGTGCCGCTCAGGCCGGCGTACTTGGCGTCCATCACCGGGCCGTCGAATTCCGGCAGGTCCAGGCTCCACAGGTCGAGGGTAAGTACTTCGGTGTCCGGCGCGTTCTGCTGGTAACGGGCAATAAACTGGCGGGCGATTTCCAGCGAGGCGGAACGCTGTTTGCGGGGTGAGCATTCGACGTGCAAAAGGACGGTCATGGTGGGTCTCGGCGGTAGGGGAAAGGATGCGAGCATTGCAACATAGTGGAACTTGAAATATAAATCGTGTTTTAGCGCCTGATTGATCACGAATACACATATGTTCGATGCCTTGTTACTCAAGACCTTTGTCGCGGTGGTGGACGAGGGCGGCTTCAGTCGCGCTGCCGAGCGCCTGCACCTGACCCAATCGGCGGTCAGTGGCCATTTGCGGCGCCTGGAAGAACAGGTGGGCAAGCCGCTGCTCACGCGTACCACCCGTTCGCAACAGCTGACGGCCGATGGCGAGCGCCTGATGGCCTATGCCCGGGGAATTCTGGCGCTCAACCGCGATGCCTGGGCCGAGCTGACGCGCTCGGCGTTCAGCGGCAACCTGCGTGTCGGTGTGTCGGAGGAGTTCGCCGATGCCCGGCTGCTGCGGGAGTTGCAGGTGTTGGCGGCCGACTTCCCGGGCATGCAGGTCAGCGTCCAGGTGAGTATTCCGGGCTCATTGCTGAGCCTGATGAAGCAGGGCGAGTTGGATGTAGTGATCGGTTCGCTGTGTGAGTCCAGCGAGCCTGGGCTGGCGTTATGGCAAGAGCCATTGGTGTGGGCCTGGTCGGCGCAACCGCTGGGTACATTGCCAACTCCGTTGCCCCTGGCGCTGTTTCCGGAACCCTGTCCTTACCGCGAGGCGGCGTTGACCCGTCTTGCGCAGGCCGGTATCCCCCAGCGTACGGCCATGCTGTGTACCAGCTATGCCGGCTTGCACGCCGCGGCGCTGGCGGGTTTTGCCATTGCACCGATGGCCCGCAGCCAGGTGACCCAAGGCTTGGCGGTGCTCGGCACCGAGCATGGCTTGCCGCCCTTGCCCGATGCCGAGTTTCGCCTGTTCAGTGCGCCGGATGCCGACCCGCGAGTGGTCGAGGCTATCACGGCGCTGATCGTGCGCTACGGCGCTACCCGGCGCTATTAACGCAACCAGTTGGTCCGCGCCAACTCGATCACTTCATCACCGCGCCCACTCATCACCGCCTTGAGCATGTACAGGCTGAAGCCCTTGGCCTGTTCCAGCTTGATGCTGGGCGGCATCACCAGCTCCTGGGTAGCGGTGACCACGTCCACCAGCACCGGGCCGTCGTGGGCCAGGGCGCGGCGCAGTGCCGGCTCCAGGTCTTCGGACTGCTCGACGCGAATGCCGAGGATGCCCATGGCGTTGGACATGGCGGCAAAGTCCGGGTTCTTCAGCTCGGTGCCGGTGTCCAGGTAGCCCGCGGCTTTCATCTCCATGGCGACAAAGCCCAGGGACGAGTTGTTGAACACCACGAGTTTCACCGGCAGGTTCAACTGCGCCAGGCTGATGAAGTCGCCCATCAGCATGGTGAAACCACCGTCGCCCGACATCGAAATCACCTGGCGCCCGGGAAACGCCGCTTGCGCGCCGATGGCCTGGGGCATGGCGTTGGCCATCGAACCGTGGTTGAACGAGCCGATCAACCGGCGCTTGCCATTCATTTTCAGGTAGCGCGCCGCCCACACGGTGGGTGATCCAACGTCGGCGGTGAAGATCGCGTCGTCGTCGGCCAGTTCACTCAGCAGCCGCGCAACGTATTGCGGGTGGATCGGCCGGCCGGCCTTTGACGGCTCGGCCAGGTCATCCAGGCCTTGGCGCGCTTTCTCGTAATGCTTGAGGGAGGTTTCGAGGAAGCTGCGATCCGTCTTGCGGGTCAGGCGCGGCAGCAGTGCCTGAATGGTTTCGCTGACGTCTGCGGCAATCCCCAGGTCCAGGGTGGCACGCCGGCCCAGGGCCTGCGGGTTGCGGTCGACCTGGATGATCTTCGCGTCGGTGGGGTAGAACTGGCGGTACGGGAAGTCGGTGCCGAGCATGATCAGCGTGTCGCAGTTGAGCATGGCGTGGTAACCGGAGCTGAAGCCGATCAGGCCGGTCATGCCGACGTCGAACGGGTTGTCCCACTCCACGTGCTCCTTGCCGCGCAGGGCATGCACCACGGGCGCGCCAAGGGCGTCGGCCAGGGCCACCACTTCATCGTGCGCGCCGGCACAGCCGCTGCCGCACAGCAGGGTGACTTTGCCGCTGTGTTCAAGGATATCGGTGAGGCGTTGCAGGTCTTGTTCCGCCGGCAACGTACGGGGTGCCAACAGGGCCGGCCATGGCTTGAATGTGTCTTCCACTTCCAGCAGCGACACATCCCCGGGAATCACCACCACCGCCACGCCACGGTTGAGGATCGCCGAGCGCATGGCGCGGTGCAGCACGTGGGGCATCTGTTCGGGGTTGGTCACCAGCTCGATAAAGTGGCTGCACTCCTTGAACAGCTCCTGGGGATGGGTTTCCTGGAAGTAGTTCAGGCCGATCTCGGAGGAGGGGATCTGCGCCGCGATGGCCAGCACCGGCACATGGTTGCGATGGCAGTCGAACAGCCCGTTGATCAAATGCAGGTTGCCGGGGCCACAGCTGCCGGCGCACACCGTCAGTTCGCCGGTGGCGGCCGCTTCGGCGCCCGCGGCAAACGCCGCCACTTCTTCGTGGCGCACGTGCATCCACTCGATGCTGTCCATGGTGCGCAGGGAGTCGGTCAGGCCGTTGAGGCTGTCGCCGGTCAGGCCCCAGATGCGCTTGATGCCCGCCTGTTCAAGGGTGGTCGCCAATTGCTGGGCCAGGGTGATTTTCGCCATGAAGAACTCCAATCGTCAGTGAGGGTAAAAAGCTGCTGATCAGTAGAGGACAGTTCCAAGGCGCTGAATGCTCCCCGCTCAATGTGAAGAATTGGTCATCGCGGCGCGATATTGACGGGTGCGCCGGGCGATAAACAGTTGGTCCTTGATCAGGGCCAGCAGTGGCGAAACCCCGGGTTTCGGCTGGCGGCCACGGCTCAGGCGGCGTAGCTGATAACGCACCACCGCCATGCTCGCCAGGCTGGCCAGGGGTTTGCGCTTCCAGCGGATCGGCGGCAGTTGCGGGTTGAGGTCACGGCCGGCGCGCCATTGCTTGATCAGGTGCGGCTCCAGGGTGAGGGCGGTGGCGATCCCGGCCATGGCGATGCCGCTGTCGAGTACTTGCTGCACGATGGGCAAGCGCCGGATACCGCCGGTGACCATCACCGGCATGCTGGCGACTTTCGCCAGGTCGCTGGCCATCTCGATGAAATAGGCTTCGCGGGCCAGGGTGCGTCCGTCGCGGGCTTCGCCTTGCATGGCCGGGGCTTCGTAGCTGCCGCCCGACAACTCCAGCAGGTCGATGGCCAGCGGGTTGAGCAACTCGACCACGGCGCGGGCGTCGGCGGCGTCAAACCCACCGCGCTGGAAGTCGGCGGAGTTGAGTTTCACCGCCACGCAGAAACCCGGGCTCACGGCAGCGCGCACAGCCTTGATCACCTCCAGCAGGAGCCGCGCACGGTTTTCCACGCTGGCGCCCCAGCGGTCTGTGCGCTGGTTGCTCAAGGGCGAGAGAAACTGGCTGAGCAGATAGCCGTGGGCCGCGTGGATCTGCGCCCCGTTGAAGCCGGCCTTTTCGGCGAGACGCGCGCTGGTGGCGAAGCGCGTGATGACGTCCTGGATGTCGTCCTCGGTCATTGCCTTGGGCTGGGCGAACATCTTCGAAAAGCCGCCAAGGTCGAGGGACACTGCCGAAGGCGCCAAGGCCTGCTGGCCGAGATTGGCCATGGTCTGGCGGCCCGGGTGGTTGAGCTGCACCCAGAACTGCGCACCCTTGGCCCGACCGATATTGGCCCACTGGCGAAATCTGGCCAGGTGGCGTTCGTCCTCCAGCACCACACCGCCGGGGCCGGTCATGGCGCGGCGGTCGATCATCACGTTGCCGGTCAGGATCAGGCCGGGCTCGCCTTCGGCCCAGGCTTGATACAGGCGCATCAGGGCCTCGGAAGGCGCCTGGTCGGCATCCGCCATGTTCTCTTCCATCGCCGCCTTGGCGATGCGGTTACCGATGACCTGGCCGTTGGGCAATTGCAATGCTTCAAAGGGCGACATGCTTGACTCCTCACAATGGGAGCGCTCAGGCTAAGCTTAAAGGTAACTTTAAGGTCAATGGGGTAGGCGATGAATATCGGTGAACTGGCGGAACGCAGTGGGTTGGCGGCGTCGAAGATTCGTTTTTATGAAGCCCAGGGGTTGATCCAGGTGGAGCGGCAAGGCAATGGCTATCGCCGTTATCCCACGCAGACGTTGCAGACGCTGCAATTGATCCAGGGCGCCCAGCGGGCGGGTTTCAGCTTGCAGGAGTTGAAGGCCTTGATGCCGGATGACGCACCCAGTGAGGCCAAGCGCGCCGATATCGTCTCAAGGCTGGAACGCAAAATTGCACAGATAGAAGAGCTGCAGGCCCGTATGGACGAGAGCAAGGCCGAGCTGCGTGCCGTGATCGCAACGATCCAGTCGCACCCGCAAGGCACGCCGTGCACCCAGGCGCAGGACAAAGTCTGGGCCTCGATCGAGGCGCATAAAAAAACGCCGCGCATCTGACGATACGCGGCGTTCGTTTACAGCAACAAAACCTTAGGCTTGAACCACAGGAATGTTGGCGTTTGCAGCGGCTTCACGGAACTCGGCGATCTGGTCAAAACTCAGGTAGCGATATACGTCGCTGGCCATGGTGTTGATCTTCGCGGCGTATTCCATGTACTCCTCGACGGTCGGCAGGCGACCCAGGATGGAAGCTACCGATGCCAGCTCGGCCGAAGCCAGGTAGACGTTCGCGCCGTCACCCAGGCGGTTCGGGAAGTTACGGGTCGAAGTCGACACAACCGTCGAGTTCGGCTCTACACGTGCCTGGTTACCCATGCACAGCGAGCAGCCCGGCATTTCCATGCGCGCGCCAGCCTTGCCGTAGATGCCGTAGTAGCCTTCTTCGGTCAGTTGGTGAGCGTCCATCTTGGTCGGCGGCGACAGCCACAGACGGGTTGGCAGCTGACCCTTGACCTGATCCAGCAGTTTACCGGCAGCGCGGAAGTGACCGATGTTGGTCATGCACGAACCGATGAACACTTCGTCGATCTTCTCGCCTTGTACCGACGACAGCAGACGGGCGTCGTCCGGATCGTTTGGCGCGCAGAGCACAGGCTCCTTGATGTCGGCCAGGTCGATCTCGATGATTTCAGCGTATTCGGCGTCAGCATCGGCAACCATCAGCTCAGGGTTGGCCACCCAGGCTTCCATCGCTTGGGCGCGACGTTCCAGGGTACGCGCATCGCCGTAGCCTTCACCGATCATCCAGCGCAGCAGGGTGATGTTGGAGTTCAGGTATTCGGTGATGGATTCTTTCGACAGCTTGATGGTGCAACCGGCAGCCGAACGTTCAGCCGAGGCGTCGGACAGCTCGAATGCTTGTTCGATGCTCAGGTTGTCCAGGCCTTCGATTTCCAGGATGCGGCCGGAGAAGGCGTTCTTCTTGCCTTTCTTCTCTACGGTCAGCAGGCCAGCCTGGATCGCGTAGTAAGGAATGGCGTGAACCAGGTCACGCAGGGTGATGCCAGGCTGCATTTCGCCTTTGAAGCGCACCAGGATCGATTCCGGCATGTCCAGCGGCATAACGCCGGTGGCTGCGGCGAACGCTACCAGGCCGGAACCGGCCGGGAACGAAATGCCCATCGGGAAACGGGTGTGGGAGTCACCACCGGTACCGACGGTGTCCGGCAGCAGCATGCGGTTCAGCCAGCTGTGGATGATGCCGTCGCCAGGACGCAGCGATACACCGCCACGAGTCATGATGAAGTCAGGCAGGGTGTGGTGGGTGGTCACGTCGATCGGCTTAGGGTAAGCCGCGGTATGGCAGAACGACTGCATTACCAGATCGGTGGAGAAGCCCAGGCACGCCAGGTCTTTCAGTTCGTCACGGGTCATAGGACCGGTGGTGTCCTGGGAGCCGACGGTGGTCATCTTCGGTTCGCAGTAGGTGCCTGGACGAACGCCAGCCACGCCGCACGCCTTGCCGACCATTTTCTGCGCCAGTGTGTAGCCCTTGTCGCTTTCGGCCGGAGCTTCCGGCAGTTTGAACAGGGTCGAAGGTGGCAGACCCAGCTCAACGCGAGCCTTCTCGGTCAGGCCACGGCCGATGATCAGCGGGATACGACCGCCGGCACGGACTTCGTCCAACAGGACCGGGGTCTTCATTTCGAAGGTGGTCAGGACTTCATCGCTGTTGTGCTTGGTGACTTTGCCAGCATGCGGGTACAGGTCGATCACGTCGCCCATGTTCATGTTGGTGACGTCGAACTCGATTGGCAGTGCGCCGGCATCTTCCATGGTGTTGTAGAAGATTGGGGCGATCTTGCTGCCGAAGCAGAAGCCGCCAGCGCGCTTGTTCGGCACGTAAGGAACGTCGTCGCCGAAGAACCACAGCACCGAGTTGGTAGCCGATTTACGCGACGAACCGGTACCGACCACGTCACCGACGTAGGCGATCGGGAAGCCTTGGCCGCGCATTTCTTCGATCTGCTTCATCGGGCCGGTCTTGCCTTGCTCATCCGGCACGATGCCTTCACGGGCCATTTTCAGCATGGCCAGGGCGTGCAGCGGGATGTCAGGACGGGACCAGGCGTCCGGGGCAGGGGACAGGTCGTCGGTGTTGGTTTCGCCAGTTACCTTGAATACGCGCAGGCTGATCTTGTCGGCCAGGGTCGGGCGGTTCTTGAACCACTCGCCGTCGGCCCAGGACTGGATCACGGCTTTGGCGTGTTCGTTGCCGTTCTTGGCTTTTTCGGCGACGTCGTGGAACGCGTCGAACATCAGCAGGGTGTGCTTGAGTTGGGTGGCAGCGACGGGAGCCAGGGTGGCGTCGTCCAGCAGCTCGACCAGGGTCACGATGTTGTAGCCGCCTTGCATGGTGCCGAGCAGTTCAACAGCGCGTTTCTTGTCGATCAGGGGAGAAGTGGCTTCGCCCTTGGCCAGGGCAGACAGGAAACCGGCCTTGACGTAGGCAGCTTCGTCAACGCCTGGTGGAATGCGGTTGGTGATCAGGTCAACGAGGAATTCTTCTTCGCCAGCCGGGGGATTTTTCAGCAGCTCGACCAGGCCTGCGGTTTGTTCGGCATTAAGCGGCTGGGGAACGATACCCAGGGCTGCACGCTCTTCGATATGTTTGCGGTAGGCTTCAAGCACAGTTATTACCCTCATCAGTGGTCCCACGGGACGCTCATCCAGAAATGCACGGCACGCATGCGCTCGGGGGCTTTTTGGGCCGTAGAGCCAGCGCTGCCGGCAATCCTCACAGAAGCTGCTTTCAAAGTTTTACGCCTGCAGAACGGAGCTGATGAGGGTTGGCGCTGGCTATTTACCGGGTAAATAACCATCGCCAACACCGTTCTTTAGGAACGACTGTGCTCGTGACGCTTTGAAAACAGCTTCCAACGGATTATTGGCGCCTTACAAGGCCGGATGATTCTACGGTAAAAAATGTCTGAACGTAAGTTGCCTTGCCAAGTTTGCAGGGTGATCAACCTTAGACAAAGGGCTAACATGTGCAACTGTTTCGCTGATTTGTGCGTTGTCGACCATGTCCAACCAGACCATCAAGACCCCCTGCGTAGGCCTGTGCTCCACGGTTTACGGCGATCTCGTGTGCCGGGGTTGCAAGCGGTTTCACCATGAGGTGATTCAGTGGAACGGGTATAACGAGGAGGAAAAACGGGCGGTTTGGCTCAGGCTTGAGCAGTTGTTGGTGCAGGTGATGGCGGGGAAGCTTGAGGTGTTTGATCCGAAAATGCTTCGGGGGCAGCTTGAGCAGCGCAAGATTCGGTTTGTGCCGCATCAGTCGGAGTACTGCTGGGCCTATCAGTTGATTGCCCGGGGGGCTCGGGTGATCAGCAATCTTGAGGCTTACGGGATGGTGTTGATGCCGGAGTTTCGGGAGTGGGGGTTGCCTGAGTTGCGTGATGCGATTGATCGGGAGTTTTTTATTTTGTCTGAGGCGCATTATCAGCGGTATATCGCGCCGGGGTTTCTCAGGGATGCTCTGTGATTGAGTACATATCCGTTGTTTAGGTAACGGCCGCTTATGGTTCCGCTCTTACAGCGGGTCACTTTTGAAAAGCGCAAAAGTAACCAAAACGCTCTGCCCCGCCTGTCGGCACCTCGCCTAGGCTCGGTGGTCCCTCACTCCGGGATTGCTCCGCGGGCCGCCGCGACGGGGCGTCCCTGCCCCGTCGCGGCTAAACCGGCGTCCTGCCGGTTTACCCGCTCCTCAATCCCTGCGTTCGGCCTCGGGCTGAATGGGGCAGTCAGATCAAAAGCAAGATCAAGATCAACAGCACGGCGGCCTGAAAGCCGACCTGAGTGTGGTGAAGCAAAGGCAAAAGCCGCTTTTCTGTAGGAGCTGGCTTGCCGGCGATGCAGGCGACTCGGTGCATCAGATACACCGAGGCGATGCCATCGCAGGCAAGCCAGCTCCCACATTTTTGACCGTGCTCGCTGTAGATTTTGATGTTGCCTTTGCTTCACCACACTCAAGCCGGCCTGTAGGCCGCTGTGCTGTTGCTTTTGATCTTGATCTTAGGCGCCCCGTTAAACCACGCTGGCCGAACGCAGGTATTACGGAGCGGGTAAACCGGCAGGACGCCGGTTTAGCCGCGACGGGGCAGGGACGCCCCGTCGCGGCGGCCCGCTTCGTGCTGCCGGAGTGCGGGCACACCGAGCATTAGCGAGGTGCCGAGTGGTGGGGCAAGAGCGTTTTGCTTACTTTTGCGCTTTTCAAAAGTGAGCCGCTGTAAGAGCGGAACCAATACTAGCCGTTACCTAAATAACGGATATGCCCCCCATACCAGGCATCACCCATTAGCCAGCTCTTCCAAGTGATCCATCAACTCCTGCGGCTTAAGCACCAACACATCACTGTCCACCGCATCCAGCACCACCTCCGCCGTATTCCCGATCAACGCCCCCGAAATCCCCGTACGCGCCACGGTACCGATAATGGTCACCGCCGCCTGCCACTTATGCGCCGCATGAGGAATCAACACATCCGCCGGCCCTTCCTCGATATGCAGGTGGGTGTCATCAATATCAAACTCCGCCTGAAACGCCTTGCACTGCTCCCGATAGCGCGCCTCGATCGTCTCCTTGAGCTGAAACACCGGATCCGCCGCCGACAGCATCGGCGAAGGATGCGCACTGATCACATGCAACTGCGCCTTGGCCAGGCTGGCGATATCAAACCCGTGATCAATGATCGAATTATGCAGCGCCTGGTGCTCGGCATCGGAATTCCCCACATCGATGGCCGCCAAAATCACCCCGCCAGCCCACGGCTTGGAGGTTTTCACCAACAGAACGGGAGCAGGGCAGTAACGCATCAGCTTCCAGTCGGCAGGCGTCAACAGCGCCTTTTTCAACGGGCTGTCGGCGAAATGCTGTTTCACCACCAACCCACAACCCTCTGCCTGCTGCACGTCGATGATGGTTTCATGCAGGCTGTCATTCCACGCCTGTTCGGTGGTGACGCTGTAGCCATCCTCCTGCAACCCGGCCTTGAGCAGGCTCAACATCGCCGAATGCTCGTGCTTCTTGTCGCACACCAACAGATGCAGGTGCGCCCCTGTCACCCCGGCAATCAGCTTGGCGCGCTTGAGGGCCAGGCTTTCCGAATGCTCGGGCTCGATCACCACCAGGATGCTGCGGATAGCTTGCATGGTCGGGTTCTCCAAAAAAGGGCGGGCGTTGAACAACTATAGTTGCTGCCCGGCACACGTCATGTTGATGCACATCAAGCCCGGTGGCTGGTGGTCTGCGGCGCGGTCGGTATAATCGCGGCCCTTTTGTGAATCTTTGCCCGTGAGCCCGATGAACCTGCCAGAAATCCACGAATTCCTCGGTTGCCGCACCCCCGACGGCTGGGTACAGGCCGCGTTGGCCGACCAGGAAACCCTGCTGATCGACCACAAGAACTGTGAATTCAAGGCCGCCAGCACCGCCTTGAGCCTGATCGCCAAGTACCATTCCCACGTCGACCTGATCAACCTGATGTCGCGCCTGGCCCGGGAAGAGCTGGTGCACCATGAGCAAGTCATGCGCCTGATGAAGAAGCGCAAGATCGAGCTGCGCCAGTTGTCCGCCGGCCGTTATGCCTCGGGTTTGCGCAAAGTGGTGCGCAGCCATGAGCCGGTAAAACTGGTGGATACGCTGGTGGTCGGCGCGTTTATCGAAGCCCGCAGTTGCGAGCGTTTCGAAGCGCTGGTGCCGCATTTGGACGAAGAACTCGGCAAGTTCTACTTTGGCCTGTTGAAAAGCGAGGCCCGGCACTTCCAGGGTTACCTGAAACTGGCTTACCAGTACGGCGACGCCAAGGACATTGCCCAGGTCATCGACCGGGTGCGCGCCGCCGAGCAGGAGTTGATCGAGTCACCCGACGTCGAGTTCCGCTTTCACAGTGGCGTGCCAGCCTGACGCGACCGCTACACCGATCAGCGCGGTGATCCCGGCCAGCAGCAGGATCACCGTCTGCGTCCCCAGCGGCGCCGCCAGCAGTGCAATCAGCAACCCGGCCAATGGCTGCGAGAGGTTGTTGAGCAAGGTCAGCACACCCACCGTCTTGCCAAAATCCTGGACCGGAATCACCCGCTGGCGGGTGCTGCGGATGTACACGTTGAACATCTTGTCGAAACCGGTCACCAGCAGGAAACCCACCGTATAAGCCCATATATTCGGGCTGATGGCGGTGATCAGCGCGCCCACGGCAATCATCGAATACGACAAGCCGCCCAGCACCTTCAGCGGCAGGGATGCGCGCGCCAGGTAGAACAGGATGGCAATGGTCACCACCGCACCCGCCGCCTGCAGCCCGGCGTAAGTGTCCTTGCCGGCTGCATATTGGCCAATTACCAGCGCCGCCGAGGTGGCGAGGGTGACGCCGATAATCAGGTTTACGCCCACCGCCAGGGCGATGATTTTTTTCAGCTCCGGCAACGCGCGGATATGCCCGAAGGCGATACGCAGCGGCTGCAGCCAGATGTCGTTGTGTTGCTCGAAAGTCTCCAGGTTGACCGTGGTGTTGCGTTGCCAGATGCGCATTGCCAGGTCCGCCAGCAAAAACAGCCCGGCAACCCCCAATACCACCCAGTGCCAGGCCCATACGCCCAGCATCAATGCTGCCACCAGCGGCCCCAGTACCAAACCGGTCTGGTCGGCGATCTGCGAATAGGACAAGGTCTTGGCATAGCTGTAGTGCTTGAAGATATGCGGCAGCAGCACTTCCCGAGCCATGATGCCCTGGGTGGTCAACACCCCGCACAGCGCTGAAAGCATCACGATCCAGTAGATTCCGTCGAACATCCCGTACAGCAGCACCGCCGCCACACAGGCCAGCGCCCGGTAAACCTGGCTGATATGCAGGATGCGCACGGCAGGATACTTGTCGCACAATGCCCCACACACCGGGAACGCCAGGTAACGCGGCAGAGATTCGACAAAAAATGCCAGGCCGGCCCAGGACACACTGTTGGTAGTCTGGAACACGATCAATGGCACGATGAACAACAGAATCTGGTCGGCCAGGCGTGACAGGAACAACGAAATGAAGAACGCCAGGTAATCCTTGCGCATACAACTCCCTGTGATGGCGTTAAAGATTGCAGGCTATTTGTTAAAAACTCTTAAAAGCATGAAGCTTCGTCGGCCAATGATGGCCAGCTGCTTTAGTCTGCCTGCTTGCCACCTATAATGCGCACACTTCAATCCGCGCGCGTACTGGAAATTTATGGATAACTTGGGTCTCGGCAAGGTCTTGCTCGTGGAGGACGATCAGAAGCTGGCAGGGCTGATCGCCCATTTCCTGTCCCAGCATGGCTTCGAGGTACTGGCCGTGCACCGGGGTGACCTGGCGCTGGCGGCCTTCCTGGAGTTCAAGCCCAAGATCGTCGTGCTCGACCTGATGCTGCCCGGCCAAAGCGGCCTGCATGTGTGCCGCGAAATCCGCAATGTGTCCGACACGCCGATCGTGATCCTGACCGCCAAGGAAGACGACCTGGACCACATTCTGGGCCTGGAGTCCGGCGCCGACGACTACGTGATCAAACCGATCAAGCCGCCGGTGCTGCTGGCCCGCCTGCGCGCCCTGCAACGCCGCCAGACCCCGGAAGCCACGGTGCGCGGCTCCCTTGAGTTCGGCCGGCTGGCCATCGACCGCAGTTGCCGGGTGGTCAGCCTGGGCGGCGAGAAGATCGACCTCACCACCATGGAATTCGAACTGCTGTGGTTGCTGGCCAGCGCCGCCGGGAAGATCCTCTCCCGTGATGACATCCTCAACCGCATGCGCGGGATCGCCTTCGACGGTCTCAACCGCAGTGTCGACGTGTACATCAGCAAGCTGCGCGGCAAGCTCAATGACAACCCTCGCGAGCCGGTGTGCATCAAGACCATCTGGGGCAAGGGCTACCTGTTCAACCCGTTTGCGTGGGAGGTCTAGATGTTACGGCTGTTTCTGCGTCTGTATATCATCCTGGCCATTGGCTTGGCGGGTGCGATCTGGCTGGTGAACTACACCTTCGATGAGCTGCTGCCGGAGGCCAACGAAACTTACAACCGCGAAGCCTTGCGCGGCCCGGCCTATGGGCTGGTGGAGCAGTTGCGGCCGGTGACGGGCGAAGCGCGGGCCGCACGCCTGGCCGAGTTGCAGCCGCACTATGGGCTGCGGCTGAAGCTGGTACAGCGTGACCAGTTGGCGATGACCGAGCGTGAAAAACAGCTGCTGGCCGCTGGGCAATTGTTGGTGCGCGGGGACTTCATGGAGTTCCTGGTGGACATTGATGGCGGCCCGCAGATGCTCGAAATCAAGCTGCCGGAAGAGCCCAAGTGGCTGTACATGTGGGCGTATGGCTTCCTGGGCCTGTGCCTGGCAATCGTCTTGTATTTCTGGGTACGCCCCCATTGGCGTGACCTGGAGCACATCCGCCTGGCGGCCCAGCGTTTCGGCGACAACGACCTCGGCTCGCGCATCCTGCTGCCGCGCCGCTCCACGGTGCGCGAGCTGGCAGGGCACTTCAACCAGATGGCCGAACGCATCGAAAGCCTGATCGCCAACCAGCGCGAGCTGACCAACGCGGTCTCCCATGAACTGCGCACGCCGATTGCGCGACTGTCGTTTGAGCTGGACCAGCTCAAGCAACAGGCCGACCTGCGCCAAAGCGGCCCACTGATCGCCGACATGTACGCCGACCTTGGCGAGCTGGAAGAAATGGTCTCCGAACTGTTGACCTACGCCAGCCTGGAACGCGGCGCCACGCAGATCACCCGGGAAAGCATCGAGGCCCACAGCTGGCTCGACAGCGTGATCGGCAGCGTGGCCCTGGAGGCCGAGGCGGAAGGGGTGCAGTTGCTGCTGCGCACCTGTGAAGTCGACTACATCCGCATCGAGCCGCGTTTTATGGCACGGGCGGTGATCAACCTGTTGCGCAACGCGATTCGCTACGCCGACCGGCGCGTGGAGGTGTCGCTGGTGAAGTTTGGTGCCGGCTATGAAGTTCGGGTGAATGACGACGGCCCCGGGGTGCCGGTGGAGGGGCGGTCGAAGATTTTCGAACCGTTCCTGCGCCTGGATTCCAGCCGCGACCGCCGCACCGGTGGCTTCGGCCTTGGCCTGGCGCTGGTGCAGCGGGTGTGCCAGTGGCACGGCGGGCAGGTTGAAGTGCTGGATTCGGAATGGGGCGGGGCGTCGTTCCGGATGACGTGGGCGTATATCGAGTAACGAGCGAGGAACGATGGAGATCAGATGTGGGAGCTGGCTTGCCTGCGATAGCATCACCTGTGTCTCACTGAAAGACCGAGGTGCCTGCATCGCAGGCAAGCCAGCTCCCACATTTTTGATTGGGTTACCCAATTAGAAGGTGTACTCGACCATCCCCATCACCGAGGTCTGCAAGCGTCGCTCCACAATCGGGCTCTGCCCGGCCTTGTCGGCCAGGTACTGCACATCCAGCAAGGTCGAGAACTTGGTGTGCTCGCTGATCGGCAGGCTCCACACCAAATTCATCCCGTTGCTGATATTGCCGCCGCTGGCCTTGTAGGCTTTGAAGCGACTCTGCGCGGCCTGCCCGGTGGTGACGCCGTACCAGGTCTGCATGTAGTTGCTGTCACCAAAGTGGCTGCTGAGGCTGGCGTCCAGCGAACCGTAGTCGCCGTCATACAGGTTGGTGCCCAGGCTCAGTTCCAGGTGGGTGAAGGCCTTGCCCGAATCCTTGTGGTCATCCTCTTCCAGCGCATGTTCCAGGGTTGCGCCGATTATCACGCCGCCCAGGTTATAGCTGCCACTCACGCCCACCTGGGCGCGGCTCTTGATCTCGCCCATGCCCTTGAGCTTCTTCGAGCCCGGGCGCCCGCTTTTGCTTTCGTCCTTGCGTGAGCCGCTGGCGCCGACGTAGGCGCTGAAGCTCGCGCCACCACCGTCATACCCCCAGCCCAGGCCCTTGTCGGTGTCGAGGAAAATCCCCCATGGGCTGACGATGGCCGCCCCCAGCACCGGCGCGGTCACCCGCTCGTCGCTGCCGCTGTAGCGGGGCAGGTTGGCCACGCCGGCCTTGAGGGTGTATTCCCAGTCGTCGGCCAGCAGGGTGTCGGCGCTGGCCAGCAGGCACAGCGACGTCAGGGACAGGCACAGGTGTTTTGAACGCAGGAGGGTCTTCATGTGAGGTCACAGACTCAATGGGTTGTGGGGAGAATCGGTACGTTTGAAGTGGTAGCCGGAGGCGCTCAGGCCGTTGACCTGGCGGCTCACGGTGTCGCCCAGGCCATAGCCGTTGCCGGCAAGCACCGCGTGGGCGTTGTCCACGGGCAGCAGGATGTAGTCGGTGAGGGGCTGGTCGTGCAGTTGGCCGCGGATCACCAGGAAGCCGTTTTCCAGGCGTACGCTGATGCCGCTCAGCGGTGCGTCGGCTTCATGGGTGTTGAGCACCTGATAGGTGCCGATGGTGTCGGCCCAGGCGGTGGTCAATGGCGTCTGTTCGATGCGCTCGCCTACGGGCACGCGCTGGCCGTGGCTGCGGGCGGTGAGCATCTGGCGGCCTTGCACCGTCACGACATCCAGTTGCACGCGGCCCAGTTCGCCCAGGTCCTTGAGCCAGAAGCCGAGGAATTTCTGCTGCGCCCGCAGCCAGCCATGGCCGTCGCGCAACAGTTCGAAGCGGGTGTCGGCCAGCTCGCCATACAGCTTGCCGTTGTCGTCTTTGATGCGGAAAACGCCCCAGGCCGTGGCGTAGAAACCGGCCAGGCGCTTGCGGTCGATGGCGGCGGGCACCTGGCGGATCTTCAGGCCGTGGGCGGGCTCCTGGCAGTTGTCGGCACACACCGGGTCGCCGGTCTGGGCCTGAAGCATCAGGCGCAGGGTGTCGGTGGTCAGGGACACCACCATCTCTTCGGCGTTGCTGTCGTTGGCCATCACGATCACGGCCAGTTGCTGGTCCGGGAGCATCGTCAATTGCGCTGCGAAATCATCCCCGCCACCGCTGTGCTGGAAGGTGCGAATGCCGGGGCCGACCGGCTCGTCACCACAGGGCGCGAGAAACCACCCCAGGCCCATCTGGCAGTCGAAGTCCAGGGCGTTGCCGGTGTTTTGCTGGGTGAACATTTCATCGATCGACGGGCTGCCCAGTACCTGTTTGCCTTTATAGAGGCCCCGGGCGAAGAGCATTTGCACGTAGTGGCTGAGGTCTTTGGGGCTGGCCCACAAGCCGGCGGCAGCGAGGTCGCGTACCTGGGCGTCGGGGCTGGCGGTGCCGTCTTCATAACCCCGGGCGCGGAAGCCCGGTTGCGCGCCGGTGCCGATGAAGCTGGACTGGTTCATCTCCAGGGGCTTGAGCAGGCTGCTTTGCAGGCGGGTCTCGAAATCCTGCCCGCTGCTGCGCTCGATGACGGCGCCGGCCAGGGCGTAGCCAAGGTTGGAATAGGCCACCTGGGTGCCCGGTGGGGTGCTCAGCCATACGCCGGAAACGCGCATCGGCATCTGTCCCATGGCGAAGGTGTTGTTCACGTCCCGCAGGTGTTCGCTGGGCAAGCCGGACTGGTGGCTGAGCAGGCGGCGCAGGGTGATGTCGCGGTCGGCGGCGGCCTGGTCGGAATGAAAGCGCGAGCGTACGTAGAATTCCCGCAGGGTGTCCTGGATTGGCGCGTCGAGGGCCAGGCGCTGTTGCTCCACCAGTTGCAGGGCAGCGGTGGCGGTGAGCAGCTTGGAGAGGGCGCCGGCGCGGAACGCGGTGTTGGGCGTGACCGGTTTGCCCAGGGCCTTGTCGGCAACGCCGAACCCGTGGGCCCAGATCAGCTCCTGGCCGTTGACCAGGGCGATGGACAAGCCGGCGATATTTTGCCGGGCCATCTCCACGGGAATGCGTTTTTGCAGGTAACGGATGATTGCGCTGTAGTCGCCCTTGGGGATCGGCGGCGGGGCAGGCGGTTGGCCGTGGCAGCCGAGGCTGCTTAGCAGGCAACCCAGCAGCGGGATACTGCGCAATGTACGGAACATGATGAGCACCCGGGGGGTGGTTTGGATGCTCGAATGCTAGGGGCGGGCCGTCCACGGGTCTTTGTGAGCTTTGTCGGAAAAGTGTCAAAGACTGTTAATCGGGGCAGTGGTTGCCTTCAGTTTGGCTTCGAACCTGCCTCAGTCGTACCTCAAGCTTAAAAAGGGCCAGGCCTCAAAAGGTGCTGCGGGCCGGTTTGTTGTAGAAGCTGAGCAACACGTCGTAGCGGTGGGTGACGAGGGCAAAATCGTCACTCAGTTGCTGCGGCGTCCCATGCTCGCGCCAATGCTGTTGCAGGGTTTGCAAGGCTTGCAGGTAGGCGTCCGCCGCCGGCGTGATGGTGTGCCAGAGATAGTGGGCAAACTCGTCCCGCGGCTTGCCGGGGTGCAGGCGTACATAGTCCTTGCCCTGGGCGCTCGCCTGTTGCACCGCGTCGATCAACGGCGCGAGGGTCTGCGGCGTGAGGGTGGCCAGGTACGCCCCTTGCTCCAACTCGTCCACGGCCGTGCGTGCGGCAATCATGTAGTTGAGCAGGTGCCAATTGATGTCCTGGCCAAAGCGCGCCTGCAGCAGCGCCAGTTGCCCGGGACGCAGGCGCACATCCTCGCGCTCCAGGCGCTTGCGCAGCTCGGTGGAGGCGGCCATATACGCGTCGCCCTTGATGACCATGGCCTGTGCCACCTGGCCCTCTGGTGGTTGAAAGCGCGACTGGCCGTACCGCTGGTAGAAGTCGAACGAGTTGGTCAGCGGCGTGACGTTCTGCAACGCCATCACGTAGCGCCCGGCAGCGTTGATCAACGGGCTGTCGGGTTCCAGGCGCTCAAGCTTGCCGGTGACGCGCTGGGCGCAGATATCGTTTTGCAAGTCCCGGCCCTGGGCTTCGTCGTGATCGCCGTACTCTTTGAGGATCCGGTCCATCTGCACGAGGGAATCGTAAGTCTGCTCGTCGAAGATGGACGGCCTGTACCATTGCTGATGGGTGTAGCCGTAGTAGAAAAGACGCCAGTCCCGGTCGACACGGTTCATGCAGTCGATGATCGGCGCCAGGGCGCTGGCCTTGGCGGTTTCGGGGCCATCGCGCTTGTCCAGCCACAGTTGCACTTGTGCCACCTGCTTACTGGCGCCGGCCAGGCCCATCAAACCCAGGCCCAATGTCAGGCCGATGGGCACCAACCATTTCGGATTCATCGTTTTGCCTCCTGGCCATACCATTGTGCTTCGGTGGCGGGTGCCTGGCATTCCTGGGCCGTGGCCGGCAGGCGGCTGCAAAGGCGTTCGGTCCATTGCTGCAAGCCCTGGTTGCGATTGACCTGATGCCGGCCGTCGAGCATTTTCAATCCGCCATACAGCACCACGCACCCGGCGATGCACAAGGCGATCATGCTGGTCGGCCATTGGCTGTTGCCGGCCGTCCACGGGGTGTAGGTCTTCCGGGTGTGCCGCTTGAGCAGGCCGATGGCCGCCAGTACGAGCAGCAGCACCACGCTGGCTGCCGGGCCGATTTTGTAACCGACCGCCGCCATCATCACCGCGCCCGGCAACAGGTCGCGCAGGGGCAGCAGCGGCAAGCGCGTCGGGCTCAACCACATCGGAAGCCGGGCGCCCAGGCGCTCATCCAGCACGCGATACTGGTGAGCCAGTGGGCGCCATACATGCCACCCCACGAAGCCGCCCATCACTATGGGGATCGACCACAACAGGCCGACGCCAAGGGTTTGCAGCAGGTTGCCGGCCAGGGAATCGGCATGGATCATGGCGCCCACCATGCAGCCCAGGACAGTCGCCAGCACCAGTGGCCAACTGTCGAATGTCCGCTCCCAGCCTTGCCAGAAGTAGGGTGTACCGCCGGGCATCGAGGCGGCCACTGTGGGGTGGTCGGCATAGATATCGGCGCTGAGGCGTTGGCAGGCGGCCCAGTCGTCTGTGCTCAGGCGTTGGGCGAAGGCGCGGCGCTGGCCCAGGGTCATGGGCGCCAGCAGCAGGCGCGCGGCGCGTTGTTGCGGGGTGCCGGGAGGTTCGGCGGCCAGCTCCCGTTGGCGGGCGATAAACTGCGGGCTTTGCTGGCGCCGCAACAGCTGCGGCCAGTCGCCGGGCGGGCATGCATGATCGCTGCCGCCGTGCCAGCCCTGGCCGGCGCATACGGTTTCAAACACGGTCGGGGACCAGTAGCGAGTGTCCAGCAGCAGCTTGGCCAGCCACGTGTTGAACCACTGCGCATGGGGTGTCTTGTCAATCCAGGGTTCACGCAGGCGCGCCGCATAGGCGGCCAGGAACCCGGCTTCATCCTGCTGTTCCAGAGGCAGGCGCAAGGATTTCTGCAGGGCCGCCTTGCTGTGCATTTCCAGGGCTTCGATCAGCACGCCGGGCAGTTCCAGGCGTTGCCAGGCGCTCAGCCAGTGGAAGGTTTCAAAGGCCCATTGGCGGTCGTCAAGGCTGACATCCTGGGTGTCGACGATGCGTTGCAGCAGGGTGACTTCAAACGCCAGCCCGCTGCCGGTTGCCAGGGCTTGCTGATACTGCTGTTGCAGGGTCTGGGCTGCGACGGTCGTGGGCACGTGCTCCAGGACCGCTGTCTGATCCGGTTCCTGCTGCCATTCGCTCCAGTTCAACGCCTCTTCATAGGCCTCTCGCAGGCGTTGGAAACCCTCAGGATCATCATCCGGGCGGGTTTTCTTCAGCAGGGTGGCGTATTGGCGTTTGATCGTGCGGGTATCGGCATCAGAAGGCAGGCCGAGGATGTTCCAGCAACTCATGTGCGGTGCAACTCCATGAACAACGGCATCACCCTCCTGGCGGGTGATGCGATGGCGCGCACATTACCTGTTTGCGGTGAATCTGTCCTCGGTGCAGTGATAGCTATTGGCCAATTTGCCGGCGGAAGCGAGGAGGGGCCCGGCGCGTGCAAATCCACCCGCGCCGGCATCAGCTGATAAGAACCTACTTGATCGGTGTCAGTGGGGGCTGTTTCCATTGACCGTTACCCACTTCAGGCTTGGGCAGGTAAATGCGCAACAGGGCGTAGAACGGGCCGGGAGGTGCCGGCAGCCAGTTGCTCTGTTCGGCTTTCGGCGGCTCGTGGTGCGCCACCAGCAGCGTCAGGCCGCCGTCGGCATCAAGCTTGAAGTTGGGCATCATCCCCGAGGTGAGCAGGTAGCGCTTCTTCAGGTTGGGCGTCAGCAGGTTGGTCTTGGCGTTGTACATGGTCAGTGACCAGAAGGCGCCGGCCGGTGGCAACTGGTCCTTGGCGAAGTGCAGGGTGTAGCTGTGACGGGCGCCGTTGGCGGGTTTGCCTTCACTGTCCACGGAGTAACGCAGGTAGGCGGTTTCATCGCCGGAGTTGCCGAACAGGTGCACGTTGGCGCCGGCGTAGCGGTACAGGTAATTGTTTTGCAGATGGTCGCGGTTGCCGAACAGGTCACCACTGGTTACCTGGTGGGTGTCGATCTTGTCTTTCTTGAAGGCTGCGTACTCGGCCTTGCCGTCGGCGATGCCGTCATCCAGGGCTTTGCGTTGCTCAACGGTCAGTGCCTTGAGGTCGAACGGTTTACCGGCCTCGACGCCAATTTTCGCAAACCGTGCCAACAGGTCCTTTTCACTGTCCTGTGGTGCGGCGTAGGCCAACATGAAGTTCAGGTAGCGGAACAGGTGCACGCTGTCGCTCATGGTCGGCGTGGGCTTGGGCCAGGCAATTTTCGGCGGCTTGACCGGTTTGGGCTGGTTTACATAGTTGCTCAGGGTCTGGACCTTGTAGCCGCCCTGGATCTGCTTGACCTTGCCCAGGTCCTTCTCATCGAACAATTGCGTGCGGTACAGGGCGTAGGCGATGTTGCTTTCGCTGTACACCACCCGGTCGATATTGGTCGGTTGCTGGCCTTTCCAGCCAGGGCCGGCAACCATGTAGTGGCCACCGTTGTTGCCGGTGCTGCGGGTGCCCAGGTAGCCGAAGTTCTGCGTATAAAGGTCGATCAACTGCACGGCGTAGTAGCGGTTGTCTTCGATCTTCGGCAGGGTCAGCACCACCGGTTCGGCCCGCAGGTCCAGCCAGACAAACGAGTTGGGGGTGTCCGGGTTGGGCGTGGGGATCGCAGTGTCCTTGGGGGTTATCGCCTGCGCGGTGTTACCGATATGGTTGAACGGCGCCTTGAAATTCGGCCCGGTCTTGTCGACGGCCTGGCTGTAGAGGGTCTTGTACATCTCCACCACGGGGAAGCCATACAGGTAGGCTTCCTTGGCGATGGCCCGGGCTTCACTCGGCGTGGCGGTGAAATCGGCCCAGGCGCCGGTGCTCATGAGAATCGAGAGGCTCGCCAACAGCAGGCGCGTCGGTTTTGTCATCATGTTGTTGCGTCCTTCCTAAACTCTGTACCGGGGTTGGGGAGATGATGGCGTGGAGTTTCGCGTTTTATTGGCCGAACGTCACGTTAATCCCTCAGCCGTTGATTGCGGCTCAGTCGAAAGCCCAGGGTGGGTTGGCGAGGGGCGTCATGGAATGTTTGCAGGCCTGCAACGGGCGCGAAAATGCCGCCACGAGAGGGCGGCATTGAAGGGGATGGATTCAGGCCAGCATCGATTTGACCTTGTCACGCAACTGATCGATCGAGAACGGCTTGCCAATCACCTGCATATCAGCTGGCACGTCGATGTTTTCGGCATAGCCACTGGCAAACAGAATGGGCAGGGCTGGACGCAATTCGCGGGCCTTGATGGCCAGTTGCTTGCCGTCCATGTCGGGCAGGCCGACATCGGTCATCATCAGGTCGATGACCTGCGCGGTATTGCCGATGATGCCCAGCGCCGCTTCGGCATCGGCCGCTTCAAGCACCTGGAATTCCAGCTCTTCGAGGACATCGACGATCAGCATACGCACGATGGCATCGTCTTCGACGACAAGGATGGTGGAGGCTGCGGCGGACATAGTCAGGGTTCCCGAGAAGTTGAGGGGTGCAGGTCTTGATCGGTTGAAAGACCATCCTCTAATGAGTTGCGTCAATCTCGGCAAGTTCCCGAAACAGGGGAGACATTGTGCCGCGTATGTGTAGGAATGTCCTCCAGTGTTACTAAATTGTGCTGTGTCTACAGGGCGCAGCTACAGGCGCCGTTGTGTGCGAGGAACACGGTCAATTGCAACCTGTAAAAAACCACGGGCACTCGTCGATTTTTCAATGACTTACGCAGTCAATTAGACCAATTCCGGCAGAAAAATAGCGTTGCGGCGCGACTTTGGGGCAAACTCCTCGTTTTTCCGCACTTGGCCAAGGCATGCCCATGACTCCCGCGTCGTCAGTCGATGAGAAAAGCTTCCGTAAACTGCTGGGCCGCAACGTGGCGTTGCCGCTGGGCGTCGGCGTGCTCAGCGCGGTGTTTTTCGTGTGCCTGATCACTTACCTGCTGTCGGTGATCCAGTGGGTGGAGCACACCGACCGGGTGATCAACAACCTCAACGAAACCTCCAAGCTGACGGTTGACCTGGAAACCGGCATGCGCGGCTTTTTGATCACCGGCGACGAGCACTTCCTCGACCCGTATGAAGTGGCCAAGCCGCGGATCATTTCCGACTTGCGCAACCTGCAGGAGCTGGTGGCGGACAACCCGGAGCAGGTAGACCGACTCAAGCGCCTGGAGTCGCTGCAAATGGCGTGGAACACCTACGCCCAGTCGATGATTGACATGCAGCGCCAGAACGGCGATTACCGTTCGGCCGTGAAAGCCGGGCGCGGCAAGAGCCTGACGGATGAGATCCGCAAGGAATACGACCGGGCGGTGGCGATGGAGCAACAGTTCCGCATCACCCGTAATGAAGACGTCACTCGCACCACCATCATCAGTGTCAGCCTGTACCTGGTGTTTGTGCTCGGGCTCAGCGGCATCCTGGCGTATATCGGAAGAAAGAACTTACTAGAACTATCAACGAGTTACAGCGAAAACCTCGAGTCGCAACAGAGGATTGCCAAGCGCCTTGAACAGCAAGCCTGGCTGCGCAACGGCCAGACCGAACTGGCCGAACAGGTGCTGGGCCAACTGAGCCTGAACATGCTGGGTCGCAACGTGTTGCAGTTCTTTGCCCAATACATGGGCTCGGCGGTCGCGGCGCTGTACGTGCGTGAAGAGCACGGCGGCCTCACACGGGTGGCCACCTATGGTTTCTCCCGTGAGCAAGAGCAGCAGGAACAGTCGATTTACAACGATGAAGGCATCGTCGGCCAGTCGGCCCGCCAGGACCGCCTGATTCGCCTGGACGATGTGCCGGTGGACTACTTCAAGGTCAGTTCCGGTCTGGGCGAGGGCCCGACCCGCAGTGTGCTGGTGGTGCCCACCAGCGATGATGGCCGGGTCAACGGCGTGATCGAGCTGGGCTTCTTGCGCGAGCTGGACGAGCGTGACGTGGAATTGCTGGAGCTGATTGCCGACAACATTGGCACCTCCATCGAAGCCGCCCGTTATCGCCAGCGTTTGCAGGAAGTACTCGCTGAAACCCAGCAGCTCAATGAAGAACTGCAAGTGCAGCAGGAAGAGCTCAAGACCGCCAACGAAGAGCTGGAAGAACAGTCGCGCATCCTCAAGGAATCCCAGGCCCACCTGGAAACCCAGCAGGCAGAGCTGGAGCAGACCAACGAGCAACTGGCCGAACAGACCCAGACCCTGGCCGAACAGCGCGACGCCATGGACGAGAAGAACGTCCAGCTCAATCGGGTACAGATCGAGCTGGAAGAGCGCGCCGACGAGTTGCAGCGCTCCAGCAAGTACAAGTCCGAGTTCCTTGCCAACATGTCCCATGAGCTGCGCACACCGCTCAACAGCTCGTTGATCCTGGCCAAGTTGCTGGCGGAGAACCCCCAGGAAAACCTCAGCGCCGAGCAGGTCAAGTTTGCCGAGTCGATTTACTCGGCCGGCAACGATCTGCTTAACCTGATCAACGACATCCTCGACATCTCCAAAGTCGAGGCCGGCAAGCTGGAGATGCGTCCGGAGAACACCAGTGTTGCGCGTCTGGTGGATGGTTTGCGCGGCATGTTCGAACCGCTGGCGGCCGACCGCAAGCTGGGGTTCCAGGTGGAGGTCCAGGAAGGTTCGCCGCACATGCTGTACACCGACCGCCAGCGTCTGGAGCAGATCCTCAAGAACCTGCTGTCCAACGCGGTCAAGTTCACCGAGAAGGGCCAGGTCAGCCTGACGGTCTCCCGCCAGCCAGGTGAAGGCATTGCCTTCACCGTGCGCGACTCGGGCATCGGGATTGCACCGGACCAGCAGGAAAGCATCTTCGAAGCCTTTCGCCAGGCCGACGGCACCACCAACCGCCGGTATGGCGGCACCGGCCTGGGCCTGTCTATCTCCCGTGACCTGGCCAGCTTGCTGGGCGGTTACATCAGCGTCACCAGCGAGCCGGGCCAGGGCAGCATCTTTACCCTGGTGATACCGGAGCACTATGTGGAGCGTGATGAAGACGCGCCGCTGCCGGAACAGCCGCGTGTGGTGACTCCGGCCCCCGCACCGGCACCCATCAAGGTGTCGCCGATGCCGGTGGCCGAGGCCGCGCTGATCCCGCGCTTCATTGATGACCGCGACAAGGCGCCGTTCGCCACCCGCTGCATCCTGGTGGTGGAAGATGAACCGAACTTTGCGCGGATCCTCTTCGACCTGGCCCATGAGCTGGGTTACCACTGCCTGGTGGCCCATGGTGCCGACGAAGGCTACGCCCTGGCCGAGCAGTACATTCCCGACGCGATCCTGCTGGACATGCGCCTGCCCGACCATTCCGGCCTGACCGTGCTGCAGCGCCTGAAGGAACATGCCGGGACCCGGCACATCCCGGTGCATGTGATTTCCGTCGAAGACCGCGTCGAAGCCGCCATGCACATGGGCGCCATCGGGTATGCGGTCAAGCCCACCACCCGCGAAGAGCTCAAGGACGTGTTTGCGCGCCTGGAAGCCAAGCTGACGCAGAAGGTCAAGCGTGTGCTGCTGGTGGAAGATGACGACCTGCAGCGCGACAGCATTGCCCGCCTGATCGGCGACGATGACATTGAGATCACCGCCGTTGGCTTCGCCCAGGAGGCACTGGACCTGCTGCGCACCAACATCTACGACTGCATGATCATCGACCTCAAGCTGCCGGACATGCTCGGCAACGAGTTGCTCAAGCGCATGTCCACCGAGGACATCTGCTCGTTCCCGCCGGTGATTGTCTACACCGGACGCAATCTGACCCGCGACGAAGAGGCCGAACTGCGCAAGTATTCGCGCTCGATCATCATCAAGGGCGCGCGCTCACCTGAACGTTTGCTGGACGAGGTGACACTCTTTCTGCACAAAGTCGAATCCCAGTTGTCCCATGAACGCCAGACAATGCTCAGGACCGCCCGCAGCCGCGACAAGGTCTTCGAGGGGCGCAAGATCCTGTTGGTGGACGACGATGTGCGCAATATCTTTGCCCTGACCAGCGCCCTGGAACACAAGGGCGCGATCGTGGTGATCGGCCGTAACGGCCGCGAGGCCATCGAGAAACTCAATGAAGTCGACGATATCGACCTGGTGCTGATGGACGTGATGATGCCGGAGATGGACGGTTACGAGGCCACGGCCTTGATCCGCCAGGACCCGCGCTGGCGCAAGCTGCCGATCATCGCGGTGACGGCCAAGGCCATGAAGGACGATCAGGAACGCTGCCTCGCCGCGGGTTCCAACGATTACCTGGCCAAGCCCATCGACCTGGACCGGTTGTTTTCGTTGATTCGTGTATGGCTACCCAAGATGGAACGGATTTAATTGGAAAGAAGTGCCGATATTGAACTGCGCTTGTTGATTGAGGCGATTTACCTCAAGTACAGCTATGACTTTCGCGACTACTCCGGGGCCTCGGTCAAGCGCCGCGTGGCCCACGCCTTGCGCCAGTTCGACTGCAATACCATCTCGGCCTTGCAGGAGCGGGTGCTGCACGACCCGGCGGCGTTCATGCAGCTGTTGCAGTTCTTGACCATTCCCGTCAGCGAGATGTTTCGCGACCCCTCGCACTTCTTGGCGATTCGCCAGGAAGTGGTGCCGCTGCTCAAGACCTACCCATCGATCAAGATCTGGATCGCCGGCTGCAGCACCGGGGAAGAGGTGTATTCCATGGCCATCCTGCTGCGGGAGGAGGGCTTGCTGGAGCGCACCATCATCTACGCGACGGATATCAATCCGCGCTCCCTGGAAAAAGCCAAGCAGGGGATTTTTTCCCTTGAGAATATCCGCGCCTATACCCACAACTACCAGCAGGCCGGCGGGCAACGTTCATTTGCCGATTACTACACGGCGGCTTACGATCACGCGATTTTCGACAAGACCCTGCGGGAGAACGTGACCTTTGCCGATCACAGCCTGGCGACCGACAGCGTATTCTCGGAAACTCAATTAATTTCGTGTCGTAACGTACTGATTTATTTCAATAAAAAGCTGCAGGATAGAGCGTTTGGATTGTTTCATGAGTCGCTGTGTCATCGCGGCTTCCTGGTGCTGGGCAGCAAGGAAACCCTGGATTTCTCGGGATACAGCAAACAGTTCGAACCGCTGGTCAAGCAAGAACGGATCTACCGAAAATTATGAATCAAGCGACTGCCAGCCCGGTATCCGGGATCGAAGCCATTGTGATTGGCGCGTCTGCAGGCGGGGTCGAGGCGTTGCTGAGCATTTTTGGTGAGTTGCCGGCGAACTTTGGCCTGCCAATCGTTACCGTGCTGCACCTCCCGGACGAGCGCCGCAGCCAGCTGGCGGAAGTGTTCGACCGGCGTGTCTCGATGAAGGTCGTGGAGGCGCGGGACAAGGAAGTGATCCAGCCTGGCACCCTGTATTTCGCCGGCCCCGGTTATCACCTGTCGGTGGAGCACGACCGCAGCCTGTCACTGAGCCAGGAAGACCGCGTGCACCATTCCCGGCCCGCCATCGACTATCTGTTCGAGTCGGCTGCCGATGTCTATGGCAAGGGTTTGATGGCGATCCTGCTGACGGGCGCCAACCAGGACGGCGCCCGAGGCATGGCCCACGTCAAGCAGTGCGGCGGTACCACGATCGTCCAGGACCCTTCAGAGGCCCGGATTGCCGTGATGCCACGGGCCGCCCTGGCGTTGCATACACCTGACCATATTCTTCCCTTGAGCCGCATCGGCACCTTGCTGGCTTCCCTGGAATCTTCCCCATGTTAAGTACTGTCCAGGCCAAACTGCTGATCGTCGACGATCTGCCGGAAAACCTGCTGGCCCTTGAAGCGCTGATCAAGCGCGAAGACCGCCAGGTCTACAAGGCATTGAGCGCCGACGAGGCCTTGTCGCTGCTGCTCGAGCATGAGTTCGCCATGGCCATTCTCGACGTGCAGATGCCCGGCATGAACGGCTTCGAGCTGGCCGAGCTGATGCGCGGCACCGAAAAGACCAAGAACATCCCCATTGTGTTTGTCAGCGCAGCGGGGCGTGAGCTCAACTATGCGTTCAAGGGTTATGAAAGTGGCGCCGTGGACTTCCTGCACAAGCCGCTGGATATCCACGCGGTCAAGAGCAAGGTCAATGTGTTCGTCGACCTGTACCGCCAGAGCAAGGCCATGAAGCAGCAGGTGGAAGCCCTGGAGCAAAGCCGTCGCGAACAGGAAGCCTTGTTGACACGCTTGCAGGCGACCCAGGCTGAGCTTGAACAGGCGGTGCGCATGCGCGATGACTTCATGTCGATCGTTGCCCATGAAGTACGCACGCCCCTCAACGGGCTGATCCTGGAAACCCAGTTGCGCAAGATGCACCTGGCGCGGGACAACGCAGCGGCGTTCACCCTGGACAAGATGCACGCCATGGTTGACCGCGATGAGCGGCAGATCCAGAGCCTGATCCGCCTGATCGAAGACATGCTCGACGTGTCGCGCATCCGCACCGGCAAGCTGTCGATCCGCCCCGGGCGCTTTGACCTGACGCAACTGGTGCACAACCTGCTGGAGAACTTTGCCCCGCAAGTGGCGGCGGCCCAGTCCTCGGTGAAATGGGTCGAAGAAGGGCCGGTCGAGGGCAACTGGGATGAGTTTCGAATCGAGCAGGTGGTGTCCAACCTGCTGACCAATGCCTTGCGTTACGGGGCCAAGAGCCCGGTGGAAGTGCGGGTGTATGCCGAACACGGCGAGGCGCGGGTCGAGGTGCGTGACCACGGGATCGGCATCAGCGAAGACAACCAGAAGCGCATTTTCCAGCAGTTCGAGCGGGTGTCCGCCAGCCATGCCGTGGCGGGCCTGGGCCTGGGTTTGTTTATCTCCGAGCAGATTGTCGCGGCCCACGGGGGTACTATCGAGGTCGAGAGCCGGATAGGCGAGGGCGCCTTGTTCCGCGTCTGCCTGCCGTTGGGGGCAGAGGCATGAAATCAATCGCGAATCCGACGCAACCTCTGCGTGACCCTATGGTCGTATCAGCAGCAATTGACCGGACAAAGGCTTCCCATGAGTGAAGATGCACAAGATGTGGTACTGATCGTCGAAGATGACGAGTCGATTATGTTTGTGTTGGGCGAGTACCTGTCGGGCCTCGGGTACCGGGTATTGAAGGCGATTGACGGTGAGCAGGCGTTTGAAATCCTCGCCACCAAGCCGCACCTGGACCTGATGGTGACGGACTATCGCCTGCCCGGCGGGATTTCCGGGGTGCAGATCGCCGAGCCGGCGATCAAGCTGCGACCGGAATTGAAAGTGATCTTTATCAGTGGCTACCCGCAGGAAATCCTTGACTGCAACAGCCCGATCACCCGCAACGCACCGATCCTGGCCAAGCCGTTTGATCTGGATACGTTGCAGGAGCATATTCAGCGCCTGTTGGCATGAAGGCAGCGGCGCCAAGTTAAACGATCAGGCGTTCAGGCTCTTCACATTGGTATTCAGTGTGCTGGCGGGCGTGTAAGCGAACTGCCAACCTGGTTTTCCGTCAATTCCGTCCAGAAAGCTCTGCAGGCCTTTGTCTTTTCCATTACCAAGGTGGTACACGGTCATTCCGCCGCTGACGACAGGCGGATTGCCTGCCCTGACCATCGCCACGTCCAGGTCCGGGCTGTTGGTGTTGAAAAGGTACAGCTCATTGTCGGCAGTTTTTTGAATGTAGACGGTGTGACCAAACTCTCCGCCTTCATTGGCGTGCTTGAAATTCAGCAGCCCGGATTCGGTGATGTCGGCGGGACTGAATGTGGTTTTGAGCGCGTCTGGTTTGATTCCCATCAGTTCCAGGTAACGCGGCGAGTAGTTTGTGCCGTCTTGGCCTTTTGTGCTGGCTTTGACCACCTCGAACACGTCATCCGAGAGGGTTTTTTCCGCCTGGCCGACACGCACAGACGCGTCATAACATAGCAGGCCTTGATTGCCCGGAGCCTTATGCAGTAACTCCCACTTGGTTTTCAGTTCCACATGAGAAAGGGGGGCAACCCCAGGGATCGTGATGGGTGTGTCATACAGTTTTTTAACGTCGGGACTGAACACACTATTTTTTTGTTGCCAGGCGTCATCATGATCAAACACCTTGAACTCCAACTTGTTGGGGTCGGTGCTATGGGTTTTATAGGGCGGCTTCAGTTTTTTATCGCGCGAAAGTCGTTCCAGGCCCTTTTTCATATCCTCCGCGCTTTGGAAGTTGGCAATGCCATGATTAGGGTCATAAAAGTAATAACTTCGGTGAGTGCCATCCACCTTTACACCCGCCGCCATGGCGTGACCTGGAGTGTCGATCATGACTGACTTTGAAGCCGTGGCGTCCGCCAGTTCCTGAACCATGTTTTGTATTGAAAGCTGCCGGGTAGGCTGCCCGGCATGGAACGCACTTCGAGCCCCCACCTGAGTTTGAAGCTTGCTGAGCCTGGCGATGAACTCTCTGGAGGCAGGGGCCTTTGGGAGGGCTGCGGCGGTAAACATGTTCGTGAGAAGCGTCTGATCTTTTCCTTCCGCCACGGCGGTCGCCATGGCGCGTGAAAGTGCGGCACATTGCCCGTCAGACAGTTGCCCCGTTTGGCTGAAGTACACGACTTGGGGCATGGGTATGACGTTTCCGAAGTGAGGTTCGATGTTGTCGATAAACCTGGCTGATCCACTGCGGCCAAACTCATAGGCGACATCGTCGTACTTTTTGAGGAGCATGCCTGCCTGCTCTGCGGTGAGATTCTTATTGCCCGCCAACTTCATGATATCTGCCGCTTTCATCTTATTGGAAAAGCCCGGGATGGTCTGAGGGTCTCCAGACAAGTAGCCCTGTTCAAACGCATCTTTGTCAGGCCCTCGACGATGAGCGTTAATGGTGTTTTTCCAGTTGGTGACAATGGCTTCATCCACTTTCCTGGTGGCACCGTCTGCGGTAGCCCATTTTCCGAAGCCTTCGGTATCTATGCGTGCGGAGGGTAGAAAGTCCTTCAGTGGCGGGCCATAGGCTTGCCTGGTCAACGGGTTGTAGTGATGCCATTTGCCATTTTGCAGAATGGCGGGCCCTTCAAGAAACTCATTGTTAAGCTTGAATGTGCCGAATGAGGACGAGTCGAAACGTTTGCTGGCTCTCACGAGATCATAGTTGTCGGCGGAGCCCGCCAGGGTTCTGAAAAATTTTTCGCCCTTGTTGAATCCGGTTTTTCCCAGCGTTGCAATACCGCGCGCGATATCGGCAGCGCCATCCAACGGATTAAGGACGCCGATGGCCGCCCGTCCAACGATCTTCAGCACTCGGCCTGCCTTGGCCAGTGCCGAGGCACCGGCCGCCAGGGCCTTGGTAGCCTTTGCTGCGGCGCCCAGTCCCATGACGAAACCAAACACATCAAGGGTCAGGTCCACAATGCCCTCACCATAATTACCGGCCATGAAATTCTTGATCGCTGATCTTCCAGGAATCAAATTAAGTAAAAACTCCTGGACGTTTTTATACGCGGGGACTTCGGTATCAAGTGTGGTCGAACCCCAGGCTTGCTCGTACAAGCCTTTAATATCAAGGTCATCCAACAGCGCCTGAGCGATGTAGGAGGTGCGTGTGCTGTTGAAACTATTCAGGTGCGCGCCGGTGATTGTTTTTTCATCAATCTCTCCCTCCGAGTAATCCCGTGTTTTTACTTCGTCAAACTCCCGGAAAATATAGGTAGAGTCGGTGGGTTGGCGCCCCACCTCAAAATCCTTGAAGTCCTCACGTTTGGTGATTTTAGACGTTTGCAAATTAATCTCGTACGTCGTCACTGGCCTATTTTTCAGTTGGGTTTTTACTACCAGAGTGTTTGGCTTCATCCGAGTCCGCGTTTCGCGGCCAACGTTGTCTTTTAAAACATCAAACTCTTTGGCAACCGTAATTTTTCCATATTCCAGATTTTCCCGGTCCTCATAGGGCAGCTGCGATATCAAAAGTTTAACCTGGGCGCGAGTAGCGTTCTCGATGCCTTCTAGATAGGCGCCGAGTGCTTCTTTAAATGCAGGCAGTATGTGCGGGCGACCGCTGGCTTTTTTCAGTACATCGTCGATGTCCACCGCCGCCGATGAAGAGACCCATTTATTTAGATTGGGGGACCTTTTACTTTCATCTATCTCGGTCAATTCCATCGAGGGAAGATCAAATAATCGGTCTTTCATATACAGATCCAGGACGGAATAGGGTCCCGGGAAATCGTAATTGCCAGGGCGGCCCGTGTCGCCCAGGACGAGCGTGATGCACTTTTCCTGCAACTGGCTCTCGGTCATGTGGGGCAGGCATTCTTTCAACTCTGCCAACGCCATGAGCTGCAGGTCCGGCATCGGCGTACGGTAAGCTTCGGAGGCTTTCTGTAACTCACTGATTTGGGCACTGAACGCTTCGCGGACTCTGGTCATTCGCTCCGGGGTGTCAGAGGCCATGCCGTTGATGATCCCCCAATGTTTAAGCGCGTTTTCCTGCGCGGCATATTCAACTTGGCGCTCCTTGAGGGAGATCGGTGCCACGTCGGCATGCAGCATGATTTGCCCGTAACTCATGCCTGCCGTCGCGCCTGGCGTTTTAGCCTCGATTCTCCCCACGGCGGTGACAAAACTGACCCAGCTATGGGAGCCGGGAACGACAGTGTCCGGGATGTCCTTGACCAGATATTCGGGTGCCCGATTCGAAAGCAACACGTGGGCCAGAATCGATGCCTTTTCGGGGGATGACGCCTCGCCAGTCCTGACCAGAAAGTCGACGATGTGCTTGAAGATCACCGGTGCAGGTTTGCCCCACGTCTCTTTGTCCATCAGGTCGAAACCGGAGATGACAGTGACTGGCCTGCGCTGGGGGCCGGAGCCGACATAGCCGTCCATATTCATGGCTGCCAACAGCCAGTCCTCGACACTGCCCTTGACCGACCGGGCTTCGAACTTGGCCTGGATCGCAAGACCCAACGCCTGCCCCTTGGGCGAGTCGATGAGCGTCTTGAGCAACTGTTGCGGATTGCGCAGCTCGGACTGGGAAAATGTATTGCCCTGCATCAGGTATTCCAGCACGTTCTTGAAGGCACTCACATCAATGTCGCCGAACTTGCCGTAATGAAGATCGGCCTCCAACTGCAGCCGACTTTGGTGATCCAGTGGTGTGGGCCAGGCTAATGCGCCGCCGTTATTGCCATGCTCGGGGGCACTCGGCTCGGGCCTGAGCAGATACTTTGAGAGGTTTTCCAATTGTTCGCGGTGGGTGGGAATATCCCAACCGTTGTCGTCGATGATTTGCTTCAGGCAGGGGCTTGATTCGTTTGCGTATGGGCTGTCGGAACGCGCTATTAAAAGAGTCTGCTCCAGATACTGCGGGATTCGTCCCTCCCAATACCCGTTTTCTACCTGTTGATCCGCCAGGTACTTGAATTCATTGCCCAGGTTTTGATTGTCGTAAAGAGACGCCAGTGCGGTCTTCTGGGTTGCGAGTTCATCTTCGCTGCGAGACTCATGCAACCCTTCGAAGTAAGGCTCATCCAGTGTATGGAACGCTTCGTCTGCCAGTATCTGTTTCGCGCGCTGGTGGGTTTCAGCGGGCGATTGCTCCAGTTCCTTGTAGAAGCGCTTGACCAGCCATAACGGGGCGCTGTTGCTGTTCTCGGAAAGCGGAGGCTTGAAGCTTGCAAAGCTGTATCCGTTGGCCACGATCAGGCCTGCGGCCATCACAGGCCCACTGACATTCGCCCAATCCTTGTCTTGCGGACCACGGGTCTGCAAGGACGGGCTCGATGTGAGACTGCGCGTGGTCTTGAACGAGACCTGGTTTGATCCTGGGGTGATTGTCAGCGTGGATTTATCAACATGCGCAGACTTCATCCACTCGGCCACCTGTGGTGACTGGAGGGCGCGCCCCAATTGCGCCCACCACTGGCCAAACGTGGAGCTTGGCGGGATGTTGTCGATCATCAGCCCCCGGTCATGACTGGACATCCCGTTTGTTCGAAGCAGCGTATTGCCATACAGCCTGGCCAGTTCACTGTCGCCCTCGGCCCGCGAGTCGACAGGCCTCGCATCGCTTGCCGAGGATGACCCTGGTTCCGAGACCGTTGGTTGGTTTGCCGAAAGGGGCACCGGGCCGGAATTGACAGGCAACTGGTGCAGGGGGATTACACGACTGGACGAAATCATAATTGGGCGGCCTTCAGGGAATCGTCGGGTTCACCCCAGCAGCATCGCGCGCGCTGAGATATGAACCTTCGTACCCAATACCGTCGTGACGATTCCAACCTGCCGACAATTAATAATTACCGCACTTTGCCGGGCGTGCGTTACGCCCGGATCATCTCCCGCACCTTCGCCGTCAGCAAATCAAAGGTGAACGGTTTGGTGATCATCTGCATCCCAGGGTCCAGAAAACCCCCGCGAACCGCTGCGTGTTCCGCATACCCGGTAATGAACAACACCTTCAAATCCGGCCGTACCTGCCGCCCGATTTCCGCCAGTTGCCGCCCATTCATGCCCGGCAGCCCAACGTCGCTGATCAACAGGTCGATGCGTTGGCCGGACTCGATGATCGGCATGGCGCTGTCGGCGTCGCCGGCTTCGACAAACGCATAGCCCAGTTCACTCAGCACGGCACTCACCAGCACCCGCACGGCCGGGTCGTCTTCGACGATCAGTACGGTTTCGCCTTCGTTGGCGAAGGGCAGCAAGGCCGGGTTGAGCGGTTCATCCACAATCATTTCACCCACAAACCGTGGCAAAAACAGGCTGACGGTGGTGCCTTCGCCGACCACGCTGTGAATCGTCACATGCCCATGGGATTGCCGGGCAAAGCCGTAGATCATCGACAGCCCAAGGCCCGTGCCCTGGCCGATGGGCTTGGTGGTGAAGAACGGGTCAAAGGCCCGGCTGATCACACTTTCGGGCATGCCGCAGCCGGTGTCGCTGACGCTCAGCTCCACGTAGTCGCCGGGGGTGAGGGTGCCGTAGGCCGCCGTGAACACGCTGTCGAGATGGCGATTTGTGGTTTCCACCACCAACTGGCCGCCGTCAGGCATCGCATCGCGGGCGTTGAGCGCCAGGTTGAGCAGGGCACTTTCCAGTTGGTTGGGGTCGACTTCGGCGGTCCATAGCTGCTCGGTCAGGCGGATGTCCAGGGTGATGCTTTCATTGAGGCTGCGTTCCAGCAGCTCACCCATGGACGCCACCAACTGGTTGATCTGGACCGGTTTTGAATCCAGTGACTGGCGCCTGGAAAATGCCAGCAGACGGTGGGTCAGGGCGGCCGCGCGGTTGGCGGAGGTCACGCCCAGATCAATCAGGCTGTCGAGGTCGTCTATACGCCCCCGCGCTACCCGGCGTCGCAACAATTCAAGGCTGCCAATAATGCCGGTGAGCATGTTGTTGAAGTCATGGGCGATGCCGCCGGTCAATTGGCCTACGGCTTCCATCTTCTGCGACTGGCGCAGGGCTTCTTCGTTGTTGCGCAGCTGGGCGGTGCGTTCTTCCACCTGTTGTTCGAGGGTTTCAAGGGTGCTTTGCAGGCGTTGTTCGCTCTGGCTCAGGTCGATCAGGCGATCCCGGGCTTCGTACTGTCGGCGACGGCCCCGCAGTGCCGTGCTGACCAGGCTGATCAGGGTCACGGGATGGAACGGCCGCTCCAGGAAGGTCACGTTGCCCAGCAGCTTGCTCAGGTGCGACGAGCCGTTCTGCTCGCTGCCGCCGTGATGGGTCATCAGTACGATGGGCAGGTCGGACCACGCCGGCTGCTGGTGCAGATAGGTCAACAGCGGTTCCAGGTCGATGCCATGCATGGCCTCGGCGGCGATGATCAACAGGCCGGCGCCGTGTTCGAGCTCGTCGCAGAGCATTTGCAAATGCCCCGCGATAATCCCGTTGAACCCCGCCTCGTTGAGCATCATCAGCGCCAGGGAGCTGTCGCGGCCCAGGGGGGCCAGAATGATCGCCCGTTCGGAAATGGCCGGCAGGCCACTCATGAACTTTCATCCTGGAGCAGCGGGTTATCGGTGCCCATGTAGGTGGGCACGCCGCGCAATACACCCTGGAAGGCATCGAGGGGTTCGCCGATGGTCATGCCGCGGCCACCGATGCGGTATTCGCGAATCGTCGATTCGTGGCTGCCGGTACGTTTCTTGATGATCGAGATGGCCCGGCGGACTTTGCCCAGGGCTTCGAAGTAACGCAGCAGGATCACCGTGTCGGCCAGATAGGTGATATCCACCGGGGCCTGCATGTCGCCCACCAGCCCGTGTTGGGCCACGGTCATGAAGGTCGCGGCGCCACGGCGGTTGAGGTACAGCAGCAGTTCGTGCATGTGCAGGATCAATGCGTTTTCTTCGGGCATTGCCGCCTGGTAGCCGTTGACGCTGTCGATCACCACGGTCTTGATCCCGCGCTCATCCACACAGCGACGCACCCGGTGGGAGAACTCGCCGGGGGACAACTCGGCGGCATCCACTTGCTCGATCAGCAGGTTGCCGGTGTCTTGCAGGGCTTGCAGGTCGATACCCATGTTTTTCATGCGTTCGAACAGCAGGCCCAGTTCTTCGTCAAAAATAAACAGCGCAGCTTTTTCGCCCCGGGCCACGGCGGCGGCCGCGAAAATCATCGAGATCAGCGACTTACCGGTACCGGCCGGGCCGAGGATCAGGGTGCTGGAACCGGTTTCGATACCGCCGCCCAGCAACGCATCCATCTCGCGGATGCCACTGGTCAGGGTCTGGCGGTTGTAGCCGCCACGGTGCTCGGCCGCTACCAGGCGCGGGAATACGTGCACGCCGTCTTCCATGATGGTGAAGTCATGAAAGCCGCCGCGGTACTTCTGGCCGCGGTACTTCACGATCCGCACACGACGGCGTTCGGCACCGTAGTTGGGGGTCAGTTCTTCCAGGCGGATCACGCCGTGGGCCACGCTGTGCACGGTTTTGTCGAGGGATTCGGTAGTCAGGTCATCCAGCAACAGCACCGTGGCGTCGTAGCGCACAAAGTAGTGCTTGATCGCCAGGATCTGCCGGCGATAGCGCAGGGAGCTCTGGGCCAGCAAACGGATTTCCGAGAGGCTGTCGATCACCACGCGGGTGGGTTTGACCCGCTCCACCACTTCAAAAATCTGCCGGGTGGCTTCACCCAGCTCAAGGTCCGAGGAATACAGCAGGCTCTGCTGGTGCTCGGCGTTTAGCAGGCTTTCGGGTGGCGTGAGTTCAAAGATATGGATGTGTTCGTCCAGGTCCCACCCGTGGGACTTGGCACCCTGGCGCAACTCGCGCTCGGTTTCCGACAGGGTGATGTACAGCGATCGCTCACCGTTTTTGGCGCCGGCCTGGAGGAACTGCAGGGCCACGGTGGTTTTACCGGTGCCCGGCTCACCTTCCAGCAGGAACAGGTGGCTACGGGAAAGTCCCCCGGCAAGAATGTCATCCAGACCTTCAATACCGGTGGCTGCCTTTGCTGTGAACAGCTCTTTGGATGTAGACAAGAAGTGCCCTCGGGTCACGTATAAGTAGAGGTGCGCGCCCGCGAGAGCGCGCCATATTTACTTGACCGTGACGCCGTGTAGCGGTTCAACGTTTTGTATCAATTAGCGCTTTTACAGCCCTTGTTGGAGTGCCGGATCGTCCGGGTTCTGCTGTTCAAGCTGCGCCAGCAACACCTGGACATTCTGCAACTGGCCGGTCTCTTTCCAGTAATTGACCAGCAACACCCGCGCCTTACGGTTGGCCGGGTTGCGCTGGACGATTTCTTCCAACTGGCGCTGGGCGGCTTCCAGTTCCTGCTGGGCGTGCAGGGTGGTGGCCAGGTCGTAGCGATAGTCCTGATTGTTCGGTTCCAGCTCCACCGCCCGGGACAGGCTGAGCAGGGCAAACGCGCGCTCCCCGTGGTGCAGCAGCCACATGCCGAGGGCATGTTGCAGGTAGGCCGAATCGGGGTGGGCCTGTAACTGCTTGGCCAAGAGCTGGCGGGACTCGTCGACCTTGCCCTGTTTATCCAGCAATTCGATTTGTGCGACCACGGCTTGCAGGTTGTCGGGTTGCAGGCGCATCGCCTGTTCCAGGGCGTTTTGTGCGTCGGGCAGCAGCGCGCTGTGAATGTACAGGCGTGCCAGCTGGATCCAGCCTTCGGGGCTCTCGGGCTGAGCCTTGAGCAATTTCACGTATTCATCGAGCACTTGCTGCAACGGGCCGAAGTACAGGCCCAGGGTGTCGGGGGACAGCCCCAGCAGGGCATTGGCCGCGGCAAACCGTACGCTTTGTTCGGTGTCATCCAGCAGTGGCCCCAGCAACAGCACGCGCTGGCCGCTGGGCACCAGGCCGACGATGCTGTGGATCGCCGCCTCGCGCACCATTGGCGCGTCGTTGGCCAGGTCCTTGTCCGCCAGCTTGAGGGCCTGGGGGCTGGGGTAATTGGGCAGTTCGGCATGCAGGGCGGCGCGGCGCACGTCGGACAAGTCCGGACGGCCCAACTGTTGATACAGCACGCGGGCGGCGCCGGGTTCGCCGTTACGTGCCTGTTTCAGGGCCTTGGCATAACCATGGGCGATGGCCGGTGGGACCACTACCGGTGGCGTACGGGTGAAATACCAGGTGATGACTGCGATAAACAACAGGGCGCACAGGCCGACGATGGAGTAACGGCGTGACTTTGACATGCAGGCGTCCGAAAGCTGGGGAGCTAGTGCAAAGCCATCAGCTTCGGTCAGGTCACCGCGAGTGTCAAACCCGCATCACGTCAGCACAAACTCAATCGGCTCCAGGGCCGGTGGTAGCACGGTTTCACCGAGGGCGGCGAGCACTTCGCGCTCCAGGGTGCGGACGATGGCATTGCAGGGCAGGTCGTTTTCGTCGAAGCCGAAGGGGTCTTCGAGGTCGTCGCCGATTTCATCGAGGCCGAAGAAGGTGTAGCTGACGATGGCGGTAAAGACCGGTGTCAGCCAGCCCAGCGGCTCGGCCATGGCGAAGGGTAGGAGGATGCAGAACAGGTAGATGGTGCGGTGCAGCAGCAAGGTGTAGGGGAAGGGCAGCGGGGTGTGTTTGATTCGCTCGCACGAGGCCTGGACCTGGCTCAGGCCGTACAGCCGGGTTTCCAGTTGGGTGTAGCGCCAGTCGCTGATTTGGCCTTGTTCGGCGAGGCTTGAACAGCGGGCGCCGAGGTCTTGCAGGATGCTGTCGGGGGGATTTGGGTGATTGGGCTTTACGTTGATCCAGGGCTTGATGGCGTGCGCCTCATCTTCCAGGCGCAGGCGTGCGACCAGGCCGTGGGCGAAGCCGCAGAGGCCGCGGAGTATGCCTTCGCGCTCGGCAGGGTTGAAGACTTGGGTTTCGCGGATCAGCGAGCGTACTTCGATGATCATCTGGCCCAGTTGTTTGCGGCCTTCCCACCAGCGGTCGTAGCAGGCGTTGTTGCGAAAGCTCATGAAGATTGACAGCGACAGGCCCAGCAGGGTGAAGGGGGTGGCGTTGACCTTGGAGAAATAGGCGGGGTGCAGGGTTTCCACCAGTACGATGACTGAGGCGAGCAGGGTGACCATCAGGCTACGCAGGGCGATGCGCTTGGCGATTGAACCCTTGAGGGAGAACAGGATGCCGAGCAGGTTGGGTTTGGGACGGACGATCATGGGCGGGCTTCTTGGGTGGCGCAGGCCTGAAGCTTAGAAGCTTGGGGGTGGAGCGTCCAATCGCTTGGGCTGACTGGGTGATTGGTGGGGTCTATCGTTGGGCCTTTGGTGTACATATCCGTTATTCGGGTAACGGCGGCTTATGGTTTCGCTCTTACAGTGACTCACTTTGGAAAAGCCGGAATGCCGGCCCAGCCCAAAGTAAGCAAAGGGCTCTGCCCCGTCGCGGCTAAACCGGCGTCCTGCCGGTTTACCCGCTCCTCAATCCCTGCATTCGGCCTCGGGCTGAATGGGGCAGTCAGATCAAGATCAAAAGCAAGAGCACGGCGGCCTGAAAGCCGACCTGAGTGTGTAAAAGCAAGATCCAGAGCGAAAGCAGAG
>NZ_JAOTOA010000024.1:0-83400 GCF_036346535.1 Pseudomonas sp. Z18(2022)
AGCCGCGACGGGGCAGGGACGCCCCGTCGCGGCGGCCCGCGGAGCAATCCCGAAGTGAGGGTACGCCGAGCCACAGCGAGGCGCCGACAGGCGGGGCAGAGCGTTTTGGTTACTTTTGCGCTTTTCAAAAGTGACCCGCTGTAAGAGCGGAACCAATAGCAGCCGTTACCGCAGGAATGGATATGTACCCCGCCCCCCCTCATCCAACCAAAACAAAGCCGCCTGCCCCACCCCGCCCAACAAATTCCAAACCACCCCGGCATGAATCATGAACGGCTGTTCCTGCGCATCCACCCGCCACCCGCTGTAACCATGAGCAATCCCCCTGGCCCCAACCTCCTCCATCAGCACCTGCCGCGCCGGCCGATCCAGCTCCGAGGCACTGAACCGCGAAGGCATCCCAATAAAATCCTCACGCGGATACTTGAAGCAGCGCAACGCGCACTCATTCACATAGGTAAAACGCGGATCAACCGCCCCATCATGGGCCAGCAGACTGTAAGGCGCCTGCTCATGCAACCACGTCAACCGCTGCTCCAAACCCAACCCCTCGGGCGCCGGCAACCCCTGCCCGGTCCAATGCCGATAAGCCTCATCCAGCAACCGCACAAAATGCTCGTCAAAAGACACAACCAGCCTCACATCATCAAGTCGAAATCTTCGCCCGCCAGCAAAACACCGCGCTGACCGCAATGGCCGCCCCGGCCACGCCAAACACCCAGGGCGCCGACGCCACCGGCAGCAACAACCCCGCCAGCAATGGCCCAAGCCCCGCGCCCACATCCCGCCACACAGCATTCGAGGCTAACGCCGAAACCCGCATCGCGCCCGGATTGCGCTCCGCCACCAGCGTCGTCACCAACGGCAGTTGCAACGCCCGCAGCACCAGCACCGCCGCCGCACCGGCAATCACCCAGTGGCTGCCAAACGCCCCCAGCGCCAGCGCACTGAGAAAGGAAAACAGCAACAACATCGACGTGGCGCCAAACTGCTGCGCAGCCCGCCCGCCCAATGGGCTCAGCAGCAGTTCCGAGACATACCGCAGCGCCATCAAGCCACCGGCGATCAACACCGCATCACCACCGAGGATCTTCTGCGCCTGAATCGACAGGCCAAAGATAAACAGCCCATCCAGCGCCACGCCTTCGATAAACGACCAGGTCGCCACGCTGTCGGGCAGCTTGAAGCGCCGCCCGGGCGTGCCGTGCAAATTGTGGCCGGCCGTAGGCAACCCCCGCGCCATCCATAATCCCACCAGGCAACACCCCGCCAGAATCAGGAAAATCGGACGCGGGCCGACATGTAACGTCAGCCATCCCCCCAGCGGCAACGCCAGCATCGGTCCCAGGGCGATCAGCGCCCGCGAGCGCCCCGCCCGCCGCGCCGCACCCAGCGGCTCGGAGGTGGCCAACACTTGGGTGGAAAGGTTCAACGCCGCAAAACACAGGCCCCAGATCAGCCGCAGCCCAAGCAAGGCGGCGAAGCCGGACAGCATCGAATTGCCCAACGCACACACCGCAGCCGCGCCGGCGGCGATGGAGCACGTCAGCCGATCTCCGTTACGAGCATAGAAATTCAGAACATGCTTGTAGCCGAAGATCCGCACCAGGCGGTTGGCCGCCAGCAGCACCCCGGCCTGGGCCAGGGTGATACCAAACGCCTGGGACTCCATCGGCAGTACCAGGTACAGCAACACGTCACTGGGCAGGCACAGGCCGAGGGTCAGCGCGGCACGGCGGGAGTGGGAATCAGCACTGCGTTGGGCCAGATCAGACATAAAAGCTGAAACATTCAGAATTATTTAGACGGCCACGGTAGCCGTCTATCACTCTGTTTTACAAGGCCCGAATAATTAAACCTTGGTGCCGTCCTGCATCAGGCGCAAACCACTGGCCACCGCGCCTACCAGCGCAAACCCGCAGCCCAGCCACAACGCGTACTGCGGGCCGCTGCTCAGGGACAGGTGGAAACACAACGCCACCAGCGACGCCCCCAGCGTCTGCCCCATCAACCGCGACGTGGCCACAATCCCGCTGGCCCCGCCACTGCGGGCGATAGGCGCGCTGGTCATGATCGCCTTGAGGTTGGGCGACTGGAAGAAACCGAACCCGGCGCCACACAGGGCCATGCGCCAGCCGATATCAAAGGTCGAGGCGTCATTGCCCAGGGTCGCCAGCGAGGCCATGCCCGCGCTCAACATCACCAGGCCAATGCCACACAGCAACGCCAGGGAGATGCGGTCTGCCAGGCGCCCGGCAATCAGCGCCATTACCGCCACCACTGCCGGCCACGGCGTCATCAGGAAACCGGTGGCCACCTGGCTGTGGCCCAGCACCGTTTGCAAAAGGAAGGGCAGCGACACAAACGCCAGGCCCTGGGCACTGAACGCACAAATCGCGGTGAGGGCCGACAAGGTGAACAGCGGGCGCTTGAACAGATCCACCGCCAGCATCGGCGCCGGGTGCCCGGCCTGACGACGGATCAGCAACACCCCGCACAGCAGCGCCACGGCGATCAGCCCCAGGGTCAACACCCCCTGCGCACCGTGCACCGCCGACCCCAGCCCCAGTACCAACAAGGCAAACAACCCGGCGCAGAGAATCGCCGCCAGCCGGTCAAAGGCATGCCCGGTAATCGGGATCACCGGAATCGCCCGCACCCCGAGCCACAAGGCCAATGCGCCCAGGGGCAGATTGATCAGGTACAGCCAGTGCCAGGTGGCCACCGACAAAATCGCCGACGCGGCGGTGGGCCCCAGCGTAAAGGCCAGCCCCACCACCAGCGAGTTATACCCCAGCCCGCGGCCTAATATTTTTGCCGGATAGATATGCCGCAACAGCGCAATGTTGACGCTCATGATCGCCGCAGCGCCCAGGCCCTGCACCACCCGGGCGGCGGTCAGCGTCGGCAGCGACCAGGCCAGCCCGCAGAACAGCGACGCTATTACAAACACCAGCAAGCCGCCGAGGAACACCCGGCGGTGGCCAACTACGTCACTCAGGGAAGCAAAGGGCAGCACAGCGGCGATGGTCGCCAACTGGTAGGCGTTGACCACCCAGATCACCGAAGCGGAGTCGGTGCCGATCCCTTCAGCCAGGGTCGGCAATGCAGTGTTGACGATGGCCGTGTCGAGGGTCGCCATGCCGATCCCCAGGGAAATGGCGACCACCGCCGCTAAACGTTTATCACTGGGCAACCCATCAGCTACTGAAGACATGGACAATCCGCACACGTGGCAAAGGCCCTTAGATTACGGGCTGCGGCCTTTTTTTTCAGCGAACAAATGCGCGGCTGTCCAAATATTCATGTTCAGGTACGCCATGTCCCCATCCGCGCCATTTGCCCCAACACCTCGGCCAGCGCGGGCTGTGGCGCGCTGTTGACGGTCACCAGCGCCACACAACGGCTCGGCCGCAAGGTCGCCGCCGCCGTGACAGCCCGACCACCCAGGTCGAACCCGCCGAGCACTGCCTCCGGGATGTGCAAGGCGTTCATCAGGTCCAGCACGTCCTGGCCCAGCACCACCTCCTGGATGCTGGCGGGCGCAGCCTTGTCCAGCGGCGTGGTGCTGCCATGGCCCCGCAGGTACGGGACGACGACCCGCAAGCCCTGGGACACCAGGTGCGGCACAACCTCGGCGAAACGCTCAAGGTCACCGTCCGCCCCATGCAGCAAAATGATCGGCCTGCCCTCCTCGGGGCCGGCCTCGTAGTAGCCGATATCCAGCAGGTCGGTGCTGACCTGGCGGATCGTCCACTTCGCAGGCGCCGCCATGGCCGGCAGTGAAAGCACCACAGAGGCAATGGCGGTGGACATCAGAAAGCGACGGCGATTGAAAAAAGACATGGGTCATAGCTCCAAAAAATGCGACACAGGAAGATCGTCAACGATCCCCACAATCAACTCGCTGCCGATCCAGCCGGCCAGCCATTCACCGGCTTTCGCCACGCCCTCCTCGACCCCCAGGCGCTCCACCAGAAACTCGCACAGCCCGACAAAACTGCCGTTGCCTTGCAGGTGCACCAACGCCTGGAACTCCACGGCGTCGACCTGGCGCAGGCGCGAGGTGAATTGCCGACGCCACACCAGCAGCCCACCGGCCTCGGCCAGCATCACCGCCTCGGGCGCCGGGGTTTGTTGCCACAACGCCGACCAGATCGCCTCGGCGTTGGTGGTCAGCCCGTGGCAGCGCAGCGACGGCGTGAATTGCAGGCACGCCGTGTCCCAATCCACCGCCGCCAGCGCGTCCATGGGCAACGGGCTGGCATCGGCGGCGACAAACGCCTCATTGAGCGACGACTCGATCCATGCCAGTTCATGCACGTCCGGGTTGTTGGGGAACAGTTCGGCCAAGGTCTGGTGAAAGCCTTCGGGATAAACATCCAGGGTCCAGGCATGGGGCGGATACCGGTCGATATGGCTGATGGACGCGGCCAGGAACGCCTCATCCCCGACCCAGCGCCGCAGGTTGGGAAACGCCTGCTCCAGGCAACCCACCAACTGCGCGCGGTAGTTGTTCTGGTAAACCGCGAGGCCGGCGGTCTTGTTGCCAAGCACCTGGGCCGACTCGTCCGAAGCACTCACCAACCAGATGTGAAAGGCCTGCTGCCACTGCGCGAGGTTCATGGGCGTACCTGCGAACGCTTGTAGGCCTCGGAGGCTCCCAGCATCCGGGCGATCGACAGCTCCTCCAGCAGCTCGGCCAACGGCGGAATCTCGTCGTCGCGTTCGATCATCGTGGCGACCGGGCCGAGCAACCCGACGGCCTTGGCATACAGATCCCAGACCCCGTCACACACCGGGCTGTCGTGGCTGTCGATCAGCAATTCGCGGCCCTGGCTGTGCCCGGCCAGGTGAATCTGCCGGACTCGCTCGGCGGGAATTCCGTCAAGAAACGCCAGGGCATCAAAGCCATGGTTTCTGGCGCTGACAAACACATTGTTGACGTCCAGCAACAGCTCGCAGCCGGTGCGCCGGGACATGGCGGCGATAAATTCCCACTCGCTCATGGACGCATCATCAAAGGCCAGGTAGCTGGACGGGTTTTCAAACAGCATCGTGCGGCCCAACACCTCTTGAGCCAGATCGATATTCGCGCAGACCCGGTCCAGCGCCTCAAGGGTGTAAGGCACCGGCAGCAGATCATGAGAGTTGAACCCGCCACTGCGGGACCAGCTCAGGTGGTCGGACACGAACAGCGGTTCGATCTCGTCCACCAGGGATTTGAGGCGCTTGAGGTAATCGCGATCCAGGCCTTCGGCGGTGCCAATCGACATCGACACCCCGTGCAGCGCCACCGGATAACGCTCACGAATCCGGCGCAGGATATGCCGTGGCTGGCCGCCCGCGACCATGAAGTTCTCGGAGATCACTTCAACGAAATCCACCGCCACCGAGGTCTCCAGGAACTCGCTGTAGTGCTCCTTGCGCAGCCCGAGGCCGTAGCCCGGGAAACGCGGATTGGATGTCGGCATCACACGGTCTCCGTTACAAAACTGTAGGAGCGAGCTTGCTCGCGAAAAACCTGAGAACAACGCGGGACGCCAGGCACCCCGCGTGTTCACTGCGACCTTACTTCGGTTCAGTAGTAGTGCCGCCCAGCTTCAGGCACTCGGACGGGGTCTTCACGACCACGCCCTGGCCCTTGCAGCTGTTGAGGCCCTTGCAATCGTTCTTGGCCGTGGCGCACAGGCTTTCGCCCTTGCAGTTGTTCACGCCGTAGCAGCGGCCTGGCTGCTCCGGCTGGTCGGCGGCGCTCGCGGCAGCGGCGAAAGAGGCCGACGCCATGGCGATCAGGGCGGCAGCAGTGGCCAGGCTCAAGCGGGATTTGATGGACGTACTCATGGGTGTTACTCCTCGGGGTGGGGTTTATTTGATGACGGATGCAGCGTCTTCGATGACCTTCGCCACAGCCTCAGGCTGGGAGATGTACACCGAGTGGCTGGCCTTGATTTCGGTGACCTTGGAGCCGGCGCGCTTGTACATCCAGCGCTGCAGATCCGGGCTCAGGGCGCGGTCTTCGGTGGACACCACGGCGTAGGTCGGCTTCTTGTGCCAGGCTGCGGCCCAGATGGTGCCGCCGAACAGCGCGGTGGTGGCCGGCACTTGGGAGGCAGCCATGAAATCGGTGCGGTTGGTGGTCAGGTCGGCGGCGAAATCGGCGTTGAATTTGGTGCGATCAAAGAACAGGTGACCGTCGCGGGTTTGCTTGACGTCGTTGCTCGGCGCCGGCATCGACGACAGCAACTGGCTCATGTTCTCGCCGACTTCCGGTTGCAGGGCCGAGACATAAACCATCGACTTGACCTTGTCGCGGTCACCGGCAATCGAGATCACACCGCCACCGGAACTGTGACCCACCAGCACCACCGGGCCGACCTGCTGCTCGAGCACTTCGCGGGCTTCGGCCACGTCTGCGGCGAGGCTTTCATGGCCCTGATGCACCACGGTCACCTTGTAGCCCTTGTGAATCAGGATGTCGTGCACCACTCGCCAGCCAGAGCCGTCGACGAAGGAACCGGGCACGATCACCACGCTTTTGCCGGTGCCCGGCTGGGGCTTGGCCGCATCGGCCGCCGAGGCCAATAAGGGTGAACCGAGTGCCATGGCGATCGCCAGGGAAGAAAGAATACGCATGCGACTCTCCACAGGCCTTGGGGCCTGATCATTGTTGTGAAAGGGTTAACGGCGCTGGCCGGACAACACGCGGTCGAGTGACCAGGCCCCGCCGCCATACGCCAGCAGCGGCAATAACAGCCCCGCCCAGGTCAGGTGGGTCGGCCAGGCGTCGGGGTACACGAACACCTCGATCACCAGGGTCATGCCCAGCAGCGCGGCGGCCGCCGGACGGGTCAGCAGGCCCAGCACCAGCAACAGCGGGAACAGATGCTCGGCGTAGGTCGCCAGGTGCGCCGCCCATTCCGGCGGCACCAGCGGCAAGGCGTATTCCGAGCGAAACAAGGTGTAGGTCGACGGCTTGAGCTGCAGGAAACCGGTCACCTTGGTGCGGCCCGAGAGGAAAAACACCGAAGCGATACCCACGCGAGCCACCAGCAACAGCAGCGCCTCAGGCAGCACACGCTTGAGCACCGCAGGGGCCCGGGCAATCATGGTTGTTCCGTCAGGCTGCCGAAGCCTTTGGGGGTCTTGATCTGGGTGCAGGTGCCTTTGTCCACCAGCACCCAGGCGTTGCCCTGGTAATCCGCCTTGGCCGTACCGGCGCAGGAAGTACCGGCACCGGCGGCGCAATCGTTGGCACCGGCGAGGGACACGCCGAAGCATTTTTCCTGGGGCTTGGCCTCATCGGCATGGGCGGTGGCGGCGAAGGCACCGAGGGACAGTGCAAGGGTGGCGGCAAGGGCCGCGTAATGGCGCTTCATGGGTTGGAACTCCTGGCTTGACTGAATGTGGCCAGGGCGCTTGTGCGGTGGGTGACCACCTGCGCCATCTGGTAGACAGATTTAAAGCCAGGCGTGTATCCCGTCTGTGTCGCGTTCCCGCCTTCTATTCATGCCGGTGTATCAGGTGGGTGCTGATACACAGTCTGATACACAGCCAAAAAACCACCGCCAAACCACCGCCGTTTTATTCGGCTTCCCGAACGACACAATTAGAAATATTCGCCTTTCCGAACACTCCCCTTCCCGCGCCGTCGACGACCTCAAAATTCCCCATAAATTTCATAAGGTTGTTGTCATCTTTGTTACATGCCAACTGGCATACATTCTGCTACATCAGGTTTTCTAGTAATAAAATGTTTCTAAATTGAAACAGTCTCATCGCCTGAAACCCAACGGCCCCGCGCCCTATAACAATGTCCATGCCCCAAAGGAGGGCGGCAATTCTTACCTTTTTGATCGACTTCAACTCTCCAAGCCTGCTGCCGCACGTAAGCACCCAAAAGGGCGAATGGCCTGATCGCCAATAACAAGCCCGACTACAAAAAAGGACAAATTGATGAGTTCGAGCAAATACCCCGCAGCGTCCTTCATGGACCTCGCCCCCCATGCCCCGGACCACACCGAGAACGCTCTCGGTTTTGGCCCCTTTCTCTTGTTGGCGCGCCAGCATGTCTTGCTGCGCAACGGCGAGCCGGTGACCCTCGGCAGCCGCGCCTTGTACTTGCTGATCGCCCTCGCCAGCCGGGCGGGCGAGTTGCTGGAAAAGTCCGAACTGATCTCCTTCGCCTGGCCCAAGGTGGTGGTGGAGGAATGCAACCTGCGCGCACAGATCGTTGCGCTGCGCCGGGCGCTGGGGGATGACGGCAACTTCAGCTACATCGTCACCGTGCCTGGCCGGGGTTACCGGTTTGTCGCACCCGTAACGTTGCAGGCCGTGAGTGAAGGCGCCATGCCCCAGGCTCTGGTGCCGGCGCCGACCGTGGAAGAGCCCAACCTGCAACCGCCACCGAGCACGGTGATTGGCCGCGAACAGCTGATCCTGAGCCTTGCCGACCAGGTGCTGAACCAGCGCTTCGTGACCATCACCGGCCCCGGCGGCATCGGCAAGACCACCGTGGCCCTGGCCGTGGCGCAACTGCTGCAGGGCCGCTTTCACCAGGGCATGTGCTTCGTCGACCTGGCCCCCGCCACCAGCGGCCAATGGGTAGCGGGCATGCTCGCCAACGCCTTGGGCATCCAGAGTGTGATTGACGAACCCTTGCAAAGCGTGGCCTCGATGCTCGCCGACAGCCCGCTGCTGCTGGTGCTCGACAACTGCGAACACGTGCTGCAAGCCACCGCCGATGCCGTTGAGGTGCTGCTGCGCTGCGCGCCCCAGTGTTGCGTGCTGACCACCAGCCGCGAACCGCTGCGGGCCGAAGGCGAGCGGGTGCACGACCTGGCACCGCTGCTGGTGCCCGACGAAGACTCAAGCCTGAGTGCCGAGCAAGCCATGACCTGGTCCGGCATCGCGTTGTTTATCGAGCGGGTCAAGGCCCTGGACCCCGGCTTCGTGTTCAAGGACACCGACGTCGCCGCCGCCAGCGCCATCTGCCGCAAGCTCGACAGCAATGCCCTGGCCATCGAAATCGCCGCGGCGCGGGTGCGCACCTTTGGCATTCAGGACCTGGTGGGGTTGCTCGACGGCAGCTTCCGCCTGCAAATGACCGGCCGGCGCACCGCCCTGGCCCGCCACCGCTCACTGAGCGCGACCCTGGACTGGACCTACTCGATGCTCACCGGCGACGAACAGGCGATGTTGCGCCAACTGGCGGTGTTCACCGGTTCCTTCACCCTCGATGCGGTCAAGGCCATGACCGCCAGCAGCACCCTCGATGCCCGCAACGCCCTGCCCTTGCTGGAAAGCCTGATGGACAAGTCGCTGCTGATCGCCGGTGAATCGCAGCTGCTCAAGCGCTACCGCCTGCTGGAAACCACCCGCGCCTACGCCCTGGAAAAACTCAGCGAACAGGGCGAAGCCGATGCCACCCGCCAGCGCCATGCGCTGTTCGCCCTCGGGGTGTTGCAGGAAGCCGGGCAGACCCTCGACAGCCTTTCCCCCGACACCTGGGTCGGCCTCTACGGCCCGGAAATCAACACCGTGCGCGCCGCGCTGGAGTGGGCGTTTTCAGGCTCGGGCCACCTGCCCACCGGCATCGAACTGACCCTGGGCGGTGTGCCGTTGTGGCTGCGCCTGTCGCTGGTGAGCGAGTGCCGCACCTGGGTCGACAAAGGCCTGGCCAGTGCCGCCACCACCCCACTGCCGCTGCGCCAGCGCATGCTGCTGCAAACCGCCTTGGCCAGTGTGCTGATGCTGACCTACGGCACCGGCGGGCCGATGCGCGAAGCCTGGCGCCAGGTGCGCGAAGACGCCCGCGACCTGGGCGATGCCGAGCACAAGCTGCGGGCGCTGTGGGGCTTGTGGAGTGACCGCTGCGGCTGCAACCAGTACGCCGAGGCGCTGGAACTGGCCGAGCGCTACATCACCCTGAGCAGCAGCGGCAACCAGCAACTGCTGGGCAAACGCATGCGTGCGGTGGCGTTGTTTCACATGGGCGACCTGGTCGGTGCCCGGCAAAATATCGACGAGGCGCTGGGCTCACCGTCGGCCCCGCGCTCGCACATAATCGATGTGCATTTTGACCAACGCATCGCCGCTCGCTGCCTCAAGGCACAGGTGCAGTTGCTGGAAGGCGATGTCGACCCGGCGCTGCACCTGATCGGCAGTTGCGTCGATGAAGCCATCACCCTCGATCACCCCGCGACCCTCTGGTACACCCTGTGCCTGGGGGCAATTCCCCTGGCACTGTTGGCGTCCAACCTGCCCAAGGTGCGGTATTACCTGGGCTTGCTGCAAGACAGCACGACCCAGCAGGATCTGCATATCTGGCGTCAGTTTCGACTGTGCTTTGAAAGCATTCTGTTGATCCGCCAGGGGTCGCCCGAAGAAGGCGTGCCGTTGCTGGGTGAGGCCTTGCATCACCTGCATGGGCAAGGCGATAGCCAGCTTTATAGCTTGCTGCGTTGTGAATACGCCCTGGGGCTGGCGCGGCTGGGCCTGGAGAAACTGGCGCTGGAGGTGCTGGAAGACACGCTGCAATTGGCACTCGGACGGCATGAGCGCTGGTTCGTGCCGCAGATGCTGCGGATCAAGGCGCAGTTGATCTTGCGCCAGGCCCAGTACGGGTCGGTGGACAAGGCCAAGGTGTTGCTGCGCCAGGCGTGGGTGGATGCCCAGTTGGCCGGGGCGCATTTCTGGCGGGCGCAGATCGCCAGTGACCTCGCCAGGCTGCAGGAACCGAAGCTGCGGATTGCTGCGTTACCGAGGTTTCAGCATCGGTAAAGGCCGCTGGCCACGGTGTGTATTCGTTATCCCGATGACGGATACACAGCCTGTTGATTCCCAAACAACCTGCCCACCTGACTGTTGCTTTTTCAGCGAAACCTGCGCGCCATTCAAAAATAACTCAATTAAATCAAATACTTAATTGTTACAAAATGATGGCACATAGCTTGCTATCACCTCTTCCAGCTTACTCTTCAAAGAGCGGCCCCTGCGTGAAGGGACGGCACCCCGCCGGCCCCACGCTCAAGAATCGGATTTCTTAAGGGACCTTGCCATGCACCCTCTGCTCCGTCATCAGCGTTATACCCGACCCACGCGCCCTTTCATCCTCGCCAGTGCGCCCTTCATGGCCCTGCTGGCAGGTGACGCATTAGGCGCCGAACAACCCGTCACCACCGCCCTGCCCCAGGTCACCGTTACCGCCCAACGCCACGAAGAATCGGCCCAGGACGTGGGTATCGCGCTCACCGCCCTCAGCGGCCAGGACCTGCAAGACAAGGGCGTGACCAAGGTCAACGACCTGCAAAACTACGTGCCCAACCTCGACATCGCGCCCCAGTACGGCGGCGGCAACCCCCTGTTCCGCATACGCGGTGTCGGCCTCAAGGACTACGGCAGCAACAACACTTCCACCGTGGGCGTGTACCTCGACCAGGTGGCCTTGCCCTACCCGATCCAGACCCAGGGCCAACTCTTCGACCTGGAGCGCGTGGAAGTTTTGCGCGGCCCCCAGGGCACGCTGTACGGGCGCAACAGCACCGCCGGCGCGATCAACTTCATCACCAACAAACCCACCCAGGAATTCCACGGCGGGCTGACCACCAACTACGGTTCCTACAACGCCAGCAACGTCGAAGGCTTCCTCTCCGGCCCGTTGACCGACACCCTGCGCGCCCGCCTGGCCTTCATCACCGAACAAGGCGGCGCCTGGCAGGAAAACCGCGTGACCGGGCAAAGCCTCGGAGACAAGGACAACACCTCGCTGCGCGGCCAGCTGGACTGGGACGCCACCCCAGACATCAACTTCAACCTCACACTGCACGCCGGCCAGGACAAGTCCGACAGCCTGGGCTCGTACCTGTATCAGGGCCTCAAGCCCAATGCGACCAATGGCCGGGGCTATTCCGCGATCAGCGCCGAAAGCGACCCGAGCAAAACCGGCTGGGGCCTGACCCCGGGTTTTGCCAAGCTGACGGGCCTGTCGGTCGGTGACAAGCCCCATCGCGACAACGACAACACCGGCTTTGCCCTCACCGGCACCTTCGACCTCAATGACCATTTGAGCGTCACCAGCATCACCGCCTCCGACCGTTTTCGCCGGCGTGAATACATCGACTGGGACGCCTCGGTGATCCCGCAATCCGACGAATACTTCGACTCCAAAATCGAAGTCTTTTCCCAGGAACTGCGCCTTGCCTCCCACGACAACGAGCGCTTCAACTGGCAGACCGGGCTGTACTTCGCCCAGGACCGCCTCGACGAAAACTTCTATTCGGACTTCAGCGCCAACCTCGGCTACGGCACCTACACCTCGTACACCCAGAAGTCGAACACCTACAGCGCCTTCGCCCAGGGCGACTACCAACTGACCGACGACTGGAAACTGATCGTGGGCCTGCGCCAGGAAAAAGAGCACCGCGAACTGCAAGACTTCAGCACCCAGCGCATTCTGGTGAACAGCGGCGTCTACAGCCTGGGCCAGCTGAGTTTCCCGGCAGCCGACAGCGACCTCGACAGTAACTCCACCTCTTGGAAGCTGGGCCTGGAATACCAGGTCACGCCATCGACGCTGCTGTATTCCACGGTCAGCCGCGGGATCAAATCCGGTGGTTTCACCGCCTACAATTCCAGCTACGCCGAGCAGATCGCGCCGGTCAAACCGGAGAAACTGCTGGCGTATGAGCTGGGTTTCAAAAGCGACTTGAGCGACACCCTGCGCATCAACGGCTCGGCGTTTTACTACGACTACCGCGACCAGCAGTACCAGTCCCAAGTGTGGATCAGCCAGCAGATCGGCAACGTCGGGCGCCTGGTGAATATCCCCAAATCGAAAATCTACGGCTATGAATTCGAGCTGCAATGGGAACCGCTGCCGGGCCTGACGCTGGGCCAGTACTTCGGCACCAAAAAAGGCAAATACCTCGACTACAAAGGCCTTGATAGCACCGCCACCCGGGCGGTGGGTTTTGCCTATCCGGTGTACAACGACTTCTCCGGCTCCAGCCTGACCAACTTTCCGAAAATCAGCTACGGCGGCCAGCTCCAATATGTGTGGGACGTCGGCGGCTTCACCTTCAGCGCCGAGAGTGACTACTCGTTCCACGACCGCATCGTCGGCAGCAACGGCACCACCACCCAGAAATACTGGCTGGCAAATGCGCGCCTGGGCATAACGCCCAAGGGCAGCAACTGGTCGGGTGCCTTGTGGGCGCGCAACGTGTTCGACAAGCAATACGACCTGTACCACGGCTCGTTCCTGTCCAACGCCCAGATCGCCACCCCCGGTGAACCACGCACCGTGGGCGTCCAGGCCAGCTATAAATTCTGAGGACCTGCCATGACTGTTGATCTCAATCGCCGGCAGGCCTTGCGCCTGTTGGCCGGGGCGGCGGCCGCCCCGCTGATCCTGCGCTACGGCAGTGCCCTGGCCGGTGTTGCCACGCCATTTACCCTGGGGGTCGCCAGCGGCGATCCGTGGCCGGACGGCTTTGTCATCTGGACCCGCCTGAGCACCCTGCCGCTGTTTCCCGGCAACGAGTACGCGTTACCCGCAAGCATCCCGGTGGACTGGGAAGTGGCCCTGGATGAAAACTTCAGCCGCATCTCCCAGCGCGGTCGCACCCACGCCCTGGCGATCAATGGCCACGCGGTGCATGTGGAACTGCACGGCCTGCAGCCGGGGCGGGAATACTGGTACCGTTTTATCGCGTTGGGCGAACGCGGCCCGGCGGGTCGAGCGCTGACGCTACCGGCGCTCAACGCCAGGGTCGACCGCCTGAAACTCGGCGTGGCCTCCTGCGCGCATTACGAGCGTGGCTTTTTCAGCGCCTATCGGCACATGGCCAATGAACGGCCCGACCTGGTGCTGTTTCTCGGCGACTACATCTACGAATACACCAACAAACCCGGCACCCCGGGCCTGGCCCGCAGCTATGGCGCCCCCGAAGCCACCGACCTCGCCGGCTACCGCTATCGCTACGCGCTGCACAAGACCGACCCGGACCTGCAACAACTGCACGCCGCCGCGCCGTGGATCGCCACCTGGGACGACCATGAAGTGCAGGACGATTACTCGGGCCTGTCCTCCAGGGACCCAAGCGTTACCGTGGCCGCGTTTCAGCAACGGCGGGCGGCGGCGTATCAGGCGTTCCTGGAAAACATGCCGGTGCGTCGGCCACCGATAGGCAGCAATGGCAGCCCGCAGATTTACCGGCGGTTTACCTACGGCGACCTGGCGGCGATCCCGGTACTCGATGGCCGACAATATCGCTCGCGCCAGCCGTGCTACCAGGCACCGAACTTCGGCAAGGGCCATATGGAATTGAGCAGTTGCGTCGACCTCGCCGACCCCAAACGCACGCTGTTGGGTTTCGAGCAGGAGCGCTGGCTGTATGACGGCCTGCGCCGCAGCGACAGCCGCTGGAACCTGCTGGCCCAGGACCTGTTAGTGGCACCGCTGCGGGCGCAAAAAACCGGCAGCGACGACGCCCGTTACTGGACCGACAGTTGGGACGGCTTCCAGGCCGCCCGCGGCCGCCTGATTGACAACCTGCGGGACAGCCGCGCGGCCAACCCGGTGGTGCTCAGCGGCGACTACCACTCCTTCTGGGCGAACCATCTCTACGAGCGGCCCGAAGACCCCGACTCACGGCTGTTAGCGGCGGAGTTTGTCGGCACCTCCATCACCTCCAACGGCCCCAGCTACGAAGCGGTGCAATCGATCCTGCCGGACAACCCGCAGATTCGCTTCTACGACAGCCGCCCGCGCGGGTACCTGTCATTGGAGCTGACGCCTGAACGGCTGGAGGTGAAGATGCAGGCGATTTCGGACCGGCTGGACCCGAATGCCACGGTCTCGACCCTCAAACAGTTTGTGGTGGAAAGCGGCAGCCCGCAGGTGCAGGAAGTTTAATTGCGCCCGCCCCTGTCCCACTGTGCCGGCCGGACCAGATTGCCCAACCGGCCAGCGCACGGTCACCTCGTCGCGCACATCGACTTGCAGGGCCTCCGTTTAGCGACATGCGTGTATTCATGATGGTGGCGCTCACGCCATGGAGTGTAGATACCTATCGGCTACCTGAGCACAACGCGAGCCCATAACTGGTTGTCGCGTTTCTCCAGGGTCAGCGATTGCAGGCCCTCGCCCTCTCGCTCCATACGGTCCAGCCAGGCCAACAGCGCCTGGGCGTCACCACTGAGCGTCACACGCAAAGAGTCGCCCTCGCTGTCCATCTGCTGGATGTCCAGCGTCGCCGCCACCGCGCTGTCACTCACTCGCAAGGACAGCGGCCGGTCGGAAGCTGGTCGGGCGACACCGCCGGGCCGCGCCTGTTGCAGTTGCCCAGCCAACATCATCTGCTGCTGGTACTGGCGCTCGCTGCCGGCCATCCGCTGGACGGTGGGCTGCCACACCAGGCTGAAGGCCAGCGCGCCGAGAAGGCAAAGCCCCATGGCCAACAACAGCCAGCGCTCACGCGGGGAAATCTGCTGCCAACGGCTCATGCCTCATCCTCCATCGCCAGGCTGACGTGCACCCGGTTGTGCTGCTGACTCGCACTCTCCAGCCGCACCGGCATGCCCTGCTGCCGGCCACGCTCGCGCAGTTGCTCAAGCTCGGCAAAGCTGTTGGCGGTGAGTTGGACTTTCCAGCCTTCGCCCTGGCGATAGTCGATGCGTTGCACTTCCACGCTGCTGGCGCCGACCACCCGGTCCATCAAGCTCACCAGCCGTGCGATGTGCGTGTGTTGTGGCTCGGCGCGTTGCCGTTGCAGGGCCTTGAGCTGCATGGCCAGGTCGGCAATGCGCGGCTGGTCGGGGTAAAGCACCTTGAACCGCTGCTCGTTGCGCGCCGCCAGTTCTCGGGTTTCACCCTGCAAAAAGCTCACCCGGGCCTCACTGCCGGCCCAGCTCAGCAACGCCAGGGTCAGCAGCGATATGCCGGCGCTACGCCAGGGCATCAGCGTGCGACGCAGGGCGAATTCGCCGCTGAGCAGGTCAATGGCGTGGGTCGGGCGGGCGCAGAGCAATTGATCGACGTGGTCGGCCTCCAGGCGTCGCAGCTCCGCAGGCAATGCCGGTTCAAGCTGTGACAAACCCTCGTCGCAGAGCACCAGGCGGGCCGGCAGCCCGCCCCCCAGCAACCACCGCCCATCCCGGTGCACCGCCACGGGTTGGTCCCCCGGCAGCACGTCGGCATCCACGAACACCGCGCACACCGCCACGCCCGCTTGAGTCATCAAGGCAAGCACTGCGGTAAACCGCTCCCGGTTCACCACCATCACCGGATAGCACCCTTGGGCGTCACGTGCACCGATGCCCAGGTGCAACGCCTCAAGCGGCTCACTCAGTTGGTCTTCCACCGCGAACGCGATGGCCTGAGCACCGGGATGGCGGCGCGAAGGCCAGGGATCGGTGCGTACCCAACTGCACAGTTCCATCGGCAGCAGCAGCTCGACAGCCTGGCCAATCAGTCCCCGGCCTCCCTGGGCCAGGGTCATCGGCCGGCCGGGCTGGCCGGCTGACCAGAGGGTGCATGGCCACTGGGCCGAGGGCTCAGCCAGGCCCTCGGCATTCAAATACAGGCGGGGTTTCATCGCGATACCTCGTTAGCCATCGAAGGGAGAATGCGCCGCGCAAGCACGTTAAAGCGCCGGGTCCCGGGGTTCAGCTCGACATCGGTGGCCGAGCGAGAAGTGCGCTTGCCCGACCTCGCCTGCACCGTTATGCGGTACCAGCGGCTTTGCACCCCAAGCCCGTGACCGTTGAGGGCGGTGCCCGCCAGCAGCGGGTCGTGGGTGAATGCCTGCACGCTGGGCCAGGCCTGCGTGGCGCGCTGGCGCATCAGAGCCTCGGTGTCGAGGTCACCCAGCGTGCGCAGCACCAGGGCCGGTGCGGTGTTGATGTTCAGCGTGGCCTGGGCCGGCAGGAACGCCACCCAGGGTTCCAGTTGATCCAAGGTGCGCTGGTCGACACCCGGCAACAACCGCAACTGACTCAGCTCGCGCACGGCGCCCACCGGCGGCAGTGGCAAATCCTGCAGGCCGAGCACCCCCAGCAGGCGTTGCCAGCGCTCAAGGGCGACCGCATCGACCTTGCCGGGGGCCAACAAGGCATTCAGATTCAAGCGGCCCGAAAGGTCTTCGATCGTCACCTGGACATCGCCGTCCTCAAGCACCAGGCCGTGTGCCCATTCCTGGGTCAAATCGACGGTTTTGGGGCGAGACTGTACGGCCTGCGTCAACTGCATCAACGCCCGGGTTTCGCCAGCGACCCCAAGCTGGCGCAAGCTCACCTGGTGCATCTGTTGCCCGCTGCTTTGCAACAGCAAACGCTGGCTGCGCAACAAACCGCTGACCAACAGCAAGGCCAGGCTCATCACCAGCAGCACACTGATCAACGCAACACCGCGCTGGCCCCCGCTCACTGCAAACCTGCGGGCAATAGCAACACGCGCCGGATCGCGTCAAACCGCCCCACGCTCAACCGCACTTCCAGGGCCATGGGCGCCAGTGCGTATTGGCCCAGGATCGAGTGACCGCGCCAGCCGGTCGCAGGGTCGTAAAGGCGCCAACTGACGGCCTGCACCTCTTCGAGCAGTTTTTGCCGCTGCACCCGCGACGAGCCCTCGCCCATGCTGTCACGCCACAGCACGCCGTTTTCCAGGCGATAGGTCAGTTGCTGGCGCTGGCTGCGCGGCTGGTCCAGGGGGTTGCGCCAGTTGCTGCGTTGCACTTGCAGGGTGGTGTTTTTCAGCACCACGGCTTGCTCGGTGACATGCAGCACGTCCCACTCGATCAAGGCCATCGCCCGCTGCAGGTTGCGCAAATCCCTATCGTGGGTCGCGGTACCGCGTTGCACCCGCACCAACCCGTCGAACAGGCTCCAGCTGGCCAGGCCCAACAGGGCAAAAATCGCCATGGCGATCACCAGCTCAAGCAAGGTAAAACCGGACTGGCTATTCATGCCGGGCCGCCATCCAGCCACGGGTCTGGTACAGCGGGTATTCGCTGCCGGCCAGGCTGACAAACAGGTCGACCCTCAACAACACCGGGTCGCGTGCGGCACTGATCTGCTGGCGCACGTGCCAGTCGCGGCTGTCCATGCGCACCACGTGCCGCTGCTCACCCACCGTGACGTCGCGCCGCAGGCGCAGCTCGGTCAAGTGGTTATCCCCGATCCATGTCGCCAGCACCCGCTCTTGCAACCCACTGCGCTGTTTGAGCACGTACTGGCTGGCCGACAACACCGCAGCGGCCAGAGTGGCAAACACCGCGAGCGCGATCATCACTTCCAGCAAGGTAAAACCCCGCTCGCGACTATTCATCGAGCACCACCTGGCCGATACCGTCGCTGGACAGGCGCAACACGGTTTTGCCCTGAATAAAAAATGTCAGGCTGAACTCGCTGGTTTCATCACTGCTCAGGGCCAGCAATTGCGCCGGCCCCTGGTCCGCGTCCAGGCTCATGAATTGCCCCTCTTGCTCAAGCCGCAAACGCAGCTCGGCAGGCCAGGCGTAGAGCCTGCTCACCGGTTGCCAATCCTGCCCGGCCAGGCGCACCGCGCGATACCCGTCGGTGCTCAAGCGCACACCGTATTCCACACCTTCCAGCACGGCGCGATCGCGCAATTGTTGAACCAGCCGCACGATGGCCTCCGCATCCTGCCGGGCGATACGTCCGGGGTTGGCGCCCACGGCAAACGTGACCATGCCCAGCAGCACGCCAGCCAACACCATCACAATCATCAGTTCCAGCAAGGTAAAGCCTCGACAGCGGCGCCTCATCAGTCGCTCCAGTTACCGATATCGGCGGCGAACCCTTCCCCGCCCGCCACACCATCGGCGCCGAAGGAATACAGGTCATAGCTGCCATCCTGGGAGTGCATGCCGGGGTTGAGGTACTGATACGGCGTGCCCCACGGGTCCACCGGGATACTTTTCAAATAGCCCTGGGGGTTCCAGCCCCGCGCCGCCGGCAAGCCGGAGGGGCGTTTGCTCAGGGCCTCCAGGCCCTGCTGGGTGGAGGGATAGTCGTGGTTGTCCAGGCGGTACATCTCCAGCGCGGTGGCGATGGCCTGGACATCGGTTTTGGTGGCCGTGACTTTGGCCTGGTCGGGCCGGCTCATGAATTGCGGCACCACAATCGCGCCGAGGATGCCGATGATGACCACCACCACCATGATTTCGATCAGAGTAAAACCGCGCTGTCGGCACGGCAGGTTATTGGGTTGAGGTTGCATGGGTCAGTTCACCAATTGGTTGAGGCTCAGAATCGGCAGGAGGATGGCCAGTACGATCAGCAGCACCACGCCGCCCATCAGCACCAGCATGAAAGGTTCAAACAGGCTCACCACCAGGGTGATCCGTGCGGCCAGGCTGCTTTCCTGTTGTTCGGCCGCACGGGCAAGCATGGCGTCGAGTTCACCGGCCCGCTCGCCGCTGGCGATCATGTGCAGCATCATCGGCGGGATGTCGCCGCTGAGTTCCAGGCCACGGGTCAGGGTGCCGCCCTCGCGCACCGAGCGGGCCACATCGGCCATGCGCGCGCGGATGGTCAGGTTGCCGATCACCGCGGCGCTGATTTCCAGGGCGTCCACCAGGGGCACGGCGCTTTTGCCGAGAATCGCCAGGGTGCTGGCGAACCGTGCGGCTTCCATCTCCCGCAGCACCTTGCCCACCAGCGGCAGCTGCAACGCCAGGTGATGCCAGCGCAGGCGCCAGGTCGGCTGCTTCAAGCTCCAGCGCCACGCTCCGATTACACCCGCCAGCAGCCCGGCCATCAGCACACCGTGATGGCGCAGGCCGTCACTCACGCCGATCAGCAGTTGGGTCAGCACAGGCAGGGCCTGGCCGCTTTCGACAAAAATCTTCACCACATCCGGTACGACAAAGCCCAGCAGAAAGCCGACGATGGCCACACTGGCGGTCATCAGGATCAACGGGTACACCATGGCCATCTGGATCTTCTGCCGTGACGCCTGACGCGCCTGGGTGTAGGCCGCCAATTGCGCCAGCACCTGGCCCAGGTGGCCGGAGCGCTCACCGGCAGACACCGTGGCGCAGAACAATTCGGGGAATGCCCTGGGGAACAATCCCAACGCCATAGCCAGTGAATGCCCCTCCATGACCCGGCTGCGCACCGCCGATAACAACCCGGCCACACGGCGCTTGGCGCTTTGCCGGGCCACGGCGTCCAGGGCTTCTTCCAGCGGCAGACCGGCCTGAACCAGTGTCGACAGTTGCAAGGTCAGCAGCGCCAGGTCTGCCGCACTAAGGCGCCCGGCGCGGGGCGTAGTGTGTGTGGCGCCGCTGGCCTTGACCTCGGTCACACTGCGCGGCCACAACCCGCGAGCCCGCACTTGCTGGCGCGCCTGTTGCGGGCTGTCGGCTTCCACCCGGCCCCGGCAGCCACGGCCCGCCCCATCCTGGGCACGGTATTCGAAGGTCGCCATGCCCTAACCCTCCTGCGTCACGCGTAACAGTTCGTCGACGCTGGTCACGCCGTCGAGTACCCGCTGGCGGCCGTCCTGAAACAGGCTGCGCGACGCCTTGCGCACCTCATCGGTCAGTGCCAGCTCGCTGGCGCCCTGGTGAATCAGCGCGGCCACGGCCGGCGTCACGCACACCAACTCGTAAATCCCGATACGCCCGCGATAGCCCAGCTGGCACTGCTCGCAACCCACCGCGCTGAATACCTGCGGCGCCGCCAGGGGGTCGACCCCCAGACGCCGGCAGGCGCAGGCATCGGCGATGCCGGCGGCCTTGCAGTGCGGGCACAATGCACGCAACAGGCGTTGGGCCAGAATCCCCACCAGGGACGATGCCAACAGGTACGCATCAACACCCATGTCTACCAGCCGGGTCACCGCCCCCACCGCGCTGTTGGTGTGCAGCGTCGACAGCACAAGGTGCCCGGTGAGCGAGGCCTGGACCGCGATTTCGGCGGTCTCGCGGTCGCGGATCTCACCGACCATGACCACATCCGGGTCCTGGCGCAGGATCGCACGCAGGCCTCGGGCGAAGGTCATGTCGACCTTGGGGTTGACCGGCATCTGGCCGACACCCGGCAGGTGATATTCGATGGGATCTTCCACCGTCAGGATGTTACGGGTCTGATCGTTCAGGCTGCTGAGCGCCGCGTACAGGCTGGTGGTTTTGCCGGAGCCGGTGGGGCCGGTGACCAGGAAGATGCCGTGGGGTTTGCCCAGCAACTGCCGCAACGCCGCCAGGGTTTCGTCGGGCATGCCCAGGCGCGGCAGTTGCAGGCGCCCGGCCTGTTTGTCCAGCAGCCGCAACACCACCCGCTCGCCATGGGCCGAGGGCAACGTGGAGACCCGCACATCGACCTCATGCCCGGCCAGGCGCAAGGCGATCCGGCCGTCCTGGGGGATACGTTTTTCGGCAATGTCCAGGCGCGCCATGACCTTGATCCGCGACACCAGCAACGTCGCCAGCTCACGCCTTGGCCGGAGTATTTCGCGCAGTTGGCCATCGACCCGCATGCGCACCGACAGGTAGTGCTCAAAGGTTTCCAGGTGCACATCGGAGGCCTGCTCGCGCACGGCTTCGCTGAGCAGAGCGTTGATCAGGCGGATAATCGGCGCATCGCCTTGCTGCTCCAGCAGATCGGTGGTTTGCGGCACCTGGTCCACCAGGCTCAGCAGGTCCAATTCGTCGTCCAGGCCCTGGGCGACCGCCTGCGCCGCGCTTTGGCCTTCGCGGTAGACCGCCGCCAGGCGCGTCGCAAAGGTGTCGGCGTCCAGGCGCAGCAACGGCAAGTCACGGCCACACACCCGGCGGGCCTCGCCGATGGCCGCCAGCGGCGTATCAGCGCGCAACGCCAGGTACCAGCCGGCCTCGCCACGGTCCAGCAACACGCCAAACCGCCTGGCGAAACCGAAGGGCAATTGCTCGTAGGCCACTGTCATGGGTTCGGCGCTTTTTTGCGTAGGTCCACCACCGGTGGATCGAACAACTCACTGGCATCCAGCGGCAACAACAGTGAGTTATTTTCCTGCGCCCCCGGCTTGCTCAGCTCACGCAGGGTGTCGTAGCGCTGCTGGCTGACAGCCGACAAATCCTGCTTGCTGCGCACGATCGTGGGGCGCAGGAACACCATCAGGTTGCTTTTGGTCTGGGTGTCGCGGCTCCAGCGAAACAACGCGCCCAGGTACGGAATGTCCCGCAGCAACGGCACGCCACTGGCCTGGGTGCGCACGCTGTCCTTGATCAGACCGCCGATCACGATGATCTCGCCGTCGTCCGCCAGGATCGTGCTTTTGAGCGCACGTTTGTTGGTGATCAAATCCGAGGAGTCGATGCCCGACACCGACGGTGCAATGTCCGAGACTTCCTGCTCGACCTCCAGCCGCAAGGTTGAACCCTCGTTGATGTAGGGCTTGATCTTGAGGCTGATGCCGACGTCCTTGCGCTCCACCGTCGTGAACGGATTGTCGGCGCCGCTGCTGTTGGTGGAATAGGAACCGGTCTTGAACGGTACGTTCTGGCCCACGATGATTTCGGCTTCCTGGTTGTCCAGGGTCAGCAGGCTCGGTGTGGACAACAGGTTGCTGCGGGCATTGCTGGCCAGGGCGGAAATCAGTGCGCCAAAGCGGTCCGTACCGAGCTTCAGGACGGCGGCTTCGGGGGCCGCTTTATCGCCGTCGAAATTCAGCCCGCCAATGATCGGAATGCCGGCGCCCGGGAAGTTGATGAAGCCTTTAGCGTCTCCTTTGTCGATCCCCCACTGCACGCCGATGGCTTCGGAAATATCCCCGGTGATCTCGACGATCGCCGCGTGGATCAACACCTGCGCCCGGGGCTGGTCCAGTTGGCGGACGATGTTTTCGATGGTACGGATCTGCGCCGGCTCGGCGATCAGCACCAGGGCGTTCTGGCTTTCGTCCGCCTTGATCATGAAGCTGGCACCCGGTGCGTTATCCCGGGCACCCGCCACGGCAGCCGCCGGCTTCTTGCCCTGCATCATCGAGTCCAACACCTCGGCCAGTTGTCTGGCGTCGCTGTGGCGCAGACGAATCACCCGGGCGTTATCGAGGATCGCCGTGGCCGGCACATCGAGGCTGCGCGCCATGTCGAGCAGCCGTTGACGTACCTCGGGCGGGCCGACAAACAACAGGCGGTTGGTGCGCGTATCGGCCAGCACCTGGATCGCCGTGTCGGCGCTGCGTTTACCCATCGCGGCTTCGAGCACCGGCGCGACATCGGCGGCCTGGGCGTGTTGCAGGGGCAGCACCACATGCTGTTGGCTTTGCCCGGAATCCAGCTGGCGCACCACCTGCGCGATCCGGCCTACATTGGCCGCCGTGTCGGTAATCACCAGGGCGTTGGCCGATACCGACGGGCCGACATAGCCGTTGCTCGACACCAGCGGTCGCACCAGCCCGGCAATGTCACCGGCACTGCTGCTGCCCAGGGCGATGACCTGAGTGGTGAACTGCGAGGCCGTGGTTTTGTTGCCGGCGCTCTGGCCGGCGCGGGTCTTGGCCTCGGCAACCGGGGCAATCAGGATCCGGTCGCCCTCGTCGATCACGGTGAAGTTGTGGGCATCGAGCACCGAGTAGAACAGCCGGCGCACGCCCTCCCGATCCAGGGCCTGGCGCGACATCACCGTCACACGCCCGGACACTCGCGGGTCGAGCACCACGGTGGTGCCGAGGATGTCGGATATTTCTTCGACGATGTCCCGCAGTTCGGCATTGTTCATCGCCAGTTGCCATTTTTCTTCTTCGGCCCACGTCGCGTCATGAAACAGCCCTGCGCACAAGGCCGAAAAAAGCAGCAAAGAGCGCAGGGTATTGACGCTGGGAAAACGCTTCATCAACTTGATCACTCTGATTGCCCGGCCATCGGGCGTAGAAAACGCGTGGGAATCGCCGGTATCGGCGTCTCGGTGCCCGCCTCAAGCCGTTGCAGGAAACGGTCGCCGCCGGTTTGCAACATCAGCCGCTCCTCGCGGCCTTTGTTCCACAGCACCACATGGTCGGCGCTCACCCGGCGCAACGTGCTGCCACCGGGCAAATGCTCGCCCACCACATACACCCGCGAGCCCTGGGCGTCGGCCAACAGCGCCTTCGACAACCCGTTACGCGCGATAAAACTGGCCTGCAAGGTGAGGTTCTGCGTGCTCGCCCTCAGACGGGTTTGCGGCACCAGCCCCAGCACGGTCGCCACGGCTGTCGCATCCAGCGCCTCACGCAACGGGGCGACCGTCGCCGACGTGTCGGCGATTGGCGCAGCGGTGAAGTGCTGGCGAAACCGCAGCTCTTGCCAGACCAGAAACGCCCCGTAGGCCACGGGCAACAACAGCAGTCCGGCCACACTCAAGCGCCGCCCCGGTAATCCAACGCTCACGGCAAGCTCATCTGTATCGGGGCTGTGCACGGTGGACGCGCGGGCGCAGCAACATCCGGCGCAACACACGGTCGCCGCACAGCTCATGCACCACCACCGCGCCGATGTGCAGCAGCACCAGCAGTAACAGCATGACGCAGGCCACGATATGCACGGCAAAACAGCGGGCAATCAGCAGCGGGTCGCTCAAGGGCTGGGGGATTTCCAGCAACGCGAACACGCTGATCGGGCGGTCCATCATCAACACCCCACTGAGCAGCACCACACCCACCATGAGGTAGATCGACAGATGGCCGAACGTTGCGAGCAGTTGCACAAGGGACAGAGATCTCACGCGCGCAGGCTGGGCATGCAGAATCGTGAAGAAGATGCGCCAGACGAACACCGGGATAAACACCGTGGTCAGCGACACATTGAAAAACCCGACCGCCTGTTTGATTGCGGCAGGCACCGGCAGGCTGGCGATATAAAAACCGGACACCAGCGTCCACAGAATGACCACCGCCGACAACCAGTGCAGCAGCACTCGCTGTCTCGAGTAACCGGAAACTGACATGTGTGACTCGACTCTGGATAAAAAAGTCGGGCGGCCTGGCTCAGGCCGCCCGAAACATCAGGCAGGATTTACAGCTTGTCCCATGCGGCGTGCGAATGCGCACCTACGCCCGGCTCATAGCCGTTGGCGCTCGGGCTGTATTGTTTGCAATAACCGTCGGCCGGCCATTGCTTGCATTCGTAAACCTCATTGGTCTTGGGTTGCAGCACCTTGGTACCAGCCTTATAGCTTGCCAGGCCCTGAGGGAAGACGAAGTCGTACTCGATGCCGGCGCCTTCACCCGATAGGGTCACCGCCTGGGTATCCTGGCGCGTGGTGCGGCCATCCAGAGTGGTGCCTACCAGCGTCAAGGTGTGCGGGCCCGGGTTGGAACGCACGTCCATCTCCAGGGTTGCAGAGCCACTCTCGACGGTCTGCTTGAGGCTGCCCGTGGCTTTGTTTTTGTCATCGAACAAGGTGGCTTCGATGTTCATTTGACGGTTGCCCACCATGCCGAAATCGAGCTTGACCAACCCTTTTTCCAGCACGTATTCAGGCTTGATGGCGCCCAGCGCCAGGGTCGCGGCGATGTCTTCTTGCATCTCCTGCTGAATTTCGTAGCGCACTACGCCGCTTTCTTTCTGGGCATAGATCGTGTTGCTGCCTTTGACCGGTTCGATGTCGCCCGCATCGTTACGGACACCGGCACGTACCAACTCGTGGGTCTGGTTAATTTTTTCCGCGAGTTTGAATGCCCACTCCTGCGGTTTGCCTTCTTCAGCATTGTCGATGCTGATTTCAACGCTGTAAGGGGTGCTCTCACCGCTGCCGGTAAAGGCGCGGGCCTTGACCTTGTCACCGGCCAGCAAGGTGGTTTCGCTGGCGATGTTTCCCACTGCGGACCAGCCTCCAGGCAACGCCGCTTCGGCTTGAATGTCGACATCGACGACGCTATAGAACGCCGCATCCGTATCAGCCACCGTCCACACCGCCAGGATCACGTGATAGCCAGACCTGTCATCCGGGATGGTGCAGTGATGCTTGGTATCGGCCACAGGCTTCTCGCCACGGCCATCGACCTCACAGAACGGCGCGCTGTCGAACGAGGCACGGGTCAGGGGTTGGTTCGGGTTCCAGTCCTTGCGGGTGATGAAGTACTCATGTTTGGTGGCCGGGTGCACGGCCGTGTACCTCCACTGGAAATCAATGCTGTGATCCTTCAATTCCGTCTTGTACCAACGTGTGGCGGACTGGGCGTCCATCGCTGAAAAAGACGGGTTGCCACCACTGGCGATCTTGCCGTCAACCGGCCCCTGCAGAGGCCCGCCGCCAGCACCGGCAGGAAACCCCTTGAAGGTTTCACCGACACTTTGTGGTTCGTATTGCGCGTTGCCGCAGTCGTTGTTCAAACCTTGCTGGCAAGCATAGGCACGCGATGGCGGGTATTGCGCATGCCCGTGGGCGCTGGCGCCTTGAGAGGCCAACATCGCCGACAGCAGAACCGCCGAAGACGTGCACGTAAAGACGGCACGGCGGCTATAAATTTTTGATTTCATCACTATTTCCAGACTGCAAGTGAGAACGCCAGGCAGGCGCCGTTCTTTTGCACGGCGTAACGCCGAACAACGGAAAGAAAGCCTATCGGGAAGAAAGGACGAAGTCTGTGAGCCGCCACTTACGTTCTTGCAAGAAATTTCTTATAGACAGCTCTAATGAGTAGAGCTAAGTGAGCGACAAAATTTCCGGGCAATTTCCTACATCTTTAAGAGACATGACTGACATCGAAACAGCGTTAATATCCCGCGCCAAACTCCATCAGACGATCAGGGAAGTTGCACATGCATAAAGTTGTACTGGTCGATGACCACCCCTTTATCAGAGCTTCCGTACGCGCGCTGGTGACTCAGGCCGGGCACAAAGTCGTGGCAGAAGCCGACAATGGTGTTGATGCGATCACCGCGGTCCGTGAATGGACGCCCGACCTGGTACTGCTGGATATCACCATGCCGCGCATGGACGGCATCACGGTGATCGAGAGAATCCGCGCGCTGGAAATGACCCCCAAAATCATCGTGCTGTCCTACCTGTCACCCGAGCATTACGCCATGCGCTGCGTCACTGCCGGGGCCGCCGGTTTTATCTGCAAGAGCGATGAGCTCAGTACCCTGCCCCAGGCCATCAAGAGCGTGATGGACGGCTATGTGTACTTCCCCCAGAGCAGCGTCCCGCTCAATGGCAAGGTCGGTGTGTTCACGCACGAGGAGCAACTGATTGCGACCTTGTCCAACCGTGAACTCTCGGTGTTCCAGCAGCTGTCCAACGGCATGAGCAATAAAGACATCGCCACCAATATCCTGCTCAGCAGCAAGACCATCAGCTGTTATAAAGCCCGGCTTTTCGCAAAGCTGAATGTGACGTCGGTGGTTGAACTCGCGGATATGGCGCGGCGCAATAGTATTATTTAGGGGCTCGCGTGTTGAAACACTTGATCAACGAATTTGAAGGCATCAGCGCCGACGCCGTGCGGGAAGAAAAACAGCGCTGCCTCGACGCGGGCATGAATGATTGCCTGTTCAAACCCGTGAGTCGTCAGCAACTGATCGACCGTTTGCAGCCTTTACAGGCCGAGTGCTTTGCACAGGAACAAGCGGCCGACCCCAGCATCACATGCATCGAAAAACAGCTGGGCGCATTCACCTTCGACAACCCCGCGGTGATTCAGGAATTGAAGGATGAGTTACTGAGCAACAGTCGCGTGGATATCGACCTTCTGGCCACGCTGATCCGGGAGGATGACCGGGAAGGGTTGGCGGAGTTTGCCCATAGGGTGAAAGGCCCCGCCCGGTTGATTCGCTACGAACAGCTGATTGTGTGCTGCGAAAACCTTGAGGCTGCTGCACAGGCTTCGCCGGGCAGGCTAGAGGAACTGGCCGATGCGCTGGAGCGCTGTCTGGTGCACCTGGTGGACTGCCTTGGGGGCGATCCGGGCATCACTGATCCGCTGCATAAATAATGGTTTGCGCACAGTCGGGCGCAGCCGGCCGGCGGGTAAAGTAGGTGTCGCCTTCATCCGTATGAATCTCGTATTCAAACTTGGTTGCAGTGACATGCCTGATGATCTTCAGCACCCGCTGGAACTTCACGCTTTGGGTGCCGTTCTGGTTGGGCCCGGTGAGTACGTTGACGCTTTGAAACCAGCCGTCGTTCTTCCTGTTTGCCACCAGGGCGCCGCTCATGGCTTCGAACCGCTCCAGCCGGGTAAAGCCCCACAGTGTTTGCTCTTCCACGGTTTGGCCAAGGGCGGCCGAACCGGTAAACACGAACAGATTGATCGCCGGGCTGTCTTCGCAGAAGAAATCGTAAGGCACCAGCCCATCGACCATTTTCTTGCCGGCCACGAAGCCTTTTTTGTGCACCTGAAACATCGCCACCTCCACGCCAATGGCGTCACTGAACATCAGCTCACGCAGAGGGAAAGTCTAAGGGCGCAGGGCGTACAGGGCGGTCAAGCCAATGTAATTTCGTGTAAAGATCCCACCCGGGGCAGGTTGATTTCCACGGTCAACCCGCCGGGTGGCTGGTTGTACGCCACGATGGTGCCGCCATGCATTTCCACAGCTCGCAAGGCGATCGCCAGGCCCAGTCCGAAACCGCTATCGGCGTCGTTCGGGCCGCGTTCGAAGGGCCAGAAAATACGCGGCAACCGCAGCGATTCAACCCCCGGCCCCTGGTCACTGATCAAGACCCTCAGCCAGGGTGTGTAGGGATTGATCTGCGCCGTGACCAGCACCGTCGTATCCGGTCGCGTGTAGCGCACCGCATTGCGAACGATATTCTCGAAACACCGATACAACAGCTCGCCGCTGGCACAACTGACAAAGGCCGGGCACGCCTGCAAGCTGACACGACAGCCTTTGATGCCCGCCTCGAACTGCGCATCCTCGACAATCACCGCCAGCAATTCGACGATATCCACCGACTCGCGCTCGATGCTCTCGGGGCGGCCCTGCACGCGCGCCAGGGTCAACAGCGCCTCGATCAGTGTGTCCATGCGCGCCGATTCACGCTGGATGCGCCCGAGCATTTCCTCGCGTGCCGGGGCTTGCTGCAGCAGCCCGATGGCCGCTTGCATGCGCGTCAACGGTGAGCGCAGTTCATGGGAGATGTCGTGCAACAGCTGTTGCTGGGCTTCCACCAGCAGTTTCAGCTGGTTGGCCATGCGGTCGCAGTCTTCGGCCAGGTCGACGATTTCATCACGGCGCTTGCCCATCATCGGCCGCACCCGGGTTTCGAAGCGCCCCTGGGCCACCTCGCCCATCGCCCGCCGCAGGAATGCCAACGGCCACGCCAGGTAGTAGGCCATGTACCCGCTGAACAGCGCACTCATCACGGTGCCGATGATCAATGGGACCAAATGGCCCAGCCGCCCGGGGTCGCGAGGTTTGAGGGAAGACCGCAGTGACAGCGCGACGCCGTCCTTGCTGATCAGCGACTTTTCATAGGCCGGCCGCGGGACCGGCGTGCCGGCCAGCAGTTGACCGGCACTGTCATAGACACCGATGGCCTGGCCGCGGGCGGGCTCCCACACCGTCAGGAGCTGGCCGCCCGAGTCGACACCGTATTGCACCAGCAACTGTTCTTCGCTGGCCAGGATTGCATCCAGGTGATGATCCCCGGGGCCCAGGCTGCTCGCCACCAGAATGCTCAACCCCACCAGGAACGTGAGGCTGGTAGACAACCAAAAGGCCAGGAACAGTTTCCAGAACAGCCGGCTGGGTTTCATCATTCGGCGATCAACAGGTAACCGAGGCCGCGTACACTCTGGATCCAGGCCTTGGCGTCGGGGCGCGGGCCCAACTTCTGGCGAATGCTGCTGATGTGTACGTCGATGCGTCGGTCATAGCGGGTCAGCGGGCAGCCCAGGGCATTGAGGGACATATCCTTTTTGCTCACCACCTGGCCAGCGCACCGGGCCAGCACTTCAAGCAGGCTGAATTCGGTACTGGTCAGCCCCAGCTCGCAACCGTTCCAACGGGCCTGGCGTTTGCCGGGCCACAGCATCAGGGCGCCGGTCGTTATGACCTCTCCGGTCGGCTGGCCCACGGGTTGCACCCGGCGCATGATCGCGCGCAGGCGCGCCACCAGCTCCCCCGGGGAACTGGGCTTGGGCACGTAATCGTCCGCGCCAAGCTCCAGCCCGGTGATGCGGTCGATGTTGTCGCCGCGGGCGGTGAGCAACACCACCGGCACCTGGCTGCTGGCGCGGATACGCCGCAGCACCTCGATGCCCGAGAGCCTGGGCAGCATCACATCCAGCACCACAATGCTGTAGCGCCCCGACAACGCCTCAACTTCACCTTCCTCGCCGGTGTGCACGCAGGTCGCCTCAAAGCCTTCATGCTCCAGGTATTGGCCCAGCATTTCAGTCAGTTCCTGGTCGTCGTCGACTAGCAATACGCGGTTCATGGCGAGCTCGTGAAGGGGTCTGGCCACAGTATCGCCCAGCATCCTCGCCCCGGGGCCAACCTTTACCTAACTTGACACTTGGTTAACCGCACCAAACCCCCGCCGCTCTTATGCTGGCCGTCCACCCGTCTGGCCGCGTTGTGATGACCCGTCTGCGGCGAGTCACCATGGCGCGCTTGCGCTGCTTGTCGATGTGTTCTGGAAAAGATCTTGATGAATTTTTCGCGCCTGCTCTGCTCGGTTGCGCTGCTGCTCAATGTCACACTTGCACACGCTGAAGCCTTCAAAATCTCGGATATCCGTATCAATGGTCTGCAACGGGTCTCTGCGGGCAGCGTGTTTGGCGCCTTGCCGCTGAACGTGGGGGACGAAGTGGATGACCGACGCCTGGTGGCTTCCACCCGCGCGCTGTTCAAGACCGGCTTCTTCCAGGACATCCAGTTGAGCCGCGACGGCACCGTGTTGATCATCAATGTGGTCGAACGCCCCTCGGTGTCGAACATCGAGTTCGAGGGCAACAAGGCCATCTCCACCGAAGACCTGCTCAAAGGCATGAAGCAATCGGGCCTGGCCGAGGGCGAGATCTTCCAGCGCGCCACCCTCGAAGGCATGCGCAACGAACTGCAGCGCCAGTACGTGGCCCAGGGTCGCTACGCGGCCACGGTCGACACCGAAGTGCTGCCGCAACCACGCAACCGCGTGGGCCTGAAGGTCAAGATCGACGAAGGCTCCGTGGCGGCGATCCAGCACATCAACGTGGTGGGCAACAAGGTATTTACCGACAAGGAACTGGCCCGCACCTTCACCCTCAAGACCAGCAACTGGCTGTCGTTCTTCACCAACGATGACAAGTACGCCCGCGAAAAACTCACCGGTGACCTGGAGCGCCTGCGCTCCTATTACCTGGACCGGGGCTATATCAACATGGATATCACCTCGACCCAGGTGTCCATCACCCCGGACAAGAAACACGTCTACATCACCGTCAACGTCAACGAAGGCGAGAAATACACGGTGCGCGACGTGAAGCTCAGCGGCGAATTGAAAGTCCCGCAAGACCAGCTTGAAGCCCTGTTGCTGGTGCAAAAGGGCCAGGTGTTCTCGCGCAAACTGATGACCACCACCTCGGACCTGATCACCCGGCGCCTGGGTAACGACGGCTACACCTTCGCCAACGTCAACGGCGTGCCCACACCCCACGATGAAGACCACACCGTGGACATCGTGTTTGCCGTCGACCCGGGCAAGCGCGCCTACGTGAACCGCATCAACTTCCGTGGCAACACCAAGACCGACGACCAGGTGCTGCGCCGGGAAATGCGCCAGATGGAAGGCGGCTGGGCCTCGACCTACCTGATCGACCAGTCCAAGGTCCGCCTGGAGCGCCTGGGGTTCTTTAAAGAGGTCAAGGTCGAAACCCCGGCCGTGGCGGGTGTGGATGACCAGTTGGATGTGAACTACGCCGTGGAAGAACAGGCGTCCGGCTCGATCACCGCCAGCGTCGGGTTTGCCCAGGATGCCGGGCTGTCCCTCGGTGGCACCATCAGCCAGAACAACTTCTTGGGCACCGGGGATTACGCCAGCCTGGGCTTGACCCGCTCGGAATACCAAAGCAAGTACAACATCGGCTTTACCAACCCCTACTTCACACCGGACGGGGTGAGCCTGGGCTATAACGCGTTCTACAGCGCCACCGATTACAACGACTACTACGACGATGGCAGTGGTGTTTCCTACTACTCCATCAACAGTTACGGCCTTGGGGCTACGCTCGGCTACCCGATCAACGAAACCTCGCGGCTGAGTTTTGGCCTGACGTTACAACACGACAGTATCGACCCTGGGATCTACAGTTCGGATGAGATCTATGACTTTCTGCAGCACAACGGCAGCCAGTTCACTAACCTCAAGGCCAACCTGGGGTGGTCGGAATCGACGTTGAACAAGGGCGTGATGCCCACCCGTGGTTACTCGCAGAACCTGAACCTGACGGTGACCGTGCCGGGCAGTGACCTGAGTTTCTACAAGGTCGATTATTCCGGGCAGGCGTTCCTGCCGGTTACCAATTCAACAACGCTGCGCTTCCATACCAAGCTCGGTTACGCCGACGGATACGGCTCGACGGACGGCCTGCCGTTTTATGAGAACTACACCGCCGGGGGCGAGGGTTCGGTGCGGGGGTTTGAGAGCGGGACGCTTGGGCCGCGCAGTACGCCGGCCACGGGCGCGTATGCCAGTGCGGGGCAGGAGTACTATTCAGACCGGGATGCGGAGGCGTTGGGCGGCAACATTCTGATCACCGGTGGGGCGGAATACCTGTTCCCGATGCCGTTCCTCAAGGACAACAAGTCGGTCCGGACGTCGGTGTTCTGGGATGTGGGTAACGTGTACTCAGACAAGTGCGCGCTGACTACCACTCAGGGGTGCAGTGGGGTTGACCTCAGTCAGTTGGCCGCCTCTGTGGGCATTGGTGCTACGTGGTATAGCCCGTTGGGGCCGTTGAGTATCAACCTGGCGCTGCCGGTGCGTACGCCGGAGAATGCTACCAAGCAGGTGTTCCAGTTTTCCATGGGGCAGAATTTTTGACCTGCTGGAGGGTGGGGGCATATCCGTTGCTGCGGTAACGGCCGCTTATGGTTCCGCTCTTACAGCGGCTCACTTTTGAAAAGCGCAAAAGTAAGCAAAACGCTCTTGCCCCACCACTCGGCACCTCGCCTAGGCTCGGTGTGCCCTCAGCTCCGGTATTACTCCGCGGGCCGCCGCGACGGGGCGTCCCTGCCCCGTCGCGGCTAAACCGGCGTCCTGCCGGTTTACCCGCTCCGTACTACCTGCGTTCGGCCAGCGTGGTTTAACGGGGCGCCTAAGATCAAGATCAAAAGCAGATCAACAGCACAGCGGCCTACAGCCCGGCTTGAGTGTGGTGAAGCAAAGGCAACATCAAAATCCAAAGCGAGCACGTTCTACTGTAGGAGCTGGCTTGCCGGCGATGGCATCAACTGGGTGTACCTGATGCACCGAGTCGCCTGCATCGCCGGCAAGCCAGCTCCTACAGAAAAGCAGCTCTGCATTAGCATCAGTTTCAGATTTGGTTTTCGCTGTGGCTTTTGATCTGGCTTTTAACACTCAGGTCGGCTTTCAGGCCGCCGTGCTGTTGATCTTGATCTTGCTCTTGATCTGACTGCCCCACTCAGCCCGAGGCCGAACGCAGGGATTGAGGAGCGGGTAAACCGGCAGGACGCCGGTTTAGCCGCGACGGGGCAGGGACGCCCCGTCGCGGCGGCCCGCGGAGCAATCCCGGAGTGAGGGAACGCCGAGCCTAGGCGAGGCGCCGACAGGCGGGGCAGAGCCTTTTGCTTACTTTGGGGCTTTTCCAAAGTGAGTCGCTGTAAGAGCGAAACCATAAGCCGCCGTTACCTAAATAACGGATATACACCCACAACCACCCACTCACCCCCGCCCCTCCCTGGCACACCCACCACGCAACTCCGCCGCCAGCTTCCCCTCATCCAACGCCCCCTCCCACTTGGCAATAAACAGCGTCGCCACCCCATTGCCAATCACATTAATCAACGCCCCCCCTTCAGAAATAAACCGATAAACCCCGAGCACCAACACCAACCCCGCCGCCGGAATCACATCCAGGCTACCGAGGGTCGCCGCCAGCGTAATAAACGCCCCACCGGTAACACTGGCCGCCCCCTTGGACGTCAGCAGCAGAATCAGCAACAAGGTGACCTGGTGCCAAAGATCGAGGGGAATATCCAAAGCCTGGGCAATAAAAATCGCCAACACCGTCATGTTGATGCAACTGCCATCCAGGTTGAAACAGTAACCCGACGGCACCACCAACCCCACCACCGACTTCTCACACCCCAGGCGCTCAAGCTTGCCCATCAACCGCGGCAACGCCGACTCCGAAGACGATGTCCCCAACACCAGAAACAGCTCATCACGGATGTACTTGAGAAACTGCCACAAACTGAACCCAGCCAAACGCGCCACCAGGTTCAACACCACAAACACAAAGAAAACCGCCGTCACGTAATAGCAAATCAACAAGTTCCCATAGGCCCCCAACGACCCCACACCATACTTGCCAATGGTAAACGCCATCCCCCCGAACGCCCCCAGCGGCGACACATACATGACAATCCTGACCATGCGAAAAAACGCCTGGGCCACCAGGTCAATCAGGCTCAGCAACGGCTTGCCCGCAGCCCCCAGCATCTGCAAACCAAACGCAAACAATATGGAAATAAACAGCACCTGCAGGATGTCGCCCTCGGCAAACGCCCCCAACACCGTGCTCGGCACAATATGGGTAAGAAACCCCACCACACTCTGCTCATGGGCCAGCTTGCTGTAGCCCGCAACCGCCTGGCCATCGAGGGTCGCCGGGTTGATATGCATCCCCGCCCCCGGCTGCATCAGGTTAACGCCGATCAGCCCGATCACCAGCGCCAGGGTCGTCAGCACCTCGAAGTACAGCAGCGACTTGAAGCCAACCCGGCCGATGCGCTTGAGGCTCTGCATGCTGGCGATGCCGCTGACCACGGTGCAGAAGATGATCGGTGCAATCAGCATCTTGATCAGCTTGATGAACGTGTCGCCCAGGGGCTTCATCTGTTCGCCAACGCCGGGGTAAAAGTGCCCGACGATAACGCCCAGCAGGATCGCCAGCAGCACCTGCACATACAGGTGGCGCAGTACGCGGCGCAGGCGTGACGGGGATTTTTCCGAAATCATGCTTGTTATTGTTTTCATGAGTGGACCTTGTTGTTTGGAGGGGGAACCTCTACGACACGACGTTGATCAGGCTCCCGCTGTAGTAACCCTGCAGGTTGCCGAGGATGCCGTCGGCCAGCCGTTGCAGGCTGCTCTGGCTGGCCCAGGCCACGTGGGGCGTGACGATCAGGTTGGTATGCGGGCTGTTGAGCAAGGGGTGATCGGCGGGCGGCGGTTCCTGGCACAGCACATCCAGCGCGGCGCCACCCAAGCGGCCACGCTCCAGTGCCGCGAGTACAGCCGACTCCTCCACCAGTGGTCCACGGGCGGTGTTGATCAACAAGGCGCCGGGTTTCATTTGCGCGAGCTCTGCTCCCCCAATCAGGTGACGGGTATGCTCGGTCAGCGGGCAGTGCAGGGAAATCACGTCGCTCTGCGCCAGCACCGTCTCAAACGCCTGATACCCCTGGCGCACCGCCGTCACGCCGCGGTGCTCGGCGAACAGCAGGCGCATGCCCAACGAACTCGCCAGGCGCGCCGTGGCCAGGCCGATCGCGCCCTTGCCAAAGATGCCCAGCACGCTGCCTTGCACATCTTGGATCGGCTCGCGGTGCACGCAAAAGTGTCGCGATTCGGGCCAGTCCCGCCGGGCCGCGCGCTGGTAGGCAAACAGCTGCCGGCGCAGGGCGAAGATCGAGGCGATCACCGACTCGGCAACGCTTTGCGCCGAATACGCCGGCACGTTGGACACGCTCACACCAAAGTCCCGGCAGGCGGCCAGGTCGATGCAGTCGTAGCCAGTGGCCGCGACGCAGATGAAGCGCAGGTTGGGCAGTTGTTCCAGCTCGACGCGGCCAATACGCACCTTGTTGGTGATCAGCACGTGGGCATGCCGGGACACGTCCACCACTTGATCAGCAGGCGTATCAGGTCGGTCTTGCCAGTCGGTGACCCAGGCCGGCGCGGGAATGTTCAGGGGCAAGCTGTCGCTGTCGAGGAACACCACGTTCATGGCTGTACCTGCTCGGAAATCTCGATCAGGTTGAGGTCCGGGTCGCGCACGTACACCGAGCGGATCGGCCCGGTGGCGCCCGTGCGCATCACCGGGCCTTCGATGATCGGCCACTCGACCTTGGCCAGATGGGCAATCACCTGCTCCAGCGGAATCGAGGCGATAAAACACAGGTCCAGCGCCCCTGGCACCGGCAAGTGCGCTTTGGGCTCGAACTCGTGGCCGCGCACGTGCAGGTTGATTTTCTGCTGGCCGAAGGCAAACGCCTTGCGCCCGCCGGCGAAGGTCTGCACCTGCATGCCCAGCACGCGCACGTAGAAGTCCTCGGCCGCAACCGGGTCGATGGTGGTGAGTACCAGGTGGTCAAGATGGTCGATCATGGGCGCAGCTCCAGGGTGTTGGCCACCTGCTTTTCCAGGCTGGCGACATGGGCGGGAATCGGGTGCAGGTCCAGGCGTTTGCCGGCTTTCAGGACCTGGCTGGGAATCTCGTGGCCGATCAGTCCGGGCAGTTGCCGGGCAACCGCCAGCACGCGATCAAGGTCGACGCCGGTGCTGAAGCCCATCAGTTGCAGCATGTGCAGCAGGTCTTCGGTGCATACGTTGCCGCTGGCGCCCGGTGCGTAGGGGCAGCCGCCGAGGCCGCCGAGGGATGAGTCGAAGCGGTCAACCCCGGCGTCGATGGCCGCCAGGGCATTGGCCAATGCCATGCCGCGGGTGTTGTGGAAATGCAGGGTCAGTTGCAGCGCCGGGAACCGCTCGCGCACGGCCCGGGACAGCGCCTCGACCTGGCTCGGGTAGGCCATGCCGGTGGTGTCGCACAAGGTCACGCCACGGGCGCCCAACTCAGCGAAGCGCTCTACCCAATGCAGCACCTCCCCCACCGGCACATCGCCCTGCATCGGGCAGCCAAACACCGTCGACAGCGACACATTGATCGCCACCGGGCCCTTGGCGCCGATCACGCTGAACACTTCACGCAGCTGGGCAAACGACTGCTCGCGGCTCATGCGCAGGTTGGAGCGGTTGTGGGGTTCGCTCACCGACATCACCAGGTTGGCTTCATCGATGTTGCACGCCAGCGCCCGCTCGGCGCCGCGCACGTTGGGCACCAGCACGGTGTACTCCACCGCCGGGTTGCGGCGGATGCCGTGCATCACCGCCTCGGCATCCCGCAGGGCGGTGATGGCCTTGGGCGAGGTAAACGAGGTGACTTCGATCTTGGCGAAACCGCACTGGCTGAGGGCGTCGATCATGGCGATCTTGTCGGCGGTCTCGATAAACCGTGCTTCGTTCTGGAAGCCGTCACGGGTGGCGACTTCCTGCAAAAACAGGCGTTGCATGGCTGTTCCTCCGATTCAAATGATGCCGCGCTGGCGCCAGTCGGCTTGCTGCGCGGGGGCGATGCCGAGGCCGTCGAGGATCTCGGCGGTGTGCTGGCCCAGGGTCGGCGCCGGGCGCATCACGCGGCCCGGGGTGGTGCCGAGCTTGGGCACGATGCCGGGCAAGGTCACCGGCGTGCCGTCGTCCAGTTGGCTGTCGAGGAGCATCTCCCGCGCCCGGTAGTGCGGGTCGTGGGCGATGTCGGCGGCGTTGTAGATCTTGCCGGCGGGAATCCGCGCTTCGGTGAGGATCGACAGCACCTCATCCAACGGCAGCTGTGCGGTCCATTGGGAGATGGCGGCGTCGATGCGTTCTACCTGCAGCACCCGGCCGTCGTTCTGCGCCAGCGCCGGGTCGGCCGCCAGGTCGGGGCGACCGATCACTTCCATCAGGCGTTGGTAGATGCTGTCGCCATTGCCGGCGATCAACGCAAAACCACCGTCGCGGCAGCGGTAGGCGTTGGTCGGCGCGATGCCCGGCAAACTGCTGCCGGCGGGTTGGCGCACGGTGTTGAACACCGAATATTCGGGCAACAGGCTTTCCATCATGTTGAACACCGACTCGTACAGCGCCACGTCGATCTGCTGGCCTTCGCCGCCGTTCTGTTCGCGGTGCCGCAGGGCCAGCAGGATGCCGATCACCCCGTGCAACGCCGACAGCGAGTCGCCAATGGAAACACCGACCCGCACCGGCGTGCGCCCCGGCTCGCCGGACAGGTGGCGCAGGCCGCCCATGGCTTCGCCGATCACGCCGAAGCCGGGGCGGTCGCGGTAAGGCCCGGTCTGGCCATAGCCGGAAACCCGCAGCATGATCAGTTTCGGGTTCAGCGCATGCAGCGTGTCCCAACCCAGGCCCCAGCTTTCCAGGGTGCCGGGGCGAAAGTTCTCGATCAGCACGTCGGCATCCGCCACCAGGCGGCGTACCACTTGCTGGGCCTCAACCTGGCGCAGATCAAGGGTCAGCGAGCGTTTGTTGCGTGATTGCGCCGCCCACCACACGGACGTACCGTCGTGCAGCAGCCGCCATTTGCGCAGCGGGTCACCGGTCACCGGCGGTTCGATCTTGACCACCTCGGCGCCGAATTCGCCGAGCATCTTGGCCGCGAACGGCCCGGCAATCAGTTGACCCAGCTCCACGACCTTGAGACCTTGCAGCGGTAAGCCCATGACGTTTTCCGTTCTTGTTGAGTGCGTGTGCCATGGATAATCGACACAAACCGGGCGGATGAAAATTTCGGATTTCGCCACTATCCTTTCCATATTGGAAACCCTCGGACACCCCTGATGATCAATCCCCTGCATTTCGACCTGCTGTCCCTGCGCTTGCTGATCTTCGCCGCCGAAACCGCCAACCTCACCCGCGCCGCGGAAAAGGCCAACATGACCGTCTCGGCCGCCAGCAAGCGCCTGGCCGAACTGGAACGCACCACCGAATGCCCGCTGTTCGTGCGCCTGCCCCGGGGGCTGGAGCTGACGGCGGCGGGACAAGGCATGGTCGAGCACGCAAAGATCATTCTGGAAGGCGTCAACCGCATGGCCTGCGACGCCAGTGACTACGCGGTAGGGGTACGCGGGCATGTGCGGCTGTTCGCCAACACCTCGGCGGTGGTGCAGTTCCTGCCGGATGACCTGGCGGCGTTCCTGCGGGACAACCCTCACGTGCGCATCGGCCTGGAAGAAGCCCTCAGCGAACCGATCATCCAGGCGGTGGAAAGTGGCCGCGCCGATATCGGAATCTTTGCCGATAACGTGCCGGCCGAGGGGTTGTACAAACTGCCGTACCGTGAAGACCGGCTGGTGCTGCTGGTGCCCGTGGGCCATGCGCTGGCCACGCAGCCAAGGGTGTCTTTCAGCGACACCCTTGGCTTTGATTACGTGGCGCTGAACCAGGGCAGTTCGCTGCTGCGCCGGATCACCGACGCCGCCGCAAGCGCCGGCAAGGTGCTCAAGGTGCGGATCCAGGTCAGCAGTTTCGACGGGATCTGCCGGATGATCGAAGCCGGGCTGGGCATCGGTATCCTGCCGTTGTCATCGGTGCGGGCCGAACTGCTGGGCAGCCGGTTGATCGCCGTGGAGCTGGACGACGACTGGGCGCAGCGCACCCTGTTTGTCGGGGTCAGCAGCCAGGCGCAGTTGGCACCGGAAGCAGCGAAGTTGTTCGAGTACCTGAGCCAGCGCAATCCTTAGCGAAACCGTGCGATCACCGCCTCCACCACCGGGTTGGGGCGCTGGGTGTTCCAGGCGACTGCCGTGGTCACCACATTGAGTTTCTGGCTCAGCGCCCGAAACACCACATTGGCCGGGGCCAGTTTTTTCAGCGACGCCGGCACCAGCGCAATCCCCTGCCCATAGCTGACAAACGCGATCTGCGAGGCCACCGAACGCACTTCATGCAGCACCCGTGGGGAAAAACCACTGGCACGGCAGGTAGCGATCAGGTTGTCGAAATACACCGGGCTGACATAGCGCGAGAACATCACCAACGGCTCATTGGCCAGGCTCGACAGGCTGATGCGCGTGCGGCTAGCCAACGGGTGATCCGCCGGCAAGGCCACCACCAGCCGGTCTTCCGTCAGCGGCAGGGACTGCACCGAGGTGCCCAGGTCGCCGTCGAGTCGGGCGAACGCCAGGTCAATGTCTCCGCTTTCCAGCGCCGGCAGCGCCTCGACGCTGTCGATTTCCCGCACCGACACCGTGAGCTGCGGGTAATCGAGCTTCAGTTGCTCGATCAGGCCGGGCAACACATCGAACATCGCCGTGGAGATCGCACCAATGGTCAACATCCCCGACTGCCCCGCCACCGCTTCCTCCACCGCCAGCTCCAGGCGCTCCAGTTGCTCGGCGAATTTGCGCACCGCCGGCAGGATCGCCGCGCCCACCGGGGTCAGTTGGGCACCGCGTCGCGAACGGTCGAACAGCTTGACCTTGAGCGCCTGCTCCAGCACCTGGATCTGCTCGCTCAGGGGCGGCTGGGACATGCCGAGGCGCTTGGCGGCGCGGCCGAAGTTCTGCTCTTCGGCCACTGCGAGGAACAGCCAGAGATGACGGATCAGGCGAAAATTGATCATGGTTTTATCCATAGGTTAAGCGTATGTAAGGCTTCTGTACTTCGTAATATACCTATCAAAGCGCCTCGCCGACACTGGCCGCCTCTGTCACCCGAGGCTTGCCCATGACCGCTGATCACTTGCTCGACCGCCTGGCCGCACTGGACACCAACACCGTGTCCGACGCCCTCGACTTCCTCGGCCTGCCCGGCGCCACCGTGGGCCTGCGCCCGCTGTGGAACTGCCCGAAGATCGTCGGCCGCGCCAGCACCGTGTTGCTCGGCCCCAAGTCCGACACCGCGCCGACGGTGCACCTGATCACGCCGGTGATCGAACAGGTTGAAACCCGCGACAGGGTGCTGGTGATTGCCGGCGGCATCGAGGGCATTTCCTGCTGGGGCGACATCATCGCCAACGCCGCATCGCGCAAGCACATCCGCGGCACGGTGATTGATGGCTTCAGTCGCGATATCGACGGCAGCGAGGCCATCGGCTATCCAGTGTACGGGCGTGGCGTGACCATGATCAGCGCGCGCAACCGCGTGGTGCAGCTCGATGCCGGCGTGACTATCAGCGTCGCGGGCGTCAGCGTCAGCGAGGACGACTATGTGATCGCCGATGTATGCGGCACGGTATTCGTGCCCCAGGCGATGATGGAAAAGGTCCTGGACCTGGGCGAGCGCATCGCCCGCCGCCAGGACGGCATGGTGCAGGCGGTGCGCAGCGGGCGCTCAGTGGTGGAGGTGATGCACGACGCACAGTTCGAGGCGATCAGCCAATGAGCCGCGATATCCAGCGGCTCAACCCGCGCCTGGCCAGCGCACAACCGTCTGCTACCTATCGCATCATGGACCGCGTCGCAGAACGCCGGGCACAAGGCGCGCAGATCATCTCGCTGTGCGCCGGCGAGCCGGATTTCGACACCCCGGCGCATATCCGAGAAGCTGCAATCCGGGCCATCGAAACCGGCCACACCCGCTACACCCAGGTGGCCGGTGCGCGAGCCCTGCGGGAGGCGGTGGCGGCGAAGTTCCGCCGCGAAAACGGCCTGGACGTGTCCTGGCAGGACACCCTCGTGTGCAACGGAGGCAAGCAGGTGATCTATAACGCCCTGGCGGCCACCCTCGATGAAGGCGACGAAGTGATCGTGCCGGCGCCGTACTGGGTCAGTTACCCGGAGATGGTGCAACTGTGCGGCGGCGAAGCGCGCATCGTCACCTGTGGTGCCAACAGTGGGTTCAAGCTGACACCCGAGGCGCTGGCCGCCGCAATCACCCCGCAGACCCGCTGGCTGATCCTCAATTCACCGTCCAACCCCACCGGCGCGGTGTACAGCAAGGACGAGCTGCAGGCGCTGGCCGAAGTGCTGCTGGCCTACCCGCAGGTGCTGGTCCTCGCCGACGATATCTACGAGCATCTGATCTTCGACGGCCAGGCCTTTCATACCCTGGCCCAGGTTGAACCCCGGCTGGCACCGCGCACGTTGACCATGAACGGCGTGTCCAAGGCCTACGCCATGACCGGCTGGCGCATCGGTTTCGCCACCGGACCGCGCTGGTTGCTGGAAGCCATGGAAAAGCTCCAGGGCCAGCAAACCTCCGGCGCCTGCTCGATCTCGCAACAGGCGGCCCTCGCCGCACTGGAAGGCCCCAGGGACTTCATCCGCGACAGCCGCGGGATATTCCAGGCGCGCCGGGACCTGATGGTCGAGCTTCTCAACGACACCCCGGGCCTCGGGTGCATCAGCCCTGCCGGTGCGTTTTATGCGTTTGCCTCCTGCGCGGCGCTGATCGGGCGTACTTCCGCTGGCGGCCGGGTGCTGCGCAGCGATGAAGACGTGGCCCTGGCGCTGCTCGACGAGGCGAATGTGGCCGTGGTCCACGGCAGTGCCTTTGGCCTGGGGCCGTACATTCGCATCGCCTATGCCCTGGATGATGCGTCGCTGCGCCAGGCGTGCGAGGCCATCCGCGGCTTCTGCAGCAACCTGGTGACTGAAGAAGAAAAGTGATGAATTCACATAGATAAATATCGCTAATGGTGGCGTTCGGCCCTTTTTAAGATGAGGGCCGAACAGGACAACACTCACAACAACAAGGTCCGCCCCTATGTCTATGCCTGAAGTCATAAAACCCGCTGTGCGCAGCCAATACCGCTGGGTGGTCGCGGCGCTGATTTTCCTGATCTACACCGTGGCTGCGGCCGACCGGGCCAACCTCGGCGTGGCGCTGCCGTTTATTCGCCAGGAGTTTGAAATGAGCAACGCCCAGGCCGGCGGGCTCGTCAGCCTGTTCCTGCTGGCTTACGCCCTGGCACAACTGCCGTCGGGCTTTGCTTTCGGTCGCTTTGGCGTCAGCCGGATCCTGCCGGGGGCCATGGTGCTGACCTCGTTGCTGACCGGCCTGGTGGGCACCGCCAGCTCACTGCTGGCCCTGAAACTCTATCGCCTGGGACTGGGCATCGCCGAGGGCCCGTTGCCCATCAGCATGACCACCACCATCAACAACTGGTTTCCGGCCCGGGAAAAAGGCACGGCGTCGGGGATCTTCCTGTCGGCTGTGAAGTTCGGGCCCGTGATCGTGCCGCCGCTGTGCGCGGTGATCATTTCGGTGTGGGGCTGGCGCGAGATTTTCTACTTCTTTGCCATCCCGGGCATCGTGCTGGCAGTGGTCTGGTACTTCATGGTCACCGACCACCCTTCCCGCAGCCGCTTCGTCAATCAGGCCGAACTCCAGTACATCGTCGAAGACACGGCAATCGCCCAGACCGCCCGCGTACACAAGACCCCGGCCTGGGTGGAAAAGCTCGACCGGGTGATCCGCACCCGCGATGAAAAACCCCTGGAGACCAACCGCCAGGTGTTCAAGTCCTGGAACGTCTGGGGCTGCGCCACCAGCTACTGCTTCCAGCTCGGCGTCTCCAGCGTGCTGCTGGCGTGGATCCCGACCTACCTGATGACCGTCAAGCAGTTCTCGATCATGAACATGGGCCTGGTCTCGGCAGCGCCTTGGGTGGGCGCGGTGCTGGGCAACCTGCTGGGTGGCTGGTGCTCCGACCGCCTGATGGGCGGGCGCCGCAAGCCGGGCATGCTGCTGTCGGCGGTCGGCACCTCGTTGATGATGTACCTGCTGATCAACTCACCGGCCGAGCCCCTGCCCTATGGCTTGCTGCTGATGCTGACCGGCGTGGTGCTGAGCCTCGGGTTCTCCTCCTACATGGTCTACCCGATGGGCCTGACCACCAAGAAGACCTTCCCGATCTCCAACGCCATCGTGAACATGATCGGCCAGTTGGGCGCCGCCGCCACGCCCTTCATCACCGGCCTGCTGCTGGACAACTACGGCTGGAACTACGTGTTCGCCTGGCTGGCCATCGGCTCGTTCATCAGCTTCATCATTTTGCTGACGATTGCCGAGCCCCGCCCACAAACCTGACCTATTTGTCACCACCCTGAGGAGTTACCCATGTCGCCCCAAGACCAAGAATTGGTTGCCCTGTTTGCCGGCCTCGACACCCCGGGCGTGTCCGACGCCCTGGACAAGCTCGGCCTGCCCGGCCAGTGCCTGGGGATCATGCCCCTGGACGATTATCGCCAGGTGGTGGTCGGCCCGGCCTTCACCGTGCGCTACGTCAGCGCCAGCACCCCGCCGGGCACCGTCGGCGACTTTGTCGATGACGTGGCCGAAGGCGATGTGGTGGTGATCGACAATGACGGGCGCACCGACTGCACCGTGTGGGGCGACATCATGACCCAGTACGCCGGCAGCCAGCGGATCGCCGCGACGGTGATCGATGGCGTGTGCCGCGACGTGAGCAAGGCCCTGGGCGACGGCTACCCGTTGTTCACCAAAGGCCGGTTCATGCGCACCGGCAAGGACCGGGTTGAAGTGGAGTCGGTGAACCAGCCGGTTTCCATCGGCCAGGCCCGCGTGTGCGCCCGCGACATCGTGGTGGCCGACGCCAACGGCGTAGTGATCGTGCCCCGCGAGCGCGCCCATGAAGTGGCGGCCTGCGCACGCTCAATTGAAGCAGTGGAAGCGCGTATCCGGGCGCTGCTGGATGAAGGAAAATCGTTGCGCGAAGCCCGTGCAGCGCTGGGTTATCACACCCTGCAACGCAAGGGCTGACCCTCCCTTCAGTTGGCCGGGCGCAACAGCTGCATCTGCTGGCGATAGTCATCCGTCACCTGCCGCGCCTGGCCGCTGCTGGTAATCACCCTCGGCGTGATCAGCACGATCAGCTCGGTGCGATCCTTGGACTTGCTGGTGTTGCCAAACAACCAGCGCAGCCCGGGGATTTTTCCCAGGTACGGCACGGCGCTGACGCTCTCGGCGTTGTCCTGCTTGATCAGCCCGCCGAGCAACACGGTCTGGCCGCTTTGCACCGCCACCTGGGTCGACACCGAGCGCGTGGAGATGCGCGGGTTGTTGGGCGTGTCGCTGCTGTTGGTGGTCTGGTTCTCGGCATCGCTGACCTGCTGCTGGATGTCCATGTACACCAGGCCGCCCGGGTTGATGCGCGGCACCACGTCGAGGATCACCCCGGTCTGGATGTATTCGACGCTGCTCAAGGTGGTGTCGGAGGTGCCGGTATTGACTGTGGTCTGGCTGATGGGGATGTTGTCGCCCACCTGGATCTGCGCCGGCTGGTTGTTCATCACCACCAGCGACGGCGCCGACAGCACCTGGGTGCGGCCGTTGGTTTCCAGGGCATGCAAGGCCACTTGCAGGTTGGAGCTGACGAAGGAATAGAACAGCGAATCCGCGCCCAATCCCGCCCCGCCACCGCCCAGCGCGCCCTGGCTGCCTGGAGTATTGGTCACCGTGGTGCTGGTGGAATTGCCCGCCAGGCGCCCCAGGTACCATTGCACCCCGAGGTCCAGTTCGCCGGTGAGTTTGACTTCGAGGATGCGCGTTTCGATCTGCACTTGCAGCGGCGGGTTGTCGAGGCGCTTGATCGCCGATTCGATCTCCTTCCACTGCACCGGGCGAGTGCGCACCAGCAACTGGTTACTGCTTTTCTGCGCGGTGATGCGGGTGCCGGCGTCGAGGCTCTTGCCGGGGGTTTGCGGCTCGGCGCTTTCACTGTCTTCGCTGGTGGCCGGGGCCTGGTCCTCGTCATCGCCAACGGGCGGGTTGGTACCGCTGTTGTTCAGGCCGCCGGAGGTGCCGCCACTGGTGTTGAGTGACGACAGGGTCGCCGTGCGCAGACCCGGCGCCACCTTGGCCGGCGTATCGTCCTTGATCGCGCCGGTGCCGTAGATCTGCCGCAGGTACTTGGCCAGGTCCGTGGCCTTCATGTTGCGCACGTCGTAGACGTACATCTGCGGTTCATTGCCGCCGCCTTCGTCGATGGTGTGAATCCAGTCGCCGACTTCGCTGAGGTACTGCGGCTGGGACGAGATCGCCACCACCGAATTGGTCCGCTCAATCGGCAGAAAGCGCACCATGCCCGCCAGGGGCATGCCGCTGTCGGGGCCGAACATTTTTTGCAGCTCGGGCATCAGCTCGGCCACCGAGGCCCGCTGCAAACCGAACACCCCCACCGACATGCCTTTGAGCCAGTCAACGTCGAAGGTGTCGATGGTGTCCTGATAGTTGGCCAGCTCATCCGGCGTACCGGCCAGGCTCAGCACGTTGCGCGCCGGGTCCACCAGCAGGAAGGCATTTTCCCGGGCGAACGGCTTGAGCAGTTTCTGCATTTCCGTGGCCGAGATGTAGCGCAGTGGAAACAGCCGCGCCGAGAGCCCGCTGGAGGGTTGCGACACGCTCATTTCCGGCACCAGTTTGCCCGCCACCGCCTGGTTGGCCGGCAGGATCACGTAGCGCTGGCCCTGGCGGATCATCGCGTTATCAGTCCAGGACAACAGGGTTTCGAGGATCGACAGCGCCTGCTTCTTGTTCACCGGCTTTGAGGTGGAGAAGCTTACGTTGCCTTTCACACCCTGGGCGATGCTGTAGTTCTCGTGCAGCAGGTCGCCCATGACGCTGTTGATCACCGCCTCAATCGGCTGGTCGGCGAAGTTGAACACGATGTCGCCGCTGGCTTCATCCTTGACCGCCGGCGCCGGTGCGGGCTGGCGCACAAACTGCTGGTTGCCGCGAATCAACTGGCGTTGGGGCGGCGTGGACGCCTGGGGTTGGCGACTGTCAGCCGCAGGCGACTCGCTGGCCGGGTCTACGGCGGGCCGTTGCGAACCGGTGCCCTGCATCGCCTCGTGGAGCAAGGCGTCGTCCGGGTCGAGGTGATCGGGGAATGACCCACAGCCGGCCAGGGAGACGGCGGTGGCCAGGCAAAACACGGTGGTGCGCAAGGCGCCAGGGCAAGTATCGATCAAGGTGCGGGCTCGTGAGGAAGGGAAATCGGTGGTGTGGTGGACGGCGGCGGCAAACGCGGAACGCTGAGGCTCAGGGTTTGCGTGCGGCCATCCAGTACAAAACGGGCATGCAGCGGTGTCAGGTGTTCCAGGCGCCAGCCGTTGGGCAGGGCCTGGCCTTGGTGGACCTTGAGTGGCGGGCCGTCCGCAGGTTTGAGCAGCGCGACGCGCAGCTCGCCGTCGAGCAGCACGCCGGTCAGCTTCAGGCTCGACAGGCTCGAAATCTCGGCCTGGCCCACGGCGGCATCGGGGCTGCGGTCGGGGCTGAACAGCGGCGCTTGCCAGGTGCCGGCGAGGCTTTCCAGGGGCGCGCTCGGGGCCACGCGAACCTTGGCCGTGGCATTGGCGCGCGCAGCGGAGGCTGGCTCATCCAGCCACTGCGGCGCATCGCCGATGCTGCTCAAGATGCCGACCATCAGCAGGCCCAGCAGCCCGGCCACACCGAGCAAGCCCCACTCCAGAGGGCGCAATGAACGGATCATCGGCGGGCCTGCGTGGCGGCGGCCGGTTGCAGATAGCCGCGCACCAACAGGTGCACCACCAGCTTTCCGGCGCCGCCGCTGGCGGGCGCATTCGGGCCACGGCGGATGCTCATTTCATCCACGAACAGGAACGGCCGCTGGTACTCCAGTTCATGCAGGATCGCGGTCAGCGGCTCGATGGCGCAGTTGAGGGTCAGGCTGACTTTCACCTGGCGATAGGGTTCGCTGTCGTCCTGCTCCGGGGTGATGGGCATGCGCTGGGTCAGGCTGCACCCACCGCCAAGGCCGGCGCGGCTATTGATCAGGTCGGCGATGCGCTGCATCAGGTCGGCCGCCACGGCGCTGGGGTCATCCCCGGGCAACAGGCTGGTGCTGCTCGCCGGGTCCTGACGGGCTTGCTCAAGTTGCTCGCGCAACGCGGCGCCCTGGTGCAGCAGGCCGGCATAGCGTTGCTGTTGTTCGCGCAGTTGCTCGGCCTGCTCGCCCATGGCGCGCAACGGCCCGGCGAACCAGCTGTCGATCAGCAGCCAGTAGCCGCCGCCGAGCACCAGCGCGAGGACCAGCAAGGCTGCGCCGCGACGTTCACGGGGTGTCAGTGGTCGGCGCATCGGCGGCCTCCTGGTGCAAGTGGGCGCGCAGGGAAAACTGGTCCTTGCCGGTTTGCGCATCGGGTTGGATCACCCCTTCGAACTGGGCGTTTTCCAGGCTGTGGCAGGCCTTGATCCGGGTGATCAAGGCACTCGCCTTGGCGCTCTGCCCGGAGAAGGAAACGTCGGCGCCGTCGTTGACCTCCAACTGGTCGATCCAGGTGTCGGCGGGCAGGCACGCCGTCAGCTCGTTGAGCAGCGCTGCCAGCGGCGGTTGTGCCGACTTGCGGCGAATCAGGTACTGCGCGGCGCCACGGGTATTGAGCAGTTGCTGGCGCAGGCTCTGGATCTCGGCGACCTGGGCTTTTTGCTGCTGCACTTGCTCGTGCATCACGTCGAGCACCCGCTGGCGGTCGTTGAGCCACAGCAGCATCGCCGCAATCAACAAGGCGCCGCACAACCACGGCAGGCTGCGCTGCAAGCCCTTCCCCGCCGGGCGTTGGCGAGGGCGCAACGGGGTCGGCAGCAAGTCGATGCCCATGGGGCCGTCCACATCCACCGCGTGGGGCTGCAAACCAAGGGCGGCGCAGTCCACCAGGATCTGGTCCAGGCGCTCGCGCAGGATGGCCACCAGGGTCACCTGCAAATGCGCAGCGGTGCGCCGTTCCTGACGGGCCACGAAGTACAGCTGCCCCGCCTCGAACGGGGTAAAGCGGTCCAGCTCATACCCCACCACCGTCGACAGGTCGCGCCCGGCCGCCAAGGGCAGTTGCAGGCTTTGCCGCAGCACCGCCGAGGGTGGGAGCAGCAATACCTGGCGCACTTCGCCGACAGGTTTTGCCACCGCCTCGGTCAACGGCCACAGGTAGTGATGCTCGGGGATGTCGTGGAGCGACAGCCACGCCGGCAGGCAGCCCCGCAGCTCCTTGAGCCACAGCCGCCAGCCCGATTGCAGCACGCTGCCGCGCCAGCGCTGGGCGACAGGCGCCACCAGCACCTGCAGCCGTGCGGATAAGTGTTCGTTCATTCTTGCCAACGTAGGACTCGATAAGGTTGTGCGCTGCCTTGCGCGGGGCTCAATAACACCGTGGCTTGCAGCCGGGCGTGCGCGCCGCCTGGCCGTTGTGCGCGGCTGTCGATCACCAGCACGTCGCCGGGGTCGGCGCCTGCCGCACTCAAGCGCGGCAGGTTCAACGCGCGGCGCATCAACGGGCTGGCGAAGGCCGGATCAGGGCGGTCCAGGCCACTCCACAGGCTGATCTCGGGCACCAGTGCGCTGTACAGCGCCTGGGTCATACCCGGTAATTGCCGCACTTCCTCCACCACCCGAAACGGCGGCAGGCCTTCGTTGCGCCGCACTTCCAGGTCCCTGGCAAGCCGGTTGGCCTGGGCCTGGGTGGCACCGCAGGCCAGGGCCAGGCGCGCAAAATCACCCGCCTCGGCGCTGTTCAAATACAGCTTGCCGCGCTCGCTGTGCAGGCTCACGTGCAACTGGGCGTCATCAAACACCAGGGGCATTTCGCGACCGTCGGCAATCCACTGTTTGCGCTGCAGCGGGTCGGCCAGGGCCTGCATGGCCAGCGCCACGCCCGCCTCCGCCGCCAGCAAGGCCTGGGCGTGCTGGCGATGCCACAGGGCCTGGCGAGTCTCCAGTTGCACCCAACCGGCCAGGCCGCCCAGCAGCAGGCTGAGCAACGCCAGCACCCACAGCACCAGCAACAGGGCAACGCCGCGCTGGCGCTTCATTCGCCCGATGCGCCACTGGAGAGGTTCAGGCGCAGGGCAACCACCTGGGTCACCCACGGCACCGGCCCATTGACGCGCGCGGCGATACGCACCGCGTAAGGCAGGCGCTTGGTCCACGGCCAGTCATTGATCCAGCCGGTGGCCTGGCCCTTGGGCGACACGCCGAAATAGCTGAATTGCAGGTCCTCGACGTTGGTGAGCAAAACCTGCGGCTCGCTGCGAATGGCCGGCACGCTGACCTGGGCGCTGGACTCGAACCGGGCGAAGGCCACTCGCAGCTCGCCCTCGGCCAACTGCAAGGTGAAACGCTGGATGCCGCCGCCGAGCACGCCCGGCAAGGTCGCGACGAATTGCAGGCGTTGGGGGTTGCCGACAAAAAAACCGTTGGTTTGGCTGTCGTCCTCGGTCACATCCAGCGGCAGCGCCTCGCTGATGGAGGTGCGCAGGAACTGTTGCGCGGCGCGCATTTCATCCAGGCTGACCGTGTAGCGCTGGGCCTTGAGCACCGCGCGGTTGGCTCCCAGCAATGCGCCGCCCACCAGGACCAGCAACACGCCCAGCAAGCTGAGCACGATCATGATTTCGAGCAAGGTAAAACCCCGTTGATGCTGATTCACAGGCCGGCCCTGTCGGTGGCAGCGCGCAGTTTCAGGGTGCTGAAACGGGCCTGGCGCCGGGCTTCGCTGACGGTCAGGTCAAGGCGAAACAAACGCGGCTGACCGATGCGGGTCGGCTGCTGGGCAACGGTCAATTGCCAATCGATGCCGTCCCCCAGGCTGCCCTGGCGGGTGCCGCTGGCCAATGGGCCCGAGGCTTCCTGATCCATCACGCTCAGGGCGGCGTGGGTGAGGCGGTCACTGTGGGCCACCTGCAACAACGAGCGCGCGCTCTGGCCGAACGCGACCAGCAGCACCATGCTGCAGATCGCCATGAGGGTCAGCGCGGCGAGCATTTCCAGCAAGGTGAAACCCGACTGGCGATTCATGGCAAGGCCCTGGACTGCACGCTGCCGGTCAGCCAGCCAATATCGATGCGCCAGCGGCGTGAGCCATTGGCCAACAACAGGTTGCCGCCGGTGGAACTGCCGTCGGGGTAGAACTCCACCGCCGGGCCTGCGTGCTCGGCGGTGTGCAGGGTCACTTGCAGGTCGGCCGGCCAATGCTTGAGTGGTCGCCCCGGCGCCTGGAAACTCAGCTGCTCCAGGTCGAATAGCGTCCTGGCCGGCATGCCGCTGACAATCGCCCGCGCCCGTGTACTGCGCAGGGCCTCGACCATCTGCCCGACCGCCTGGCGCTCCTTGGCAACCCGCAGGCCTTGTTGCAGGCCGAATCCCACCAACCCGGCCGCGAGGCTGATCAATACGATCACCACCAGCATCTCCAGCAGGGTAAAGCCGCGTTGGGGGGCAAGCATTATTCCCAGTTGCCCAGGTCGGCACTGTAGCCTTCGCCGCCGGGCTGGCCGTCCTGACCGTAGAAGATCAGGTCGAAGGCGCCATGTTCCCCGGGAAAGCGATAGCCGAAGGCATGGCCGAACGGGTCCTTGAGGTCGGAAGGCTTGGCGTACGGCCCGGCCCAGCCGGCGGTATTGCCGGGCTTGTCGACCAGTTGCTGGAGGGTCTTGGGTGGCGAGCCGACATCCAGGCCGTAGCTCTCGATTTTCATGCTCAGGCTGGCCAGTTGCGCCTTGCCCGCGCCGTATTTGCCCTTGTCGACGTTGCCGCCCACCTGGCGCACCACGATGGTGGCGACGATGCCCAGCAGCACGATCACCGCGAGCATTTCCAGCAAGGTAAAACCGCCTTGGCGGCGGGCGGGTTTGAAACGGGTATGGCGCATCGGCTTGCTTCCTTGGGTCTTCATATATTGCTGGTCAGGCTCATCAGCGGCAGCATGATCGCCAGCATGATCACCGCCACCAGCACCGCCATGACCACGGTCAGGGACGGCACCAGCGCGGCCAGCAGGCGGTCGATACCGCGTTTGGCTTCGACGTCGAACACGTCGGCGACCTTGAGCAGCATGCTGTCCAGTTCACCGGCCTGTTCGCCGACTTCAATCATTTGCAGGGCCAGGTCCGGCAGCAGCGGCTGGCTGCCAAACGCACTGGCCAGGGTGCCGCCACCTTTCACCGACTCGGCGGCCTGGGCCACTTGTGCCTGCAAGGCGCGGTTGGTGCAGACCTGGCGGGCGATCACCAGCGCTTGCAGCAGCGCCACGCCGTTGCTCAGCAAGGTGCCGAGGGTGCGCGCCAGGCGTGCGGCTTCGACCCGTTGCAACAGCGGGCCGATAACGCGGATGCCCAGCACGCGGCGGTCGTAATTTTCGCGGTGCTTTGGGTTGCGCAGGCGTGCCGCCAGGCCCCAGGCCGTCACGATCAACCCGGCGAGCACCGCCAGGCCATAGGCACCGAGGAACTGGCCAAGGCCCAGAATCACTTCGGTGATCAGCGGGATCGGCACGCCCAGGTCCTTGAAGATCGGCACGAATTGCGGCACCACGTAGGCCAGCAGCAAGGCCAGGGAACCGAGCACGCCCACCACCAGGAAGGCGGGATAGATCAGGGCGTTGATCACCTCGCCCCTTAACAACTGGCTGCGCTCCAGGTAGTCGCTGAGCTGGCGCAGGGTGTTTTCCAGCGCCCCCCCGGCTTCGCCGGCGCGCACCATGCTCAGGTACAGCGGCGAGAACTGGCTGCCCTCCTCCTCCAGCGCCGCCGACAACGGCTTGCCGGCCTTGACGTGCTCGCGGATGCGCTCGATCAGCGCGCGGGTCTGCGGCTGGCCGGGTTGCTTGAGCAGGATGCCCAGGGAGCGTTCCAGCGGCTGGCCCGCCCCCAGCAGCGTGGCCAGTTGCTGGGTAAAGCTGACCAGCGCCGCGCCGTTCAACTGGCCACGCCCGAAGGCATTGCGCAGGCCTTGGGCACCGGCGGCATCGATGTGCAACAGCAGCAAGCCGCGCTTGTGCAGCGCGGCAACAGCAGCGGTCTGGTCTTTGGCTTCGATCGTGCCGTTTTGCGCGACGCCCTGGCTGTCGAGGGCGCGGTATTTGAACAGGCTCACGCGCCCTCTCCCCGGGTGACGCGCAGCACTTCTTCAAGGGACGTGACACCGGCCACCGCCTGGCGCAGGCCCTCTTCATGCAGGGTGCGCAGGCCACCGCGGCGGGCAGCTTGTTCGAGGGTTGCGGCATCCGCCTGGCGCATCAACAAGCTGCGCAGTTCGTCATTCATCACCAGCAATTCGGTGATTGCGCTGCGGCCGTGGTAACCGCCGCCCGGGGCATCCGCGCGGGGCCGGTACAGCAGGATCGGGCGCTGGTCGGTGAAGCGGTCGAGGCCGTGTTCCTCGATCAATTCCGGCGGCGCTTCGAAGGCCTCGCGGGTGGCCGGGTCGAGGCGGCGCACCAGGCGCTGGGCGAGAATGCCATTGACGGTCGAGGCGATCAGGTAGCTCTCCACGCCCATGTCCAACAGGCGGGTGATGCTCGCCGCGGCGCTGTTGGTGTGCAGGGTCGAGAGCACCAGGTGGCCGGTCAGGGAGGACTGAATGGCGATGCGGCAGGTTTCGAGGTCGCGGATCTCGCCGATCATGATCACGTCCGGGTCCTGGCGCACGATGGAGCGCAGCGCCCCGGCGAAGTCCAGCCCGATGGCCGGCTTGACCTGGATCTGGTTGATACCTTCCAGCTGGTATTCCACCGGGTCTTCGACGGTGATGATCTTGCGCTCGGCGGTGTTGAGCCGCGACAGCGCGGTATACAGCGTGGTGGTTTTGCCCGAACCGGTGGGCCCGGTGACCAGCAGGATACCGTGGGGCCGCTCGAGCACTTCAAGAAAGGTTGCCAGGCGCTGACCGTCGAAGCCCAGGCTCTGGAAATCGAACTGCACGGTCTGGCGGTCCAGCAGGCGCATCACCACCGACTCACCGAAACTGGTGGGCACCGTGGACACCCGCAGATCCAGCTCCTTGCCCTGGATGCGCAACATGATCCGGCCGTCCTGCGGCAACCGCCGCTCGGCGATGTCGAGGCGCGCCATGATCTTCACCCGGGAAATCACCGCTGCCGAGGAACTCGAGGGCGGCGCTTCGGCCTCGTGCAGCACACCGTCGATGCGGTAGCGCACCTTGAGCTGGTTTTCGAAGGGTTCGATATGGATGTCCGAGGCGCGATGTTCCACGGCCCGTTGCAGGATCAGGTTGACCAGGCGAATCACCGGCGCTTCGGAGGCCATGTCCTTGAGGTGTTCGATGTCTTCCAGGGCGCCGCCCTGCTCGTCGAGGTTTTCGATCAGGGTGCCCATGGCCGAACGGCCCTGGCCGTAGTAGCGCTCGATCAGGGTTTCGACTTCATTGCGCGGCCCGACCGCCAGCCACACCGGCACGCCGCACGCATAAGCCAGGGCCTGGAACGGGTACAGCAGCGCCGGGTTGGCCGCCAGCACCCGCACGCCGCCATGGCTCCAGCCCACCGGCACCACCTGGTAATGGCGCATGAAGCGTTCGGTCAGCACCGGCAACGGGTCGAGCAAGGGTGGCGCGGCATCGGCCAGCAGCAACGGTGCGCCGAGCAAGTCGGCCCAGGCCCGCGCCAACTCCACTTCGGAGACCAGCCCCAGGCGCGTCAGCAGGCCGAGCAGTCCGGTGTCGTCGGACTCCTGGGATAACCGTCGGGCGCGTTCCAGGTCGACGGTTTTCAAACCGGCCTGTTGCATCAGCCATGCGCACACCTGTTCGGTATCCGGAATCTGCATTCGGCAAGCATCGATGGGCGTGGACGGCATGGGCTGAGGTATCTGCAAAATCTGAGGGGCTATTTAAAAAACCTGTTCCCGTGAGGCGCCCGGGAACAGGTGCATCCAACCTTAGTTGGAGGTTTTTGGTGCAGTCGCCTGGCTGTTGCCCAGCGGGCGGCCGCCCTTGGTGGTTTCGGCTTTCTGCTTCTTCGCCGCCTTGGCGTCGTGGGCCTGGGTGATCACCGTGGAATCGGCGGCCCCGGACTTCGCGTCGGCGTCCGTCGACTCGACGGCCATTGCCGCACCACTTAGTGCAACGCCCAGTACAACACCGGCACTCAACAGGGAAATCTTCATCAACTTTCTCCAGATCAAAAACAATCAATCGCCCAGGTGCAGCCCTGACAAGATCAAGACCCTACACCAAAGCATTTTGTATTACAGCCCATTTGAGTTATGGCCATTTAGAACTACTGGTAGACGCCACTAGTTAGCCATGACCGTGCATATTTTCTTAAACCAATCGACTGGTAGGTTTAACACAAGTTCATAAACGTAATAAAATATTTCTAATTTCACGCAAAAATTAGCTTTCGTTTGACATTTTACGGCAAGAATTGACTTAATTATGGCGATTTAACGGTTCAAAGTGCCATCTAGTGATATCACTTGGTCACTACTCACAATAATAATTAGTTCAATTGTTACACTTTTAAAACTGCGAAATCCGCCCAGTAATCGCAATTAGCCATCGGCCAAAAGTTGCGACAAAGGCGAACTATTGCCCGTAAAAAAGTGACGAGCGTGCACAACAAAACGCACTTCTCGACGCCCAGTTTTCAATAATCAGTTGTCGGAGAGCTCCATGAGCAAACGCAAGATGATCGGTGCGCAGTCGGCTTTCGCCCTGCTGGCACTTGCCGTGTCCCAGGTGCATGCGGCCACCAGCCCCGCCCTGGATGAAGCCCGGGTAAGCCGCGCCGAAAAGGCCGCGGACCAGACCCTGGCCAAGATGACCATGGAAGAAAAACTCGCCTATATCGGCGGCACCGGCGGCTGGGACGTCAAGCCGTTGACCCGGTATGGCGTGCCGCAGATTCATGGGGCCGACGGTGGCGTGGGCGTGCGCTACACCAGCGAAGGCAACGACCAGGGCGTGGTCTACCCCTCCGGCCCGAACCTGGCGGCCAGCTGGAACCCGCGCCGCGCCATCGACCTGGGCCGTGCCCTGGGCTACGACACCGCCAGCGGCGGGTATCAATTCGTCACCGGGCCTGGGGTGAACCTGTACCGCATGCCCTACAGCGGCCGGGCGTTTGAGTACCTGTCCGGTGAAGACCCGTTCCTCGGCGCCAGCCTGGGGCCGGCGGTGATCAATGGCATCCAGTCCCGCGGGGTGTGGGCCAACGCCAAGCATTTCGCTGCCAACGACCAGGAAAGCAACCGCTTCCACCTCGACGAGACCATCAGCGAACGGGTACTGCGGGAGATGACCCTGCCACCCTTTGAGTCCGCCTCGAAGAACAGCAAGGTGGCGATGATGATGTGTTCGTTCCAGAAGGTGAACGGTGAGTTCGCCTGCGAGAACAAGCACCTGATGCACGACATCCTGAAGACCGAATGGGGCTATCCGGGCTTCGTGCAGAGTGACTACAACGCCGTGGTCAACGGGTTGCCGGCGGCACAGGCCGGCACCGACCTGGACATGATGGGCTACCAGATGAACAGCACGGTGCTCAAGCCGTTCCTGGACAGCGGCGAGCTCGCCAGCGCGACCATCGATGACAAGGTGCGGCGCATCCTCAAGCAGATCTACCTGTACAAGTTCGACAGCAAGGCGCCGTTGACCAGCCATAACATGAACAGCGCCACCAGCAACCGCGTGGCGCTGAATGCGGCCCGCGAAGGCATCGTGCTGCTGAAAAACCAGAACAGCCTGCTGCCCCTGGACGCAAAGACGGTCAAGCGCATCGCCGTGGTCGGCAACCTGGCCAAATACGCCCCGCCCACCGGATTCGGCAGCGCCAACGTGATGGCCGCCAACTACATCAGTGAGCTGAGCGGCCTGCAGCAACTGGCGCCGAACGCCAAGGTCGAGTTCATCGACGGGCTGTCCCTGGACCAGACGGCGTCCAAATGGACCCACACCGACAACGACGGCAACAGCGTCAAGGGCTTGAAGACCGAATTCTTCAGCAACGCCAACTGGTCCGGCGACCCGGCTGCCACCCGTACCGACACCCACGTCGACCTCGACTGGTCCACCGACAGCCTGCCGGTGAATGGCGACACGGCCGCCACGTCGATCCGCTACAGCGGCCAGGTCACCCCGACCGTCAGCGGCGAACAGGTGTTCAAGGTGCGCGCCAACGGTGCCGTGCGCCTGTACGTCAACGGCCAGAAAGTCCTCGACAACGGCGACGGCAACCCTCTGCCCAACAACAGCATCCCACCGACGATTCCGGTGTTCGCCAAGGTCAATCTTGAAGCCGGCAAACCCGTGGACATCAAGCTTGAGTACTCGCGCCGCAAAGGCTACATCTCGACCATGGGCGGCCTGGTGGGCGTGCAGATGAGCTGGGCCTCGCTGGTGGCGCCCAAGGACCTGGCCCAGTACGACGCGGTACTGGTGGCCGCTGGCAACAGCAATGAGTACGAAGGTGAAGGCTTCGACCACAGCTTCGACTTGCCGGAATACCAGAACCTGCTGATCCAGAGCATCGCCAGGGTCAACCCGCATACCGTGGTTACCCTGCACGGCGGCACCGGGCTGAAAATGAGCGACTGGATCGACCAGGTGCCGGCGGCGCTGCATGCGTTCTACCCGGGCCAGAACGGCGGCCAGGCCCTCGCCGAGATTCTGCTGGGCAAGGTCAACCCGTCGGCCAAGCTGCCCATCAGCATCGAACGCAACATTGAAGACAACCCGATCTACGCGACTTTCCCGAAATTCGACAATCAGGAAACCCTCACGCAGATGAGCTACAAGGACGACCTGTTCCTGGGCTATCGCGGCTACGAGAAGAAAGGCATCAAGCCGCTCTACCCGTTCGGCTATGGCTTGTCGTACACCACCTTCGGCTACAGCAACATCAGCGTGACCCCTGGGGTCGCGGTGGCGGGCGCGCCGATCAAGGTGTCGTTCGACCTGAGCAACACCGGCAAGGTGGCGGGCGCTGAAGTCGCCGAGCTGTATGTGGGCCAGAACCACCCGAAAGTCGAACGGGCGCTGAAGGAACTCAAGGGCTACAAGAAGGTGTTCCTCAAGCCCGGCGAGAGCAAGCGCGTGACCATCGAACTCAACGACCGCTCACTGGCGTACTTCGATGTGGCGAGCAAGCAATGGGTAGTGGACGCCGACAGCTTCAACCTGTCGGTCGGCGCCTCGTCCCAGGACATTCGCCTGAACGCCAGGCTGGTCAACCCGTTCCGCCAGGAACTGTCGACCACCACCAGCAACCCGCTGCCGCGCTCGGCGCTCAACTCCACGCTGCGTGAGTCGCCAACGGTCAAGACCGGTGGTGTGCTGCATCAGAACCAGGGTGACACCGGCACCAGCGACGGTGACGGCTACGACACCTCGGATGACAGCAGCCAGGGCAGCTCGACTGGCAACTGATAAAACCCTGTAGGAGCGAGCTTGCTCGCGAAAAACGCAAAGACACCGCGTTAATCCAGGATGCCCGCGTTATCGTTGACGTCCTTCGCGAGCAAGCTCGCTCCTCCATTCACGCTCGTATGGCCGCATCGACCCGCGCGATGTAGGTATCGAAACGCGCCACCAGGTCCACCTGATCGGGAAAGCGCAGCCACTGGATCTGCAAGCCGTCCATCATGGCCAGGATCTCCTCCACCAGCCCGGCAATGTGCACGTCAGCACGCACCTCGCCCATGGCCACAAGGTCGGCAAACTGCCCGTGCAGGCGCCGATGAATGCCCGCATAACGCTCCTGGAACCAACCCCAGGCCGGGTGGGTGTCCAGCAGGCTTTCCGCATTCAGAATCGTAAAAGCCCGCACCACCCCCGGCGCAGTCGCGTTGGAGCGGTTGATCGCCCGCAGGCTGCCCAGCAAGCCGGACAATGACTTCTCGGCCCGGACCTCATCGGCAATCCGCTGATTGACCTCGTCCCGGCGTTGCAGCACGCCCATCAACAACGAAATCTTGCTGGGAAAGTGATGCAGCAGGCCGGCCACCGAGATGCCGACGATCGCGGCCACCTGCGCCATCGAGGCACCGCTGTAACCTTCCAGGGAAAACACCTGCAATGCGGCGTCCAGCAGTTCTTCCCGGCGTTTTTCACCTTTGGGCGCACGGCGGGATTTGGGCGCGGTAGCGGGTTGCGGCTCGGTCATTGGCAGGTCCTTTGGGCAGGCCTGCACCGTATCCAAAATGCCCCGCAGCCGCAAATAAACCTCAGGCGCTCTCGCGCTCGATCAAGCGGCAGGCCAGCAGGTTCAAACGCTGCACCTCCTCCTCGACCGGCAACACGCCCAGGCTTTCCAGGACCCGCGTGGCCGCCAGTACGCCAATTTCCAGGGCGGGCGGCTTGATGGTGCTCAGACTCGGCAAGAGCATTTCGGCAAACGGGTAATCACCAAAGCCAAGCACGGCACACTCCTCGGGGATTTTCAGCCCGGCCCGCTGCCCGGCCAGCAAGCCGCCGGCGGCCAGGTTGTCATTGGCGAAGATGATTGCGTCGGGCGGCACGGCGGCGCTCATCAATGCTTGCATCGCTTGCTTGCCCGCCTCGAAGGGCGCGCGGTCGGCGTCCGGGGCAAACACCCAGGGCTGCACACCCAACTCCAGCAGGGTGGCGCTGTAGCCATCCCGGCGTTCCAGGGCGCTGAAGTCCCCCGGCGCGCTGTTCTGCACAAAGGCGATGCGCCGATACCCCTTGCCATGCAGGTAGCGCGCGGCCGTCACGCCCACCTCGTAATGGGAGAAGCCGATCTGCAACGGCTCGCGCTCGGGTTGGTAATCCCAGGTTTCAACCACCGGGATATCGGCCTCGGCGATCATCTTCTCGGTGCCCGCACTATGGAAACGGCTGGTGAGCACCAGCGCCGCCGGCGACCAACCGAGAAACGCGCGCACCGCATTTTCTTCCTGCTCGGCGCTGAAGTAGCTGGATGCCAGCAGCAGTTGATAACCATGGCGGCTGAGGGTGTCGCTGAAGCCCTGGATGGTATTGGCGAAGATCGGCCCGGAGATGTTCGGAATCACCATGGCGACGATTCTGCCCCGGGCCGACGCCAACCCACCCGCCACCAGGTTGGGCACGTAGCCCAACTCGGCGACCACCGCCGCGATGCGCTCACGGCGTTCAGGCGAAACCTGCTCCGGCTGGTTGAAATAGCGCGACACGGTAATCGCTGACACACCGGCCTGGCGCGCCACGGTGTTCAAGGTGACACGGCCGGCACCACGGCGTTTCCGGGGTTTGTCTTCGCTCAAGGGACGATCCTGTTAAAAACCTAAAAGAATATAAAACTAATTTTTTAGTATTTGACGCTCTATGCCACACCTACCAATAATGCCGATGTTAGCGCTACCAAAGCGTTTTGTCTGCTACTCGCTCGAGCGAATGCCCAAGACAGTTTCAACGGCGCTGTCGTCGCAGAACGGCAGCGGTTCAGGGCATATTTCGAGCGGGCAGAGCATGCACACACATTCGGGGCAACCTCAAAAACTATCGCAATCCATACGCGCCGCCACCGGGCGCCGCGCCCATCTGGGCTGGTTACTCGCGGGTCTCGCCGCCCTGCCCGTGCCCGGTGCATTCGCGGCCGACGAGCAGGAACCCACCCTCAAGCCGGTCACGGTCACGGCCACCCGCCGCGAAGAGTCGCTGCAAAAAGTCCCGGTGGCGGTCTCGGTGCTCGATGGCGAACAGCTGGAGCGTGACAATCGCAATGGCGTGGCCAGTATCGTGCAGCAAGTGCCGTCGCTGAACTTCCGTACCGGTGCGTCGAACAAGGACACCTCGTTGTTCGTACGCGGTGTGGGCACCATTTCCACCTCGCCCGGGGTTGAACCCACCGTGGCGACGGTGATTGACGGCGTGGTGTACGCACGCCCCGGCCAGGCCACCCTCGACCTGCTGGACCTGGAGCGCGTCGAAGTCCTGCGCGGGCCCCAGGGCACGCTGTTCGGCAAGAATGCTTCGGCCGGCGTGCTCAATATCACCAGCAAGGCGCCGACGGCCGAGACCCACGGCTATATCGACCAGTCCTACTACAGCGGCAATGAGAGCCGCACCCGCTTCGGCCTTGGCGGCAGCCTGATTCCCGGCACGCTGAAGGGCTCCATCAGCGGGCTGTTCGGCACCTACGACGGCAACGTCGACAACAAGCACAACGGCCAGGAAGTGAACGGCTACAACCACCAGGGCGTGCGCGGCAAGCTGGAGTTCACCCCCAACGACGACGTGAAACTGACCCTGATTGCCGACTACATGCAGTCCCACGACGACGCGCCGAATGGCGTGGTGAGCAAATCCCTGACCCCGGCGTTCGCCAATGCATTGAACCCGGTGCGCGGCTCCAGCGACAACCGCGACATCAACACCGACACCCGCAGCCACGTGGAGGACACCAACAAAGGCCTGTCTGCCCAACTGGACTGGAACCTGGGCGACTACACCCTGACCTCGATCACCGCCTGGCGCGGCTGGGACAACACCCAATACCAGGACGGCGACCGCCTGGGCACCGTAACCGCCGCCTTCCCCGGCACCGCCGACAAAGGCCAACTGGCGTTCGATCAATACTCCCAGGAGCTGCGCCTGGCCTCGCCCAAAGGCGAATTCCTCGAATACGTCGGCGGCCTGTTCTACATGCACGGCAAGGACCAGGAAACCTACCAGCGCACCCTGACCACCACCACGCGCACCGACCGTGGCATCGCCGACTACGGCACTACCAGCGACAGCTACGCGGTGTTCGGCGAGACCACGCTGAATTTCACCTCGAATTTTCGCGGCATCGCCGGCCTGCGCTATACCCACGACGACCTGGAATACGATCACCGCCGCGTGTCCACTTCGGCCACGACCGTCAGCGGCATTCAACCGGCCACCAGCAGTTCCGGCTCAGTGGATGAAGACGGCTGGTCCGGCCGGCTGGGAGTGCAGTACGACCTGAGCGACACCGTCACCAGCTACCTTACCTACTCGCGCGGCTACAAGGGCCCGGCCTACAACGTGTTCTTCAACATGCAGCCACGGGACACCGACGCGCTGAAGCCGGAAACTTCCAACACCTGGGAAGTCGGGATCAAGGCCACCAGCTGGAACAACCGCCTGACCACCAACCTGGCGATCTTCCACAGCGACTACGATAACTACCAGGCGAACTTCTTCGATACCGTCGCCGGGCAAGTGGTGACGCGCCTGATCAACGCCGGCAGCGTCAGCACCGAAGGCGTCGAACTCGACTACACCTTGCAGGCCACCCAACAACTCAAGCTCTCCGGTGCGCTGGCCTACACCCGGGCACGTATCGATGAGTTCGCCTGCCCGCCGGGCGCGGCGGCGTCGTGCAACGTCAACGGCAAGCCGCTGCCCTTCAGCCCCGACTGGAAAAGCTACGTGCGCGCCGACTACAGCATCCCGCTGGATAACGGCCTGGATATCGAACTGGGTACCGACTACAGCTGGCAGAGCGAAGTGCAGTACGACATCAGCCAGAACGTCGACACCAAGCAAGGCGCCTACGGCATCTGGAACGCCAGCGTCGCCCTGGCCGACTACAACAACGGCTGGCGTGTGGCGCTGCTGGCGAAGAACCTCGCGGACAAGTCCTATTCACCGCTGCTGACCAGTGGCGGCAACTACATCTACCGCGCCGTACCCCGTGACGATGAACGTTACTTCGGCGTGCAACTGCGCAAGGATTTCTGAGCATGCCCCGTCACCTGAAACTCGGCGCGTTCCTGATGGCCACCGGGCACCACGTGGCCGCATGGCGCCATCCCGATGTACCGGCCAATGCGGGGCTGGACTTCGCCCACTACAAACGCCTGGCGCAGATCGCCGAGGCGGCGAAATTCGATGCCCTGTTCGTGGCCGACAGCATTGCCGCCGCCACTGGCGAGATCGCCAGTCGCATGGCGCGCTCGGACCATTTCGAGCCACTGACGTTGCTGTCGGCGTTGAGCGTGGTGACCGAACACATCGGCCTGATCGCCACCGCTACCACCAGCTACAACGAGCCTTACCATGTGGCGCGCAAATTCGCCTCCCTGGATCACTTGTCCGGCGGGCGCGCCGGCTGGAACCTGGTGACCTCGGACAACGCCGCCGAAGCCCGGAATTTCGGGCGAGACGAACACCTCGGCCACGGCGAACGCTACAGCCGTGCCCGGGAGTTTCATCAGGTGGTGACGGGCTTGTGGGACAGCTGGGAAGACGATGCCTTTGTGCGCGACAAGGCCAGTGGCGCCTACTACGACCCGGCGAAGCTGCATGTGCTCGACCATGTTGGCGAACACTTTCGGGTCAAGGGCCCGTTGAACGTAGCGCGCTCGCCTCAGGGCCAACCGGTGATTGTCCAGGCTGGCTCGTCCGAGGCAGGCCGTGAGTTGGCGGCACAAACCGCCGAAGTGGTGTTCACCGCCCAGACTTCATTGGCCAGTGCCCAGGCGTTCTATGCCGACCTCAAGGGTCGCCTGGCCCAATACGGGCGGGAGCCGGACGCGCTGAAGATCATGCCGGGGGTGTTTGTGGTGGTCGGGCAAACGCAAGCGCAGGCGCAGGAAAAGTTCGAGGCCTTCCAGCAGTTGGTCGAACCCGAAGTGGGCGTCGCCTTGCTGGGGCGCATGCTGGGCAATTTCGACTTGTCTGGCTACCCGCTGGACGGCCCGCTGCCGGAGCTGCCATTGACCGACAGCGGCCAGCGCAGCCGCCAGCAACTGCTGACCGAACTGGCGGGCCGCGAACACCTGAGCCTGGCGCAACTGGGCCGCCGAATTGCCGGTGGCCGCGGGCACTACAGCCTGGTTGGCACGCCCACGCAGATCGCTGATGAGCTGCAACACTGGTTCGAAAACGGCGCCGCCGATGGCTTCAATGTGCTGGTGCCGCACCTGCCGGGTGGGCTGGAGGATTTCGCCCAGTGGGTGGTACCGGAACTGCAACGGCGCGGCCTGTTCCGTACCGAATACGCCGGCACCACGCTGCGTGAAAACCTTGGACTGGCGCGGCCAGGCAATCGCTTTACGGAGAAACAGCCATGAAGATTTCCGCGCTGCTGTTGGCGCTGCTTGCCCTGACGCAAACCGCGCTGGCCGCCGACCCGGCGAGCCTGAGGATCGGCTACCAGAAAGGCTCGATCGCCCTGGTGCTGGCCAAGGAACATGGCCTGCTGGAAAAACGCTTCGACCAGACCAAGGTGCAATGGATCGAATTCCCCGCCGGCCCGCAGATGCTCGAAGCCTTGAATGTGGGCGCGCTGGACGTCGCGTCCACCGGTGATATCCCGCCGCTGTTCGCCCAGGCGGCAGGTGCCGACCTGGTGTACATCGGTGCCGAACCGCCCAAGCCGACGGCGGAAACCATTCTGGTGCAGGCCGACAGCCCGCTGCATACCATTGCCGACCTCAAGGGCAAGAAAGTCGCCTTCCAGAAAGGCTCCAGCTCCCACAACCTGATCCTGCGGGCACTGAACAAGGCCGGCCTGAGCTACAAGGACATCCAGCCGGTTTACCTGCCACCGGCCGACGCCCGCGCTGCCTTCGAACAAGGCAGTGTCGATGCCTGGGCCATCTGGGAGCCCTACTCGTCACTGGCCCTGAGCCAAAGCCCCAGCCGCGTGCTTGCCAACGGTGAAGGCTTGAACCTGTCCGGGCCGATCTATACCGCGCGCCGTGCCTACGCCGAGGCCAATGGTCCGTTCATCCACGCGCTGCTCGATGAACTCAGCGCCGCCGAAGCCCTGACCCGCAGCCAGCGCGAAGACAGCCTGCGGGTGCTGACCCGTTTCATGGGTTTGCCGGCCGGGGTGATTGCGCGGTATGTCGACAACCGGCCGCCATCGCCGACCCTGCCGATTGACGAGCACATCATTGAGGCGCAGCAACAGACGGCGGACCTGTTTTTCCAGAACCGCCTGCTGCCCAAGCCGGTGCAAGTCAGCAAAGCGGTGTGGCAGGCGGCCGAGGCATCGAATCAGAAGTCGACCGTGGCCGACAGCAAGTAAGTGCGCGGCGTCGACAAGGTCAGCCCCGGCTCGCTGTCATCCGAGGCACCGGCCGAACTCCAGTAGCGCCGGTTGGCCACGTTCTCGACATTGGCCCGCAGGGTGATGTGCTTGTCGTCGACCTTGAAGGCGTAGCGTGCACCCACGTCGAGGCGGGTCCAGGCGTCGATTTCCTTGACGTTGGACTGGTCCAGGTATTGCGAGCTGGAATAGATCCCGCGGCTGGTGAGGGTCAGGCCTTCAACGGTCGGCACATCCCACTCGGCGCCGAGGTTGACGTTGTACTTGGGCGTGGCCGGCGCGCGGTTGCCGTCGTAGGTGCCGTTGGTGGTGTTGGTCAATTCGCTGTCGATGTACATCACCCCGCCCAGCAGGCGGAAGCCCTTGAGCGGCTCGCCGAACACGCTGAGTTCCACGCCGTCGTTCTGGCGCTTGCCATTGGGGCCGAACACCAGGGTGGTGGCATTGGTCTCGTAGGCCGGCTGCTTGATCCGGAACACCGCCGCCGTCACCGCGAACGCCCCGGCGTCGTACTTGGCGCCGACTTCGACCTGGCGACTGATGAACGGCGGGAAGATTTCGTCATCGTTGACCGAGGTCGACGGTGCAACCTTGCCCTGGCTCAGGCCTTCCATGTAGTTGGCGTACAGCGACAGCTTGTCGGTGGCCTTGAACAGGATGCCGCCCGAGGGTGAAATCTTTTCTTCGTCGTAGGCGGTTTTGCCTTTGACGTCATCGGTCCAGTCATCCACCTTGACCCGCTGCCAGCGCGCACCGAGGGTCAGCAGCAGCCGGTCGTCGAAGAAGCCCAGTGTGTCGGACAACGCCACGCCGCTGAAGCGGTTCTCGGTGTAGACCTTCGAGTCGAGTCGCGTCGGCCTGCCGGGTGCAGGGATTTCCACCGGGTTGTACAGATTGCTCGTCCCGGACGCATACCGCGCGCCGCCGTTTTCGAAGTCCATGTAGAAGTAGCTGGCCGCCAGGTTGAGCTCATGGCTCACCGGGCCGGTATGGAACCAGTTGCGCACGCCTGCCGTGGCGGTGCGCACGTTTTCATCGCGGGTGAAGTCCCGGGGCTGCACGCTGAAATCACCGGCGTTGTTGGTCACCGATACCGCATGGCGCAGAAAGTCATGGTTACTTTTGCGTGCGCCGACGCCGCCGTAGAGCATCACGTTGTCGCTGAGGTCGAACTCACCGTTGACCGTGCCGAAGGTGTCGTTGGTGCTGGCCTTGCTCCAGGGCTGCGCGTAGTTGTGACGCACGTCGTTGGCGCTCGGCACATTGGCCTTGGGGCCGACCTGCACGCGCTCTTGCGGGGCGTCGGTGTCGCGCTCGGTGCGGCCGATGTCGGTGGAGAGCCGCAGGCGGTCGCCGCGAAAATCCAGGCCGAGTACGGCCATTTCGCGGTCGACGCTCTGGTGATCCCAGGTGGTGTCGCCGGACTGCTTCACGCCGTTGAAACGCAGGCCGAACTTGTTGTCTTCACCGAAACGCCGGCCGATATCCACGGCGCCACCCGCCTGGCTGTCGGAGGCCCAGCTGCCGGTGAACGAGGTGATGGGTTTGTCGGTGGCGCGCTTGGGCACCACGTTGATCCCGCCGCCCACGCTGCCCCGGGGCGAGATGCCGTTGATCAACTGGCTGGGGCCTTTGATGATGTCGACGCGCTCGGCCATTTCCATGTCGATGGTGTAGGTCGGCAGGACGCCGTAGAGGCCGTTGTAGGCGACATCACTGTTGAACAGGCTGAAGCCGCGAATGGTGAATTGCTCATAGCGCCCGCCGGCCGGGTTGGTGGCGCGCACCGAGGGGTCGCTGGCAATCAGGTCGCCGAGGGTGCGCGCCTGCTGGTTCTTGACCGCCTCGCTGGTGTAGGTGGTCATGCTGAACGGGGTTTCCATGAAGTCCCGCGAGCCCAGCAAACCCTGGGAACCACGGCGCGCCACCTGGCCACCGGCGTAGGACTCGCTGCCGGCATCACTGGTGGTGCCGAGAATCGAAGTGGGCGCCAGTTGCAGGCTGCCACCTTCGGGAATCGGGGTCAGCATGTAGGCCTGCTCGCCCATGGGCTGCAGTTGCAGGCCGGAGCCTTGCAGCAGGCGCGCGAAACCTTCTTCGACGCCGTATTCGCCCGACAACCCGCTGCTGTTGCGGCCGCTGACCAGCGCCGGGTCCACCGACAGGTTGACCCCGGCCAGCCCGGCGAAACGGGTCAACGCGGCACTCAGGCTGCCGGCCGGCACCTGGTAACTGCGCCGGGACGCGCCGTCTTCGGCGTAACTGATGGGGACGAACAACGGGCTGGCGCTCAGGCTCAGCATGAGGCTGAAATTCAGCAACGGACGTAGGGCGGGCATTGGCAAAAGCTCTCGATTTTGTTCACTTACCTGGAATGACCAGCCAGGTGAAAAAAGGGGACAGGCTTCAGCCAATATTTTTTGAAATTACGGTTTGATGCCTTTCAGCTTTTGCAGCAGCTCCATCAATTGCTCCAGGGATTCCTCGCCGAACTGCTCCTGAATCTTCAGGTAGTTGCTTTCCATCCCGGCGCTCATGTCGACAAAACACTGCTGCCCCTGTTCGGTCAGGGCGACGAACACCCGGCGCTGGTTTTCGGCGGATTTGCGCCGGCGCACGATGCCGTCACGCTCCAGCCGCCCCAATACGCCGGTCATGCTTGGCTTGAGGATGCACGCCAGGTGCGCCAGTTGGTGGCTTTCCAGTTCACCTTGCTGGCGCAGGATGCGGATCACCCGCCACTGCTGTTCGGTCAGGTCATGTTCATTGAGCAAAGGCCGGAAGAACGCCATGGTCGCTTCGCGGGCCTGGAGCAAGGTGAGCGTAAGGGACGGTCTGGGGGTGGGCATGGTTCACGCGCAGTAGAGGTCGAAGCGTCGAAGCTTAGAGTCGGTGCCCCGGGTGCGCAACCCAAGGCACGCGGCAAATCGTTAATTTCGAAATGAATTAGCAAAAACCTCTGAATCCGGCTATTCAGTTTAAAGATAACATGTTAACAATATGCCCGCCCCTGCCCCGGTGGCGGGCTCTACCAACAAAAACAACAAAAGGAACGCCCCTCATGCATTCGTGCCTCTTTCGCACGGCGGCAAGCGCTGGCCTGTGCGCCGCGTTTACCCCTCTGGTCGCCCACGCCGACTTTATCCAGGACAGCAAAGCCAGCCTGGACCTGCGCAACTTCTACATGAACCGCGACTTTCGCCAGGCCAACGCGCCGCAGAACAAGGCGGACGAATGGGCGCAAGGTTTTGTGCTGCGCCTGGAGTCGGGCTACACCGAAGGCGTGGTGGGTTTTGGCGTGGACGCCCTGGGTGAAATGGGCCTGAAGCTCGACTCCAGCCGCGACCGCCGGGGCACTGGGCTGTTGCCATCCGGCGCCAGCGGCGAGCCGGCCGACAGCTACAGCGAACTCGGCCTGACCGCCAAATTGCGCCTGTCGAAAACCGTGCTCAAGCTCGGCACCCTGCAACCGATATTGCCGGTGGCCGCCTACAACGACACCCGCTTGCTGCCGTCGACCTACAACGGCGAGCTGGTGACTTCCCAGGACATCGACGGCCTGACCTTGAACGTCGGCCGCCTGGAAAAACAAAACCTGCGGGACTCCTCCAACAACGAGTCCATGAGCTACGGCGGCGTCAACAGCAGCCACCTGGACCTGGCCGGCGGCACCTACGCGATCAATCCGCACCTGGCCGCGACCTATTACTACGCCCAGATGCAGGACATCTACCGCCAGAACTTTATCGGCCTGGTGCATGACCTGCCGCTGGCCGAAGGCGTGAACCTGCGCACCGACCTGCGCTACTTCGACACCCGCGAGCAAGGCAGCACCCTGCTGCGCAGCCCTGCCCGGGTGGACGGCGGGCGGATCGACAACCGCTTCTTCAACGGCATGTTCAGCCTGTCGGTGGGCGCGCACAAATTCGGCCTGGGCTTCCAGAACCTTTCCGGTGACGGCGACTTTGCCTTCCCGGGCCAGGACCCGTACTCGGTCAACCTGGTGACCATCAATATCTTCACCAAGGCCAACACCGATGCCTGGCAGGCGCGCTACGACTACAACTTCGCCGCCCTCGGCCTGCCGGGCCTGACCTTCATGACCCGCTACGTCGACGGCAGCCACGCGCAAACCGCCACCGTGCGCAACGGCCGGGAATGGGAGCGCGACACCGACCTGGTCTACACCGTACAAAGCGGCCCGCTGAAGAACGTCAACGTGCGGCTGCGTAACGCCACCCTGCGCTCAAGCAACGGCCTGACCAGCGACATCGACGAAAGCCGGGTGATCATCGGCTACACCGTGGCCCTGTGGTAACGCCGGGCGCCTCAACGCAAACCCGATTGACGCTGGCGGTACTCCCCCGGCGTCATCTGCGCATAACGCTGGAAGAACCGGCTGAAATACGCCGGGTCCTTGAACCCCAGCTGGTAGCAGATTTCATTCGCCGAACTGCCGGTGAACAGCAGCAGACGCCGGGCTTCCTGCATCAGCCGTTCGAGGATCAGGCGCTTGGACGGCAGGTCGGCGATGCGTCGGCATACCTCGTTGAGCCGCGCTTCGGTGACGCCCACACCGTCGGCGTAGCGCGACAGCGGCCAGTGTTGCAGGTAGTGGTCTTCGATCAGTTCGTTGAAGCGGTGGAAGATCCGCAGGTCTTCGTGCCGCGCCGGGCGGGCTTCCAGGGAATTGGCGCAGAGCCTGAGCAGGCTGATCATGATCAGGCGCGTCAGGCTGTCCAGGGCCGAGCCGCGTCCGCTGGCCTGGGCGTTGATTTCGCTGCACAACTCGTCGAAGAGGAATTCCAGGCGGCGCACCTCGGGATGAAACTCCGGCGCCAGTCGCGCCAGCGCCACACAGGCCGCCGGCAATTGCGCGCCGGGCGCCAGGCTCGGGTCGGCGTCGATCAACGCCCACACCAGTTGCTGGCGCACCGTCAGCACATGGCCGTCGGCGTCGGCTTCGGTGACGAAGGAATGCGCCACCGTCGGCGGTGTGAGGAAAAACATCGGCCCGGATTCGAGGTACTGCTGGTCATCCAGATAGACCCGCACTGCGCCCGTCTTGACGTAATGCACCTGGAAAAACCGGTCGTGGCGGTGCACCGGCATGTTGCGACCAAAAAACCCCGCCAGGTTGCCGAGCCTGTCGTAGTGCACCTCGGCATCGCTGTAACGCTGGTCGTAGACCTGCCCGATGTTGATGTTGGGGATCGGCTGACGATCGCTCATCACTGGATTCTCTTTGTTGTTTTGACTGCCCTGAAATATTGCCACGCTTGACGATAGTTAACATCTTAATTATAACGTTAACAGGTTAACGAATATTCCACGGAGCAGGTCCGAATCTGCCCCGCCACTGCCAGGAGAAAAGCATGAGCCGTGCCCTGCATGATGTTGCGAACGGCACCCTGTTCGGCGTTGCGCTGAACTACCAGGGGTTGCTGAACCAACGTCTCGCCGAATTCGAACAAGCGCCTTACCAGAAGCCACCGGTGAAGCCGGTGCTGTTCATCAAGACGCCCAACACCCGCAATGGCCACGACGGTGCGGTGCTGCACCCCCAGGGTGAACGCCTGCAACCGGGCCCGGCCCTCGGCGTGGTGATTGGCAAGACCGCCAGCCGGGTCAGCGTCGAAAACGCCCTGGAACATGTGGCGGGCTACACCATCGTCAACGAGTTCAGCCTGCCGGAAGACAGCTACTACCGCCCGGCGGTGAAAGCCAAGTGCCGGGACGGCTTCTGCGCATTGGGCCCGGAACTGGTGGCCCGTGACCAGGTTGCCAACCCGCACCAACTGAGCGTGAAGCTGTTCGTCAACGGTGAACTGCGCCAGCAAAACTCCACCGCCAATTTCGTGCGTAGCCTGCCGCAGTTGATCGCCGAGATCAGCGAGTTCATGACCCTGCACGAAGGCGATGTGCTGATCACCGGCACGCCCGAAGGCCGGGTGGATGTGCAACCCGGCGACACGGTGGAAGTCGAGATCAGCGGCCTGGGCCGCCTGGTCAACCACATCAAGGCAGAGGAGCTGTCATGAAACACGCCCGTATTCGCTTTGAAGGTGAAGCCCACCAGGTTCTGGTCGAGGCTGAAAATGCCGTGCGCCTGGCCGACGGCCGCCTGCTGGCCGAAGACCAGGTGGAGTGGCTGCCACCGGCCAGCGGCAGCATGTTCGCCCTCGGCCTGAACTACGCCGACCACGCCGCCGAACTGGCCTTCAAGCCGCCCACCGAACCACTGGCGTTCATCAAGTCCCCCGGCACCTACACCGGCCACAACCAGGTGACCTGGCGCCCGGACAACGTCGCCTACATGCACTACGAGTGCGAGTTGGTGGCGGTCATCGGCAAGCCGGCGCGCAACGTCAAGCGCGAGAACGCCCTGGAGTATCTGGCCGGCTACACGGTGTGCAACGACTACGCGATCCGCGACTACCTGGAAAACTACTACCGCCCCAACCTGCGGGTGAAAAACCGCGACGCCACCACGCCCGTAGGCCCGTGGATCGTGGATGTCGCCGACGTGCCCGACCCGAGCAACCTGAAGCTGCGCACCTGGATCAACGGTGAACTGCGCCAGGAAGGCAGCACGAAAGACATGATTTTCGACATCCCGTACCTGATCGAATACCTGTCCAGCTTCATGACCCTGCAACCCGGCGACATGATCGCCACCGGCACGCCCGAGGGCCTGGCCGATGTGGTGCCGGGGGATGAAGTGGTCGTTGAAGTGGAAGGCGTTGGTCGCCTGGTAAATCGAATTGTCAGCGAGGCGGACTTTTTCGCCGCCCGCAAAGAGGCTTGAGCAACATGATCAAACACTGGATCAACGGCCGTGAGGTCGAAAGCAAAGACACCTTCATCAACTACAACCCGGCCACCGGCGAAGCCATCGGTGAAGTCGCCAGCGGCGGCGCCGAGGAAGTGGCGCAGGCGGTAGCGGCGGCCAAGGAAGCCTTTCCGAAATGGGCCGGAACACCGGCCAAGGAACGTGCCCGCCTGATGCGCAAGCTCGGCGAGCTGATCGAACAGAACGTGCCGCACCTGGCCGAACTGGAAACCCTCGACACCGGCCTGCCGATCCACCAGACCAAAAACGTGTTGATTCCCCGGGCGTCCCACAACTTCGATTTCTTCGCCGAAGTCTGCACCCGCATGGACGGCCACAGCTACCCGGTGGACGATCAGATGCTCAACTACACCCTGTACCAGCCGGTGGGTGTGTGCGCGTTAGTGTCGCCGTGGAACGTGCCGTTCATGACCGCCACCTGGAAGACCGCGCCGTGCCTGGCGCTGGGCAATACCGCCGTGTTGAAAATGTCTGAGCTGTCGCCGCTGACCGCCAATGAACTGGGGCGCCTGGCGGTCGAGGCCGGCATTCCCAAGGGCGTTCTGAACGTGATCCAGGGCTACGGCGCCACGGCCGGTGACGCACTGGTGCGCCACCCCGACGTGCGGGCGATTTCCTTCACCGGCGGCACCGCCACCGGCAAGAAAATCATGCAGACCGCCGGCCTGAAAAAGTATTCGATGGAACTGGGCGGCAAGTCGCCGGTGCTGATTTTTGAAGATGCCGACCTGGACCGCGCCCTCGACGCGGCGTTGTTCACCATCTTCTCGCTGAACGGTGAACGCTGCACCGCCGGCAGCCGGATCTTCATCCAGGAGAGCGTCTATCCGCAGTTCGTCGCCGAGTTCGCGGCCCGCGCCAAGCGCCTGATCGTCGGCGACCCGCAAGACCCGAAAACCCAGGTCGGCTCGATGATCACCCAGGCCCACTATGACAAGGTCACCGGCTACATCAAGATTGGCCTGGAAGAAGGCGCCACCCTGCTGACCGGCGGCCTGGAACGCCCGGCCAACCTGCCGGCGCACTTGAGCCGCGGGCAGTTTATCCAGCCGACGGTGTTCGCCGATGTGAACAACAAGATGCGCATCGCCCAGGAAGAGATCTTCGGCCCGGTGGTGTGCCTGATCCCGTTCAAGGACGAAGCCGAGGCGCTGCAACTGGCCAACGATACTGAGTACGGCCTGGCGTCGTATATCTGGACCCAGGACATCGGCAAGGCGCATCGTCTGGCCTACGGCATCGAAGCCGGCATGGTGTTCATCAACAGCCAGAACGTGCGGGACTTGCGCCAGCCGTTCGGTGGGGTAAAAGGTTCCGGCACCGGCCGTGAAGGCGGCCAGTACAGCTTCGAAGTGTTCGCCGAGATCAAGAACGTGTGCATTTCCATGGGCAGTCACCACATCCCGCGCTGGGGTGTGTGAGCTCCCCCATTTGATCTTTGACAACACGCTTCCAAGACAAAAACAATTATTCAGGAGAATCATCATGGGCGAAGTCGTCCTGGCAGCAAAGATCTGCCACGTTCCCTCGATGTACCTGTCGGAACTGCCCGGCAAGCACCACGGTTGCCGCGAGGCCGCCATCGCCGGGCACAAGGAAATCGGGCGGCGCGCCCGTGAACTGGGGGCCGACACCGCCGTGGTGTTCGACGTGCACTGGCTGGTCAACAGCGGGTATCACGTCAACTGCGGCGAGCATTTCAAGGGCACCTACACCAGCAACGAACTGCCGCACTTCATCAAGAACATGGAGTACGAGTACCCGGGCTGCCCGGAGCTGGGCGAGTTGATCGCCGCCGAGGCCAACCTGGCCGGCGTGCGCACCATGGCCCACAACATCCCGAGCCTGGAGCTGGAATACGGCACCCTGGTACCGATGCGCTACATGCACATGGGCGTACCGGACGAGCAAAAATTCGACGTGATCTCGATTGCCGCGTGGTGCGCCTGGCACCGCCTGGAAGACAGCTTCGCGTTTGGCGCCGCCGTGCGCCGGGCCATCGAGAAGAGCGACCGCAAGGTGCTGGTGCTGGCCTCGGGTTCCCTCTCCCACCGCTTCTCGGACGACCGCGAAGCCGAAGCCAATATCCACAACTGGACCCGTGAATTCGACAAGCAGATGGACCTGCACGTGGTGGAAATGTGGAAGCAAGGCCGCTTCAAGGAGTTCTGCGCGATGCTCCCGGACTACGCCGAGCACTGCTTCGGCGAGGGCAAGATGCACGACACCGCGATGCTCCTGGGGCTGCTGGGCGGGCCGGACTACAACCAGCCGGCCGAGATCATCACCCCGCCGTTCGGCAGCTCGGGCACCGGGCAGATCAATGCCATTTTCCCATTATGAGCCTTGGCGAGGATCAATGTGGGAGCTGGCTTGCCTGCGATGCAGGCACCTCGGTGTATCTGTCTCACCAAGTTGATGCCATCGCAGGCAAGCCAGCTCCCACAGGAATCAACAGCGCCTCAAGCTAAAGGAGACACACATGCCGCACTTCATCGCCGAATACACCGACAACCTCGAACAGCAGGCCAACCTGCCGGCCCTGTTCGAACGGGTTCACGCCGTGCTGGGCGACAGCGGCGTGTTTCCCCTGGGGGGCATTCGCAGTCGCGGGGTGCGCCTGGACACCTGGCGCATGGCCGACGGCAAGCATGACTACGCCTTTGTCCACATGACCCTCAAGGTCGGCCACGGGCGGGACCTGGGAACCCGCAAGACCGTCGCCGAAGCCCTGTTCAAGGTCATCACCGAGCACTTCGCCGAGCTGCAATCCCAGCGGCTGCTGGCGTTGTCGTTCGAGATGATCGAGCTGCACCCCGAGCTGAATTTCAAGCAGAACAACGTGCACGCATTCCTGAAGAACCAGGCGGGCTGAGCACAGCCCGCTTTCCGCCCATGGCACTCAAACCAAAAAGAACAACATCATGAGCACAGCCAATACCGCCGACAGCACCACCCTGATCGAACATCAGCGCACCCACAGCATCGTCACCTGGCGACTGATGCCGTTGTTGCTGATCTGCTACCTGTTTGCCCACCTGGACCGGATCAACATCGGCTTCGCCAAGATGCAGATGAGTACCGACCTGCACTTCAGCGACACGGTGTACGGCCTCGGGGCCGGCCTGTTTTTCATCGCCTACGCGCTGTTCGGCGTGCCGAGCAACATGGCCCTGGACCGGGTCGGCCCACGGCGCTGGATCGCCTGCCTGATGGTGGTATGGGGCGTGCTGTCCACCAGCATGCTGTGGATCGAAAGCTCCACCGGTTTCTACGTGCTGCGCTTTTTGCTGGGGGTGGCCGAGGCCGGGTTCTTCCCGGGGATCCTGGTGTTTCTCAACCGCTGGTACCCGGCCCGACGCCGGGCCCAGGTCACCGCGCTGTTTGCGATTGCGGTGCCGATGGCCGGTGTGGTCGGCGGCCCGTTGTCCGGGGCCATCCTGGAGAACTTCCATGATTTCGGCGGGCTGCGAGGCTGGCAGTGGATGTTCCTGATCGAAGGCGCGCCGGTAGTACTGCTCGGTTTGGTCGTCCTGAAATACCTGCCCGACAGCTTCGAAACCGTGAAGTGGCTGGCGCCCGCGCAAAAGCAGCAACTGCGCGAGCAACTGAGCACTGAAGAACAGCGCAAATCCATCACCTCCTTCGGCGGCATCCTGCGTGACCCGCAGGTGTGGCTGCTGGTGGCGGTGTACTTCGCGGTGATGCTGGCGGTAAACACCCTGGCGTTCTGGATGCCCACCCTGATCCACGGCGCCGGCATCGGCCGCGACAGCCAGGTGGGCCTGCTGAGCGCCGTGCCGTACCTGGCCGGGTGCTTCTTCATGATCGGCTGCGGACGCTCATCCGACCGCAACCGCGAACGCCGCTGGCACCTGTGCGTGCCGTTGCTGATGTCGGCCATCGGTATTGCGGTGGCCGGGCTCTCGCCCACCAACCCGACCCTGGTGCTGGGCGGCCTGATCCTGGCCGGCATGGGCGCCAGCGCCGCGCTGCCGATGTTCTGGCAACTGCCGCCGGCGTTCCTGTCCAACAGCACCCAGGCGGCCGGCATCGCGCTGATCAGCTCGTTCGGCAGCATCGCGTCGTTCCTCGCGCCGTACCTGATCGGCTGGATGCGCGACACCACCCATAGCGCGAGCCTGGCCCTGTACGTGCTGGCGCTGCTTATCGCCCTCGGCGGCCTGCTGGTGCTGCGCACCCATGCGGCCATCGTCAATCCCCAGTAGAGATTTTGTCATGCTTGATCAAGCCCAAATCCAGCAAGCCGCCGCCCGCCTCGACCAGGCCGAGCGTTCCCGTGAACAGGTGCGCCAGTTTTCCCTGGAGCACCCGAACATCACCATCGAAGACGCCTATGCCATCCAGCGCGCCTGGGTGGCCCAGAAAATCAAGGACGGGCGCAAGCTGGTCGGGCACAAGATCGGCCTTACCTCCCGGGCGATGCAGGTGTCGTCGAACATCACCGAGCCGGATTATGGCGCCCTGCTCGATGACATGTTCTTCGACGAAGGCACCGACATCCCGTTCGAGCGCTTCATCGTGCCCCGGGTGGAAGTGGAACTGGCGTTCATCCTCGGCAAGCCGCTCAAAGGCCCGAACTGCACGATTTTCGATGTGCTGGACGCCACCGAATGGGTGATCCCGGCGCTGGAAATCATCGACGCCCGCATCCAGCAGGTGGACCCCCACACCAACGCCACACGCAAGGTGTTCGACACCATCTCCGACAACGCCGCCAACGCTGGTGTCGTCATGGGCGGCCGCGCCGTGCGCCCTACCGAGATCGACCTGCGCAAGGTGCCGGCGGTTTTGTACCGCAACGGCGTGATCGAGGAATCCGGGGTGTCGGCCGCCGTGCTCAACCACCCGGCCAAGGGCGTGGCCTGGCTGGCGAACAAGCTGGCGCCGTACGACGTCACCCTGCAACCTGGCCAGATCATCCTCGGCGGCTCCTTCACCCGCCCGGTGGCGGCGAATCCGGGTGACACCTTCCATGTCGACTACGACATGCTGGGCTCCATCTCCTGCCGCTTTGTCTGACCCTGGAGGACTGTTTCATGGACATGCCCATCAACCGCTTCAAGCAGCGCCTGCAACAGGGCGAAACCCAGATTGGCCTGTGGCTCGGCCTGGCCGATGCCTACTGCGCCGAACTGGCCGCGAATGCCGGGTTCGACTGGCTGCTGATCGACGGCGAGCACGCGCCCAACGACCTGCGCGGCATGCTTGGCCAGTTGCAGGCGGTTGCGCCGTACGACAGCCAGCCGGTGATTCGCCCGGTAATCGGCGATACCGCGTTGATCAAGCAGGTGCTGGATATCGGCGTGCAGACGCTGTTGGTGCCGATGGTGGAGACGGCTGATCAGGCCCGGCAGCTGGTGCGGGCGATGCGTTATCCGCCCCTTGGCGTACGTGGCGTGGGCAGTGCGCTGGCGCGAGCGTCGCGCTGGAACAGCATTCCCGGTTATCTGGATGAGGCCGATGCGCAGATGTGCCTGCTGGTGCAGATCGAGAACCGCGAAGGCCTGGAGAACCTCGACGCGATTGCGGCGGTTGAAGGGGTGGACGGGGTGTTTATCGGGCCGGCGGATTTGAGTGCGGCCATGGGGCATCGGGGCAATCCCGGGCATCCGCAGGTGCAGGCGGCGATTGAGGACGCGATTGTGCGGATTCAAAAAGCCGGCAAGGCGGCGGGGATCTTGAGTGCGGACGAAAAGCTGGCGCGGCGGTATATCGAGCTGGGGGCGGCGTTTGTGGCGGTCGGGGTGGATACGACGGTGTTGATGCGCGGGTTGCAGGGGTTGGCTGCGAAGTTCAAAGACACCGCAGCACCGGCCATTACCGGCGGCGTGTACTGACTTCCTCCGTAGCAGCTGTCGAGCCCCAGCGAGGCTGCGTCTGCGGTGTGTCAGGTACACCGCAGACGCAGCCTCGCTGGGGCTCGACAGCTGCTACGCGATGTATCTGAAGCGGTGTTTCAGCGTTTGATGGTTTTCAACTCATCCAACAACCCCAACAACACCTGCAACTTCTCCTCCCCGAACTGCCCCTGCAAGCGCTGGTAATTCTCTTCCATGCACTGGCTCATCGACTCGAAACTCGCCTTGCCCTTCTCCGCCAGCGTCACCAGCACCCGCCGCTGATCCTGCTCGGCCTTGCGCCGGTGCACCATCCCCGCCGCTTCCATGCGCACCAGCACGCCGGTCATGCTCGGCTTGAGAATGCACGCCAGTTCCGCCAGTTGGTAAATCTCCAGCTCGTCATGCTGGCTGAGAATTCGGATAACCCGCCATTGCTGTTCGGTCAGCCCGTGCTCATTCAACGAAGGCCGGAAAAAACTCATGGCCGCTTCACGGGCCTGCAACAGGGTCAAGGTCAGGGATTGTCTGGGTTTCAACATAGGCTCAGGGTCACGATAGATTTAGTTAATGTTTTAACGAAACTCTACCACTCTCCTCCGCGCCTCACGCTATAACTTGTGAGGCAGGCGAAGGCTCTGGCGCGCAGGATCAAAAAGCCCGGCACACAGAATCAAGACATCCAGCGCGCCAACGGCCTTAATACACTCATTAGCTCTTCACTGTCAGGCAGCGCAATGATCAATATCGAAACGCCTACCTATTACACGGCGACCAAGAAATACAACCTCAGCTTCCCCACCCTGGAACAGGACGTGGAAGCCGACGTGATGATCATCGGCGGCGGGTTTTCCGGGATCAACACCGCCCTGGAACTCGCCGAAAAAGGCATCACCAACATCGTCGTGCTGGAAGCGCGGTACCTGGGGTTTGGCGGCACCGGGCGCAACGGTGGGCAGATCATGGCCGGCATCGGCCACGACCTGGAGAAGATCAAGAAGGACGTGGGTGAAGACGGCCTGCGCCAGATCTTCGAGATCAGCGACCTGGGCGCCGACATCATCAAGAACCGCATCGCCAAGTACGACATCGATGCCGACTTCTGCCACGGCTACGGCTACATGGGCTTCAACGCCCGCCAGGAAAAGACCCTGCGCGCCTGGGAAAAGGACTTCAAATCCATCAACACCCAACACGAGATCCGCTTCCTCGGCGGCTCCGATGTGAAGCAGATCATCGGCTCCGACGCCTACAGCAGCGCCCTGCTGCACATGGGCGGCGGGCATGTGCACTCGTTGAACCTGCTGCTGGGCGAAGCCAAGGCCCTGGCCGGCCACGGTGTGCGGATTTTCGAGAACAGCCCGGCGCTGGAAGTCAGCTATGGCGAACGCATCACCGTGCGCACCGGCCGCGGTTCGGTCAAGGCCAGCAAACTGCTGTGGGCCTGCGACAGCTTCCTCAACAAGCTGGAACCGGAACTGCACCGATCGACCATCAACACCTATGCGTTCCAGATGATGACCGAGCCATTGTCTGAAGAGCTGATCAAGCGCATCAGCCCGATTCGCGGGGCTTACAGCGACATCCGCCCGGTGATCGACTACTACCGCGTCACCAACGAAAACCGCCTGCTGTTCGGTGCCGCCACGCCTTTGGTGGAGCACATTCCCGGCGATCTGAAAGCCTGGAACCGCAACCTGATGCTGAAGATTTTCCCGTACCTCAAGGACGTGAAGATCGACCTGGCCTGGGGCGGCCCGATGGCTTGCAGCCCGAACCTGTTCCCGCAGATCGGCACCCTGCCCGGGCGCAGCAACGCGTTCTATGTGCAGGGCTATTCAGGCTTCGGCGTGACCCCGAGCCACATCATCTGCAAGGTGCTGGCCGAGGGCATGAGCGAAGGCTCGGCGCGGTATGACCTGGTCAGCTCGATCCATCGCCCGACCATCCTCGGCAAAGACGCGATCCGCCCGCTGCTGCTCACCGCCGGCAAGTCCTGGCACCAGCTCTCCGGTTACTGGAACGGCCGCCGCTAAAACCCAACACCTGACACCTGTAGGAGCGAGCTTGCTCGCGAAAAACCTAAGGGCGCCGCGTTCATCCAGGACGCCAGCGCCCACATTGCCGCCTATTTTTTCTCATCAGGAGCAACTGCCATGACCCTCGTTACCCTCAAGAAAGACATCCAGCTATCCGAACTCGACGCCTGGGGCACCGTCGCCGACCTCGGTTCAACCATCCTCGAAGGCGAAGTCCGGGCCTTCGGCAAAATGACCTTCGGCGCCCCGACCGACGCGGTCAGCAGCGCCTATTTCGGCACCACCCAGGGCAAGTTCCGCATGGTCTATCCGTTCGCCGAACAGGCCACCGTGGTCACCGGCGAGGTGGTACTCACCGACGAGTCCACCGGCCAGAGCACCCGCTACAAGGCCGGTGACAGCTGGTTCGTGACCAAGGGCACCCCGGTACTGTGGGAAGTGGTCAGCGAAAGTTTCGTCAAACACTACTTCGCCGTGGTGTGATAGCCCCGGCTGCCGGCCCCCGTCGGCAGCCCTTTGGCGCAGGTGCCCCCATGCACACCCTCCCCGCCCACGAAGTCGCCGGCCAGTGCCTGCAGGCTTTTACCCGCTTGATTCCGGTCAGCCAGGCCGCGTTCTATTGCGTCGACCGGCAGCTGCAAGCCCGGGATTTCCAGTTGCACGGCATGAGCGGCGAGATGCACCGCGACTACCTCGACAACTACCGCCAGTTCGATCCCCTTCAACCGCGCAACTGCCTGTCCAGTGGCCTGGCCGTGGTGCCGCTGGGCCTTGCCATGGCCCGCCAGCCGGCGCGGGATACCCGACGGTATGGAGATTTTCTGCGGCGCTACGGCGTGGTGGATGTGGTGGAGATCCTCGCCCAGCGTGGCGGCCAGCCCCAGGCCGCCATTTCGTTGCTGCGCACCGCCGATCAAGGCGCCTTTACCGGCGAGCAACTGGCCCAGTTGAATGCCCTGCAAACCTTGCTGCAACTGGCCGTCGCCAACATGCAGCCCTCCGAAGAGGCGCTGGCCGGGTTGACGCCCAAGGAACGCCAGATCGCCCTGTTGTTGCGCCAGGGCGCCAGCAACAAACAGCTGGCCCAGGAGCTGGACGTCGGCCTGCCCACCATCAAGACCCACCTGATCAACCTGTTTCGCAAGACCGGTGTCAGCAGCCGTACCGAGCTGGTGGGCAGCCTGTTCCTGTAGCCGGCCTCAACCATCCGGTTGATGGTCGGGCCTGCTCCCGGGCGCGATGATCCGTGGTGTTCATCCACCCAACCGGAGCATCGCAATGACCACCCCTTCTGACTGGATCACCGTGGGCGCCCTGGCCGACGGCTTCGCCCCCGAGGCCTTCATCCTGCCGAACCTGGCAGACCTGAGCGGCAAAACCTTCACGCTGTACTTCGCCAATGGCTGGCAGATCGAGCACCGTTTCGAGCGCGACAGCCTGGCCTGGGTCGCCGCCGACGGCCACTCCAGCGGCAGCGCAAGCTACCGCGCAACCTCGGTGCGCCCGGGCCTGTACCTGGTGGATTTCATCAAGCGCGACGGTGCGCAAGCCTGGTCGGTGAGCCTGGTGCTCGACACCGCCAGCGCCTCATTCACCGCCGTGCTCGGGCGCATGCCCACCCAGGAACAGACCCGCGAAGGCCTCTACAGCCGCGCCCTCGCCGGCAAGCCGCTGACCTCGGTGGAAGTGGAGTTCCTCCACGGCAGCCTCGACCGCCCCTGGCAGGCCGGCCAATGCCCACACGCCCGCACCACCGAACTGACCGGCCTGCGCAACCAGTACCGCTACAGCCCGAGCGAGGTCTACGAGCACATCTACCTCAATCACCAGTTCTACGCCTGGCAGTGCCTCAAGGGCGTAGAGCAAGGCCTGTGCGACACCGACCGCTGCGACTACTACAAGATCGCCGACCAGCTGTACCTGTTCGTGTGGCGCGAAAAAATCATCCCCACCCTCGGCCTGGTGCTGATCGACCTGCAGCAGCACCGCAGCGACGGCAAGATCTTTGGCTATGCCGACGCCTCCTTCGATGCCCTGTCGAACTTTCCCATCAGCTCCTACTGCCAGGTGCTCAACCGCACGGAGCATCCTGATGACTGAGCCGCGCACCCTTGTGATCACCGGTGCCGGCACCGGCATCGGCGCCGCCTGCGCCCGGCTGTACGCCGCCGACGGTGCACAGTTGGTACTGATCGGCCGTCGTCGCGAACCGCTGGAGCAGGTTGCCCGGGAAACTGGCGGCCTTGTGCTGGTGGGGGATGCGGCCTGCCCGCAAACGTGGGAAGGGTTCGTCGCACAGATTCGCCAGCGCTATGGGCGGATCGACGTGCTGCTGGCCTGTGCAGGCGGGCATGGGGTTGGCAGCGCCACCGACACCAGCCCGCAGACCTGGGAAGCGGCAATGCGCAGTAACCTCGACAGCGCCTTCTACAGTGCCCGGGCGTGTTTGCCGCTGCTGCTGGAGAGCGCCGGGAATATTGTGCTGATGGGGTCGATTGCCTCCCTGGCCGCCGGGCCTGAAGTGTGCGGCTACACCACGGCCAAGCATGCGTTGCTTGGCCTCAACCGCTCACTGGCTCGGGATTACGGCCCGCGTGGCGTGCGGGTGAACGCGGTGTGCCCGGGCTGGGTGCGCACACCGATGGCGGATGAGGAGATGCGTCCGCTGATGGACTTTCATGGCGAGACGCTGCAACACGCCTATGACCGGGTGTGCGCCGACGTACCGTTGCGCCGCCCGGCCAGCGCCGAGGAAATCGCCAGGGTGTGCCGTTTTTTGGCGTCCAGTGAGGCGTCGATCATTACCGGGGCGACGCTGGTGGCGGATGGGGGTTCGAGCATCGTCGATGTGCCCACGCTGGCGTATGCGCATATGGAGGTGGGTCATGGATGAAGACCTGGATTTCACTGGCCGCAGCGTAGTGGTAACGGGGGGCGCCCAGGGCATTGGGCGGGCCATCGTCGAGGCGTTTGCCCTGCGAGGTGCGCGAGTGATGATCGCCGACCTGCAACTGGCCGAAGCGCTGGCGCTTGAGTTGTGCGGGCGCGGCTGCCTGGTGGAAGCAGTGACGGTGGATCTGGCGGACGCCGCTGCGGTATTCAGGCTGGTTGAAGGGGTGGAACAACGCTGGGGCCGGCTGGATATTCTGGTGCATAACGCTGGGTATTTTCCGCTGACGCCGTTTGCCGATATCACCCCGGCGATGCTCGAGCGCACGTTGGCGGTCAATTTGTCGGCGTTGTTCTGGCTGACCCAGGCGGCGCTGCCGATGTTTCGTCGCCATGGCCGAGGCTGCGTGTTGGTCACGTCTTCAGTCACCGGGCCGAGGGTCGCATTTCCAGGGTTGAGTCACTATGCAGCGTCGAAGGCCGGGGTCAACGGGTTCATCCGCAATGCCGCGCTGGAACTGGCCGGGCTGAATGTGCGGGTCAATGGCGTGGAGCCCGGCATGATCGCCACGCCGGCCATGGGCAATCTGGGGGATGACCAGGTGAACGCACAGATCGCCAGCCGGGTGCCGCTGGGACGGCTGGGTGCGCCGGCGGATATTGCCGGGGCGATGCTGTTTCTGGCGTCGGACCTGGCGGGCTATATCACCGGGCAGACCTTGGTGGTGGATGGCGGTTCGACCTTGCCGGAGGTTTAACGAAACGTCCTACCGAACGGCCAGATAACCTCTACTCCCCCGGTTTGAGAACCGCTGCAAAGTCCCTCGCCTGATTACACAGCGCGAGGGAACGCCGATGTCTTTTTCGATTACTGCTCTGCCCAGTGGGGCTGCCTCTTGATTCCCGCCATTGGCTTTTTCGTCGTGGCGGCGATGGACCCGAAGACGCGCGACGTCAATGCGGTTCTCAACGACTTCACACACTGCCTGAACACCTACGACGCATGGGCCGAGAGCTTCTGGAGCTTTTCGGCACTGGATGTCGAGCAGGTGTTCAAGGTCGGCGATGAGGTGTCG
>NZ_JAOTOA010000025.1:0-79291 GCF_036346535.1 Pseudomonas sp. Z18(2022)
ACCCAAAACCACCTCACCACCCCAACGACTTAAACAGTCCGAGCACGCCATCCAGTGTCGGCAAAATCGCATCCGGCCGGTAGTCAGGCAGCAATGTGCGACCCGTTCCCCGATCAATCCAGACACACCGAAACCCAATATCCCGCGCCGCCGCGTGGTCCAGGTGCGGGCTGGCGCAAATATGCACCACCTGCTCAAGACTCACCCCCAACTGCTCATAGGCATAGTCAAACAACCGCCGATCCGGCTTGTACGCCCCGGCCTGCTGGGCCGTGATCACCCGGTCAATGGTCCCGCCCAGTTGGACAACATTGCCGGCAATCACATCGTCATCGGTGTTGGAGACAATACACAGCCTGTAGCCCATGGCCTTCAGTTGCTGGAGCGTCTGGACCACTTCCGGGAACGGCGGCATCGCACTGATGCGGTCCGTCAGGATCGCAGCGTCGTGCTCATCGGCCGGCAAACCCAACTCCTGCAGCGCCTGCTGCAACCCAAGCCCCGCCAACGTCCGAAAGCTGCGATGCGGCGGAGTTTGCTCCAGCGCATGTTCATGGCGGTCATACACGCTGATCAACGTCTCGGTATCGACCCTGTGCGCGCCCTTGGCGGTGAGGATCTGATCGATTGCCGCACGCAAGCCCTCATCCCACTGGATCAACGTACCGTAGCAGTCAAAGGTCAGCCAGAGCGGGCGAGGGGAGTGTTCAAGGGACATGGGGCACCTGTTCAGGGAAGTCAGTGATGACTGAAGCATAGGAACCGTACCCGTCAGTTGGAAATTAAATTACCCTCTTCAGCTCAGTTGAATTACTGATCAGCGGCAACGAACGCCTGGGCCCGACGCACCAAGGCCTGATCGAATTCCTGCGCGAAGAGATTTCACTGCCACACACTGGTGCATCCCATTGATTGCACGCAGCTTTTTGTGGCGAGGGAGCTTGCTCCCGTTGGGCTGCGCAGCGGCCCCGGCAGCCTAATCAATAGCAAGCTAGCTAATTGGCGTGTTAATTGCCTTGAGTTATGGCAATTAGACATCACTCCCGGAGTCCGCCATGAGCAGCCTGTCGAGCAGCACGATGCAGTTATCTTCCGCCGAAAAAAGCTGGCTGCCCTGGTGGGGCAAGACCGGCAAGTTCGCCATGGGCTGGTCCTGCCGCCTCAACCGCAGCGTGTACCCGGTGATGGAGCAAACTTTCGAAGCCATCGCAGAAACCCGGGTCAAACTCCTGCAAACCTGGACCCGCGAACAGTGGGAACACCTCAGCGAACTGGCCAGCGTGCTCACCCGCGACACCGTGCTCACCGACAACAGCCTGCTGCTGGACAAACTGCAACAGGCTGGCGACTTTTCCGAACTGTTTATCGTCGACCTCAAGGGCGAGGTGCTGGCCACCACCTGGAACCAGGCCGGTCACCGCGCCCTGAATCATCAAGCCCTGGCCGCCGGTCTCAAGGCGCCGTTTCTCCACGGTCCCTACAGCGACCCGCTGACCCTGCAGATAGGCCCTTCGTCCTCGCGCTTCCATGACGAAGTGACCCTGATGTTCTACCAACCGTTGACCCGTGACGGCAGGGTGCTCGGTTGCCTGTGCGGGCGAGTGCCCAACGACATCCTCGGGGATTTGATCCAGCGCGAGGCCGGGCATATTTTTCCCGAGTCCGGCGACAACTACCTGTTCATGGTGCAATCGCGCTTCGACCCGGCGCTTCAACCCGGTATCGCGCTGTCCCGATCACGCTTCGAGGACGGCGCCTTTACCCACGGCGAAAACCTCAAGAGCGGCGTGCACACACCGTGGAAAACCGTGCAGATCCAGCGCCACACCGAACTGGAACTGCGCTTTATCGACCCGGCCACCCAACAACTGCACCCCGGTGTGCGCGAGACCATCCGCAAGGGCTCGAACCTGTTTGTCACCTATCCCGGCTACTCCGACTACCGCCACATCCCGGTGGTGGGCAAGGGCGTGACCTTTGAACTGCCGGGCTCGCCGGACCGCTGGGGCATGATGTGCGAGGCCGACCTGGAAGAGGTTTACCGTCGGCGTTCCCTGAGCCACGGCCTGATGAAACCCTATCTGGCGACCATGGCCGGTCTGTTTGCCTGCAATTTCCTCGTCCGCCACTACAGCGGCTTGCCCGCCGCCTGGACCGATGCGTGCGAAGTATTGAGCATGGTCGTGGCGGCCATGCTGTTCAGCCGCCTGGGGCCCAAGCGCCTGGCCGCACGCCTGAATGAAATGACCGAAGTGATCCGCACCATCGCCGAAGGCGAAGGCAACCTGCGCCAGCGCCTGGACAGCGGGCGCATGGTCAACGACGAGACCGGCGACATGAGCCGCTGGATCAACAGCTTTATCGACCGGCTGGACTCGGTGGTGGGCCAGGTGGTCAAGGCCAGTCACAGCGTTGGCAACACCAACCAGTTGATGCTGGGCCGCAGCGAGGCTGCCGGGTTGATGTCCCATGAAGTGGCCGACGCCACCCACCGCATGATGATCATCGTCGAAGAGCAACTGGGGGAAATCCAGCAAGCCTCGGTGAGCGCCGAGCAGATGAAGCAGGCCATGGACGAAGTGGTCAGCCGGGCCCGCGAGCAATTTCTCGCGGTACAGGTCGGTACCCAGTCGATTCGCGATGTGGTGCAGCGCTCCGCCGAAAGCGTGCAGTTACTCGACAGCCGTATGTCGCAGATCAGCAACATCACCGGGTTGATCAGTGACATCACCAACCAGACCAACCTGCTGGCCTTAAACGCGGCGATCGAAGCGGCGAGGGCCGGTGAGCATGGCCGCGGCTTTGCGGTGGTGGCCGACGAAGTTCGCACCCTGGCGTCACGTACCTCCAAGGCAGCCGAAGACATTCGCCAGATGGTCGAAGGCCTGCAGGGTGAGACCCGCAAGGCCGTCGGTTTCATGGAAAACGGCGTCACCAATGTGGACAGCAGCCTGCGCCTGGCCGAGGACGCGTCTTCGGAAAACGTGCACCTGCACCAGGCGGTGGAGAGCATGTTCAGCATCATCCAGCAGCTCAACGCCCGCAGCCTGGACTATGGCAAGACCATCAAGCAGGTCAGCCATTCTTCAGAGCAGATGCGCCTGACCGTGGGGGTCTTGCAAACCAGCGCGGAAACCGTGCGGGTCAATGCCAGCAAGTTGCAGAAGCTGGTGGGCCTGTTCGAGGTCAGTGAGGCGGCGGCCTGACCAGGCTGCGTTTCTCCAGCAACAGCCGCTCCAGCTCCTGCATCGGCAACGGGCGGCTGAACAGATACCCCTGGATCTGATCGCAGCCGGCGTGCCGCAGGAACTCCAGTTGCGCCTGGGTTTCCACGCCTTCGGCCACTACCCGCAGGTTCAGACTGTGGGCCAGTTCGATAATGGTGCGGGTGATCGCGGCATCCTGGGGGTTGCTGGTGACTTCGCGGATAAACGCAATGTCGATCTTCAGCGTGTCGATGGGAAACCGCCGCAAGTAAGCCAGGCTTGAATAACCGGTGCCGAAATCGTCGATGGAAATCTTCACCCCCATCGCCCGCAACCGCTGCAGGCTGGTGATGGTGTGCTGGGTGTTTTCCATCAGCGAGCCTTCGGTGAGTTCGACCTCCAGCCAGTGGGGCTCAACCCCGTGTTCCACCAGGAAACGACCGATATCGGCAATCAGGTCGCCCTCGATCAACTGATGCCCCGACACGTTCACCGACACCTCGACCGCCCCCACGGTGCCACGCTGCCACACCGCAATCTGCTGGCAAACGTGATCGATCACCCAGCGCCCAACCGTCACGATCAGCCCCAGGCTTTCCAGGATCGGCACAAACACGGCCGGCGAGACCGCACCGTAACCCGGTCGTACCCAGCGCAACAGCGCTTCAAGGGCACACACCTGGCCGCTGGCCAACTCGACCTTGGGTTGGTAATGCAGGGTGAACTCGTTGCGTTCAACCGCCAGGCGCAAGGCCTGTTCCAGGTCCAGGCGGGCCAAATCATGAACGTTCATCTGCGCCGTTTCCGTGCTGCGTTGCTGCAGTTGCTGCTCAAGCATCAGGCTATGGTTTTTCAACTGGTCGCCGTGGGCCTTGAGCCGCAGCAGGTTGCGCACCCGCAGCCACAGTTCGACCCGTTCCACCGGCTTGCTGATGAATTCTTCGGCGCCGGTTTCCAGGCCGGTCAGCCGTGCACTGGGTTCACTCAGGGCCGAGAGCATGATGATCGGGATGTTCGCCGTGGCCGGGCTGCCCTTGAGCTGGTTGGCCACTTCATACCCGTCCATGCCCGGCATCATGATGTCCAGCAGGATCAAGTCCGGCGGCCGCTGCGCCACCAGCCGCAAGGCTTCTTCGCCACTCGCGGCACTGACTGTCTGGTAACCCTCGTGACGCAGCAGGGTTTCCAGCAGTTTGCGTACCTGGATTTCATCGTCAACGATCAACAGCGTTGCGGGTTGGCTGGCCATGGAGAGGACTCAAGTCGGAGGAGTAGTGTTCTTTTGCAGCAGCGTATCAATCACCTGGTACAGCTCTTTGTAGCGCAGGGGCTTGATGATGTACGCGTCGCAGCCAGCCCGCAGGGTTTTGTCGCGGTCTTCCTTCATCGCCATGGCAGTCAGGGCGATTACCGGGATGTGCGCGGTGTGCGGGTCTTGCTTAAGCAACGAGGTGGCTGCCAGGCCATCCATGCCGGGCAGCTGGATGTCCATCAGGATCAGCGCCGGTTGTTTTTCCCGGGCCAGGGTCAGCCCGGTCTCGGCGTCGGCGGCCCACAATACCGTGTGGCCGGCGTTCACCAGCAGCAGGCGGGCGAGGCGCATATTGGCCTCGTTGTCTTCGACGATCAGGATTTCGGCCACGAGGCCTCCGTATCCGCTGCGCGGTGCAGCGGCAGCCACACCACAAAACGCGCGCCTTCGCCCTCACGGCTGGCCACGGCGACGCTGCCACCGTGCAAGTCGGTCAGTTGCTTGACCATCGCCAGGCCCAGGCCCGTGCCTTCGAATTTGCGCGCGAGGCTGCTGTCGATCTGGCTGAAAGCCTTGAACAGCTTGCTCATGTCGTCGCGGGCAATACCGATGCCGGTGTCGCTGACACTCAGCTCCAAAAACTGCTGATGCTCGCTGGGCTGCATGGCAAAGCCGTGGGTGGGCCAGTCACCGGGTATCTGCCCCACTTGTGCACGATCGACCTCGCGCACCGACAAGGTCACGGAGCCGCCGTGCTCGCTGAACTTCACCGCATTGGCCAGCAGGTTGTAGATGATTTGCTTGGTCTTGCGCAGGTCCAGTTCCAGGGTGCCGAAGTCATCCGGGCTTTCGAGCTTCAACTGGATGCGTTGCAGGGCGGCCTTTTCCCGCACGATCAGCAGGCTGTTGGCCAACAAACCCGCCAATTCCACGGCTTCCAGCTCCAGGTCCATCATTCCGGCCTCGACCTTGGACAGGTCGAGGATGTCGTTGATCAGCGACAGCAAGTGCTGGCCGCTGGTGAAGATGTCGCCGATGTATTCGCGCTGGATATCGCTCATGTCGCCCACCAGGCCGTCCTTGAGCGCCTCGGAAAAACCGATCACCGCATTCAGCGGCGTGCGCAGCTCGTGGGACATGGTGGCGAGGAACTCGGACTTCATGTGGCTGGCGTGTTCCAGCTCCAGGTTCTTTTCTTCCAGGGCGCGCTCGAAGCCTTTGCGTTCCGCCTCTTCCTGCTTGCGCGCAGTGTTGTCGGTGCCGATCAGCAGGTAGCCGATGATCGCGTCGTTCTTATTGCGAAGGGCCGTCACCGAGACCATGGCCGACAGGCGACTGTTGTCCTTGCGGATATAGGTCAGCTCGTAAATGTCTTCGATGCCCCGGGACGCCTTGAACACCAGGGCTTCAAAGCCGGGGGTGATCGGCGTGTCGAGTTCCAGGCTGAGGGCGGCGGCGCGGGTGATCAGTTCGGCGGGGTCGGAAATGTCGGCCGGGGTGACGCGGTTCAGCACGTCGGCAGCGGCATAGCCAAGCATGCGTTCGGCGCCGACGTTAAAAATCTGGATCACGCCTTTTTCGTCGGTGGCGATGCTGGAGAAATAGGCGCTGTTGAAGATCGCGTCTTGCAGGGCACCGGTCTTGAGCAGGGTTTTCTGGCGTTTGAATTCGACGATTTTTTCGGCCCGGGATTGGGGTTCGGGCGAGTTATCGGGAGCAGGTTTTTCCATCGCGGGGCGTTCCGTGGACTTCAGGCCCGACGCTGCCACAGGCAGCGCCGCAGAGCATGCTCACAGAAGATCGCACGGGTGCGATGAGGAGGAGATGAGGTCTTTGGACAATAGCAGAGAAAGTGGCGTTTTGATGGCTGGCCGCATGGTTTTTACATTCGCACGGATGGAGGAGGCGCAATGATCAGCCAATCACCAAATGAAGCTTTCTTCATCAGGTGAAACGTTTAATCAATCGACAAAACGCCTACGCAAGCGCTTGCGTTAACAAATGTATCTGATTAGAGTCGGCTGCAATCAGGTCTGCCGATGGCTGTCGTCGGCACACGCTTGAACACAACAATAATAAAACCAGGAGCTCAGTCATGAGCCTTGAACCCTTGCTTGAAATGCAGGGCATCAGCAAGACCTTCAACGGCCTGCGGGTGCTCAAGAACGTCAGCCTGAAAGTCTATGCCGGTGAAATCCACGCCTTGATGGGTGAGAACGGCGCCGGCAAATCGACGTTGATGAAGATCCTCTCCGGGGCCTACCAGGCCGATGACGGCGGCACCATCCGCATCGATGGCCAGCCCGTCGCCAGCTACAACCCAGCCTCCGCCAAAGCCCTCGGCATTGCCGTGATCTACCAGGAACTCAGCCTGTGCCCGAACCTCACAGTGGCCGAGAACATCTACCTGGGCCGTGAACTGCGCCGTGGCTGGACCATCGACCGCAAGGGCATGGAAGCCGGGGTGGCCGAGGTGCTGGCGCGGCTCGGTGCGGAGTTCCTGCCCACCACCCGCGTCGCCAGCCTGTCCATCGCCGAGCGCCAACTGGTGGAAATCGCCCGGGCCCTGCATGCCCACGCGAAAATCCTGGTGATGGATGAGCCCACCACGCCGCTGTCCTCCCGGGAGACCGACCGCCTGTTCGCGCTGATCAAACAGCTGCGCAGCCAGGGCTTGGCGATCATCTACATCAGCCACCGCATGGCCGAAATCTACGAGTTGTCGGACCGGGTCTCCGTGCTGCGGGACGGCGAGTACGTCGGCGAACTGGCGCGGGAGGTGCTGTCGGCCGAGGTGCTGGTGAAGATGATGGTGGGCCGCGACCTGTCGGGTTTCTACAAGAAGGAACACGCCGCCTACGACCCAGGCAAAGTGGTGATGCGCGTGCGTGACATGGCCGATGGCAAGCGCGTGCGCAACTGCAGCTTCGACCTGCACGCCGGTGAAGTGCTGGGCATCGCCGGGCTGGTGGGCGCTGGTCGTACCGAGTTGGCGCGGCTGATCTTTGCCGCCGACCCGCGTACTTCCGGCACCCTGGAGGTGGTCGGCAAGACCGTGACCCAACTGCGCAACCCGGCGGACGCGATCCGTGCCGGCGTGGTGTACCTCACTGAAGACCGCAAGGCCCAGGGCCTGTTTCTCGACATGAGCGTGGCCGACAACATCAACGTCTGCGCCTGTGTGCCGGATGCCCATGCCGGCGGCGTGCTCGACCGGGGCCACGCTGCACAACGGGCGCGGGACGCGATCAAGTCACTGTCGATCCGCGTGGCGTCGGGCAAGGTCAATGTCGGCGCGTTGTCCGGCGGCAACCAGCAGAAGGTGCTGCTGGCGCGGTTGCTGGAGGTCAAGCCCCACGTACTGATCCTCGACGAACCGACCCGTGGCGTGGACATCGGCTCCAAATCCGAGATCTACCGCATCATCAACCAACTGGCCAAGGCCGGCGTGGGCATCGTGGTGATCTCCAGCGAGTTGCCGGAAATCATCGGCACCTGCGACCGCGTGCTGATCATGCGCGAAGGGCAACTGGTGGCCGAAGTCGGCGGGGCATCGGGGCTGGACATTTCCCAGGAGGCGATTATCGACCTCGCCACCGGCAGCGAACAGGTGGCCGCCCATGGCTAATTCAACAACAAGCGGGAGCAACACCATGACTGTGGCAACGATCGGCAAGGCTGAGCGTATTCGCGAACTGATGCGCACAGTGGGCATGTTGCCGGTGCTGGTGCTGCTGTTGGTGGGCTTTGCCCTGGCCAGCGAAAACTTCATGACGGTGCAGAACCTGTCGATCATCACCCAGCAGGCTTCGGTCAACGTGGTGCTGGCGGCGGGCATGACCTTTGTGATCCTCACGGCGGGCATCGACCTGTCGGTAGGCGCGATTCTCGCGGCCTCGGCGGTGGTGGCGCTGCAAGCGTCGATGTCGCCGCAATTCGGCATGTTCGGGATTGCCGCCGGGGTCGGCTTCGGCCTGTTGCTGGGCCTGGTCAACGGCGGGCTGATCGCCTTTATGCGCCTGCCGCCGTTTATCGTCACCCTGGGTGCGCTGACTGCCATGCGCGGTTTGGCGCGCCTGTTGGCTGACGACAAAACCGTATTCAACCCCGACCTGCCGTTCGCCTTTATCGGCAACGATTCAGTGCTGGGCGTGCCATGGCTGGTGATCATCGCGGTGGCCGTTATCGCGCTGTCGTGGTTCATCCTGCGGCGCACGGTGATGGGGGTGCAGATCTACTCCGTGGGCGGTAACCCGGAAGCGGCGCGCTTGTCGGGGATCAAGGTGTGGAAAGTTTTGCTGTTCGTCTATGCCATGTCCGGTGCCCTGGCGGGGCTGGGTGCGGTGATGAGCGCGTCACGCCTGTTTGCCGCCAATGGCCTGCAACTCGGGCAATCCTATGAGCTGGATGCGATCGCGGCGGTGATTCTCGGCGGCACCAGTTTTACCGGCGGCGTCGGCACCATCGGCGGCACGCTGATCGGTGCGCTGATCATCGCGGTATTGACCAACGGCCTGGTGCTGCTGGGCGTCTCGGATATCTGGCAGTACATCATCAAGGGCATCGTGATCATCGGCGCAGTCGCGCTGGATCGTTATCGCCAGTCCGGCGCACGGACCTGATTTCACTCAAACAACAATCACAAGAGAGTCATCATGAACTTCAAACGCATGTTTCCTGTTGTCGCCTCCCTGGGCGTTGCCGTGTTGATGTCCCACGCCGTAGAGGCCCGCGAACTGAAAGCCATCGGCATCAGCATGGGTTCCCTGGGCAACCCGTATTTCGTGACCCTGGCCGACGGCGCCACGGCCCGCGCCAAGGAGCTGAACCCGGCGGTCAAGGTGACCTCGGTGTCGGCCGACTATGACCTGAGCAAGCAGTTCTCGCAGATCGACAACTTCATCTCGTCCAAGGTCGACCTGATCCTGATCAACGCTGTCGACCCGTCGGCCATGGCCTCGGCGATCAAGAAAGCCCGTGACGCCGGGATCGTGGTAGTGGCGGTGGATGTGGACGCCAAGGGCGTGAACGCCACGGTGCAGACCGACAACGTCGAAGCCGGCAAGCTCGCCTGCCAGTTCATCGTCGACAAGCTCTCGGGCAAGGGCAATGTGATTATCCAGAACGGCCCGCAAGTGACGGCCGTGACCGATCGCGTCAAAGGCTGTAAAGCCGCGCTGGCCGGCGCGCCGGATATCAAGGTGCTGTCTGATGACCAGGACGGCAAAGGCTCCCGCGAAGGTGGCCTGAACGTGATGCAGGGCTACCTCACGCGCTTCCAGAAAATCGACGGCCTGTTTGCGATCAACGACCCGCAAGCCATCGGCAGTGACCTGGCGGCCAAGCAGTTGAAGCGCAGCGGCATCATCATCACCTCCGTGGACGGCGCGCCGGACATCGAGAATGCCCTGAAGACCGACACCCTGATCCAGGCCTCCGCCAGCCAGGACCCTTGGGCCATGGCTCAGACCGCCGTCAACGTCGGCAATGACATTCTCAATGACAAACAACCCGCAGAAGCGGTTACCCTGCTGGCGCCAAAATTGATCACCCGCGACAACGTCGGTTCCTACAGCGGTTGGTCAAGCAAACATTAAAAGAACGCAGGAGTGAGCACCGTGGCAACCATGGAGGATGTGGCAAGAATTGCAGGAGTGTCGACGTCGACGGTTTCCCACGTCTTGAACGGCACCCGCAAGGTCAGCCCGGACACGGTGCAAGCGGTGCAGAGCGCGATCCGGCAGTTGGGCTACATCCCCAATACGCTGGCGCGCTCCCTGGCCCGGTCCACCACCAACACGATTGGCGTGGCGATCTCGGCGCTGTCCAACCACTACTTCAGTGAAACGGTGCACGCGATGGAAACCGAGTGCGCCAAACACGGCTACATGATGTTGTTTGTCGACACCCACGACGATCCCGAGCAGGAATTGCGCGTGGTCACGGCGCTGCACCACCGGCGGGTGGACGGCATTCTGCTGGCGCCGTCCACCGGTTCACTGGCCCTGGAATACCTGCTGGCCAATGAAGTGCCGGCGGTGTTGGTGGACCGGATGATGAGCGACCGCTTTGATCAGGTCGGGGTGGAAAATACCCAGTCCACCCAGGCGCTGGTGGCGCACCTGATCGAGCATGGCCACCGGCGCATCGGCTTTATATCCGGGCGGGCAGGGCTGGGCACTTCCGATGAGCGTGTGGCCGGTTATCAAGCCGCATTGCTTGCGGCACAATTACCGTTTGACCCGCAATTGCTGGTCAATGGCGGCTCCAGCAGCGAGCCGGCACGACAGGCCACGCAGCAACTATTGGCCTTGGACACACCGCCCACGGCGATCATGGCGGGCAACAACCTGATGACCCTCGGCGCAATGCATGCCTTGCGCGATGCACGCATCGAGGTGCCCGGGCAAATGGCACTGGTGGGCTTCGATGATTTTGAATGGGCGGACTTCTTCGTGCCGCGCCTGACCCTGATCGCGCAGCCGGTCCAGGAGTTGGGAGCGCAGGCGGTCAACCTGCTGCTTGAGCGCATGGCGTCGCCCAAGCGTAAAAAACACAGCGTGCGGCTCGCGCCCACCCTGAAGATTCGTAACTCATGCGGCTGCCCCTGATATGAACAACCCGGTTTCCCTTGGCATTGATCTTGGCACCTCGGAACTCAAGGCGATCCTGATGGACGAGCAAGGCCGCGTCCTCGCCCATGCCGGTGCGCGGCTGACGGTCTCGCGCCCGCACACGGGCTGGTCCGAGCAAGCCCCTGAGGATTGGTGGCAAGCGTGCCTGAAGGCTCTGGACCAATTGCGCGCGGATCAGCCGGATGCCTATGGCCGGGTCAGTTGCATCGGTTTGTCCGGGCAGATGCACGGCGCGGTATTGCTGGGGCAGGACGACCGGGTGTTGTACCCGGCGATTCTCTGGGACGACTCCCGCGCCATGGCCCAGGCCGAGGCGTTGGGCAGCGAATTTGCCGAGGTCACCGGCAGTTTGCCGATGGCCGGCCTCACGGCGCCCAAGCTGCTGTGGCTGCAAGCGCATGAACCGGCGGTATTCAGCGCCATTGATTGCGTACTGTCGCCCAAGGATTACCTGCGTCTGCGCTTGAGTGGCGAGCGCGTCAGCGACGTGTCCGATGGCGCCGGGACGCTGTGGCTGGATGTGGCCAACCGCGAGTGGTTTGAACCGATGCTGCAGGCGACGGGTTTGCGATTGGCACAGATGCCAAGGCTGGTGGAAGGCGGGGCCGCCAGTGCTTATTTAAATGCCGCTGCGGCGCTGCGCCTGGGCTTGGCCGAGGGCCTGGTGATTGCCGGCGGTGGCGGGGACAACCCGGTGGCCGCGGTGGGCATCGGCGCGGTGAATGCCGGTGACGCGTTTATCACCCTCGGCACAAGTGCGGCCATTGTTGCGATTACCGATCATGCGGCGGGCAATCCGGAGAGTGCCGTGCATAGCTTTTGCCATGCACTGCCCAATCGCTGGTACACCATGGGCGCCATGTTGGCCGGAGCCAGCTGCTTGCGCTGGGTGACCCGTTTGACGGGTACTGCTGATGAACAGGCGTTGCTGGATCAGGTGCAGGCCGAGTGGCCAATCGGCCAGGGCGTGCCGGTTTCCAATCCACTGTTCTTGCCGTACCTGGCGGGTGAGCGCACACCTCACAATGATCCGTTGTTGCGGGGTGGCTTCATGAACCTGGGGCATGACTGCACGCCGGCGATGCTGGGTTATGCGGTGATGGAGGGGGTCGGGTTCGGGCTGCTGGATGCGTTGCATGCGGTGCAGTCAGCCGGAGCCGCGGTGGGCGCTTGTGCACTGGTGGGCGGTGGCGCACGCAGTGAGTATTGGGCGCAGTTGCTGGCCAATATCCTTGGGCGGGAGATCTACACGTTGCACGGCAGTGAGCTGGGCGCGTGTATTGGAGCGGCGAAGTTAGGGTTTGTGGCGAGCGGGCAGGGCGCGGCGCTGTTGCAGGCGGGGATGCCGGTGAAGGCCCGGTTTTTCCCGGATGGCGCTCAAGCTGCTGTGCTGCAGGCGCGTTATCGCAAGTTCCAGGGACTGTTGGGCGCCGCCAAAGCGTTGCACGATTAGGGAGGTGACCCTGTGGCCAGGGAGCTTGCTCCCGCTGGAGTGCGCAGCGCTCCCAAAGATTCCGGGGCCGCTGCGCAGCCCAGCGGGAGCAAGCTCCCTCGCCACAAAAGCCCTCCAGGCCAGATTTAGGCGTTGGCAGCAGTGCTGCAGGCGTGTTGGGCGCCGCCAAGGCGTTGCACGGTCAGGGAGGTGACGCTGTGGCGAGGGAGCTTGCTCCCGCTGGAGTGCGCAGCGCTCCCAAAGATTCCGGGGCCGCTGCGCAGCCCAGCGGGAGCAAGCTCCCTCGCCACGAAAGCCCGCCAGGCGGGATTTAGGCGGTGGCAGCAAGTTCGCGCAATACTTTCAGCAACGTGGTTTCTCCCTTGACCACCTGCGCCTGCTCAAAGCAGATCCAACCTTCATTGAACCCATCGATCATGCGCATCCGCGGCAGTGGATTCTGCGCACCTTGCTCACGAAACATCGGCTCCCACGTATCCCGAGGCACCACCCGCGCGGTCACGCCGCGATCAAGCACTTCGGTCAATGTCCGGGCGATGTCGTTCGGGCTGACCCACTGGCCTTCAAGTTCAACCACCCGGCGCCCGGTCCAGTGTTGCAACAACAGTTGTGCGGCGAGACGGCCGACATCGGCGGTGGCAATCATCGGCACGGCTTTGTCCAGCGGCTGCAGGAAGCTGTTGATCACCCCGTGCTCGCGGGCGGCAACCACATCATAGGCGGCGTTTTCCATAAACCAGCCCGGGCGCAGGAAGGTCACCGGCACCTTCAATTCACTCAGGGCCTGTTCCATCAGGGTGCGCTGGGTCAGCAAGTTAAGCTGCTCGGCCTGGGCGCCAATGGTCGACAGGCACACCACCTTTTGCGGCGCAGCCGCCTCGATGGCCTGGGCAACGGCGGCAATCACCTTGCGCGCCTCGGGAAAACCCGGTTCAGGGTCGAAATCCGACGGCGGCAGGATGAACACGCCGGTGGCGCCCTTGAACGCTTCGGTCAGTGCAGCGGCGTCATCCATGTTGGCGATGGCGACCTCGCAACCGAGCGCGGCCCATTCGGCACCCTTGGCGGCATCGCGGATCACCGCACGCACGGGTTGATGATCATCGAGGAGAAACCGCGCCAGGGCGCCGCCGACTTTGCCTGTGATTCCGGTAATGACATACATGGTGTTTACGCCTGTTGTTCCAATGGGTGGATCAAGCATAAACAGCGCGCCAGATGGACAGAATAGCGATCCCGTCATTGCATCAGTGACTCAGCGTCACGAGTCGCCCAGCGGCGGCAACCGGCGCTTTACCGGGGTTTTCTTGACGATGGCGGTGTTGGTTTCGGCATACGCGTTGAGCCGGTCCAGTAGCGTGTCCAACTGATCCATGGTGCGCACATGCAGGCGTGCGATGAAGCAATCATCGCCGGTCACCTTGTCGCATTCGGTGAACTCGGGGATCGCCTGGATCTGCCGTTCCACTTCCTGCAATTTCCCGGGCAACGGGCGAATACGCACAATGGCTTGCAGCAAGTAGCCGAAATGTTTGGGGTCGATGTCCACGGTGTAATTCTTCAGGACGCCGCGCTCTTCCAGACGCCGCAGCCGCTCGCCGACGCTGGGGGAGGAGAGGCCGGTGATGCCCGCCAAGGCCTTGAGGGACAGACGCGAATCGTCCATCAGCGCGGCGATCAGTTGCTGGTCAATACTGTCAATCATGGTCGCTCCGAAAGCCATTGCTCGGGTTTGCCTAATAAGAATAGGCGAAAGCTACGGTTCGCCTAATTTAGAATCTGGAGTCGCTATTGGCGAGATTGCCATAATTGAGCCTCACTTGAGGAGCTTGATCATGGACAAATCCATACGTCGCGGGTCATGGGAAATGGTCGCCGCCATGCTGATATCCGGCACCATCGGCTGGTTTGTGCTGGTGTCGGGCGTGCCGGTGGTAGAGGTGGTGTTCTGGCGTTGCGTGATCGGCGCGGTCACGTTGCTGGTGGTGTGCTGGCTGATGGGCTATCTGCGCCTGGAGTTGCTGAGCTACGCCAAATTGGGGCTGGCGATGCTCAGCGGCGTGGCGATTGTGGGCAATTGGTTGCTGCTGTTCGAGTCCTATGCCAAGGCATCAATTTCCATCAGCACGGCGGTGTATAACGTGCAGCCCTTCATGCTGGTGATGCTGGCAGCGGTGTTCCTGGGCGAGAAAATTACCGTGCAGAAGCTCGCCTGGCTGAGCGTGGCGTTTGTGGGGATGCTGGCGATTGTCACCGCCCACGGCGATCAGCAAAACACCGGGGACGACTACCTGGCTGGGGTGGGGTTAGCGCTGGGCGCAGCGTTCCTGTATGCGATTGCAGCGCTGATCATCAAGCGTTTGAAAGAAGTGCCGCCGCACCTGATGGCGTTGATCCAGGTGACCACGGGCGCCTTGCTGCTGGCGCCGCTGATGCAGTGGCAGAGCCTGTCCGCCTCGATGGATTCGTGGGCGGCACTGCTGACCCTGGGCGTGGTGCATACCGGCTTGATGTACGTGTTGCTGTATGGGGCGATCCAGAAGTTGCCCACGGCAGTCACCGGAGCGCTGTCGTTTATCTACCCGATCGCGGCCATTTTTGTCGATTGGATCGCCTTTGGTCATCGCCTCGGCTGGCTGCAATGGATCGGTGTGGCGGCGATTCTGCTCGCGGCGGCGGGGCTGCAGCGGGGTTGGTGGTGGCGCCCGAAGGCGTTGCCAGGGCATGTTTCATGAAGCACTGATAGCACCTTGGTTACTATTCTCCGCTGTATATCTACCTTTACAGCGGAACCGCTCATGTTGAAGAAAAGTCGTGCATGGCTACTCAGTGGCCTGGTGCTGTCGGTGGCGTTGTCGGCCCATGCCGAAAACGCAATCCATGTGACTTACGCCGGCTCCATGGGCGTGGTGATGGACAAGGCCCTGGGGCCGGCCTTCGCCGAACGCGAGCACCTGACGTATCAGGGGCAGGGCGAGGGCGCCTATGGGATGGCGCGGTTGCTGGCGTCCAAGAAGGTGGTGGCCGACGTGTTCGTCTCCATCACCCCGGGGCCGATTGAGGTGCTGCAAAAAGCCGGGCTGGTCGGGCAGGCGGTGCCGGTGGCCAGCACCCGCATGGTGATTGCCTACAACCCCAAGAGCGCGTTTGCGCCGGCACTGGAAGCCAGCAAGAACGCCAACTCGCCAGCCTGGTGGAAGGTGCTGCAAAGCCCCGGCCTGCGCTTTGGCCGCACCGACGCCGCCACCGACCCGCAAGGGCAGAACATCATTTTTACCGTCCAACTGGCCGAGAAGTATTACCGGCAGCCGGGCCTCGCCCGGCAGATTCTTGGTGACGTGCAAAACCCGCAGCAGGTGTTTGGCGAAGGCGGCCTGTTGACCCGCCTGCAAGCCGGCCAGATAGACGCCGCGTCCGGCTACGAGAGCGCGACGATTTCAGCCAAGCTGCCGTATATCGCGCTGCCCGACGAGATCAACCTGAGCAACCCGACGTTCACCAAAGACTGGTACGACACCGTCAGCCTGCAACTGCCGGACAAGAACGGCCAGATGCAAACCCTCAAGCCGCAGCCATTGGTGTTCTACGCAGCCGTGCTGAAGAACGCGCCCAACCCGCAACAGGCCCAGGCGTTCGTGAGCTACCTGCAATCGCCTGAAGGCCTGAAGTTGTTTGAAGCCAATGGCTACGGCCAGCCGAAAGGCGGAGCGCTTTGATGTGCTGAAGGGCTCGCCCACGCTATGGATGAGCGTGCCGGCGGCGGTGCTGCTGATCATTCCGTTTGTAGCCCTGGCCGGTGCAACGTCCTGGGGCCAGTTGCAACTGGCCTACGGCGACTGGTCGGCGGTGGCCGTGTCCCTGGGGCTGAGCAGCGTTTCGACCCTGTTGATTGTGCTGCTGGGCACGCCGCTGGCCTTGTGGTTGGCCCGCACTGCATCGTCCTGGCGCAGCGGCGTCGAGGCGTTATTGCTGATCTCACTGCTGACGCCGCCGTTGGCCATGGGCATTTTGCTGGTCACCGCCTACGGCCCATACGCCACTCTTGGCGAAGCGTTGGGCAAGTTGGGGATTTCCCTGAGCAACAACCTGCCGGCATTTATCCTGGCGCAACTCTACGGCGGGCTGGCCTATTACATCCTGTGTGCACGCACAGCGTTCGAGGCGGTGCCGCGCTCCCTGGAAGAAGCCGCGCGGGGCCTGGGTTGCACACCGTTCGAGGTGTTTTTGCAGGTGACCTTGCCCGTCACCCGGCGAGCCCTGGCCAACGCGTTGGCGATTGTCTGGGTGCGGGTGATTGGCGAGTTCGGGATCGTGATGGTGTTTGCGTATTTCCCGCAGGGGATTCCGGTCAAGCTGTTCGTCAACCTGCAGAACGAGGGCGTAGACAGTGTCTACGCCCTGTTGTGGTTGCTGCTGCTGGTGACCTTGCCGTTTCCGCTGTGGTGCCTGCGGGTACGCAGGCGCGAAGGGATCAGTGCGGTGCGCGAGGAATGGTCTTGAGCAGGTCGTCCGGGCTGATGTAGCCCACCACGCTGCCCGGTTGCGGCAGGCCGAGGATGTGGCCCTTGATCTTGCCGATCACATGCATCTCGCACGGCTTGCAGTCGAACTTCAGCGTCAGCACTTCATCGCCGTGGATCAACTGCATCGGCGCGACTTTGGTCTTCACGCCCGTCACACCCTTGGCCTGTTTCGGGCACAGGTTGAACGAGAAGCGCAGGCAGTGCTTGGTGATCATCACCGGCACTTCGCCGGTTTCTTCGTGGGCTTCATACGCCGCGTCGATCAGTTGCACGCCGTGACGGTGATAGAAATCGCGGGCCTTCTGGTTGTAGACGTTGGCCAGGAACGACAGGTGCGATTCCGGGTACACCGGCGGCGGCGTGGTTTCTGCCTTGCGGCCGCCCCGTGGGTGGGCCTGGATACGCGCCTCGGTCAGCGCCTCGATCACTTCACGGCGCAAGGCCTTGAGCTGCGAGTTCGGGATGAAGAACGCCTGCGGCGCGTCCAGCTCGATTGCGGTGGCGTGGTACTGGGTGGTGCCCAGTTGGCCCAGCAGGTCACGCAGGGTTTCCAGGGCCTGTTCCGGCTTGTTGGCCACGCCGAACGGGCCGGGCAGGGCAACGCTGGCGCTGATGCCTTCTTCGCTGGTGACGGTCAGTTCAAGGCGGTCCTCTTGCAGACGGGCAGCCCACGACACGCCGATACGACGCTCGGCCGAAGTCTTCAGCAACGCCTGCTGCCAGTTATGGTCCAGGTTACGGTTCAGCGGATGGTTCGGGCGCAGCTGATGCAGGCCGGCCGGCATCTCGTTGGGCTCGACGCGGTAGCGGTAGCGCTTTTCGCCGTCCTCTTCAAACTCACCTTTTGGCTCGGCAATGTTGGCGCGGAAACCCACCACTTCGCGCTTGATCAGCACGTTGAGGCCGTCGCCGTTGGACAGCGGCTCATGGGTGACCACCTGCAAGTCGCGCTTGCCGGCTTTCTCCACCACACCTACCGGCAGGCCGGTGAAGGTCGGGGTGTCGAAGGCGCCGATATCGACCTTGCGGTCGGTGACGAAGTAGTCGGTGCTGCCACGGTGGAAGGTCTTTTCCGGGTCCGGCAGGAAGAAATGCGCAGTACGGCCGCTGGACGCGCGGGCCAGGTCGGGGCGGTCTTCGAGAATCTCGTCGAGGCGCTGACGGTAATAGGCCGTGATGTTCTTCACATAGCCCATGTCCTTGTAGCGGCCTTCGATCTTGAACGAGCGCACTCCGGCATCCACCAGGGCGCGCAGGTTGGCGCTCTGGTTGTTGTCTTTCATCGACAACAGGTGCTTTTCAAACGCAACCACACGGCCCTGGTCATCCTTCAGGGTGTAGGGCAGGCGGCACGCCTGGGAGCAATCGCCACGGTTGGCGCTGCGGCCATTCTGGGCGTGGGAGATGTTGCACTGGCCGGAGAAGGCCACGCACAGGGCGCCGTGGATGAAAAACTCGATGGCCGCGTCGGTTTCATCGGCAATCGCACGGATCTCTTGCAGGTTCAGCTCGCGGGCCAATACCAACTGCGAGAAACCCGCCTGGTCGAGAAACTTCGCCCGGCCCAGGGTACGGATGTCGGTCTGGGTGCTGGCGTGCAGCTCGATGGGCGGAATATCCAGCTCCATCACCCCCAGGTCCTGGACGATCAGCGCGTCGACGCCGGCGTCGTAGAGTTGGTGGATCAGCTTGCGGGCCGGCTCCAGCTCGTTGTCGTGCAGGATCGTGTTGATGGTGGTGAACACCCGCGCGTGATAGCGCCGGGCGAACTCCACCAGCTGCGCGATATCGCTCACGTCGTTGCAGGCGTTATGGCGCGCGCCGAAACTCGGGCCGCCGATGTACACGGCGTCGGCGCCATGCAGGATAGCCTCGCGAGCGATGGCAACATCGCGCGCAGGGCTGAGCAATTCCAGGTGATGCTTGGGCAAGGACATAGTTTTTTTAGTCAGGCTTGTCACGGAGGCGGGCATTGTAGCTGCGAAATGCCTTATCGACATCTACCAGGCCGTGCGCGGGCTCCTGCATGGGAATGCAGTCAACTGTGGGAGCCGGGCTTGCCCGCGATGCAGGCACCGCGGTGTATCAGTGAAACCGAGGCGATCCCATCGCAGCCTCGCTGGGGCTCGACAGCTCCCACAGTTGATCATTGTGGTCAGGCCTTGGCGGCCATCGCGGTGACTTCAACCCGCATGCCTTCCACCGCCAGGGCGGCCACGCCAACGGCTGCGCGCACGGGCCAGGGCTTGGCGAAATAGCGTTTGTAGACTTCGTTGAAAGCGGCGCGATCGGCCATGTCGGTCAGATAAATGGTCAGGTGCATGACCCGGTCAATCGAGCTGCCGGCTCGTTCCAGGGCCACCTTGAGGGCTTGCAGGGTGCATTCGCTTTGCAGGGTGATGTCGCCCAGTTCCAGGCTGCCGTCGGCGCGGGTGGGGATTTGCGTGGAGACGAGGATGCCGTTGAAGCCGATGACGTCGGAGGAGATGGAGTCCGGGTCGAGGTCGGGGGTGAAGGCGAGGTCGTGGTTGGCCATGGAGGTCTCGTTTTTCTGCAGAGAGAGGCCGCGCAGTTTAACGCCTCCAGCAGAACTGCCAACCCAAATAGCCGATCACCGCGCCAGCGACCTGCGTCGCTGGCGCGTCCCATGAAGGGCTTACAGGATGCTGAACGGGTAGTTGACGATCAGGCGCGTATCGTTGACGTCGCCGCCACTGCCCGACTCGGAACTGCCGGTGTGGTAGGCCTGGCGCAGACGGAACGCGAGGTTCTTCGCCGGCCCGCTCTGGACCACGTACTTAACTTCTACGTCGGTTTCGTGCTCCTTGGCGCCGTCGCCGTAGGCGCCGAGATAGGCACTGTTGGCGGGGGTGTGGCTGCCGTCAATGTCGGAGCCGTTGATGTAGCGGCTCATGAAGCTGAGCCCCGGCACACCGTAGGGCGCCATGTTCAAGTCGTACCGCAGGGCCCAGGAGGCTTCGCCTGGGCCATTGAAGTCAGACCATTGCACCGAGTTGGCCAGCAGGATCGAGTCGCCGGTCGCGGCGGCACCGTTGTCACCCGCGCCGATATAGTCGAACGGCTCGTTGCCATCGATCTTCTGGAACGACAGCGTCAGCGTGTGGGCCTGCAGGAACGAATAGGCCGCCGCCAGAGAGTACGCCGTGGTGTTGATCGTGCCTGCATTGGCACTCCCGGTGTCGAGGGTGCGGTACAGGTTGCCGTCCAGGGTCACGGATTGGCCATTGCTCAGGGGCATCACGTAATTGAGGTTGGTGTAGTACTGGCGCCAGACGTCCTGCAACTCGCCGGCATACACCGTGGCGCTCAAGTCCGGGGTGAAGGTGTATTTGCCACCGACAAAACTGGCACTCTTGGTCGCTACGTTGGCGTAGGTGGCAAAGATATCGTGCTCATGGTTGGTGGTATCGCCACCGTTGGTAGCGGTGAAGTGACCGGCTTCCAGGTTCAGGCCGGCGATTTCGTTGCTGGTCAGGTCAAAGCCTGTGGCGGTCTGGTCGAGCAACCCGACACCACCGACGGCAAACACCGGCGCGGTGGGCTGCATTTCACCGTATTTGAGCTGCGTTTTGGAGATCCGCAGTTTCAACGCACCACCCAGCGAGCCGTAGGCGTCCTGAGGGTCGCCGTTGCGATCCAGGGGCAGGTTGCCGGTGTTCGCGTATTTGCGCTGGGAGTCGAGTTTCAGCCCGCCGTAGGCATAGGCGTCGACGCCAAACCCGATGGTGCCCTGGGTGAAGCCGGAGATGTAGTTGGCCATGACCCCTTGGGTCCAGTCACGCTGGTCGGCGCGGCCTTCTTCCCGATTACGGTTCAAGTAGTAGTTGCGCGCGACGCCGGTGAGAGTGCTGCCATCGACAAAACCCTTGGCGTCTGCCTGATCCGTTACTGATTCTGCCAAAGCCACCTGGCTCAGGCTGCTGGAAATGACCAGCGCTAATAGGCTCCACTGTTTAACCATGGTTATAGTTTCCCCGGATAGATTAATCGCTAATAGTTGCGTGCGCAGGTGCACAGCCTTATTTTTTATGGCGTATATAACTTTTGGGCAGGCGATATTAAGACGGGCATTCAAGCCGGGTTTCGCGTGTTGTAGTTTTAGCCGGGCACCACCCTGGCGGGAGGCGCTGGCCTTTGCGCGATGGGGAATTTTTAACCGGTTTGCGGTAAAGGACCAGTGAAGGGATGGTTAAACTCGATTAATTAAAATTCACTGTACCGCTGCGCGTGCTGCTGTAGTTTTGATCGTGTCTTAGCCGCTCTGCTTCGACAAAATCCTTTGGTTTGCCGCCGCAGTCTCTGCGGCGGATTTTTTATGCGCATTAGATGTAGAAATATTTAATCTGTTTATAAAATGGCACTTTGATAGTTGGCTAATTCGAACTAAGCACCTGCGTAGAAGAACGGTTCACTTCTGCCCCATTTCGCACAACTGCTGTGCGAGACGAGGGATTAATCCTGCGCGATTGAGTGCCTATAGTTCCATCACCGCCGCAACGTCCCTCGGGATGTCGCGAAATCCAGCCGTAGATTGAGGTGATGATAATGAACCGTGAATTCAAGCCTGACCTGACCGACACCCAGCCGCCGCACCTGCTCGACGCCGAGTACTTCGAGTACAGCAAGGCCGCCAACCCCATCAGTGCCAACCTGATCACCCGCATTCCTTATCACAGCTTCCCGGCCTCGCTGTACGACGGTGGCCCGTCCCGGGTTGTGCCGCTGGACCTCAGCGACGCTCTGGGCTGTGAAGGCCCGGCGACCGGCCCGGGGCTGTGTGCGAACTTCATTCGCTTGAACGCCGGCGACACGCTGGACCTGCAACCCAACGCCACCTCACAGGTGTTTTATGTGATCACGGGGGAGGGCAGTGTGGTTCAGGGTGAGCATCGGATCGAATGGTCCAAGGGGTGCTTCCTTGCGCTGCCGGGCCTGCAGCCGGCGCACTTCAGCGCAACAGAGGATGCGCGCCTGTACTACGTGCATGACGAACCGCTGTTGCGCTATCTGGGCGTGACCCGCACTACCGATCGCTTCGCACCCACGCTGTACCCGGCGGACCTGGCCAACGCCAAGCTGCGTGAGGCCGCCGATGATCCCCGCGCCCAGGACCGCAGCCGCATCAGCATCCTGCTGGGCAATCGGCATTTCCCGCAAACCCGCACGGTGACCCATGTGCTATGGGCGATGTACGGGATCCTGCCGGCGGGGTCGATTCAAAAGCCCCATCGCCACCAGTCGATTGCGCTGGATTTCATCATCGATTGCCCAAAGGGCTGCTACTCGCTGGTGGGCACCGAGCTGGACGCCGACGGGCAAATCCGCAACCCGGTGCGGGTCGACTGGTCGCCGGGGCTGGCGTTTGTCACACCGCCGGGTTACTGGCATGCCCATTTCAACGAGTCCGACACCGAGGCGTTCCTGATTCCGATCCAGGACGCCGGGCTGCAAACCTACCTGCGCTCGCTGGATATTCGCTTCAGCTGACACGCTTCCAGTGCGGTGTTTCGCCGAGTTGCTCGACGATAAAGTCGATGAAGCACCGCACCTTGGAAGACACGATGCGCTTGGGTGGATAGACGAACCACACCGCCGATTCGCGGCCGGCGATGCGGATACTCCACTCAGGCAACCACACCACCAGCTCGCCGGCGTCAATGCGCTTGGCCACCAGCCAGTCGGGCAGCAAGGCAAACCCCAGGCCTTGCTGTACGGCGATCATCTGCGCGTCCAGGTCGTTGATCCGGAGGCAGTCTTTATGCACCAGCGGCGACACTTCATGCCCATTGGCGAAAGCAATCTCAGCCGCCCCCAGAATCCCGGGCAGTGCCGCCAGGTCGGCAGGTCTGGACGGTGCCGGGTGCTCCCGGCAAAACCCCGGGCTGGCCACCAGCCGGTAGTGTTCATCGCAAATCTTGCGCGCCTTCAACGTGGAATCCGCCAGGGTGCCTATCCGGATCGCCAGGTCCGCGCCGGCGTGGATCAGGTTGACGTGGCTGTCATCCAGCACCAGTTCCAGCTTGATCTGCGGGTAGCGGGCCAGGAACGCGTTCAAGGTGGGCAGCACATGGTGGCGGGCAAAGGCGGGCGGGAGGTTGAGCTTGAGCACGCCCCGGGGATGTTCATTCAACGCGGAGGTGGCGGCCTTGGCCTGCTCCAGCTCGTCCAGCACCCGGCGCGCATGCATCAGGAAGGTCTGGCCGCCCTCGGTCAGGTGCAGGGTGCGGGTCGAGCGGTTGAACAGGGCGATACCCAGGTCCTGCTCCAGGTCTTTCACGTAGCGTGAAACGGTAGAAGCCTTGATGCCCAGCCGGTCGGCGGCACGGGAGAAGTTATTGCCCTCGGCGGCTTCGACAAAGGCGGTCAACGCTGCGAAATAGTCCAAGTGCAGCCCTCGGTCTGGATCATGGGGGGAGGGCCAATGCAACGAATGGCCGCTCAGGGCCTCATACAATAACCAACGGTGCGCCGATGCAAGCACCGCAACCGAATACTTCACGACCGCAGGTGATCGATTTATGACAGATGCCGAGAAGAATCATGTGGCCTGGCTGGTGGAACAATCGATGCTGCATGCCGCAAAACAGCGGGCCAAACTCTATTCGGGGCAAGGCCGGTTGTGGCAGCAGCCGTATGCGCATACCCGGCCCCGTGATGCTTCAGCCCTGGCCTCGGTGTGGTTCACAGCGTACCCGGCGTCCATCGTTACCCGCGAAAACGGCAGTGTGCTGGAGGCCCTGGGGGATGAAACCTTGTGGCACGCCCTGTCGAAAATCGGCATCCAGGGCATTCATAACGGCCCGCTTAAACGCTCGGGCGGCCTTTCGGGCACCGAACACACCCCGACGATTGACGGCAATTTTGACCGCATCAGCTTCGACATCGACCCGCAACTGGGCACCGAAGCCCAGCTTCAATCCCTGGCCCGCATGGCCGCCGCGCACAACGCGGTGATCATCGACGACGTGATCCCGTCCCACACCGGCAAAGGCGCGGACTTCCGCCTGGCGGAGATGGCCTACGAGGACTACCCCGGGCTCTACCACATGGTGGAAATCCGCGAGGAAGACTGGCCACTGCTGCCCGAGATCAGCGAGGGCCGCGACGCGCATAACCTCAGCCCGCAGCAGGTCGACGTGCTGAGAGACAAGCACTACATCGTCGGCCAGCTGCAACGAGTGATTTTCTTCGAGCCTGGGGTCAAGGAAACCGACTGGAGCGCCACCGATGTGGTCATCGGCGTGGATGGCAAGCCCCGGCGATGGGTGTACCTGCATTACTTCAAGGAAGGGCAACCGTCGCTGAACTGGCTGGACCCGACCTTCGCCGCGCAGCAAATGATCATCGGTGACGCCCTGCACGCCATCGACGTGATGGGCGCGAAAATCCTGCGCCTGGACGCCAACGGCTTCCTCGGCGTGGAACGCAAACTTGAGGGTAACGCCTGGTCGGAAAGCCACCCGCTCTCCATTACCGGCAACCAGCTTCTGGGCGGCGCGATTCGCAAGGCTGGCGGCTTCAGCTTCCAGGAACTGAACCTGACGGTGGACGACATTGCCGCCATGTCCCACGGCGGCGCCGACCTGTCCTATGACTTCATCACCCGCCCGGCCTATCAGCACGCGTTGCTGATGGGCGATACCGAATTCCTGCGCCTGATGCTGCGGGAGATGCACACCCTCGGCATCGACCCGGGCTCGCTGATCCACGCGCTGCAGAACCATGACGAGCTGACCCTTGAACTGGTGCATTTCTGGACCCTGCACGCCCACGACACCTACCTGTATCAGGGGCAGACGTTCCCCGGCGGCATCCTGCGCGAACATATACGCGAGCAGATGTACGAACGCCTGGCGGGCGAGCACGCACCCTATAACCTGAAGTTCGTGACCAATGGCGTGTCTTGCACCACCGCCAGCATCATCACGGCGGCGCTGGGGATTCGCGACCTGGAGGCGATCACCCCGGCGGATATCCAGCAGATACGCCAGATTCACCTGCTGCTGGTGATGTACAACGCCATGCAGCCTGGGGTATTCGCACTTTCCGGTTGGGACCTGGTAGGCGCACTGCCGTTGGCCGCGGAGGAGGTCGCCCATTTGATGCTCGATGGCGACACCCGCTGGATCCATCGCGGCGCCTACGACCTGGTGGACCTGAACCCGGATGCGCCGCAGTCCGCCGGGCAGATGCCACGCCCGAAAACCTTGTATGGCAGCTTGATCAGCCAACTGGCCGACCCGGATTCGTTTGCCTCACAGTTGCAAAGAATCCTCGCCGTGCGCCGCGCCTACGATATCGCCGCCAGCCGCCAGATCCTGGTGCCGGACGTGCAGCACCCGGGGCTGCTGATCATGGTGCACGAGTTGCCGGCGGGCAAAGGCACCCAGATCACCGCGCTGAACTTCGGCTCCACGCCCATCACCGAAACCCTGCACCTGCCCGACATTGCGCCCGGGCCGGTGGTGGACATCATCAATGAGCGGGTAGAAGGTGATTTGACCGCCGAGGGGGATTTCACCATTACGCTGGATGCGTATGAAGGGTTGGCACTGCGGGTGGTCAGCAGCTCGCCGATGATTTGAGGGGGACCATCGACAAGTACTTTTCGATGATCTCCAGCAACAACGGGTTATCCACGCTCTGCAATACGTTAACCAGGCCGCTGGTGGCTGGCGGGATGGCAACGTCCAGCCGCAGGGGCTGCTTGTAGCGCCAGGTTTTGCCTCGCGTTCGGCCGGCGCGCAGTTCCACCTCCGTGTAGTACTGCGTGGCGGTGGCGACGCGCGGGTCCAGCAACCAGGCAATCACCAGGGCGTCATGGATCCAGCAACCGGCCAGGCTGCGAGTGGCCATTGAATAGTCGATCCAGGGCCTGAACGTCTCACAGATAAAATCGGCGAGGGGCGTATCGAGTTGCTGGATACGGTCCAGGTCCTGGTGCGTCATCAAGGTTTGCGTGGTGACATCCAGGGGCACCAGGGTGATGTTCGCACCGCTGCTGAGCACGCGGTCCGCCGCTTCCGGGTCGAAGCCGAAGTTGGTGTCCTTGATGAAGTCATCCAGGGCAAAAACGCCTCCCATGATTATGATTTTCTTCACCGCCTGGATCATGTCGGGGTAGCGTTCAAGCGCCAGCGCCACGTTGGTCAGCGGCCCGATTGCCACCAGGGTGATTTCCCCGGGATTCGCGCAAATCAACTGGCCTATGGCGTCGGCCGCTTCTTGTGCAGGGGCCTCGAAATCCAGGGGAGGGCGCACAGCGTTCCATAAATGCGCGAGTTGGCGCTTGTGTACGGTGTTGTCCAGCGCATCGCGCCAGGGGCCGCCGGGTTCCTCCAGTGCCTGGGTGCTGCCCCTGACCACCGGCAGCGTACGGCCGGCTCGGGCCATCAGGTCTTTGGCGACGTTGTAACCCACTGCGCTGGGCGTGTTGCCCGCGACGGTGGTGACCAGTTCAAGCGAGAGTTCGGGCGCAGAGAGTGCCAGCGCCAATGCCAGACCGTCGTCAACATTTGCCCCTGCAATCCCGTTTCCGGGATCGCAATCAATAATTAAGCGTTTCATTTCACCTTCTTTTTTTAGACTCGCGGTGTTTGCACAGCGCCGCATCCGCAGGACTCACCAATCACGAGGCGGTGAGAAAACTCTTGCAACTGCACTTCGCCATTCCAGGCCAGCAGCATCGCGATGGCTGCCTTGGCCATTTCCCGCACAGGCTGGCAGACCGTGGTCAGGGAGGGCGCATAGAACGCCGACTCTTCAGTGCCGTTGAAGCACACCAGGGCCACCTGTTCCGGGACCTTTATCCCGCGTTCCGACAGCGCACGCATGCAGCCGATGGCTTGGGCTTCGTTGGAGCAGAACAGGGCGCGGGGCGCGCGACCATCGGCCAGCAGCTGTTGTGTCGCCTCGTATCCGCCTTTGCGTGTGTAACTGGCGCCAACAACCCACTCAGGATGTTCTTCGAGGCCACGGTCAGCCAGCGCGTCACGCCAGCCGTTCAAGCGGTCCTGGGCGTTGAGCATTTCCGGCGGGCCACAAATGATGCCAACCTCACGGTAACCATGGCTCAGCAGATGCGCGGTGACTTGATGTGCCGCGCCGCGCTCATCCACCCGAAGCATATTGACGGGGATACTGGGCGTGACTCGGTCGAGCATCACAAAGGGGGTGCCGCTGGCCTGGATCAGCTCGATGTGCGGGTGGCGGTCGACGCTGGTGTAGAACAGACCGTCTACCCGTTGGCTCAACAAGGTATTGATCAGATTCAGCTCGCGTTTGCGGCAGTCGCCGGAATCCCCCAGCAGGATCACCAGGCCGTTATCCAGCGCCTCCTGTTGCAGGGCATGGGCAAAAGACGCGATGAAGGTATTGGAAATGTTTGGCACCACCAGCCCGTAGGTTTTGGTCTTGCCCGAGGCCAGTGCCTGGGCGACACCGTTGGGTCGGTAGCCGGTGTGTTTGATGGCGTCCAGTACGCGCTGGCGAGTGGCCTTGGCGACGGGCCGGGGGCCGTCATTGATGACGTAACTGACCACCGCGACTGACGTACCGGCTTCGCGGGCAACATCGTCGCGGGTGGCGCGGGTGGGATACTGTTTTGTCAAAACGACCTGCCATTTTTCTGGAGAAGTAGACGCCCGGGACGGGGTCTACTCGCGTAGATGTTCGGGCTAAAAAAAAAGGCTACGGGGTAACACCTTGTGACATCCGACATTATCACGGCTGTTTTATTGCAGTTTGATGACCCTGGCGCCACCGGTAGCCCTTTCACTCAATCGAAATCAGAAGATCGCGTAGGTGTAGCTGAAGATCACACGCGCCTGGTCGACCGCGCCAACATTGGGAATGCCGCTGCGGAAACTACCTTCACGCAACGAGGTGCCAAACCCTTTCAACGGGCCGCTCTGCACGACGTAGTCGATGCGCATGTCACGTTCCCATTCCGAGTAGCGGGAACCACCGTCAGCCCCACGGATATTGTCGCCGTGCAGGTAAAGGGCCGATGCCGACAGACCCGGCACGCCCAGGGCTGCGAAGTCATAGGAGTACTGGGCAAAGTTGGTGTTTTCGCCAGCGCGGATGAACGAGTTGTCCATCACGTCGGTGATCAGGTAGACACTGGCGCCGCCGTTGCCTTCGCTGTTGCCGGCGCCGCCCAGTATGTTGCCCTGGTTGAGGTACACGGTACCGCCCGAATCGGACACCTGCTGGCGGCCGAGCATGAAGGCGTGGCCGCCCAGGTAGTAGGTGAACGCCGCACTCCAGGTGGTGTTATCCACTTTGCCCGGCTCGCTGGCATAACCGCCGTTATTGTTGAAGAGGTAACCGGCGGTGCCGTTTTTACCCTGGGATTTGCTGTTGAAGTAGCGCAGGTCAGTTTTAAAACGTGAGTTTTCACCCAGGGGCGTCGTGTTCAACAGGCCAAAAAAGTCCTGGGTGTAATAGTCCTTCAGGTCGGCACGGTAGTACTGCAGGGTTGTCGTGGGGGTGATTTTCCAGTCGGCGCCGGCATAGGTGAATGAATTGCTGGCCTCGGTGCCACCCGCAATGGCCAAGCCGGTGGAGTTGGACGACGCCCGCCCGGTAGAGCGGCTGAGTTGGCCGGCATTGATCGTCAGGTTGTCGATGTCTTTGGAGGTCACCGTCACGCCGTCGAAGGTTTGCGGCAGCAGGCGGCCATCGTTGGCCACCAGGATTGGCAGGTTAGGCGACAGCGCGCTGCCGGCGTGGAACTCGGTCTTGGACACGCGCAGCTTGGCGTTGGCCCCAAGACGGCTCCAGTTGTCCACCGGCGTGCCGTCGGAATTGACCGGTGCGAGTGAGTTCGAGGTGCTGGCATTGGGGTGCTGGGTGCCACCGGAAAGGTTGAACGCTTGCAGCGCTTGAACGTCGAGACCGAAACCGACGGTACCTTGGGTAAACCCGGACAGATAGTCGAGCTTGAAGCCCTGGGTCAGTTCGTTCTGGTCAACCCCCGGTGTGTTGGGGTTATCACTGCGAAGGTAGAACGTGCGTGCGTTGATCGACGCAGTACTGTCGTCGATAAAGCCTGCAGCAAGCGCGTGTTGCGCCAGGATCGTGGTGGTGACTGCCAGTGCGAGGGTGGACCGTTTCATGTCAATGCTCCTATGGATTGCCGATTTACAGGCATGGCTTCGCCCGACTTGTGGTTGAACAGTCGTGCGGGTTTGCGCCTTTCTGCGAGGCGTCAGTGGTTTTTCAGGGGGGTGAAACTAGATGGCATCTTCCAGCGCGCTGAGGTCGCGCCCCCGGGTTTCCGGGGCGACAAAGGTGGTCACAAAACCGATCCCGGCCATAGCGACAAAGTACCCGGCAATCGCCCACCAGTGACCGGTCCAGGTCAGCAGCGCGGCAGCCACCAGAGGCGCGGTACCGCCGGAGAGGATCGAGCCCAGCTCCTTGGCCAGGGCCAGTTTGGTGTAGCGGTTTTTTACGCCGAAAATCTCAACGCTCCAGGCCGCCTGTACGCCAAAGATGCCGAGGGAGGCGAGGCCCATGCCGACCACAATGGTGGCCATGACAATGGCTGGGTCGCGAGAGTCGAGTAGCATGAATGCCGGGAACGCATACAGCATCAGCAGCCCGCAGAACCAACGGTAGGTAATGCGCCGGCCAAATCGGTCAGACAACCAGCCCGCCAGGGGGATAATCAAAAAGCCGAGTATCGACGCGATCAACACCGATTGGGTCGCGACGGACTTGTCCACCGCAAGCACCTTCACCACATAGCCGACGATAAACCCCTGGGCCAGGTAGGAAGGGCCGTTCTCGCCAATGCGCAAACCGACCATGGTGAGAAATGCCCGGCTGCCTTTCCAGAACCCAACAGGTTGTGCAGCGGTGGTGAGGGCGTTACTGCGCTGGGCTTGCAGTTCGGCCTTTCGAAGTTCGAACACCGGTGTTTCCCGCAGGTTGCGACGTAGCCACAGGGCAGCCAGGGCAATCAGCGAGCTGCACAGAAACGGAATGCGCCACCCCCATTCCTGCAATTGCTGTTGGTCCATTTGCACCACGGCAAGCCAGACCAATGAAGCCAGCAACGTCCCGCTGTTGGAGCCCAAGGCAATCACTGAAGACACCAGGCCCCGTTGCTTGGCAGGTGCAAACTCGCCCAGCATCACTGTGCCTGCAGCCAGTTCGGCGCCCGCACCAAAACCCTGGGTAAAACGCAGCAGGACCAGACATGCCGGCGCCCAGATACCGATCGATGCGTAGCTGGGGATCAAGCCGATCAAGGTGGTGGATGCGCCCATCAACACGACGGTAGAGACCATCACCACCTTGCGGCCCTTGCGATCACCCAGCCACCCGAAGAACAGCGCACCGATCGGCCGCGCCACAAACCCAACCGACCAGGTGGCGAAGGTGGAAAGCAACGCCATGGCCGGCGACACGTTAGGGAAAAACACATCGCCGAAGATCAGGCCCGCCGCCAGGCCATACAGGGCAAAATCCGCGTACTCCATTGCCGTGCCCAGCCAACAGGCGAGGGTGGCGCGATACAACTCCCGGCGTCCTTGCGGGGTTACCAAGCTTTCATCCGCTGCGCCACTGGCCGTTAGGGCAGCGGGGTGGGCGGCACTTGCAACTGTCGACATCAAAAAACTCCTGATCCAAGGAAGGCCCGGACATGACCATTGAGGTGGTTGCTCTGCGTTCTACAGCTATCTACGCGCGTAGATAACTGACCTTGAAAATCGGCCCGGGGATAAACCCCAAAGGCCGATCATGAAAATCCATGGCCGGATCTTAGGCAGGCTTGTATTGCAGTCGAATGACAGATTTGTCGGCGGGGCCGAACAGGGCGTGGGACGGGGTCTTGAAAATCAGACCCCGGGTTTCGTTTAGCGTTACGTTGCAGAACGGCCTAGCCGCCGCCGACTGGTATTTCCTCACGTTCACTATCGAGCGGCCGCTCCACCTCCTGATGGTGCGTCGAACCAATAAACATATACATCGCCGGCACCATAAACAGCGTCAACACGGTACCGATCGACAACCCGGCGAAGATCACCAGACCCATGTCATGCCGTCCCGCAGCCCCGGCGCCAGACGCCCACACCAGCGGCACCACCCCCAGCACCATCGCCGCCGTGGTCATCAGGATCGGCCGCAAACGCACGCCGGCCGCTTCTTCTATCGCCTCACGCTTGCTGTGGCCCGCGCGCTGCAATTCATTGGCGAACTGCACGATCAGAATCCCGTGCTTGGTGATCAACCCCAGCAACGTCACCAGGCCTACCTGGGTGTACACGTTGATGGACGCAAACCCCATGGTGATAAAGGCCAGTGCGCCAAAGAGCGCAGGGGGCACGGAGAACAGGATCACCACCGGGTCGCGGAAGCTCTCGAACTGGAAGGCCAGGGCCAGGTACACGATCAGGATCGAGAACATCAGCAACCCGAAGAACCCGCCGGATTCCTGCATGAACTGGCGCGACTCGCCAGAGAAGTCCGAGGTGTAGCCGGAGGGTGCGATGTTGGTCAGGATCGTGTTGAGTTTCGCCAGCAACTCACCCTGGGCCACGCCACTGACGCCCGACAGGGTCGCCGAGTTGAGTTGCTGGAAGTGGTTGATGGACTCGGGCTGGGTCGAGGTCTCGATATGCGCCACGGTGCGCGCCTGGATCATGCTGCCGGACGGCGTGCGAATGTAGTAATCGAGGATCTGGTCGGGGTTGAGCCGGTCAACCTGCAGCACCTGGGGAATCACTTTGTACGAACGCCCGGCGGTGGAGAAGTAGTTCACATAGTTGCCACCCAGTGCAGCGGACAGCGCCGCACCGACGTCAGCCTGGGTCATGCCCAGTGCGGCGATTTTTTCCCGGTCAACCACCAGCCTGGCTTGGGGCTTGTCGAGTTTCAGGTCCATGTCGGAGAAATAGAACAGCTGTTGTTTCTGTGCCTCGGCCACCACCGCCTGGGCGACTTCGTTGAGGTTTTCCACCGAGTCGGTGGTGGTGATCACAAACTGCACCGGCAAGCCCTGGGCGCCCGGGAGCGACGGCAGCGGGAACGCCGCGATGGTAGCGCCCGGCACCTGGTTCCATTTTTGCTGGAGGTCCAATATCAGTTGAGCCTGTGAGCGCGAGCGGTCGCCCCAGTTTTTGAGCAGCACACCACCCAGTCCCTGGTTGAGGATCGGCAGCCCGGTGAGCTGGAACATCTGCGCGTATTCAGGCTCTTTGTTGGCGATCTGGAAGGCCTGGTCGGCAATGCGCTCCATCTGCTGGGGCGAGGCGGTCGGCGGGCCCTTGATCTGCATGAACACCAGGCCCTGGTCCTCGGTGGGCGACAGTTCGCTCTTGGCGGTCATGCCACTGGCGGCCACCAGCAAAAACAGCAAGAAGCCAAACGTCACCAGCACCGGCCACACGTTCAGCCCGCCTGAAAGTACGCGGTGGTAACGCCCCCGCAACCAGTCAAAGTACTGGTCGAGCTTGCGGGCGAAGCGACCTTCTTCCTGCCCGGACTTGAACAGTCGCGAAGTCATCATCGGCGACAGCGTCAACGCCACCACGGCCGACACGGTCACCGCACCGGCCAGGGAGAAACAGAACTCCTTGAACAGCGCCCCGGTCAGCCCGCTGCGCAGGCCAATGGGCACGTAGGCGGCAATCAGCACCACGGTCATCGCGACGATCGGGCCACCCAATTCCCGCGCCGCCACCAGCGCGGCCTCCAGCACACCTTTGCCTTCTTCCTTGATATGCCGGTCGACGTTTTCCACCACGATAATCGCGTCGTCCACCACCAGGCCGATCGCCAATACCAGGGCGAGCAGGGTCAGGAGGTTAATCGAGTACCCCAGCAGGTACATGATGAAGAACGTCCCCACCAGCGAGAGCGGGATCGCCACCAGCGGCACGATCACCGCACGGAACGAGCCGAGGAACAGGTAGATCACCACCGACACGATGATCATCGCCTCCACCAGGGTTTTCACCACCTCATAAATCGAGGTGTTGATGAACTCCGTGGAGTCGTACACGATCTCGCCGCGCACCCCGGTGGGCAATTGGGATTGCAGCTCGGGGAAGGCCTCGCGCACGCTGTCGGCGACGGTCAGGATGTTGGCGTTGGGCGCGGTCTTGATGCCGATGAACACCGAACGTTTGCCGGAAAACGCCACGCTGCTGTCGTAGCTCTCGGCGCCGAGGGTGACGGTGGCCACATCCTCCAGGTACACCAAGGCATCGCCTTTTTGCTTGACCACCAACCGCTTGAATTCATCCACGGTGTGCAAGTCGGTCCCGGCGGTCAGGTCGACCGTGACCGTTTGCCCGCGGGTGGAGCCGACGGCAGACAGGTAGTTGTTGTTGGCCAGGGCAGTGGACACGTCCTGGGCCGTCACGTTGTGCGCCGCCAGCTTGTTCGGGTCCATCCAGGCCCGCAGGGCGAACTGGCGCCCGCCGAGGATTTCAGCGGTTTGCACACCCTGGATCGAATCCAGCTTGGGCTTGACCACCCGCACCAGGTAATCGGTGATGTTGTTGGTGGGCAGGGTGTCGCTGTAGAAGCCCAGGTACATGGCGTCTGTGGTCTGCCCGACCGCCACCGTCAGCACCGGCTCCTGGGACTGGGCCGGCAATTGGTTCTTGACCGAGTTGACCTGGGTATTGATCTCGGTGAGTGCCTTGCTGGCCTCGTAGTTCAGCCGCAGCGTGGCGGTAATCGTCGACACGCCGGTGATGCTCGTCGACGACAGGTAGTCGATGCCCTGGGCCTGGGCAATGGCTGATTCAAGGGGCTGGGTGATAAAGCCGGCCACCGTCGACGCGTCAGCGCCGTAGTAAGCGGTGGTAATCGTGACCACCGTATTTTCGGTGCGCGGCCATTGGTTCACCGGCAGTTCGAAGATCGAGCGCAGCCCCAGGATCAGGATGAACAGCGAGACGACAATGGCCCAGACCGGTCGCTGAATAAAGGTATCGGTAAATTTCATGGGACACCTTTAGTGTTCTTGGGGAGTCGGCGCCGGATCGTTCAGCGGCGCGGCGCTGTTATCGACTTTCACCGGCGAGCCATTCTTGAGCTTCATCTGGCCGCTGGTGATCAGCAGGTCGCCTTCCTTCACGCCCGACAGAATGGCGACTTGGTCGCCCCGGGTTGGCCCGGTCTTGATGAAGGTCTGTTGCGCCGTGAGTACCTCCTCGCCTTTGTCGTTCTTGCTGGAGGTGGCGATGAATACCGTGGTGCCGTAAGGGTTGTAGGTGACCGACGTCTGCGGAACGGTGAGGTAGCGTTGGGTCGCGCCGGAGGTGACCACGGCGCGGGCAAACATCCCGGGCACCAGGCTTTGCTTGGGGTTGTCGACGGTGGCTTCTACAGTGACGTTGCGCGTGGTCGAGTCGAACTGGGTGTCGATGGTGCTGACCTTGCCCGTGAAGGTTTGATTGGAGAGGCCGTCGGCCGTCACCGACACCCCTTGGCCGATGGCGATGGCTTCCAGTTGGGTCTGGGGCACGGTGAAGTCGATGTAGATCGGATCAAAGGTCTGCAACGTAGCGATCTTGTCGCCGGGGTTGAGGTATTGCCCGGGGTTGACGCTGGTGATCCCGATGCGCCCGGCAAACGGTGCGCGGATGGTTTTTTTCGCCACCAGCGCCCGCTGTTGTTCGGCGGCGGCGAGCTTGGCTTTCAGGTCGGCGGTGTCGGTGTCGACTTGGGCCTGGGAGATGGCGTTGACCGCCAGCTGCGCCTTGTCACGCTTGAGGACGATCACCGCCAGGTCGGCCGTGGCTTCAAGGGAATGCAGTTGCGCGATGTCCGAGTCGGCGTTCAGTTGCACCAGCAGCGCCTGGGCCGCCACTTGCTGCCCGGGCGTGAAGCCGAGGGTGCGCACGATGCCGCCCACCTCGGTGGTCACGTCCACCCCGCGGACAGCCTTCATCGAACCCACGGCGGTGACATTGGGTTGCCAATCGCTGAAGGGCACTTTCATGGCCGTGACCACGGCAGCGGGCAGGGGCTGCTTGGACTGGGCAATCAACGCCGAAATCTGCACGAACTTCACCCCGGCGATGATCGCGACAATCACCAGCACCACCACGATCATGATGATCATCGGCCGCCACAGTCGACGCTTGCGCGGTGCGCCGGGCTCGGGTGGCAGGGGAGAGGCAGTAATGACGTCAGCCATGGGTGTTCTCACTGTTTCAATGATTCAGTTCAGTCGAACCGTGCCGAATCGGCAGGCGCTGCCTTGTTCTTGGCCGGCATGATCTCGTTCCACGACGGCAAGCCGAAGCGATCCGGTTTGCCCTTGGTGGCGGGGTCTACATCTGTTCGGTTCCACCAACCGCCACCCAGTGCCTGGAAGAGCGCAGTGGTATCGCTGTAGCGCGAGGCCTGCGCCTTGACGCGGGACAGCACGGTGTTCTGGTAGGTTTGCTGGGCCGTCAGCAGGTTGATGTACGCCACGGCGCCGAGCTTGAACTGCGCCTGCACCAGGTCCAGGTTGGCTTGCGCGGAACGCTCGGCTACCACTTGCTGGTTCAGCGCGTCAGCATCGGCCTCCAGCGCCCGCAGGGCGTTGGCCACGTCCTGGAACGCACCAATCACGGTGCCACGGTAGCGGGCCGCCGACTCGTCGTAGGCTGCCACGGCGGCACGCTTGCGATGTTCGAGGGCACCGGCATCAAAGATCGGTTGGGTGATCGACCCGGCCAGGCTCCACACGCCACTGCCCGCCGAAAACAGCTTGGTCCCGCTGGCCACCGTGGAGCCCACGGACCCGGTGATGCTGAACTGCGGCAACTGATTGGCCACGGCCACGCCGATGTTGGCGCTGGCCTGGTGCAGTTGCGCCTGGGCGGAGCGCACATCGGGCCGCTGGCCGACGATGGCCGAGGGCAGGCTGACCGGCAGTTCTTCCGGCAAGTGCAGGGAGGCCAGGTTGAAGCGCTCGTCGCGGTCCTGGTTGGGAAACCGGCCGAGGTAGGCCATCAACTGGTTGCGGGTCTGCGCCAATTGCTTCTGCAGGGGCGGCAAGCTGGCACGGGTTTGCGCCAATGCGGTCTGTTGCGTGAGGACATCGCTGTCACCGATGGCACCCAGCCGCCGCTGCGCCTGCAGCACGTCGAGCTGGTCGCTCTGGAGCCGGACGATTGCCTCGGTTGAGGCGATTTGATCACGTATCGACGCCAGGCTGACCGCAGTATTGACCACATTGGAGGTCAGGGTGAGGTACGTCGCCTCCAGCTGGAAGCGTTCGTACTCGGCCTGGGCGGACGTGGATTCGATTTGCCGGCGCGTGCCGCCGAACACGTCCGGGGCATAGGACACACTCAACGATGCCGAACTCACCGTGAGAATCGGCGACTCCGGCAGGCCCGAGGTGACGCCCGATACTTTCTCCCGGGCTTTTTGCACATTGCCGCTTACGGAAGGAAACAACGACGCCTGGTCGGCATAGACCAGCTCGTTGGCCTGGCGCAACGCGGCTTGAGCGGCCGTCACATCCGGGTTGGCGCGCAAGGCTTCTTCCACCAGCGCGTTAAGGTCCGGCGAGCGGAACAGCGTCCACCATTGCCCGGGAATATCCATCCCGGCGATCAGCCGCTGCGCTGCGCCGCCGGCGTCGATATCGGCCTTGGCGGTAGCCGTGAGTTTTTCCCGTGAATAATCGGCATTCGCCGGCACTTCGGGCCGCGCGAAATCCGGCCCGACGGTGCAGCCGGCGAGGGCGATGCACAGCAGGCTCAAGGGAGCCAGGAGGTGTGGTTGTCGAAAAAGGGCGCGAGTCAGCGCCACTTGTTGCGGTCCCGATGCAAGCTGCCGAGGCTGCTCTTTCATATTTACTCTGATTAATCAGTTGGTTAACTGTTTTCTGTAGTGAGCAATAAATGCGGGTGCATCGGGCCGGGGCGCTGGATAATGGCTCGAGATTAGCCGAATTCAGATCAGTGTAGGTGGTGCGGCCGGGTACGCAATGTCAGCGCACGCGGATCTTCAATGAAAATGCATTGTGCGCATTAATATCGAATTACGTTATGCGTTATAGGTATTTTACAGGCGACCTTTTGCCCCTCATGGTAGGCCTCCCTACGAATACTGCCGAGACCGCGCGCGCGGATCGACTTGAAATGCCTGAGCAGGCATCTGGAGCGAACGTGCGTTATCTGACAAAACTGGCGGCCGGGTTGGCCGCCTTGCTGTGCCTCACTGCGAACGCGCAAACGCTGGTGGTGGGTGACCAAAGTTACAACGCCCAGGCCGTGATGGAAGCGGCGGGGGTGCTGGATGATGTGCCCTATACCCTTGAATGGAAGCAATTCACTGCGGGATCACCCGTCGCCGAGGCGCTCAACACCAACAGCCTGGACATCGGCCTGCTCGGCGATGCGCCCGTGTTGTTCCTCGGTGCACTGGGCGCGCCGATCAAGGTAATCGCCATCAGCCGGCAAAATCTCGACGGCGTGGCCATCCTGGTGAAAAAGGATTCGTCGATCCACAGCCTTGCCGACCTGAAAGGCAAGCGCGCCGCCATCTGGAAAGGCTCCTGGAGCCAGCAGTTGCTGCTGACTGCACTGGATAAAGCCGGCGTGCCAAAGGACTCACTGGAACTGCGCTACCTCAGCGCGCTGGATGCTTCCCATGCGTTGGAGGGCGGTTCAGTTGACGTCATCGCCACCTGGGAACCCTACGTCACCCAACAGGAACGCCAGGGCGCGCGGGTTCTGGCGACGGCTGACGGATTGATCCCGGCCCAGAGCTTTGTTGCCGCCAGCACCAAGGCCGTCGACACCAAGCGTGCGCAAATCAGCGATTTTCTTCAACGCCTGAAAAAAGCCCGTGACTGGACACGCCAAAGCCCGGCCAACGCCGACGCCTACGCGGATGCCTGGGCCAAACGCACCCGGGCAGACGCCGATATAGCCCGCGCCTGGTTCGCCCGGGCACGCACCACGGTGGAGCCGGTGACCGCCCAATCGCCTGTGGAAGCGCAAAAGACCGTGGACTTTTTCGCAAGCCAGGGACTGGTCAAGTCTTACCCGGCAGCCAAGCTGTTCGACGATTCCTTCGCCGCAGCCTTGCAGCCCGCCGTCGCCAAAACCCAGCCCTGAACGCCTCAAGGAATACGTTAGACATGACCAAACGACAGCTCAAACTTGGCGCCTTGACCATGGGCTGTGGCGGGCCCGGTCGCCACAATCTATGGCTTGATCCCGAACTGCCAGCCGATGCCAGCGTCAACGTCGACTGGTACATCGACATCGCACGCCAGGCCGAGGCGGCACTGTTCGACTTGATGTTTATCGTCGACAGCCAGTTCATCACACCCGGCTCGCCATCCCATTACCTCAACCGGCTGGAACCGCTCACGCTGCTCTCGGCACTGGCCGTAAGCACTCGGCATCTGGGCCTGGTTGGCACGCTGACGACCTCCTACAACTCGCCATATAACGTCGCACGGCGCCTGGCTTCGCTCGACCTGATCAGCAAAGGCCGTGCGGGCTGGAACGTGGTGACCAGCGGAGACGCCGGCACCGCCGGCAACTACAGCCGCGACGAACACTACGACTACGACACCCGCTATGGCCGGGCCGCCGAACACGTCCAAGTGGTGCAGGGCCTGTGGAACTCCTATGAGGAAGACGCGTTTGTGCGCGACAGGACTACGGGCCAGTTCCTCGACCCGAGCAAATTGCATAGCCTGAACCACAAGGGCGAGCACTTTTCCGTGGTCGGCCCGCTGAATATCCAGCGCTCACCCCAAGGCCAACCGGTGATCTTCCAGGCCGGTGATTCGGAGCAAGGCCGCGACCTGGGCGCCGCCACCGCCGATGTCATCTTCACCCACGCCGCCAGCATCGAGCAGGGCCAGGCGTTTTACCGAGACATAAAGGGCAGGGCACAGCGACATGGCCGTGATCCCGGACAATTGCTGGTGATGCCCGGCGCTGAAATCTATGTGGGTGATACTGATGAGCATGCCCGGGAAATCGAGCAGCACTACCATCAGGCCGACCATAGTTTTGAGCTGGCACTGAAGGAGTTCGGCCGCAATTTCGGCTGGCATGATTTCAGTCAGTACGACCTGGATGCGCCGTTCCCACAGGAGAGTCTGGAGGCGGCACGCAGCAGCTTTTTTACCAATGCCAAGCGCATTGCCGATCAGGCACGGGAGAAAGGTTTTACGTTGCGCCAGGCGGTGGAGTTTGGTCGGCAACTGCGGCCGGGGGCGTTTGTGGGATCGGCGGCGACGGTCGCCCGAAAGATGGCGGACTGGTTTGAAGCGCGGGCGGTGGATGGCTTCAACATCTATATCGGGCATCCTCAGCAGTTCAAGCGGTTTACCCAGGAAGTCATCCCATTGTTGCAGGAACACGGCGTGTATCGCACGGCGTATGAAGGGACGACGCTTCGGGAAAGCCTGGGGTTGGAGATTCCACGATTTGCCCGCGGCAGGAGTGTCTGATTCAAAAAGAAGCTGTTCAGGTTAATAAACCGGTTGGCAGGGGATTTTTTTAGACATACTGAGGGTTCTAACCACTCATTTGTCCCGAGGCTGTCCTGATGCCATCCGAACCTGCCAGCGGGCCTTTCAATCAGGACGACCGTTATCGGCTGCTCGTCGACGCAGTGGTCGACTACGCCATCTATATGCTTGATACGAACGGGTTGATTTGCAGCTGGAACTCGGGCGCGAAGAAGATCAAGCAATACGAACAAAGCGAAGTGCTGGGCAAGCATTTTTCGCTGTTCTACACCCCGCAAGACCTGGCCTCGGATCTGCCGGGCCGCGCTCTCAAGAGCGCCGAACAGTCAGGCCGCTTTGAGGGCGAAGGCTGGCGCCTCAGGAAAGATGGCACGCGCCTATGGGCGTTGGTCATTATCGACCCGATACGCGCCGACGATGGCACGCTGATCGGCTTCGCAAAAGTCACACGGGACCTGACCGAGCGCAAGGCTGCGGAGCAGGCCCTGCGCCAGAGTGAGCAGCAATTCAGCCTGCTGGTACAGGGCGTGACCGACTACGCGCTCTATATGCTGGACCCCCACGGCGTGATCACCACCTGGAACGCCGGTGCCCAGCGCATCAAGGGTTATGAGCCGGCAGAAGTCATCGGCAAACATTACTCCATGTTTTTCCAGCGTGAAGACGTCGACAACAACGTCCCGCAGCGCGCCCTCGAAACGGTTGTGCGCGAAGGTCGCTATGAAGGGCAAGGCCGGCGTCTGCGCAAGGACGGCACGGGATTTGTGGCTCATGTGGTGATCGACCCGATCAAGAATGAGCTAGGCGAGCTGGTGGGTTTCGCGAAGATCACACGGGACGTGACCGAGAGTGTTCAGGCCCAACAGGAGATCAAGGAAACCCGCGAGGCTTTGTTCCAGTCCCAGAAAATGGAATCCCTGGGCCAGCTTACCGGCGGTATCGCCCATGACTTCAACAACCTGCTCATGGTGATCCTTGGCTGCCTTGAACTGGCCAAGAAGCGCGTTCCACAAGACTCGAAAATCTATTCCCTGTTGAATAACGCGATCGCTGGTGCCGAACGGGGCGCGACGCTTACCCAGCGAATGCTGGCCTTTGCCCGTCGCCAGGAACTGGATCCGCAGCCTGTGGATGTGGGTGGCCTGATCAGAAACATGTCTGATCTGCTGTCCCGGATTTTAGGGGCTGGCATCAGCGTAGACACACAGTTTCCGCTGATCTTGCGGCCGGTATTGGTCGACATGAGCCAACTGGAAATGGCCTTGATGAACCTGGCCATCAACGCCCGGGACGCAATGGAAGGTCGGGGACGGATTCTGATTTCGGCGAGGGAAGATTCGTTTCCCGGCAGGCCGAATGAATCCGAAAGATTGATTTGCATCTCTGTCATCGACACCGGCCCCGGGATGAATGACGCGACCCTGCAAAGGGCCATGGAGCCGTTTTTCACCACCAAAGGCGCGGGAAAAGGCACCGGGCTTGGCCTTTCGATGGTGCACGGCCTGGCGGCACAATCACAGGGCCACTTTGTGTTGAAAAGCACGGAGGGAGAGGGCACAACCGCAGAGCTTTGGTTACCGGTGGCGGTGATGGAGACCACGCAGTCGCCAGCGCAGGCATCAATAGCAAACACGCCAGACGTCGCCCATCAGCGAAGCCTCGACATTCTGCTGGTAGACGATGACCCACTGGTGCTCATCAGCACCGGGGCGATGCTTGAAGACCTGGGCCATCATGTCGTGTTGGCGGCAGACGGCCAGGCGGCGCTGTCTTTCCTGGCCCAAGGCAAGCGTTTTGACCTGGTGGTCACCGACATGGCAATGCCGGACATGACCGGCATTGAGCTCGCCGGCAATATCGAGTCGCTGTTTCCCACGCTTCCTATCATTCTTTCGTCAGGATTTTCCGAGATTACCCTGGATATCAAAACCACATTGACGCGACTTCCCAAACCATTTGACCAAGCTGCATTGGCGAAGGTAATCGCCGAAACCCTGCGCACCCGGATTGAAAAGCCGTGTTGAGCCAGGCGGTTGATCGTCCGCTGTTTGTATCTATGGATGGGCCCAAGGGCACCGGTAAAACCACACTGTTGGAAGCCGTTACGAAAGTACTGAGGGCGGGCAATAAAAAGGTGATCCGGCTTTGCGAGAGAAAAAGCGATCCCTACAGAAGTGAAACAATGGCCCTCGTTAACCAGCTTGCCAGAAGTCCGAGTCGGGATTTGGAGTGGGAAGTGTGCGAGCGCTTTGCGGATAGCCGTGCGTGGATTTCCCGGCATGTGCTGGCTGAACAGCCGCCGGGCAGTATCGTCTTGATTGATCGCTGGTATCCGTCTGATGCCGCGTTTCGCCGCACCGTCCCGATGGAAGAGATCCTGCGGCTGAACATTGACCGAAACGTGCAAGTGCCGGACCTGCATGTCGGGGTTGTCACCGCGCCTGAAGTTTCATGGGCAAGGGCTGCTGCGCGCCGGCGTGGGCTGAGTAGCACGGTGATGCATAAGCTGGACGAACATGTCGCCAGTACCCAGGCGTTCGAACGAGCGGTTGCAGATCACGGTTGGGTCTTATGCCGGAATGAAGGAACGATTGAGGGGGCGACGTTGCAGGTGGTTTCCGAGATTTATAAAGTCCTGGGATGACAGGTGGGTCACTGGGCTGCCATAGCCTGGTACGTGATTTAACATAATATACATTATGCGTAATCATATGATTCGCTATCAGGGGCAGTGCCAGTCAGATTTCAACTGGCAAAACCCCTCTGGTGATCAAACCTGAGCAAACCCACCATCGACGAACATTTCGCTACCCGTCATAAAGCTGCTCTCGTCCGATGCCAGAAACAACGCGGCTGCAGCAACTTCTTCAGCCTTGCCGATACGCCCCAGAGGTAGCTGCGCCGTCATGTCATCGATGATTGCATCCTTCTGACCTGTCGCCGAAAGCGCCAGGTCCAGCCCTGGTGTCGAGATCGGCCCGGGCGACAGCACGTTGATGCGTATCCCCGTGCCTTTGAGATCCAGCGCCCAGCTCCTGGCGAAATTACGCAGCGCCGCCTTTGTGGCGCTGTACACGCTGAATGCCGGTGTGCCCATGGTGCCCGTCGTCGAGCCCGTCAGGATAACCGAGCCGCCTGCGTGCATCAGTGGCAAGGCTTTTTGTACGGTGAATAACGTGCCTTTGACGTTGATGCCAAAGGTGCGGTCAAACGACGCTTCGGTGATCGATCCGATCGGCTCGAAATCTCCCAGCCCTGCGTTGGCGAACAGGATGTCGATACGACCTTTATCCGCTTTGACTTGCGCGTAGATTCGGTCAAGGTCATCCAGGTTTGAAATGTCACCCTGAATGGCTACGGTTCCAGCGCCAATGATCTGCAGCGCTTTATCCAGTTCCTCTTGCCGACGCCCCACGATAACGACTTGCGCGCCTTCTGCAGCAAAACGTATGGCAGTGGCCAAGCCGATACCGCTGTTGCCGCCGGTGATCAGTGCAATTTTTCCGTTGAGCCTGCTCATGTTGGTTTCCCAAAAAAGTTGAGGCCCAACTGTAGATCCGCGCATTCTATTTGAATAGTATGCACCTTTTGGTAAGTACCCAATTCAGTGAGTGACGTCATGGCGAACAACACCTTCAATTGCGGACTCGATGCTGCCCTGGCAGTGATTGGCGGGAAATGGAAACCACTGGTCCTTTACCATCTGGCGCAGGACGTTCATCGATACGGCGAGCTGCGGCGCGCGATTGGTGGCGTGACCGACAAGGTGCTGATCCAGCAATTGAAGGAGCTGGAACGCGATGAAATCATCGCTCGTATCGACTACAAGGAAATCCCGCCGAAGGTGGAATACTCCCTGACCCCGTTCGGGCACTCGCTGGCCAAGGCGTTGGGGGCGTTGTGCCAATGGGGCACCGAGCACATGCAGACGGTTGAACGCATCAGTGAGGCCCGTACAAGCGCCCTCACCCAGCCTTAAGCTCACCCAAATACCCAACTCAACTAAATGGATATTTAGTTGAGTTAAATCAATATGTTAAGAATAACAGTCCGATAATACGATGTTTCCAGCGCTCCTCTCCCGCCCGTAATACATCAACAAATCCAGATGCCAGCCTCAGCACATATGGATTTCTCAAGATGTTTTAACCCTCTAAGCTCCCCTCACTCCTTCCCGTGAAGGACCAAGCGTCGTCGGTACGCCCTGACCACAAGGGCGATCCTAAAAATAATGTGTCTGCCGACTCAAGGAATCCCCATGTCCCTTCTACCTGGGCACCAAAGTGCTGATGAGCGCCTGCTCCACAGCCAAGGCTACGATCAACAATTGCATCGTGGCCTGTCTCTCTGGTCTTCGTTTTCCGTAGGATTTGCCACGGTTTCCCCCGTGGTCGGTATCTATTCCGTGATGTCCCTGGGCGCCATGAGTGCCGGCCCTTCCTGGGTCTGGATCGTGCCGTTGTGCCTCGCGCTGCAACTGCTGGTTGCTTTGGTGTATGCCGAACTCGCCTCGCAATACCCGCTGGCCGGCGGCTGTTACCAATGGGTCAAGCGCCTGGCCGGCGACCGTTGGGCCTGGTTTACCGGGTTCATGTACCTGGCTTCGGCGCTGGCCTCCCTGACCACCGTGGCCTACCTCGGCGGCTTCTGGTTGTGGCTGTTTTTCACCGCAGAACCACCCGCCGCCAATGCCCAGGTGTTCAGTGGCGCGGTGCTGTTGTTGCTGGGGCTCGGGGTTAACCTGTTCGGCATCAACCCGCTCAAGTATTTCGTCAACGCGGGCATCGTGGCCGAAGCAATCGCGTCCATTGGCATTGGCGTGCTGTTGCTGGTGTTTTTCCGCAACCATTCCTTTTCGATGGTGTTTGAAGGCCTGACGGCCACCCAGGCAAGTGACGGTACGTATTTTTCCGGTTTCCTCACCGCCATGGCCGTTGGCGGCTGGGCGTTCCTGGGGTTCGATGCATGCTCGCAGGTGTCGGAAGAAACCGCCGACGCCCGCACCTCGACGCCCCGGGCCATCCTGCGCTCGATGATCCTGGTGGGCTTGACCGTGATGCTCACCGCCTTCGCAGTCACTCTCTCTTACTCCGACACGGCCGCGATGGTCTCGGGCAGCGTCGTCGATCCCGTAACGCCTGCCGTTGTCGATGCCTTCGGTGCCTGGTCGGAACGGCCGTTCGTAGCCGTGGTGCTGGTGGCGTTCATCGCCTGTGTGGTGTCGGTGCAAACCTACATTGGCCGTGCGGTATTCGGCATGGCCCGAGACTCGATCCTGCCGGCCTCCACGCTGTTACGCCGGGTAGACAAGCGCAAAGTCCCGTTCGCCGCGATGGTGTTCAGCACCCTGTTTGCCAGCTTCGGCCTGGCGCTGGGTTTGAACGCCACAGCAGTGGGCACGCTGATCGCCTTCGGCAGTGGCGGCTTCTTCGTGGTGTTTTTGATTGTGGTGACGTGCGCCCTGCTCGCCCGCCTGAACGGCAAATGGAAAGCCGAACCCGGCACTTTCAGCCTCGGCCGCTGGGGGATCGCGGTCAATCTCGCCGCCTTCTTCTGGCTGGTGTTCGAAAGCATCAACGTGGCCTGGCCACGGGAATCCCTCGCGCCACCCGGTGCGCCATGGTTCCAGGTGTGGGCAGTGATTCTGGTGTTCTCGATTCTCGCGGTCCTCGGCCTGATCTACATGTTCTGGGCCAAGCCCTATCAACGCACCGTCACCCCACACCTGCGCACCCACTGACACGGAGTTTCAAATGTCTTCCCTTCACTATTGGAATTACCCCACAGAGATTTTCTGCGGGCCGGGCGCGCTGGACGTGGTCGCCGAGCGCTGCAAGTTACTCGGGATGCGCAAACCTTTGCTGGTAACCGACCCCGGCATGAAGGCGCTGGAACCGTTGGCCATGCTGAAAGCCCACCTGAGCCAGGCCGATATTCCGTTCGCCGTCTTCAGCGAGATCACCAGCAACCCGACCCTCGATGACGTGGCTCGGGGCGTGGCCACCTTCCAGGCCGGCGGCCATGATTCGTTGATTGCCCTGGGTGGTGGCAGCGCGATGGACGCTGCCAAAGGCATCAGCCTGGCCGCCGTCGACCGTCATGGCCTGACGCGTTTCGAATGGTCCCAGGTCATCACGCGCTACCCGAGCCTGGCGGACTTTCCGCGCCTGGGCCTGCCACGTTTGATTGCCCTGCCGACCACCGCAGGCACAGGCTCGGAACTGGGACGCGAAGCGGTGCTGACCCTGAGTGAACAGAACATCAAACAGGTGATCAGCCACCCGGAGTTACTCCCGGCGACGGTCATTCTCGACCCGGTACTCACCCGCGGCCTGCCGCCCGCCTTGACGGCAGCCACCGGCATGGACGCCCTCACCCACCACATCGAGGCCTTTTGCTCGCCGCTGTATCACCCGATGTCGTCCGGCGTGGCCGTGGAAGGCGTGCGCCTGATCCAGCAGCATCTGGTGAACGCCCATGCCGATGGCCAGGACATGGTTGCCCGCGAAGGCATGTTGGTGGCTTCGGCGATGGCGGCGGTGGCCTTTCAAAAAGGCCTGGGTGGCGTACACGCCCTCGCCCACCCTTTGGGTGCCCGTTACCACAAACATCACGGGTTGTTGAATGCGAGCCTGTTGCCCTACGTGCTGGTGGCCAACCGCGAAGTGATCAGCCAAGACATTGCGCGACTTGCGCGCTACCTGGAACTGCCGCAAGCGGATTTCAACGGTTTCCTTGAGTGGGTCTTGGCGCTGCGCCAACGCCTGGGCATCCCGCACACCCTGGCTGACATCGGCCTCGACGCCGACGCCGCGCCCTGGGTCGGCGAGCAGGCGGTGGCCGAGATTTCCTCGTCAGACACCAATGCCCGGCCCCTCAATGCCAACGACTACAGCCAGATCTTTCGCAACGCCGTACATGGCGAACTAGACCTGGTGCTCCGCCCGTAGGTCATCCATAAACGCGCGCACCGCCTCGCTCTGCGGGTGCCCGATGTGCGTGATCAAACTGTGTTGCACCGCGTAATGCAGCGTTTCGGGGTGCAGCGCACGCATCTTCCCGCTGTCCAGCCATGGCCGGGCGTAATGGGCTGGCAAATAGCCCAGATGCGTCCCGGCCAATACGCCATGGGCCACAGCTTCCATGTGGTGGGCCGTGGCGGATGCGCGCAGCGGTGTCACCGGCAGCACCTGGTCGGCCGGCAGGAAGCCATGCTTGATCCAGTCGCTGGCCTGCAGCTGTTCCAGGCTCGGCGACTCCACGTCAAACAATGGATGTTGATCCCCACAGAAAATGCCGATCGCCTCCGTGTACAGCGGCTGGTAAGCCAGGGTGGGTAACGGCCGGCTGAAATACGAGATGGCCATGTCCAGTTGGCCGTCGATCACCGCCAACTCCAATTCCGTGGGCGAGTTGACGAAGATGTGCAGGTGCATGTCGTGTTCACGCTGATAAAACCGTGCAATGGCCGCGTCGATCCGGGCCGTGGGCAAGGTCGCGATATTGTCCGCCAGCCCCAGGTACAGATCGCCCACCAGGCGCCCGGAAAGGTCCTGGGCCTCATCGCGAAACGCATCCACCGCGCCAAACAACACCGACGACGCCTGGAGGATCCGCTGGCCTTTTTCGGTCAGGCGAAACCCACCCTTGCCACGCTCGCAAAGCCGATAGCCCAGGCGCTTTTCCAACCCGGAAATATGCGTGCTGATGTTGGATTGGCTCATGTTCAACTCGGCCTGGGCCGCCGTGAACCCACCGCATTTGACCACCGTAGAAAAGATCCGCAGCAAGCGCAGGTCCATGTCCGTTACGTTTCTGAGCACTGGCATTCCCGGCGAGCAAAAAGAACTCCATTCAACGTCAGCGCCCCGCCAGCGTCAATGTGTAGCCAGTCTGTAAACACCGGCTTGTATCCCCAACAAGCGGTCACTAAGCTGGCCGCTCTTTTTTACCGTCGCCCGGAACCTCCATGCCCCGAAGTATCGCCCACCTCGCCCTGCTGCTGGGGTTGATCACCGCCGTCGGCCCCTTCGCCATCGACAGCTACCTGCCGGCCCTGCCGACCTTGGGCGCCAGCCTGCACGCCTCGCCTGCTGCCGTGCAGATGAGCCTCACGGTGTTCTTCATGATCATCGGGGTGTGCCAGTTGTTCTACGGGCCGATCAGCGATGTGTTCGGTCGCAAGCCGCCGATCTATGCCGGCCTGGTGATTTTCATCGTGGGCAGTATTGGCTGCGCCCTGGCGCCAAACATCGAAGTGCTGATTGGCTTCCGGGCCCTGCAGGCCTTTGGCGCCTGCGCCGGGATGGTGATTCCCCGGGCGATTGTCCGTGACCTGTACACCGGCCATGAAGCGGCACGCTTGATGGCACTGTTGATGCTGGTGGTGAGTATTTCACCGATCCTGGCGCCATTGGCCGGCAGCCTGGTCATTGCGGTGTGGAGCTGGCGCGAAGTGTTCTGGGTACTCGCGGTGGCCGCCGTGCTGTGCCTGATCATGACCGCCGTGCAACTGCCGGAAACCCATCCCGCCGAACGCCGCCTGGGCAAGACCCTGGGCAATGCGTTCGGCAGCTACGGCGCGTTGCTGCGCGATCCGGTGTTTACCGGGTTGTCGGTGGTGGGCGGTTTTGGCCTGGCGACCTTCTTTGTATTTATCGGCAGCGCGCCGTTCGTGTACATCGAGTACTACGGGTTGACGCCTACCCAATTCAGCCTGTGCTTCGCCCTCAACGCCGCCTCGTTTTTTGCCCTCAGCCAACTCACGGCGCGCTTGAGTGCCCGCTTCGGTCTGGCGCCGCTGATTCGCTGGTCGGTGGCCGGCGTCGCAACGGTCATGACCCTGCTGGCACTCACCACCCTGTGGGCCAACAGCCTGCCGTTGATGATGACGCTGCTGTTTATCGGTTTTGGTTTCCTCGGGCTCCTGTTGCCCGCCGCCGGGGTGTTGTCCCTGGAAGACCACGGCGCGGTGGCCGGTTCTGCATCCGCGCTGCTGGGCGCGATCCAGATGATCACCGCCGCTGCGTGCATGGCGGTGGTGGGTGTGTTTGCCGATCATACACCGGCGCCGATGCTGATCGGCATCGCCCTGAGTGCGGTGGCGGCGATGCTGACTGCGTGGTGGACCCTCAACCGATTGCCGGCGCACCTGGCCGGCACTGGGTCATAACGGCGAAGGCGCAGAGTGAGTTACACCGTGGCATTTTTCTAGTCCGACGCAGCCCCGGCCGGTGGCTCCATCTGTGCCAAATAAGCCCACGGGTAAATCCCCCGCTGGTGCCCGTCGCTGAAGACCAACTGCACGCCATATCCCTGGGAATGGATTTCCAGCACCCGCACGCCGTCCGACACCAGCGGCGGCGTGCCTCTCAACCGAAACGCCCGGCACTGTGAGCATGGGCATTCACGGCGCAGGCGGGCGTGGTCGATCCACTGCACGCCCTCGCGCCACTCCAGCCTCAAGCGCCCCTCGTCATCCCGGCCAATGCGTTCTGGCGCGCTGTTCATTGCAGCTGTGCCAGGGCAATGCGTACGGCCTTGCGCACTTCCGGGTCGCCATCGTCGGCGGCATCCCGCAGCGGGCCAAGGGCTTGGCGGTCGCCCAACTCCCCCAGCGCCAGGGCGGCTTCCTTGCGCAGGTTACTGATGCTGTGGCCCAGCGCCAGGATCAGCGCTTGCAACGCCGGTGCGTATCGCAAGCGTCCCAGGCTGCGGGTGGCGCGCAGGCGGACTTGCCAATAGTCATCGGCCAGCGCCTTGATCAAGGCGTCGCCGGCACTGGCGCTGCCAACTTTGCCCAGGGTGGTCGCGGCCTCTTCGCGCACTTGCCAGGTGGCGTCCTGCAACGCCTGATACAGCGCCGGCAGTACCCGATCATCACTGGCCAGGCCCAGGGCGCCGGTGGCGGCTCGGCGTACTTCGGTATCCGGGTCGGTGCTGGCCAAGGTCGCCAAGGCGTCCAGGGCCGGCAGATGTTTGAGCCAGCCGAGCACGCCCACGGCTTCGCGACGTACGCCGGCATCGGCATCGTTCAGCGCCAGCAGGGCTGACGGCGCCGCGGCTTCCAGGCGCAACTCGCGCAGTGCCCGGAATATCGCGGTGCGTACGCTGACATCGGCGTGGCTGGTCCACGGCAGTAATAACCGGCCCGCCTGCGTTGTCTTGAGTACGCTCAAACTCTGGGCGGCAGCGTCACGTACCGACGCCTCGGTGTCGGTGAGTGCCTGGCACAGTGCCTCGACCACCTCGTCTTCTTCCCACGCCTCCAGCAGGCTGGCGGCCTGGGCGCGCACATCGGTGGCCGGGTCGTTGCCCAGGCTGTCCACCAGCCACACCAGGCCGTCGGGGTCTTCGAGGTCGGCCAGCTCAATCAGGGCGATCCGGCGCATGCCGGCATCCGCCGCCTGCAGCCGTGGGCGCAGGGCCTCGATGTCGGGGTTTTCGGTTTCATAGGTCATATGGCAAATCGCGGTCTTGGGTGATCGTTGGGCAGCCCGAGCGGGTTCAGCCGTGGCAACTGGCGTCCATCTTCGTGGTGCAGCAGGTCCAGGCAATGACGCTTGAGGTGGGTAAATTCCGGGGAAGTCATCAGCTCCGTGCTGCGTGGCCTCGGGAAGGTCAGCTGGAAGTCTTCGATGATGCGTCCGGGGCGCGGGCTCATCACCAGGATGCGGTCGGCGAGGAACAACGCTTCGTCGATGTCATGGGTGACAAACACCACGGTGGTGCGGATGCGGGTCCAGATGTCCAGCAGCAAGACCTGCATTTTCATGCGGGTCAGGGCGTCCAGCGCGCCGAAGGGTTCGTCCATCAACAGGAGGCTGGGACGGTTGATCAGCACCCGGGCAATTTCCACCCGCTGCTGCATGCCGCCGGACAACTGGTTGGGCCAGCGCTCGGCAAAGCCTTCCAGGCCTACCAGTTGAAGAATCTCATCGGCCGCGGCGAGGCGCTCGGCTTTGCCCACGCCGCGCATCTTCAGGCCGAAGGCGACGTTTTCGCGCACCGAGCGCCAGGGAAACAGCGTGTGTTGCTGAAACACCATGCCGCGCTGCTGGGACGGCCCGACCACCGGCTGGCCGTCCATTTCCAGGGTGCCCAGGCTCGGGGTGAGGTGCCCGGCCAGGGCACCGAGCAAGGTCGACTTGCCACACCCGGACGGCCCGAGAATGCACACGAACTGCCCCGGTTCGATCCTGCAATCCAGGGCCTTTACCGCCTCGAACGCCTGCTGCTTTTCGCCCAATACAATGGACAAGCCGCGTATGTCGACACGGCCCTCAAGATGACTCATCAGGCTTTACCTCGTGGTCGATGCCAGGGAGTGAACAGTGCGCCAAGGCGCTTGACCAGCAAGCTGCTGCCCATGCCCAGCACCCCGATCAACAGCATGCCGACGACAATGTCGGCATAGTTCTGGATGGTGTAGGACTCCCAGGTGTAATAGCCGATACCGTACTGGCCGGAGATCATTTCCGCCGTCACCAGGCAGAACCACGAGGTGCCCATGCCGATCGCCAGGCCGGTAATGATGCTCGGCGCAGCGCCCGGCAGAATCACTTCCAGCAGGATCGCCCGGCGCCCTGCCCCCAGGCTGCGCGCCGAGGCGATCAGCCGTGGGTCGACGCCTTCCACGCCATGCACCGTGTTGAGCAACACCGGAAACAGCGCACCGGTGAAGGTGATGAAGATCATCGACAGCTCAGATGAGGGAAACATCAGGATCGCCAGCGGGATCCAGGCCACCGCCGGGATCGGCCGGATCACCTCCAGGGGCGGCAGCAGCAGGTCTTCGGCCCACTTCCAGCGGCCAATCGCGATGCCCAGGCCAATCCCCACCAGCGCTGCCGCCAGGTAGCCCTCGAATACCCGGGTCAAGCTTGCGCCCAGGTGCCGGGCGAGCTTGCCCGAGTCCACCAGGCCCAGGGCAGCCTGCACCACGGAACCCGGTGTGGGCACGTTGGCAAAGGTCACCAGGCCCAGGTTCCAGTGCAGGCTGGCCGCCAACTGCCAGAACAGCAGGCATAACAGCAATGAAGCGGCCTTGGGCAACCAGCGCCATGGGGTGCTTGTCATGAATGCGCTCCCTCAGCGACCGGCAACGGCCTGCGCGCCGGCGTCGGTAAAGTTGAACACCTTGCCGCCCTGGGCCTGGGCGAACTGCTGCGCCTGGCCCTTGAGCAGGAATGCACTGAGCTGGCCTTGCTGGTTGGTGGCAAACCAGGCCTGGCTCGCCAGCAACTTGATGCCGCTGTCCTCGGCCTGGGCATACACCGCGCGCACGGCCTTGCCTTGTTTGTTCAGGCTGTCCAACGCGGTGAATGCGGCTTCGGCCGATGCGTAATTGCGCACCTTGGGCTCACCCTTGACCCAGATTTGCGCGACATGCTTCCAGTCGGTGATCGGCGCGCCGCTCAGGGCGTCGTTGGCCTTCAGCGGTGCCTGGGCGTAGTTGCCCAATTGCGCCTCGTAGTCCAGGCCCGACGCCTTGAACGCGGCGCGGATGTACTGGTCGTTGATAAAGGTATTGAGGTCCAGCCCGCGGTCGGCTTTTTTCAGCAGCTTGAGGGTGTCGATGGCGGTGCCCACGGCCTGGCGGTATTCGGGTTTCCAGCTCAGGTCGCGGGTCTGTACCCCCAGCGGGCCATGGAACAGGTAGTTGACCTCGGCTTCAACGCCGGTGACTTTTTCGATCAGTTCGCTGTACTTCTCCGGCTCTGCCGCCAGCAACTGATTGGCTTCGATGCTCGCACGCAGGTAGGCGACGACGACTTCCGGGTACTGTTTGGCATAGCCCTCATCCACCAGCGCGCCGTGGAATGTCGGGGTGTTGGATTGCGAGCCATCGTAGATCTTGCGGGCAAACCCACGGTTGGGGAACAACTCGCCAAACGGCACAAAGTCCGCATGGGCGTCGATCTTGTTGGCCTGCAACGCCGAACCCGCCACTTCGGGCGCCTGGGCAATGATATTGACGTCCTTGAGCGGGTCCCAACCCTGGGCCGCTACGGCGCGCAACAACATGCCATGGGCCGTCGAGGCGAATGGCACGGAAATGGTCTTGCCCTTGAGGTCCGCCAGGGACTGGGCGCTGGAAGCGGTCGGCACCACGATGCCGTTGCCGCTGCCCTTGATATTGCCCGACAGCACGCTGATAAACAGGCTGTGCTTGCCCGCCGCCTCGAACGCCACGCCATTGAAGGCACCGGGGAAGTCGGCCATCGCGCCGAAGTCCAGTTTGCCGGCGACCATTTCATTGGTCAGCGGCGCGCCACTGGTGAAGTTTTTCCACTGGATGTCGTAGGTGGCGTCCTTGTACTTGCCGTCGTGTGGCAGGTACTTGTCCAACAGCCCCAGCTCGCGGATCAGCAAGCCGCCCGCCGCGCAGTTGATGGTGGTGTCCTGGGTGCCGATGGCCACCCGGATCGTTTGGGCCTGAGCCGGCAGGCCCAGGGAAGCCAGCACCAGGCCGGCCAGCGTTACGCGCAATAACATTGGGTGTTTCCCCTCGAATCATGGTTTAAGGAATCGTCTCCGCCACGGTCTGGCGTGGTGGGAAACGAGGGGGTGTTGCTCGGGCGGCGTCCGGGGTTGGCGGATGGCTTTTGCGGCAGGTCTCAGCGCAGCAGGTACGGGATCTCGACCTTGACTGCGCCGGTGGGGCAATCTTTTTCGCAGGGCATGCAGTACCAGCATTCATCGAAGGCCATGTACGCTTTCTGCGTTGCCGGATTGATCGCCAACAGGTCCATCGGGCACACGTCGACGCAGACCGTGCAGCCTTTTTCGGCGATGCACTTGTCTTCGTCCACCGTCACCGGGGCGTTGGAACGGAAGAATATTTCCTGGGGCTGATAGGCCATTTCACGGTGTCCTGTGGTGAGCGAGCTTGGGGGGGCACATTCAGGCGGCGTCAGCCCCTACGCGCAGGCGGTCGTAGGCCTGCATCTCTTCGGCGTCCAGCGGGATCACATAGGGCTCGACGGGTTTCTTGAAGCTGACCATCTGCCCGTCGTCGCCCTTTTTCAGGTGGCAATGGCAGAACCAGTCGGCGTCGTTGCGCTGCGGGTGATCGACCCGGTGGTGGTAAAGGCCCCAGCGGCTTTCGGCGCGGTACAGCGAGGCGCGGGCGGCCATTTCGGCGCAGTCGCGGATCACGCTGGTTTCCATGGCGCGCATCAATTCATGGGGGTTGTGCGCCTTCATCTGGTCCAGGTCGCGTTCGATGTCGGCAAAGCGTTGCAAGCCGATTTCCATCTTGCGGGTGACCTTGGGCGGTTGCAGGTAATCGTTGACGAAGCGGCGCAGCTTGTACTCGACCTGGGCCGGCGGCAGGCCGGTTTCGCGGTCCAGTGGCGCATAGACCCGAGCCTGTTCGGCGGCCACTTGCGCGGCATCCACGGCGCTGAACTCGCGCCCGGCCACAAAGCCTGCAGCGTTGGTGCCGGCGAACCAGCCATAGGTGAACGCACCCAGCATGTAGTTATGCGGCACCGCGGCCATGTCGCCAGCCGAATACAGGCCCTTGACCGACGTCTCGGCGCGCTCGTTGACCCACACGCCCGACGCCGAATGCCCGCTGCAAAAGCCGATCTCGGAGATGTGCATCTCGACCATCTGGCTGCGGTAGTCGGTGCCCCGGTTGGCGTGGAACTGGCCACGGCTGGGGCGCTCGTTGCTGTGCAGGATCTGTTCGATGTTCTGGATGGTTTCCTCGGCCAGGTGATCGAGCTTGAGAAACACCGGGCCGTTGCCGCTTTCCAGCTCCTGGTGGAACTCCCACATCATCTGCCCGCTCCAGTAGTCGCACTCGATGAAGCGTTCGCCCTTGTTGTTGGCGGTGTAGCCGCCCAGGGGCCCGGTGACATAGGCGCAGGCCGGACCGTTGTAATCCTTGATCAGCGGGTTGATCTGGAAGCATTCCAGGTTCGCCAGCTCGGCGCCGGCGTGGTAGGCCATGGCGTAGCCGTCGCCGGCGTTGGTCGGGTTTTCATAGGTGCCCATCAGGTAACCCGAGGACGGCAAGCCCAGGCGGCCGGCCGCGCCGCAGCACAGAATCACCGCCTTGGCCTTGATCACCTGAAAATCCGCAGTGCGGCAGTCAAACCCCATCACACCATTCACCGCGCCTTCGCTGTCGGTGAGCAGACGGGTGCACACCAGGCGGTTGGTGATGCTGACCCGGGCCCGCTTGAGCTGGCGATACAGCACCTTCTTGATGTCGTGCCCTTCCGGCATCGGCAATACGTAGGCGCCCATGTGGTGGACTTTCTTCACCGCGTAATCGCCGGTTTCGTCCTTCTCGAACTTCACGCCCCAGCGGTCCAGTTGCTCGATGGTTTCAAAACTGTGGGTCGCGTAGGCATACACCGCCGCCTGGTTGACGATGCCGTCGTTGGCAATCGTGATCTCCTTGGTGTACTGCTCCGGCGTTGAGTGGCCCGGGATAATCGCGTTGTTCAGCCCGTCCATGCCCATGCTGATGGCGCCGCTGCGCTTGACGTTGGCCTTGTCGATCAGCAACACCCGCAGGTCGCGGTTGGCCTCCTTGGCCTTGATCGCCGCCATGGGGCCGGCGGTGCCGCCGCCGATCACCACGATGTCGTATTCCAGTTCCAGGGTTTTGCGGCTCACGGGCGGCTACCTCGCTGACGGTCGATGCGCAGGCGATACTGAAAGGCATCACCGCGGTAATACAGGTGTTCAAAGTCCACGGGCTGGCCGTCTGCAGTATGAGTCAGGCGTTCGATGCGCATGATCGGCGAACCGGCCTCGACGTTCAGCGCCTGGGTCAGCTCGCTGTCAGCCAGCACCGCGTCAATCGCCACGTCGGCGTGGCCCAGTTGCAAGCCGCAGTCGTTCTCCAGGATCAGGAAGATGTCGCGGGTCACCAGATCGGCGTTTTCCAGGCGTTCGCCCAGGGCGTGGCTGAGGTAGGTGATTTCCAGCGACACCGGTTCGCGGTTGATCAGCCGTACGCGCTTGATCTGCGTGACCGTGGTGCCCTCCTCCACACCCAGGCGCTCGGCCACCAGTTTGTCCGCCGGCACAAAGCGGTAACTGCGCAGGCGGTTGATCACTTCATAGCCGCGCTCCGTCATGGACTCGCCCAACCCCTGCAAGGTGCTGACGTTCTGATAGGCCTTGGGCTTGGAGACAAAGGTACCTTTGCCGTGAATCTTGTAGATCAGGCCTTCCTTTTGCAGATCACCCAGCGCCTGGCGCACGGTGATGCGGCTGACCTTGAAGCGCGCGCCCAGTTCGCTTTCGGACGGCATCTGGGTGTTCGGCGCGTATTCACCATCGAGGATGCGGCTGCGCAGCAGATCCCGCAGTTGGGCATGCAACGGAATGCTGGACAGAGGAGATAAGGCGACGGTTGATTCGTTCATCAGGACCACTTGTCATAACGAGTTATGACGTGATCATAAGGAGTCTTATGAAAGGCGTGGAAATACCGATTTGGAATAAGGATATGGAAGCGCCGGCGCAGGAAAATCACGCCATCGATTTGACTGATGTCTGCTATTGCCTCGCAGTCGTTCATCCCCACGGCAAGCGCTTTGTAGAATGAACCCCACAGTCAACTCACCACCTGCGTGGTGTCGGAGGTTCCCATGCGTTATCTGCTTATCGCCGTGCTGGGCTTGTTCAGCACACTTGCCGTCGCCCAGGGCGAAACCCCGGCCCCAGCCGTGAGTGCCACTGCACCCGCGAGCGAGACATACGACTACTCCCAGGACCTGGATATCGCCAAGGTGGTACGCGTCAGTAGCGAATCCTCCACCGAGTGCGGTCCGGTCAAGGGCCACATGGTCTATATCGATAGCCATGGTGTACGTCACGAACTGGACTACATGCGCATGGGCGATGCCTGCCAGCACGGCTGATGGAAAACCACTCGTCGGGCCTGACGGGAATCGTTTACAACTATTGCCGCTGGAAAAATCACTAATCCATAGAACCCGTTGTGATCTATGGAGATTGAGATGACTGACTACCCACGCCCACCGTTCGCCAGCCAGGCCCAGTCCGTTCCCGGTTCCCAGAAGAAGATGGACCCCTACCCTGACTGCGGCGAGAAGAGCTACACCGGCTCTGGCCGCCTGGCCAACAAGATCGCCCTGATCACCGGTGCCGACAGCGGCATTGGCCGTGCCGTGGCGATTGCGTTTGCCCGTGAAGGGGCCGATGTGGCCATTGCTTATCTGGATGAGCATGAGGACGCCAAGGAGACCGCACGCTGGGTTGAAGAAGCCGGCCGCCAGTGCTTGCTGCTGCCCGGGGATATCGCGCAAAAGGCCACCTGCCAGGCGCTTGTCGATAAGACCGTCGAACAGTTCGGGCGCATTGATGTGCTGGTCAATAACGCGGCGTTCCAGATGACCCATGAGACCCTGGAAGAGATTCCCGATGAAGAATGGGTCAAGACCTTCGATATCAACATTACCGCGATGTTTCGCCTCTGCAAGGCAGCGCTGCCGCATATGAAGGCCGGCGGGTCGATCATCAATACCAGCTCGGTGAATTCCGATATGCCCAAGCCGACGTTGCTGGCGTATGCCGCCACCAAGGGTGCGATTGCCAACTTTACCGGCGGCCTGGCGCAACTGCTGGGCAGCAAGGGCATCCGGGTCAACAGCGTGGCGCCGGGGCCGATCTGGACACCGTTGATTGTCTCGACCATGCCCGAGGAAGACGTGAACAGCTTTGGCAGCGAGACGCCGCTGGGCCGCCCCGGGCAGCCGGTGGAAGTGGCGCCGATCTATGTGTTGCTGGCGTCGGATGAAGCGAGCTACATCTCGGGCTCGCGGTATGCGGTGACAGGTGGCAAGCCGATTCTCTAAATCGCAATGCAGGTACCCAGTGGCGAGGGAGCTTGCTCCCGTTGGGGTGCGAAGCGCCCCCAAAACCAGCGGGAGCAAGCTCCCTCGCCACCTGTTGGTATTTCAACCGTCTAACCGGGAGACTTTACCGGATCAGCCTTGCGCGGATACGTGCGCTCCTCCTGAATCCGCCCATCCATGCTGTGAATCCTCAGCGACGCCGTCTTGTCGCTGAGAAACTCCTTAGCCAACTCAACGATTGCCTCCTTGGTCTCCGCGGTTTTCGAAGGCCGGGCCGAGCCCTGCCTGGTCAGCGCCCAACCGGTGCCGGTTTTGTTGATGTTGTAGGTATCCATGGTCTGCTCCCTTGACTGAATGAACACGGCACGCGGCAAAACCCGCGCCCTCTGTATTGCGAGCGCAGGTGCCGGGCAGAGTTCAAGGCAGTTGGCGGCCCAGGTTACAGGCGGCGCTACAGGTCAAACCGATCCACCGCCCGGCGCCGCTCATTGTCGTCGCGCACGTCGTAGTTGGCGGTAGTCTGGATATTGGTGTGGTGCGCCAGCTTCTGGGCGATGGACAGGTCGTACTCTTCAATCACCCGGGTGATAAACGAACGCCGGAAATCATGGGGCATGATCTTCACCCCAACCTGTTCCCCACGCTGGCGGGCGATGTAGTAAATCGCATGTTTGGTGATGCGTTCCCGGGTGATATGGCTGCCCCGGCGAATACGGTTGAACAGGAAACCGTCGTCCTGTTCACCCGGTTTCAGCTGGCTGCGACGAAATTCCAGCCATGCGTCCAGCTTGGCAAAGGCCCAGGCCGGCGCGTACTTGATCAGTTGTTTGTTGCCCTTGCCGGTGACCTGCAGGCTGCGCTCTTCAAAGTTGACCTGGTTCAGCTCGATGTTCACCGACTCCGACTTGCGCATGCCCGAGCCATACAGGATCCCGATCACCGCCGCGTCCCGCAATCCCTGGGGCCGTGGGTCGGCGGCGCAGACGTCCATCAACTCACGAATCAACGTACGCCGCAGGTTGCGCCCCTGGCTCAGGCGGGTGCCGGCCATGGCCTTGACCGAGCGCATCTTCAGCAGGTGATCCTGGCTGATCAGGCTCATGCGCCAGGCTTCATTCATCACCCCGCGCACAGCGTTGACGTACAGCGACGAGGTGTTCGGCGCGTAGCCGTCTTCGCGCAGCACGGCCACCAGGGCCATGACCTGCTCGGGCTGCAGCAGGTGCCAGTCGATGTCTTCGAGGTTGATGTCTTCAAAGCCCAGGCGGTCGGCGGCGTCTTGCAGCACGTAGCGCATGGTCAGCTGGCTGGAGGGCGCCAGGCGGGTGAGATAGAGGGTCAGCGGGTTGCGGGTAGACTCAGTCAAGGTAGATCAGCCTTTGGATTAAATAAGCCGACTAACCATCTGATTAATCGACTTATTTATTGAATTGGCGAGCGCCGAGTCTAGCGCAGGTCAATCCCGAAGGGCTATTCCTGATCGTCTTCAGCCGGGGCCGGCGTCTGCTGCTGGCTCCAGTCGGTGTCCTGCTTCTGCATCAAGGCAAACCAGTGCTGGCGCATGAACTCCAGGTACGGTTTGGGCGCCTTGGCAAAGTCCTGCTCGTCGCCATAACAGCCCGGCAACGGCAACTCGGTGCCCTGCTCCTTGAACTGGCTGACCAGCGCTTGCTGGGCTGCAACGCTGCAATCCTTGGGCAATGGCATGCCTTGCAGGGCGCCGGCGTCCTCATCCCACCAACTGGCGCCATAACGGTCGATGCCGCGCAGGCGGTACTTCTGGGATTTGCCGATGTGCATGATCAGCTTGAAGTCGTTGGGGCTGACATCACTGGTGCAGGTGCGGCTATAGCCCACCGTGACCTGGCTGATGCCATCGCCCAGCAGGTCGGTGACCTGGGTGGCGTCGGTGTTGAAGTGCGCGCCGGCGTCGAATTCACAGTGCTGCACGTCGTCGTAGAGCATCCACAGCCGCTTGGGCCGGTCGCCGTCGAGCAGGTATTGGGCGGCATAGACAAAGGCCGACTGCGCGCCGTCGTCGTCGCGCTCGCTGACCTGTTCCGCCAGCACCAACAGGTTTTTGCCCTGTTTATCGCTCCAGGTGTAGACCCCGACCTGTTTACCCCGCACTTCCACGCCATCGGGCACCTGGTCGATGGCCGTCAGTGCCACACCGTCATCGGCCCGCACTACCGTGGCCCACGCCACGGACATCAACAACACCATCAACATTGGCCGTAAACGCTGCACGCTATTCATCCGACTGCCCTGGCAAGAGATGGCTTACTTTACCGGCACTTGCACGGCATTGCAGAGAAGATTCTTCAGGAACGAACTAACACTCAGAAAAAGTCTAATCCTTGTCTGCGCGCGGCCAGGACAGCATTGTCCGTGTTCCTGCTGTTTAGCTGAACACTAGCTGTCTACCTGCCAAAAAAACGACTTTTTCATCTGCGTTTCATATTCGTTGAACATTTTTGCGCTTAATCTTGGCGGCACGACTTGAGAGCGAACCGTACTTTGCAGGTTAACTCGTTGATTCCGCTTTACCTTTGAGCGTTTTGGTCTTTACTCACGTAAGCCATGGAAGACCCACTGTGACCTGTCAGGACTGTCGAATGAATGCCACAAACCAACGCTATCTTTGATCGGATGCCCGTCATCCGAGGCTGATGATAACTGCTGTGTTTACGCTCCAAGTTGCTCTAACCCCCGAGGTAATGAATCTTTGAAACCCTATCCAATTCATTGCGTGTCGATCGTTATCCCGGTCTACAACGAACAAGAAAGCCTGCCTGAATTGCTGCGTCGCACCATGGCCGCCTGCAAACAACTGGCTTACGAATACGAAATCATCCTGGTGGATGACGGCAGCCGCGACAACTCCGCGCAATTGCTCGAAGACGCCGCCGCTCTTGAAGGCAGCAACGTGGTCGCGGTGATCCTCAACCGCAACTACGGCCAGCACGCCGCGATCATGGCCGGCTTCGAACATTGCCGGGGCGACGTCGTGATCACCCTGGACGCCGACCTGCAAAACCCGCCGGAAGAAATCCCGCGCCTGGTCGAACAGGCCGCCCTGGGCTACGACGTGGTTGCCACCGTGCGCAACAACCGCCAGGACTCGGCCTTCCGCCGCTGGCCGTCGCGCCTGATCAACCTCGCCGTGCAACGCTCCACCGGCGTGGCCATGAGCGACTACGGCTGCATGCTGCGCGCTTACCGGCGCACCATCGTCGACGCAATGCTGGCCTGCCGCGAGCGCAGCACCTTCATCCCGATCCTGGCCAACAGCTTTGCACGCCACACCACGGAAATCCTGGTGCACCACGCCGAGCGTGAACACGGCGAGTCCAAATACAGCCCGATGCGCCTGATCAGCCTGATGTTCGACCTGCTGACCTGCATGACCACCACGCCACTGCGCCTGTTGAGCATCGTCGGTTTCAGCCTGGCGGCCCTGGGCATGCTCTTCGCCTTTGCGCTGATTGTGCTGCGCATTGCCTTCGGCTCCGGCTGGGCCGGCGACGGCATGTTCGTGCTGTTCGCCATATTGTTCGTGTTCACCGGTGGCCAGTTCATCGGCATGGGCCTTTTGGGTGAATACCTGGGCCGCATGTACAGCGATGTGCGGGCCCGCCCACGGTTCTTTATCGAAAAAGTGTTGCGCAACCAGCCGGCAACACCGGCCGAGACCTTTACGGTCGATGGCCTGACCTCCTCCCACACCTCTACTTCTCCTTCCGATCAGGTTTCGTCATGAATTCAAAAGCTGTTGTCTTCGCTTACCACGATATTGGCTGTGCAGGCATCGAAGCCCTGCTCAATGCGGGTTACGAAATTGCTGCCGTGTTCACCCATGCCGATGATCCCAAGGAAAACAATTTCTACGGTTCCGTCGCGCAGCTGTGCGCCCGCAACGGCATCCCGGTGCACGCCCCGGAAGACGCCAACCACCCGCTGTGGATCGAGCGCATCGCCAAGCTGAACCCGGACTACATCTTCTCGTTCTACTACCGCAACCTGCTGAGCGAAGCCCTGCTGGCCACCGCCAAGAAAGGCGCGTTCAACCTGCACGGTTCCCTGCTGCCTAAATACCGTGGCCGCGCACCGGCCAACTGGGTGCTGGTCAACGGCGAAACCGAAACCGGCGTAACCCTGCACCGCATGGTCAAGCGTGCCGATGCCGGCGCGATCCTGGCCCAGCAGAAAGTCGTGATCGACCGCACCGACACCGGCCTGACCCTGCACGCCAAACTGCGTGACGCCGCCACCAGCCTGCTGCGCGACGCCCTGCCACAACTGGCTCAGGGCAAGCTGGCTGAAACCGCACAAGACGAAAGCCAAGCCACCTACTTCGGTCGTCGTACCGCAGCAGACGGCAAGCTGGACTGGAAAAAACCGGCTGAAGAACTGTTCAACCTGGTGCGTGCCGTTACCCAGCCATACCCGGGCGCCTTCTGCGCCGTGGGCGAGCACAAGCTGATCGTCTGGAGTGCTGAGGTCGTTAAAGGCAACGAAGGCCTGGCCCCTGGCCGCGTGATCAGCGTCAACCCGCTGCGCATCGCCTGCGGTGAAGACTCCCTGGTGGTCAAGTTTGGCCAGCGCAACGAAAACGGCCTGTACCTGGCGGGCCCTTCCCTGGCCGATGAACTGGGCCTGGTGGACGGTTCCGTATTGCGCGGCGCCGAGTCCGGCCGCAAGCCACGCCGTACCCGCGTGCTGATCCTGGGTGTGAACGGCTTCATCGGTAACCACCTGTCCGAGCGTCTGCTGCGTGACGACCGCTACGAGATCTACGGCCTGGACATCGGTTCCGACGCCATCGAGCGCCTGCGCAGCCACCCGAACTTCCATTACGTGGAAGGCGACATCAGCATTCACTCCGAGTGGATCGAGTACCACATCAAGAAGTGCGACGTGGTCCTGCCGCTGGTGGCCATCGCCACCCCGATCGAATACACCCGCAACCCGCTGCGCGTATTTGAACTGGACTTCGAAGAGAACCTGAAACTGGTTCGCTACTGCGTGAAGTACAACAAGCGCGTGATCTTCCCGTCGACCTCCGAAGTGTATGGCATGTGCCAGGACCAGTACTTCGACGAAGACACCTCCAACCTGGTGGTGGGCCCGGTCAACAAGCAGCGCTGGATCTACTCGGTCTCCAAGCAACTGCTGGACCGCGTGATCTGGGCCTACGGCGACAAAGGCCTGAAGTTCACCCTGTTCCGTCCATTCAACTGGATGGGCCCGCGCCTGGACCGTCTGGACTCGGCCCGTATCGGCAGCTCCCGCGCCATCACCCAGCTGATTCTCAACCTGGTGGAAGGCACGCCAATCCGTCTGTTCGACGGCGGCGAGCAGAAGCGTTGCTTCACTGACATCGCCGACGGCATCGAGGCCCTGGCGCGCATCATTGATAACGACAACGATAACTGCAACGGCCAGATCATCAACATCGGCAACCCGGAAAACGAAGCCAGCATCCGTCAGTTGGGCGAAGAGCTGCTGCGTCAGTTCGAAGCTCACCCGCTGCGCGCCAACTTCCCTCCGTTCGCCGGTTTCCGCGACGTAGAGAGCAAGGCGTTCTACGGCACCGGTTACCAGGACGTGGCGCACCGCAAGCCAAGCATCGACAACGCCAAGCGCCTGCTGAACTGGGAGCCTACCGTGGAGATGAGCGAAACCATCGGCAACACCCTGGATTTCTTCCTGCGTGAGGCCATGCTCGAAATCGCGGACAAGCGTTAATGCAGGCCGGTCTACGCATCGACGTCGACACCTACCGAGGCACCCGTGAAGGGGTGCCAAGGTTGTTGGAGTCACTGGATGAAGCCGGGGTCAAGGCGACCTTTTTCTTCAGCGTCGGGCCGGACAACATGGGGCGCCACTTGTGGCGCCTGATCCGCCCGCAGTTCCTGTGGAAAATGCTGCGCTCCAACGCTGCCGGCCTGTACGGCTGGGATATTTTGCTGGCCGGCACCGCCTGGCCGGGCAAACCCATTGGCCGCGACCTGGGGCACCTGATGCGCCAGGCCAAGGCTGCCGGACATGAAGTCGGCCTGCACGCCTGGGATCACCATGGCTGGCAGGCCAACACCGGAAGCTGGAGCGACAAACAGCTGGTCGAACAGATCCGCCGTGGCGTCGACACCTTGAGCGACATCCTCGGTGAGCGCATCGACTGTTCAGCCGCCGCCGGCTGGCGTGCCGATGAGCGTGTGGTGCAAGCCAAGCAACAGTTCAACTTCCGTTACAACAGCGATTGCCGTGGTACCAGCCTGTTCCGGCCCACCCTGGCGGATGGCAGTGCCGGCACGCCTCAAATTCCGGTGGACATGCCGACCTTCGACGAAGTCGTGGGCCCGGTGGTGGCCGCCAAGGATTTCAATGCGTTCATCCTCGACCGCTTCAAGCCGTCGAAGCTCAACGTCTATACGATCCACGCAGAAGTAGAAGGGATTCTGATGGCCAATGATTTTCGCCAGTTGCTCGCCCAGGCAGGGCAGCGCGGCATCGAGTTCAAACCGTTGGGCGACCTGTTGCCCGCCGACGTGACCACCCTGCCCCAGCAACAGCTGGTGCGCGGTGTGCTGAGCGGCCGTGAAGGCTGGCTCGGAGTGCAAAAGGCATGATCCGGCGCTGGGCCCTGCCCCTGCTCCTGCTGGCTTTCGGGGTGTTCTACCTGATCCCGTTGGCCACCCACGGCTTGTGGATTCCCGACGAAACCCGCTATGCGCAGATCAGTCAGGAAATGCTGCTGACCGGCAAATGGGCCTCGCCGCACTTCATGGGGATTCGCTACTTCGAAAAACCCGCTGCCGGGTACTGGATGATCGCGCTGGGCCAGGCGATATTCGGCCAGAACCTGTTCGGCGTGCGTTTCGCCTCGGCCCTGAGCACCGGCTTGAGCATTCTGCTGGTGTACGGCGTGGCCCGGCGCTTGTGGAACGACCCGCGCAAGAGCCTGGTCAGCACCGTGCTGTACATGAGTTTCGTCAGCGTCGCGTTCCTGGCGGGCTACGCCAACCTCGACCCGCAGTTCACCTTCTGGGTCAACCTGACCGGGGCCGCACTGTGGTTCTGCGCCGACAGCACTACCACCCGTGGCCGCCTGTGGTCGTGGGCCTTGCTCGGGTTCGCCTGCGGCATGGGCTTCATGACCAAGGGTTTCCTGGCGTGGTTGCTGCCGGTGCTGATCGCCCTGCCCTACATGATCTGGCAAAAACGCTTTCGTGAACTGCTCACCTATGGCCTGGTGGCCGTGGTGGTGGCGATTGTCGTCAGCCTGCCGTGGGCGCTGATGGTGCATGCCCAGGAGCCGGATTACTGGAACTTCTTCTTCTGGCACGAGCACATCCAGCGTTTTGCCGGTGAAGACGCCCAGCACTCCGAACCTTTCTGGTACTACCTGCCGCTGATGGTGGCGTTCGTTCTGCCGTGGATGGCCCTGCTGCCGTCCACCGTCAAACAGGCGTGGCTGGAAAAGCGCAGTGCCAAGATCGCCTTCCTGCTGTTCTGGCTGCTGATGCCTTTGGCGTTCTTCAGCCTGGCCAAGGGCAAGCTGCCGTCATACATCATGCCGTGCCTGCTGCCACTGGCGTTGCTGATGGGCCATACCCTGGCCGACAAGCTGGCTCAGGCCCGTGGCCGCGTGCTGCGCATCAACGGCTGGCTGAACCTGATCATCGGCGTGCTGGGGCTGCTGGCCCTGACCTGGTTCCAATTGAAGAAGCCGGTGTATGAGCACGGCCAGGAAACCTTGAGCCTGGTGCTGGTGTTCATCTTCCTGTTCGGCTGGATCATCGCCAACCTGCTGCAAGCCGCCCGCCCGTTGCATATGTGGGCCGCGCCGGTGATCGGCAGCTGGTTGCTGGTGGCCCTGGTGCCGGCCGCGCTGCCGCACTCGGTGGTTTATAACAAGACCCCCGACCAGTTCATCATCGACCACCTCCAGGAGCTGCAGCCAACCACCGCGTTGCTGAGCAACGACCTGGGTGCGGCCTCGGCGTTGTCGTGGCGCCTGCAGCGTCCCGAAGTGATGCTCTACAACACCGTTGGCGAAGTGAAATACGGCATCGCCTTCCCGGACACCGCTTACCGCAAGATCGATGCCGCCCATGTCGAGCAATGGATGACTGATGCGCGCAAACAGGGTTCGGTGGGCGTGGTGATGCGGGTCAAGGGTGATGACGAGCGCCAGGAAGTGGAGCTGCTGCCCAAAGATGGCAAGCGTTACGAGCAGGGCAATATCGTGATTCTGATCTTCCCGCAGAGTGCGCCATGACCACGTTGCTGCTGTTGTTGGCCGCCTGCCTGCTGACCTGCATGGGCCAGGTGTCGCAGAAATACGCGGTTGAAGGCTGGCGCGACCAACCCGACGGTTGGGCCTTGAAGCTGCGCTCGCCGTGGTTGTGGTCCGCGCTGGTATGCCTGGGCCTGGGCCTGTTGGTGTGGCTGCTGGTGCTGCAACGCCTGGAAGTCGGCATCGCTTACCCAATGCTCAGCCTTAATTTTGTGCTGGTGACCCTGGTGGCGCGTTTTGTATTCCACGAACACATCGATGGCCGCCACTGGTTCGGCGTGCTGCTGGTGATTGCCGGTGTGGTGTTGCTGGGGCGCCAGGTATGAGTCGCGCGCGCGGTTTTGCCCTGGCCCTGGGCAGCGTTGCACTGGTGAGCGGTGCGCAGTTGGGCATGCGCTGGAGCATGACGCGCCTGCCGCTGCCCACCGAATGGCTGACAGCCTTCAACGCCGGCGCCATCGACTTCGGCGCACTGGGCGTGGTGACCCTGGCGATCATCGCCTATGCGCTGTCGATGCTCTGCTGGCTCGGCGCGCTGAAAGATTTGCCACTGGGCCGCGCGTATTCGCTGCTCAGCATCAGCTACGCGCTGGTGTACCTGCTGGCGGCCAGCCTGCCGGTGTTCAACGAACATTTTTCGGTTTCAAAAACTGCGGGAGTGGCCTTGGTCATTCTCGGAGTCCTGACTATCAACTCTCGTCGTGCTAGCACCACAAGTCCCAGGAATGCCCCATGAAAATCAGTGTATTTGGTAGCGGTTACGTCGGTCTGGTGCAGGCCACCGTGTTGGCCGAAGTCGGCCACGATGTCATCTGCATGGACGTAGACGAGAACAAGGTCAAGTTGCTGCAACAAGGCCACGTGAGCATTTTTGAGCCGGGCCTGGCGGCCATGGTCAAGGAAAACCTCGAAGGCGGTCGCCTGACGTTTACCTATGACGAGAAACTCGCCGTTGAACACGGCGAAGTGCTGTTCATTGCCGTGGGCACGCCTTCGGATGAAGACGGTTCGGCCGACCTCAAGTACGTGCTGTCGGTAGGTGACGCGGTGGCCCGTCACCGGATCGAACCGGTGATCCTGGTGGAAAAATCCACCGTGCCCGTCGGCACCGGCGACACCTTGCGCGCGCATATGGAAAAGGCCCTGCACCTTGCCGGCCGCCACCTGGAGTTCGATATCGTCTCCAACCCGGAATTCCTCAAGGAAGGCTCGGCCGTGGCCGACTGCCGCCGCCCGGACCGCATCGTCATCGGCTGTGAACGTGAAGAGGTGCGCGAGGTGATGCGCGAACTGTACGCACCGTTCAACCGCAACCACGACCGCATCATCTTCATGGACCTGCGCAGCGCCGAACTGACCAAGTACGCCGCCAACTGCATGCTGGCCACCAAGATCAGCTTTATCAACCAGATCGCCGAGCTGGCCGAACACCTGGGCGCCGATATCGAAGCGGTGCGCCTGGGCATTGGTGCCGACTCGCGCATTGGTTACCACTTTATCTACCCGGGCTGCGGTTATGGCGGCTCGTGCTTCCCCAAGGACATGCGTGCCCTGATCCACAGCGCCAAGGCGGCCAACTGCTCCAGCGACCTGCTGGAAGCCGTGGAAGCCATCAACCAGCGCCAGAAGAGCAAGCTGTTCGAACGCGCCAACGCGTTCTTCAAGGGCGACCTCAAGGGCAAGACCTTCGCCTTGTGGGGCCTGGCCTTCAAACCCAACACCGACGACATGCGCGATGCGCCAAGCCGAGTACTGATGGAAGCCCTGTGGGCCGCCGGCGCCAATGTGCGCGCGTTTGACCCCGAAGCCATGCAGGAAACCCAACGCATCTACGGCGATGACCCGCGCCTGATGCTGATGGGCACCCCGGAATCGACCCTCAGCGGCTCCGACGCCTTGATCATTTGCACCGAATGGCAGCAGTTCAAGGCCCCGGATTTCGACTTGATCCAGCAACGCCTGAAAACCCCGGTGATCTTCGACGGCCGCAACCTGTACGACGGCGAGCGCCTGGCGCGCAAAGGCATCCAGTACTTCCCGATGGGCCGCGGCGATTCCTGCAATTTGCCGATCCCCCAGCAAAACTGGGTGCCTCAGGCCGAGGAAGCCTAAGACGTGGACAAAGCTCATCCGCCCCTGCTCAGCCCGACGATCCGCCGCCACTCATGGGTAATGGGGCTCCTGGCTCTGGTCCTGTTTGTCGCGGGCAACTGGAACCAGGCAATCATCGGCTTTGATTCGCGCTTCGTACTGTTCGCCCAGGAGATGCTGCGCCATGGGCCTGGGTTCTTCCCGACGACATACGGGCAACCGTATGCCGATTACCTGGCCACCTCGACGCTGATGACCTGGCTGCTGTCCCTGCCTCTCGGGCAGGTCACCAGCCTGACGGCCTGGCTGCCCACGGCCATCGCTTCGGCGCTGATCGTGGTGCTGGTGTACCGGCTGACGGCACCCTACTCACGGCGCTGGGCGCTGCTGAGCATCGCGGTGATGCTGCTCAGCAGTACCTTCATCAGCGAAACCCGCGCCGTGTCCCTCGACCAGATGCTGGCCGCCGTGGCCCTGGCAGTGTTTTACCTGGGGTATGCCCATGACCACTTCGGCGCCGGCAAACGCCTGCACTGGCTGTTTCTGCTGCTGATCCTGGGCTTCGCAATCCGCGGGCCGATCGGCCTGGTGATTCCCACCGGCATGCTCTGCAGTTATTACCTGATCAATCGCCAATGGCGGCAGCTGTTCAGTTTTGGCCTGTTGGCGCTGGCGTTGCTGGCCGCGTGTGTCGGCCTGCTGTTGCTGCTGGCCAAGCTCAGCGGTGGCGAAGTGTTCATGCAGGACGTGATCCGCATGCAGTTCCTCGGCCGTATGGACGGTACTGAAGGTTCCGGCAGCGTGCTGTATTACTTCACCAGTTCGCTGGGCAACTACGCCCCGGCATACCCGCTGGCCATACTGGCGCTGATTGCGATTGCCGCAGGCGGCCGCGAAAACAAGGGGCCGGCGCTGAAACTGGTGCTGTACTGCCTCGCAGCGAGCCTGATCGTGATGATCGGCCTGTCGGTACCCCAGGCGAAAAAGGCTCGCTATGTGCTGCCGATGCTGCCGATGGCGGCGATCATCGCCGCGTATCCGTTCCAGGTCTCACGCGGGCGGCTGTTCGCCGGGCTGCGCTGGCTGATGCTGGCGCTTTGGACCGTGGTTCCAGGGTTGCTGATCGCAGGCTTGTTCGTGGCGCGTCATCGCTTCCCGGAGCAGATCGGCAGCCTCAATCCGGTGTTCGGCATCCTGATCGCGTTCCAGACCCTGGCACTGGTGTTTCTTTTCAAACCGCGCCTTCGCTACCTGGGCCCCGCTTTGGGTGCGGTGCTGGCTGTGTGGCTGACGTATATCGTGATGGTCGAGCCCCTGACGCGTCGTTTGTATGACACCCGCACCTTTACCCTTCAGGCCCAGGCGCTGATCCAGCAGGAACGCGCGCCGTTGGTGCTGCACGCGCTGGGCAAGGACGCGAAAGCCATCAAGTTCGTGGTCAACCTCGATTGCGACCGGGTGCCGCTGTTTACCCAACTGCCCGCCGAGTTGACACCGATTCAGGCGCCGGCCTGGCTGATCATGAGCCAGGCGGACTTTGAAGGGTTGACTGATCCCCGGTTTCGCTCACTGGTGCCGGTACTGACCGGGCAGTTCGACAAGAACCCGTATGTGCTGCTGCACTTGGTTAAACTCCCTCAGCCTTGATAACTGGCGGTAGGATAAGCGGGCAATCCGCTTGTCCTGCCGCCAGACGCATAAGTAGCTTCGGACCACTGTGCATGTAAGAAACTTCTTTGCCCAACAACTTCTGCAACTTTCTAGATAGTAACTATCGAGAAAAATCCTACGCATCTATACGTAACCAGCGATGCAACTCCCCTTCCCGCTCAAAGTCCCCAACTGTAGACTCGCCAGCCAAGTGAGTTAATTAGTTACTACCTTCCAGGTATTTCCAGTATCGCCAAACGCTCGCCCCAGGGCCTTCATGACAATATTGAAAGAAACAACAAAACGCCCGTTATAGACAGAGCTGCAATAACAATAAATAAGTTCAAACAGCATTTAACCTGCCGTTTATTTCATCTAGAGGAATGCTCCGTGTCCGATCAACCATTGCCCGACCCCTCTGTTGCGACAGGTTTGCCACCCACAGACCAGACAGCGCCTGCACAGGTCAATGTCGGCTACGTCGCCATTCCCAAACTGGATCGGCTGATGGAACTGCGCGATGCGCTGGTGGTGCTCAAGGGGCCGCTGGCCAACAATCCATCATTGAGGGAGAACGTACAGAACCTGCTGATCAACGAGGAAACCAATGACCGGGTGCTGGGCAAGATCAGTAGCCCCCTGCCACGCCCAACCGGGTTGATACCCTTTGGCTGAGACCGGTTAACTGCAAAAATACTGCATTTGACCTGCATTAATATGCATTGGCGGCAACCTTGCTCGATGGGCACACTGCGCAGGTTCCTCCCCCAAATGCAGGAACTTTTTTGAAGGGCTTTTCCGGGAAACCAGACAAGCCTTTTTTTTCGCCCGTTTTATGGATCTCTCGTTAATGCTTGCTCGCTGGTTACCCGCTGCCGTCAACACCCGCCCCGCCGAATGGAGCCGTGCCGCCATCGGCATGGCCCTGGGCACACTGTTCAGTGTCTGGGTATGTGCCCAATTATTCGGCATGGAGGTGGCGTTGCACCTCATCGGCCCGCTCGGGGCATCGGCCGTGTTGCTGTTTGCCGTGTCATCGGGCGCGTTGGCGCAACCCTGGTCGATCATCGGCAGCTACTTGTGTGCCGCCATTGTTGCGTTGCTGGTGGCCCGGGTGCTGGGACGTACCCTGGGCAGCGCGTGCCTGGCCGCCGGGATGACCGTGATCCTGATCTGCTGGCTGCGTTGCCTGCACCCGCCTGCGGGTGGGCTGGCCATGAGCCTGGTGCTGGCGGACCCCGCCTCCATCGCCCTGGGCTGGCAGGAAGTGGCCGCGGTCATGCTGGGCGCCGCCGCCCTGCTCGCGTGCGCCCTGGCGTACAACAACGCGACACGCACGCGTTACCCCAAAGGCGCCAGCGAAGCCGCCGCGCCGAACTTTATGGCAACGGTCACCGACACCCCCGGCATCAGCGCCGAAGACCTCAAGCAGGCACTGGCCGAGCGCGAGCAGTTCGTGGATGTGACCCCACAGGAGCTGGAAGAGCTGATCCAGGCCAGCGAGCGGTATGCCCGGCGGCGTGCAATCGGGGCGGTTTTCCAACGCCAGGGGTGATGCCGTCCCTCATGCAAAAATGCAAAAACGACCTGCAGGATTCCGACTTGTACTTGGCAAATTTGCACTGGTACGATCGCGAGATGGTTCGCCCGCGAACATCTTGATAAAGAACAATAAAAGCAGGGAGTTAGAGATGACTGCTCAGGTTTCATCCGAGGCAAGCAGCGCCGGGATCGTGCATGACGAGGTCCTGGCTGAAGTCCGCAACCACATAGGTCACCTGACCCTCAATCGCCCCGCCGGCCTGAATGCCATTACCCTGGACATGGTCCGCAGCCTCAGCCGGCATTTGCAGGCCTGGGCAAACGACCCCCAGGTGCACGCCGTGGTGTTGCGCGGCGCCGGGGAAAAAGCCTTCTGCGCTGGCGGCGACATTCGTTCGTTGTACGACAGCTTCAAGAGCGGCGACACCCTCCATGAAGACTTCTTCGTCGAGGAATACGCCCTCGACCTCGCCATTCACCACTACCGCAAGCCAGTCCTGGCGTTGATGGACGGCTTTGTCCTCGGTGGCGGCATGGGCCTGGTGCAAGGCGCCGACCTGCGAGTGGTCACCGAACGCAGCCGCCTGGCGATGCCGGAAGTGGCCATCGGCTATTTCCCTGACGTGGGCGGCAGCTACTTCCTGCCGCGTATTCCCGGCGAACTGGGGATCTACCTCGGTGTGACCGGCGTGCAGATCCGGGCGGCCGACGCCCTGTATTGCGGGCTTGCCGACTGGTACCTCGACAGCGCCAAGCTGAGCGAGCTCGATCAGCGCCTGGACCGCCTGAAATGGCACGATTCACCCCTCAAGGACCTGCAAGGCCTGCTGGCCGGCCTGGCGGTGCAGCAATTGCCCGATGCGCCACTGGCCGCACTTCGCCCGGCTATCGATCACTTCTTTGCCTTGCCGGACGTACCGAGCATCGTCGAGCAGTTGCAGCAAGTCACCGTCGCCGACAGCCATGACTGGGCATTGACCACCGCCAGCCTGATGCAAACCCGCTCGCCCCTGGCCATGGCCGTCACCCTGCAGATGCTGCGCCGTGGCCGTCATCTGCACCTGGAGCAGTGCTTCGCCCTGGAATTGCACCTGGACCGCCAATGGTTCGCCCGGGGCGACCTGATCGAAGGCGTGCGCGCCCTGCTGATCGACAAGGACAAAACCCCTCGCTGGAACCCTCCGACCCTCCAGGCGTTGGAGGCTGATCATGTCGAGAGCTTCTTCCGCGACTTCGATAAGAACGAGAAATAAGTCATGCAAGATATTGAATTTACTGAAGAACAGATAATGATCCGCGACATGGCTCGGGACTTTGCCCGTGGCGAAATTGCGCCTCACGCCCAGGCGTGGGAAAAGGCCGGCTGGATTGACGATGCCCTGGTGGCCAAGATGGGCGAGCTGGGGTTGCTGGGCATGGTGGTCCCCGAGGAATGGGGCGGCACTTACGTCGACTACGTGGCCTACGCACTGGCGGTAGAAGAGATTTCTGCCGGTGACGGCGCCACCGGCGCCCTGATGAGTATCCATAATTCAGTGGGTTGCGGGCCAATCCTCAACTACGGCTCACAGGAGCAGAAGGAAACCTGGCTGGCCGAACTGGCCAGCGGCCAGGCCATCGGCTGCTTCTGCCTCACCGAGCCCCAGGCCGGTTCCGAAGCCCATAACCTGCGTACCCGCGCCGAACTGCGGGACGGCCAGTGGGTCATCAACGGCGCCAAGCAATTTGTCAGCAACGGCAAGCGCGCCAAACTGGCGATCGTGTTTGCAGTGACCGACCCGGACCTGGGCAAGAAAGGCATCTCGGCATTCCTCGTGCCCACCAGCACCCCGGGCTTCGTGGTCGACCGTACCGAACACAAGATGGGCATTCGTGCCTCCGACACCTGCGCCGTCACGCTCAACCAATGCACCGTGCCTGAAGCCAACCTGCTGGGCGAACGCGGCAAAGGCCTGGCCATCGCCCTGTCCAACCTTGAAGGCGGGCGCATCGGGATTGCCGCCCAGGCCCTGGGGATCGCCCGGGCCGCCTTTGAAGCGGCACTGGCCTATGCCCGTGACCGGGTGCAGTTCGACAAGGCGATCATTGAGCACCAGAGCGTGGCCAACCTGCTGGCCGATATGCAAACCCGCCTCAACGCTGCGCGCTTGTTGATCCTGCATGCCGCCCGCTTGCGCAGTGCCGGCAAGCCGTGCCTGTCGGAAGCGTCCCAGGCCAAGCTGTTTGCCTCGGAAATGGCCGAGAAGGTGTGCTCCTCAGCGATGCAGATTCATGGGGGTTATGGCTATCTGGAAGATTACCCGGTGGAGCGTTACTACCGGGATGCGCGGATTACCCAGATCTACGAAGGCACCAGCGAGATCCAGCGGATGGTGATTGCTAGAGAATTGAAGAACTATCAGCTGTAACCAGCTGACTTTACTAAGAAATATGGGAGCTTATTAGCTCCCATATTTTTGATCTGCCTTTTTACTTGTCCTTGAACTCCGGCGTGCGCTTGGCCACAAACGCCGCCATCCCTTCCTTCTGGTCCAGCGTGGCAAATGCCGCGTGGAACACCCGGCGCTCAAAGCGCACACCTTCAGACAGGCTCACTTCAAACGCGCGGTTGACGCTTTCCTTGACCATCATGCTGATGGGCACCGACTTGCTGGCGATCAGGGTCGCGACTTTCAGCGCTTCATCCAGCAGCTCATCCGCCGGCACGATCCGCGCCACAATCCCGCAACGCTCGGCCTCCACCGCATCGATAAACCGCCCGGTCAGGCACATTTCCATGGCCTTGGCCTTGCCCACGGCGCGGGTCAGGCGCTGGGTGCCGCCCATGCCCGGCAGCACGCCGAGGTTGATTTCCGGCTGGCCGAACTTGGCGTTGTCACCGGCCAGGATAAAGTCGCACATCAACGCCAGCTCACACCCGCCCCCCAGGGCAAAACCGTTAACGGCAGCGATGATCGGCTTGCGGCGGTTGGCCACGCGGTCGCTGTCGCTGAACAGGTCATCGAGATAGATCTGCGGATAGGTCAGCTCGGCCATTTCCTTGATGTCGGCGCCGGCGGCAAAGGCTTTTTTCGAGCCGGCAAGCACGATGCAGCCGATTTCCGGGTTGGCTTCCAGGCTGTCCAGCGCCTGGTTCAGCTCGCTGACCAGCTGTGCGTTGAGGGCGTTCAGCGCCTGTGGGCGATTAAGAGTGATCAGCCCGACACGGCCCTGGACGTCCAGCAAAATGGTTTCGTAACTCATAGATGCTCCTCAGAGATTGCGTGAAATGACCATGCGTTGAATATCGCTGGTGCCTTCGTAAATCTGGCAGACCCGCACATCGCGGTAGATCCGCTCCAGGGGAAAGTCGCTCAGGTAACCGTAACCGCCGAGGGTTTGCAATGCTTGCGAGCAGACCTTTTCGGCCATTTCCGAAGCAAACAGCTTGGCCATGGATGCTTCCACCAGCGCCGGCTGGCCGCTGTCACGCAGGGCGGCGGCGTAATGCACCATCTGCCGGGCGACCGCGATTTGCGTCGCCATGTCCGCCAGGCGGAACGCCACGGCCTGGTGCTCGATGATCGGCTTGCCAAAGCTTTCCCGCTCGCGGGCGTAATCCCGCGCAGCCTCGAACGCCGCCCGCGCCATGCCCACTGCCTGGGAGGCAATACCGACGCGTCCGCCTTCAAGGTTGGCCAGGGCGATCCGGTAGCCTTCGCCCTCCTCGCCCAAGCGATTGGCCACCGGCACCTTCACGTCCTCAAACAGTATCTGGCAGGTGTCGGAAGCGTGCTGGCCGAGTTTGTCCTCGACCCGTGCCACGCTGTAGCCCGGCGAATCGGTAGGCACGATAAACGCACTGATGCCCCGTTTGCCGGCGGCCGGATCGGTGACGGCGAACACAATCACGACCCCGGCGTTTTGCCCGGAGGTGATGAACTGTTTGCAGCCATTCAATACATAGTGATCGCCTTCCAGCCGGGCGCGGGTTTTCAGGCTGCTGGCGTCGGAACCGGCCTGGGGCTCGGTCAAGGCAAACGCGCCGAGCATCGCACCGCTGGCCAGGGGCTTGAGGAATTGCTCTTTCTGCTGGTCAGTGCCGAACTTGAGGATCGGCACGCAGCCCACGGAGTTGTGCACGCTCATGATGGTCGAGCAGGCGCCATCGCCGGCGGCGATTTCTTCCAGGGTCATGGCGTAGGCCAGGTAGCCGGTGTCGCAGCCACCCCATTGTTCCGGGACCAGCATGCCGAAAAAGCCCAGCTCGGCCATTTCACCGATGGCTTCCTTGGGAAACCGGTGTTCGCGGTCCCACTCGGCGGCGAAGGGTTTGAGCCGCTCCTGGGCAAATTGCCGGGCGGCTTCGCGGATCTGCAGTTGTTCGTCATTCGGGAGCATAGGTGTTCCTTAATACAGGCATTCAACGGCCATGGCCGTGGCTTCGCCGCCGCCGATGCAGATCGCCGCAACACCGCGCTTGAGGCCTTTCTGGCGCAGGGCCGAGAGCAGGGTCACCAGGATCCGCGCACCGGACGCACCGATCGGGTGGCCCAGGGCGCAGGCACCACCGTGGATATTGACCTTGCTGTGGGGAATCTCCAGCTTGCTCATGGTCACCAGGCTCACCACGGCGAAGGCTTCGTTGATTTCAAACAGGTCGACCTCATCGAGGTTCCAGCCGGTCTTGGTCATCAGTTTGCGGATCGCACCCACCGGTGCCACCGGGAACAGGCCTGGCTCGTCGGCAAAGGCTGCGTGGCCGTGGATCACCGCAAGCGGCTTGAGCCCGCGTTTGTGGGCTTCGGATTCACGCATCAGCAGCAACGCCGCCGCACCGTCGGAAATCGAGCTGGAGTTGGCCGCCGTCACGGTGCCGCCTTCGCGGAAAGCCGGCTTCAAGGTAGCGATCTTGTCCAGCTTGGCCTTGGGCGGCTGTTCGTCGTGGGTGATGGTTTTCTGTTCCTTGCCCACGGTGACCTGCACCGGGACGATTTCGGCAATGAAGTTGCCGTCGGTGATCGCCTGTTGCGCGCGGGTCAGGGACGCAATGGCGAACGCGTCCTGGGCCTCGCGGGAAAAACCGTTGTGCTCGGCGCAGTCCTCGGCAAAGGTGCCCATCAGGCGGCCCTTGTCGTAGGCGTCTTCGAGGCCGTCGAGGAACATGTGGTCGAGTACCCGGCCGTGGCCCATGCGGTAGCCGCTGCGGGCGCGGTCCAGCAGGTACGGGGCGTTGGACATGCTCTCCATGCCACCGGCGATCACCACCTCCACACTGCCCGCCAGCAGCGAGTCATGGGCCAGGATGGTGGCCTCCATACCGGAGCCGCACATCTTGTTGAGGGTGGTGCAGCGGGTGGATTTATCCAGGCCAGCGCCCAGTGCCGCCTGGCGTGCAGGCGCCTGGCCGAGACCGGCCGGCAGTACGCAACCGAACAGCACTTCGTCCACCGCATCGGTGGCGATACCGGCACGTTCGACCGCAGCACGTATCGCCGCCGCACCCAGTTGCGGGGCAGTCAGGCCCTTGAGGTCGCCCTGGAACCCGCCCATGGGCGTACGTACTGCGCTGACAATAACGATTGGATCAGTCATGAAAAATCTCCTTATTTGGCCGCCATGCGCAAGGCACCGTCGAGACGGATCACCTCGCCGTTGAGCATGCTGTTTTCAATGATATGCCGCACCAGCGCCGCGTACTCGCTCGGCTTGCCCAGGCGCGGCGGGAATGGCACGCCGGCGGCCAGGGACTCGCGCACTTCTGGCGTCATGCCGGCCATCATCGGTGTTTCGAAAATGCCGGGGGCGATGGTCATCACCCGAATCCCGTAGCGCGCCAGCTCACGGGCGGCGGGCAAGGTCAGGCTGGCGATCGCGCCCTTGGAGGCGGCATAGGCTGCCTGGCCAATCTGGCCGTCAAAGGCCGCCACCGAAGCGGTGTTGATGATCACACCGCGCTCGCCGTCGGCATTTGCCTCGGTTTCAGCGATGGCCGCTGCGGCCAGGCGCAGCAGGTTGAAGCTGCCGATCAGGTTGACGTTGATCACCTGGGCGAAGTTGGCCAATACGTGCGGGCCATTTTTGCCGAGGATCTTCTCGCCACGGACCACGCCGGCGCAGTTGACCAACCCATGCAAACCACCAAAGGCGGCCACGGTGGCCTGCACCGCCGCTTCGGCGGCGGCTTCCTGGCTGATGTCCGCGACGACGCTGCGGGCCTGCCCGCCGAGCTTCTGCGCCTGGGCGGCGACCGCGTCGGCGTTCAAATCCACCAGCATCACCTTGGCACCGGCCGCCACCAGCATCTCGGCCGTCGCCGCGCCGAGGCCGGAAGCGCCACCGCTGACCAGAAAAACCTTGTTCTCAATCTGCATCACTGTTTCCTTGAAAAGGGGGTCACGCCGTGGCCGCCTGGGCCTTGGCAATTTCCTGATTACGCAAAATGAAGCGTTGCAGCTTGCCGCTCGGGGTCTTGGGCAGCTCGCTGACAAATTCGATTTCCCGTGGGTACGCGTGGGCGGCCAGACGCTTGCGCACGTGCTGGCGCAGCTCTTCGGCCAGGGCCGGCTCGGCGCGGTATTGCTCGCTGAGCACCACAAAGGCTTTGACGATCTCGGTGCGCTCCGGGCATGGCTTGCCCACCACCGCGGCTTCCACGACTGCGGGGTGCTCGATCAACGCGCTTTCCACGTCGAACGGGCCTACACGGTAGCCGGAGGTGGTGATCACATCGTCGCTGCGCCCGACAAAGCTGATGCTGCCGTCGGGGTTCAGCTCCACCGTATCGCCGCTGAGGTAATACTTGCCGACAAAGGCCTTGGTCTTGACCCCGTCGTAGCCGGCGAACCAGCACATCGGCGATTGCTCGCGGTCGATGGCGAGGATGCCCGGCTGGCCGGCCGGCAGTTCCTGATGGTTGTCGTCCAGCACCACGATGCGGTGGCCCGGCGAGGCAAAGCCGGCGGAACCGACGTGCACCGGGTGCTCCAGGCCGTGATGGTTGCACAGCACCATGCCCAGCTCGGTCTGGCCATAGTGGTCGTGTATGGTCACGCCGAGGTTGTCGGCGAACCAGCGGATCACTTCCGGGTTCAATGGCTCGCCGGCGCTGCTGACAATGCGCAGCTTGCCCTTGATCGACTTGGCGAACTGCTCGCCGCCGGCAATCAGCAGGCGGTAGGCCGTCGGGGAACCGGTGAGGTTGGTGATCCCGTATTTATTGATGACGCGGCAGGTGCTTTCGAGGGTGAACGGGCCATCGTAGAAGGTGATCGGGTGGCCCATGGACAACGGCCCGGTGACGCCGAAATAGATGCCGTAGGCCCAGCCTGGGTCGGCGACGTTCCAGAATGCGTCTTCGGGGCGCAGGTCCACGGCGTCGCGGGTGTAGCTCTGGAACGCGACGATGGCCTTGAGCGGTACGGCCAGGGCTTTGGAGGGGCCGGTGGTGCCGGAGGTGAACATCAGCAGGAATGGATCTTCGGCGCCCAGCAGCACCGGCTCGCAGGCGTTGGAATAGTTGGGCAGTTCGGCCCAGAAGCTGAAATCGCCGCGCACGATGCCTTCGCACTGAGGGCCGGCGACGGTGACGATGGTTGGGCAGTCGGCTACTTCCATGAGCTTGGGGCGGTTTACTGCGTCGGTCACCACCAGTGCGGCGCCTGAGCTGGTCAGGCGGTGTTCGATGGCCTTGGGGCCGAAGGCGGTGAACAGCGGCTGATAGACCGCGCCGATGCGCCAGGTGGCGAAGACGACAACCAGTAACTCGGCGGTACGTGGCAGCAGGCCGGCGACCTTGTCACCGCGCTTTACGCCCTGGGCCAGGAGGAAGTTGGCGAAGCGGGCGGCCTGGTCTTGCAATTGGGTGAAGGTGGAGGTGGCGCTGCGGCCGTCCTTGCCCTCCCAGAACAGCGCGATGCGGCCGGGTAATGCGTGGCGGTCGCAACATTCGACACAGGCGTTGAGTGCCTGCAGGTTGCCCGACAGGGCGGCGTCGACGGTGTGTTGGTAGTTGAATTGGGTGGTGGCAGCCGAGTAATCACGCATCGCTTCAAATCCCTGTGTGTTTTTTTGTTTTCAGGATGGGTACGTAGACCGGTGAAATAGTCGCTCTAGAGGGCTGGGCGGGCAATGGTCAAAGCTTTCAACTTGGGTGACTGGTTTGGCCAAGGTTTTTTTGTGGGCGTGGGTGGGTGGGTGTACATATCCGTTGTTTTTGTAACGGCCGATATGGGTTCCGCTCTTACAGCGGCTCACTTTTGAAAAGCGCAAAAGTAAGCAAAACGCTCTTGCCCCACCACTCGGCACCTCGCTT
>NZ_JAOTOA010000026.1:0-78498 GCF_036346535.1 Pseudomonas sp. Z18(2022)
ACTGTGGTCGAAAAACGGGAAGGGTGATGCGCTGGAGGTCATGCCTTTTCATCCCTGGACTTTGCGAGAGGCCAGAGAGTAAAGATTTGCTATCGGTGAATAATGTCAGAAGATTCCTCTTTACAAGCAAGGCGCTTCCCGTTTCGACTTTTTACAAGTTATCAATGTGCCAGTAGTCCACCCGCAATCCGGTCGCCAGCTCTTTTGCCCTCCCCAACCGAATCGGCCCACGCTCGATATCCACCAGCAAGCCCGGGCAGTCCAGTTGCGGCAACCCCGCCACATCCTTCAGCCGCCCATCCGTGACCACCAGCAAACGCTGCTGCTCCGCCGGATACCGCTTGCGCCGGGCCACCAGCCAATGGCCTGCCTCTGTCAGCGCCGCCAACAAGGGCGTACCGCCGCCTGCACCGAGCCCGTCAAGCCAATGACCAAGCCCCTTAGCCGCCTTTAATCCCTGCACCTGCCATTTCGGCGATTGCCCGCTCGCGGTGAGCAACGCCATGCGCGCCCGCTGCCGATAGGCGTCGTCAAACAGTTGGGCGAGCAACCCTTTGGCATCCGTCAACGCCTGATGCCGCCGGGTGGAGGCCGACGCATCGACAATCACCAGCCACAGTTCATGGGGCGTGCGGCTGCGCAGTTGGTACAGCACGTCTTCACGGCGTTGCGGCCGCCCGCCGAGCAGGGTGCCCGGCCAGTTGATCGAACCTTCGGTCGCGCTGCGCGCCCGCCCTCGCCGGCCCTTGTTCAGTCGACCCGCCTTGGGCCGTGCATCCGCCCCCGCGTCAGGTTTGGGGCGGATGCCTAGGGCTTTTTTGGCCAGGTGGGCACATCTCGGCGAGCGCCTATCGGCAAGGCAGGTGCGGGCATGTCGCCCCATTGGCCCTGGCCTTCCGGCGAATCATCGGGCTTGGGTGATTGACCGCCAGCGGGCGGCGTCGAAGGTGACGATTGCTCCTGGCGACGGTGGCGCAGGGCGAATTCCGCAACGGCTTCGATATCTTCGTCGCCGATGACCGTCGCCCCCCGCCAGGCCGCATGGGCACGGGCGCCACGCAGCCAGACCAGGTCTGCGCGCAAGCCGTCCACGCCAGCGGCAAAGCAGCGTTCGGTAATCTGCGCCAGCGCGTGGTCATCCAGCGGGATGCTCTCCAAGTGCGCCCGCGCCTGGGTGCAGCGCTCGCGCAACGCGGCCTGCTGATCGGCCCATTGCCCACAGAAACCCTGGGGGTCGCTGTCAAAATCCAGCCGGCGACGGATGATCTGCCCACGTTCGGCCGGCTGGGTGTGCCCGCTCAGTGCCACGTTGAAGCCAAAGCGGTCGAGCAATTGCGGGCGCAACTCGCCCTCTTCCGGGTTCATGGTGCCGATCAGCACGAAACGCGCCGAATGCCGGTGGGAAATCCCGTCGCGCTCGATCAGGTTGGTGCCGCTGGCGGCCACGTCCAGCAGCAGGTCCACCAGATGGTCGGGCAGCAGGTTGACTTCATCCACGTAGAGCACGCCGCCGTCGGCCTTGGCCAGCACGCCCGGGGAAAACTGGGCGCGACCGTCACCGAGCGCCGCGTCCAGATCCAGCGTGCCCACCAGGCGTTCCTCGGTAGCGCCCAAGGGCAGCGTGACGAACTGGCCGCTGGCGAGCAGGTCCGCCAGGCCACGGGCCAGGGTGGACTTGGCCATGCCACGCGGACCTTCGATCAGCACGCCGCCGATCTTCGGGTCGATGGCGGTCAGGCACAGGGCCAGTTTCAGGTCATCGGCACCGACTACGGCGGACAGCGGGAAATGCGGGAGGTCGGTCATCAACTGCCTTCTTCTATATCCAACAACAGGTTTTCCAACGCCTCGCGGTACGCCCCGGGCTCCTGCCACATGCCGCGCTGCTGGGCTTCGAGCATGCGCTCGGTCATGTCCCGCAGGGCATCCGGGTTGTGCTGCTGCACAAACGCCCGGGTGTCCGGGTCGAGCAAATAGGCGTCGGCCAGCAACGCGTACTGATGATCGTCGATCAGCGCCGTGGTGGCGTCGAACGCGAACAGATTGTCCACGGTGGCCGCCATCTCGAACGCGCCTTTATAGCCGTGGCGCTTCACCCCTTCGATCCACTTCGGGTTGGCCGCCCGGGCACGGATCACCCGGTTCAACTCCTCCTTCAGCGTGCGCACCTTCGGCAGGTCCGGCTGGCTGTGGTCACCATGATAGCTGGCGGCCTTGTCGCCGCTCAGGGTTTCCACGGCGGCGAGCATGCCGCCCTGGAATTGGTAGTAATCATTGGAGTCGAGCAAGTCATGCTCGCGGTTGTCCTGGTTCTGCAACACCGCCTGCACCTGGCTCAAGCGCTGGGCAAACTGTTCGCGGGCGGCGGTGCCTTCGTCGGAGCCGCCATAGGCGTAGCCGCCCCAGTTCAGGTAAACCTCGGCCAGGTCTTCGCGGCTCTGCCAGAGGCGCCCGTCGATTGCGCCCTGCACGCCGGCACCGTAGGCACCGGGCTTGGCGCCGAAGATCCGCCAGCCGGCCTGCTTCGCCGCGGCTTCCTCGTCCAGGCCCGACAGGCGCAACGCCTCACGCTCGCTGCGCACCTTGGCCGCCAGCGGGTTCATGTCATCCGGTTCGTCCAGCGCCGCCACGGCCTGCACCGCCGCGTCGAACAGACGGATCAGGTTGGCGAACGCATCGCGGAAGAACCCCGACACGCGCAACGTCACGTCCACACGCGGCCGGTCCAGCAGGCTGATGGGCAGGATTTCAAAGTCATCCACCCGCTGGCTGCCCGTGGCCCACACCGGGCGCACGCCCATCAGTGCCATGGCCTGGGCGATGTCGTCACCGCCGGTGCGCATGGTGGCGGTGCCCCACACCGACAGGCCTAGCTGACGCAGATGGTCACCGTGGTCTTGCAGGTGACGCTCCAGAATCAGGTTCGCCGACTGGAAACCGATGCGCCAGGCCGTGGTGGTCGGCAGGTTGCGCACATCCACCGAGAAGAAATTCCGCCCGGTCGGCAACACATCCAGGCGGCCTCGGCTCGGCGCACCGCTAGGGCCGGCGGGCACAAAACGCCCGCTCAGGGCATCCAGCAAGCCGCGCATTTCCGCCGGGCCGCAGGCATCCAGGCGCGGCGCGACGACAATGCGCAGGCTCTCGATCACCGACTTCACGTCCTCCCAGCCCGGCTCTTCAAGCTGTTCCACCGGCCCTTCCAGCGCCTGCTCGATCAGGCGGGCGGCATACAATTCGAGGCGTTCGCGGGTGTCGCCCGCGGTGCGCCACAACTGCGAGTCAATCTTCTGCATTACCAAGGGGCGGCGCCCGGTCCAGGGTTCGGCCAGGGCGCAATCCAGCGGGTCGAAGCCCAGCTCAAAAGCCTTGGCCAATACCCGCAGCAGGCTCGATTGCGGCCCGCGCCCATCACCCCGGGGGATGCGCAACAACGCCAGCAAGGTGTCGATGCGCATGCGGCCTTCAGGTGACTCACCAAAGATGTGCAGGCCATCGCGAATCTGCGACTCTTTCAAGTCACACAGGTAAGTGTCCAGGCGCGGCAACCAGATCGCGGCGTCGGCGTCGCTGTCGAGATTTTCGTCGAGGGCCAGTTCCTGGTCGATGCGGGTTTCGCGCACCAGCTTGAGGATGTCCTTCTGCAACTCGCGGGCACGCCGTGGGTCGAGCAATTGGGCTTCGTAATATTCGTCAGCCAGTAATTCAAGGTCGCGCAACGGCCCGTAGGTCTCGGCGCGGGTCAGCGGCGGCATCAAGTGGTCGATGATCACCGCCTGGGTGCGCCGCTTGGCCTGGGCACCCTCGCCCGGGTCGTTGACGATAAACGGGTAGATATTCGGCAGCGGACCCAGCAGTGCGTCCGGCCAGCAGTTCTCGGAAAGCCCGACGCCCTTGCCCGGCAGCCACTCCAGGTTGCCGTGCTTGCCGACGTGGATAACGCCATGGGCACCGTAGGTCTGGCGCAACCAGAAGTAGAACGCCAGGTAGCCGTGGGGCGGCACCAGGTCCGGGTCGTGATAGACGGCGCTGGCGTCCACCTGATAACCCCGGGCCGGCTGGATGCCGACGAAGGTCAGGCCAAAGCGCAGGCCGGCGATCATCATGCGCCCGTCGCGGAACATCGGATCGGTGTGCGGCGTGCCCCAGCGCGCCAACACCGCCTGGCGGTTGGACTCGGGCAAGCGGTTGAACATCGCTTCATAGTCATCGAGCGCGAGGCTTTGGTGGCACGGGCGCAGGTCGAGGCTGTCGAGGTCGTTGCTGACACCGCCCAGCAGTTCCTGGATCAACGCCGTGCCGCTCTGCGGCAGCACGTCCGGCAACGGATAACCTTCGGTCTTCAAGGCCCGCAGGATATTCAACGCGGCGGCCGGGGTGTCGAGCCCCACACCATTGCCGATACGCCCGTCCCGGGTCGGGTAGTTGGCGAGGATCAGCGCAATGCGCTTTTCGCCATTGGGCACCCGCGCCAGTTCGACCCAGCGCCGCGCCAGCTCGGCGACAAAGTCCATGCGTTCCGGCTGCGCGCGATAGCACACCACATCAGACTGGCTGCGCTCGCTGCGCCAGGCCAGGTCCTTGAAGCTGATGGGCCGGCTGATGATGCGCCCGTCCAGCTCCGGCAAGGCAATGTGCATCGCCAGGTCCCGTGGGCCGAGACCTTGCTCGCTGGCCTGCCAGCCGGGCTCGTTGTCCTGGGCGCAAATCGCCTGAATCACTGGAATGTTGCGGCGAAACGGCCGCAGGTGCGGCGCTTCGGGGCTGGATTGGGCAAAGCCGGTGGTGTTTAGAATCACCGAGGCGTGCACTTCGTCCAGCAGGTCCTCGACCACCGTCAGGCAGCCGGGCTCTTTCAGACTGGCCACCGCCATCGGCAACGGATTAAGACCCGCCGCCTGCAAGCGCTGGCAAAAAACATCGATAAAGCCGGTATTGGCCGCCTGCAAGTGAGAGCGGTAGAACAGCACCGCCGCCACCGGAAAACCAGGTTGCCAGTCCACCTGCCAATCGTTGAGACGGGCATTGGCTTTGTGCGGGTGATAAATCGCGGTACGCGGCAGGGTTTGCGGTTCGTCCCAGGCGTAATCGCGACCCAGGTAGCCGGCCGCCAGGCAACGATAAAAGTCCAGCGCGTTACCCAACCCGCCCTGGCGCAGGAAGTGCCAGAGCCGGTCACGTTCCTCGGCGCCCACGGTGCTCAGGCCGCTGAGTTCCGGGTCCGGGCGATCATCGCCCGGCACCAGGATCAGCTGCACACCGCGCTCGGCCAGTTCAACCAGACGCTCGATACCGTACCGCCAATAACCAATGCCGCCGTGCAGCGAAATCAGGATGACTTTGGCGTGGCGCAGCACCTCGTCCACATACAGGTCGACCGAGGCATGGTTCTGCACCTGCATCGGGTTGGCCAGGCGCAGGCTCGGGTAATCCTCGGGCAACTGCTGAGCCGCTTCGGCCAGCAGCGCCAGGCTCGAGTCACCGCTGCACAGGATCACCAGCTCGGCGGGGGTTTGGCCAAGGTCGGCAATGTTGTCATCCGAGACGAAACCGCCGGGCTGGGTCCTGAGCAGGTGCATGGGTTAAACGCTGAGGGCAGCGCGCAATTGCGCTTCGAGCAAGGCGGCGTCCAGTTCCTGGCCGATCAGCACCAGGTGCGTGGCGCGTGGCTCATCGGCGCGCCAGGCGCGGTCGAAGTGCTTGTCGAAACGCGTGCCCACACCCTGGATCAGCAGGCGCATCGGTTTGTTGGGGATCGCGGCGAAACCCTTGACACGCAGGATGCCGTGCTGGACCACCAGTTGGGTCAGGGCGTCGAGCAGCAGGCTTTCGTCGGCCTGGGGCAGTTCGATGGAGATGGAGTCGAAGGCGTCGTGGTCGTGGTCGTCGTCTTCACCTTCATGGTGATGATCGTGGTGGCTGTGGCGGCCGTCGATGTGCTCTTCGGAGCCGGCGCCCAGGCCGATCAATACGTCCAGCGGCAGGCGACCGCTGCTGGCTTCAATGACTTTTACCGCTGGCGGCAGCTCTTCGGCCACTTCCAGGCGCACACGGGCCAGGTCTTCAGGGCTGATCAGGTCGCACTTGTTGAGGATCACCAGGTCGGCACTGGCCAACTGGTCGGCGAACAGCTCGTGCAGTGGGGATTCGTGGTCCAGGTTCGGGTCGAGTTTGCGCTGGGCGTCGACCTGGTCCGGGAACGCGGCGAAGGTGCCGGCGGCCACGGCCGGGCTGTCGACCACAGTGATCACCGCGTCAACGGTGCAGGCACTGCGGATTTCCGGCCACTGGAACGCCTGGACCAACGGTTTTGGCAGGGCCAGGCCCGAGGTTTCAATGAGGATATGGTCGAGGTCGCCGCGGCGCGCCACCAGTTCGCGCATCACCGGGAAGAATTCCTCCTGGACGGTGCAGCACAGGCAACCGTTGGCCAGCTCGTAGACGCGGCCGTTGGCTTCTTCCTCGGTGCAGCCGATGGAGCATTGCTTGAGGATTTCACCGTCAATGCCCAGCTCGCCGAACTCGTTGACGATCACTGCAATGCGGCGCCCCTGGGCGTTGTCCAGCATGTGGCGCAGCAAGGTGGTCTTGCCCGAGCCGAGGAAGCCGGTAACGATGGTGACGGGGAGTTTGGCCAGTGTTTTCATCGGATGCCCTTTGGGGCGGGCATACGGGACGAGTGGCCCTGCGCGGGTGCGCAGAAGCAGAATTCGCCACCGGATCACCCCGCCCGGTTGAAGTAGAAAATCGGTTGCGAGGCAGGTCTCCTGGCTTGGGGCTTGCCGGCGATGAAGCCGGCGCTGGCTGCGCCTTCCCGCCTTGTTCAGGCAGTGGCGTGGCAGTCAGATAAACCCTTTACAGTTGCGGGGGCAGCCGCGGCATTGACCGCGTTCCCTTCTTAGCTTCGACCTGGGCCGAAGAACCTCGAACGTGCAAGGCTACGCAGTGCGCGGGGACGGGTCAATGTCCGAGCGCTTGGCGCGAAGCAGCGCCAGGCGCTCCAGCATGCCCTCGCTCGCTGCCGGCCCGGCTTGCACGCTGCATTGCTCGACGGGCACGCGCGCGCCGCTGCCGGCTTCCACCACGGCCACTTCCACTGGGCGCCGGGTTTCCCGGTCGACCAACTGCAGGCTTTCACCTTCGGTGGCGAAGTGGCGGTTGCCCCAGCCGATAAACGCCATGATCACCACCCGGAAGTCCTCGCCCATAGGCGTCGGCACGTACTCGAAACGCGGCGGCCGCTCGCTGTATTGCCGGCGCGCAAGCAACCCCGCCTCCACCAGGCTGTTGAGCCGGCGCGTGAGCATGTTGGGGGCGATCTCCAGGCTCTGGGAGAACTCGTCAAAACGCCGCAAGCCTTGCAGCGCATCGCGCATGATCAGGATGCTCCACCACTCGCCTACCCTTTCCACTCCACGGGCTACCGGGCATTCGGCATTCACCAGCGACTTACGTTGCATTGCAGTTCCTCTGTGGGGCGGCCCCGAAAATTTAAGCTGTTCGATGTTACTTTCATAATGATAGTTTCGTCGCAGCATTGCTACCAAACTGAAATTGCGGAGCTAAGCGATCATGAATAAGCGAATTGTTGTGACCGGCATGGGTGCAGTGACCCCGCTGGCAACCGGCGTGGAACAGACCTGGAAACGCTTGCTGGCCGGCGAGTCCGGCATCCGCCGGCTGCCCGAGGAATTGGTCGGGGACCTGGCAATCAGCATTGGCGGCCAGGTGTTGGGCCGTGATCAGGACCCACACGCCGGTTTCGACCCCGACAGCGTGATCTCCGCCAAAGAGCAACGCAAGATGGATCGGTTCATCGTGTTTGCCCTCGCCGCTGCGCAGGAAGCCTTGGCGCAAGCCGGCTGGGCACCGCAAACCCCGGCGCAGCAAGAACGCACCGCAACCATTATCGCCTCCGGCGTGGGTGGCTTCCCCGCGATTGCCGAGGCAGTGCGCACCGCGGACAGCAAAGGGCCGCGCCGCCTGTCGCCATTCACGATTCCGTCATTCCTCGGCAACATGGCCGCCGGGCATGTGTCGATCCAGCATCATCTGAAAGGCCCGCTGGGTTCCCCGGTCACCGCCTGCGCCGCCGGCGTGCAAGCGATTGGTGATGCCGCACGGATGATCCGCGCCGGCGAAATCGACATCGCCGTATGTGGCGGCGCCGAAGCCTGCATCCACCGGGTCAGCCTCGGCGGTTTTGCCGCGGCGCGTGCGCTGTCCAGCGATTACAACGACACACCGGCACTCGCTTCGCGCCCGTTCGATCAAGGCCGCGATGGGTTTGTAATGGGCGAAGGCGCCGGCTTATTGGTGATCGAGGAACTGGAGCATGCGCTGGCCCGGGGCGCGACGCCGATTGCGGAGTTGGTGGGTTATGGCACCAGCGCAGACGCTTATCATATGACGTCGGGGCCGGAAGATGGCTCGGGTGCCCGACGGGCGATGGAATTGGCGATTGCCCAGGCCGGGATCACACCGGCACAGATCCAGCACCTGAACGCCCATGCCACCTCCACGCCGGTGGGCGATAACGGCGAGCTGGCAGCGATCAATACGCTGTTCGGAGCAGACTCGACTGTCGCTATCAGTGCCACCAAATCGGCGACCGGCCACCTGCTGGGCGCGGCGGGCGGGATTGAGGCGATCTTCACCGTGCTTGCCTTGCGCGACCAGATTACCCCGGCCACCCTCAACCTGGACAACCCCGACCCCGCCGCTGCCGGGCTGAACCTGATTCGCGGCACAGCCCGGCAGTTGCCGATTGAATACGCGATTTCCAATGGTTTCGGGTTTGGCGGCGTGAATGCCAGCGTGCTGTTCAAACGCTGGAGTTAAACCGGCGATTTGACGCCCATCGCCCGGCCATGCTCTCCTACACATCTTGTTTCGGGTGCCCTTCACAGGGTGAAACGGGAAACCGGTGAGTCATATGCTTTTATTCAAGGGCATGACGAGTCCGGTGCTGCCCCCGCAACGGTAAGCGAGCGAAGTGTCAGATCCACTGTGTCGTTAAGGCATGGGAAGGCGATGCTTTCAGGCTATACATGCCCCTCGCAAGCCCGGAGACCGGCCCGAAAAAATCAGATAACAAACCCGCGGTGGGCGGGCGCTGTTCAAAACCCTGCGTGCCTGGCTCGCGGGGTTTTCATGCGCTCGTGTCACCCTGAAACCCAGAAGGGACGCGCCATGTCGATCATCACCAGCACCGCCTCTACCGCCAGCACCACCGCCACCCTGAGCCAACGCCTGACCGCCGCCATCGGCGCGTCGATCCTCGGCGCGTGCCTGGTGTATTTCGCCGGGTTCTCGCATATCGAAGCGGTGCACAACGCCGCCCACGATACCCGCCACAGCGCCGCGTTCCCGTGCCACTGAGACCTGCCGACATGATCAAGCGTATTGCGCAAACCGCAGGTTTTACCGGTCTCTTGGCCGCCTTGTTGCTGACCCTACTGCAAAGCTTCTGGGTCGCTCCGTTGATTTTGCAGGCGGAAACCTTCGAAAACGCCCCGGCCGCCACCGAAGTGCATGAGCATGCCGGGGCTGCCGCTCACACCCACGACGCAGAAGCCTGGGAGCCGGAAGACGGCTGGCAGCGTGTGCTGTCCACCACTGGCGGCAACCTGGTGGTTGCAGTGGGCTTTGCCCTGATGCTTGCCGGCCTGTACACCCTGCGTGCGCCGACCCGTACGGCCCAAGGTCTGCTGTGGGGCCTGGCCGGTTACGCCACGTTCGTGCTGGCGCCGACCCTGGGTTTGCCGCCTGAATTGCCGGGCACTGCCGCTGCTGACCTGGCACAACGACAAATCTGGTGGATCGGCACCGCAGCCTCTACCGCCGCCGGTATCGCGCTGATCGTGTTCGGCCGCAATTGGCTGCTGAAAGTGCTGGGCGCGGCGATCCTGGCGGTGCCCCACGTGATTGGCGCGCCACAGCCGGAAGTCCACTCGATGCTGGCGCCAGAGGCGCTGGAAGCTCAGTTCAAGATCGCCTCGCAACTGACCAACGTGGCCTTCTGGCTGGCGCTGGGCCTGATCAGTGCCTGGTTGTTCCGCCGTAACCGTGATGGCCAGTATTCTGCATGATCCTCGCGGTTGGCCTGGGTTGCCAGCGGGGTTGTCCTGTCGACGCCCTGCTTGAGCTGTTCAATGCCGCCCTCACCGAGGGTGGCATTGAGCGCCACCGCATCAGCGCATTGGCCAGTATCGATCGCAAGCAGGATGAGCCGGGGTTGCTCGCACTGTCCCAGGCTCTGAAGCTGCCTTTGACGTTTTTTAATACGGCTCAACTGCTGCCTTATGAAGATCGACTGAGCCATAAGTCAGACACCGTTTTTACCCACACCGGCTGCTACGGCATCGCCGAAAGTGCCGCCCTGGCCCTGGCTGAACACCTGTCCCAGCGCCCTGCCACGCTGTTGATCACGCGCAAAAAAACCGCCCAGGCCACCTTTGCATTGGCTTGCGCCGGCTGAATTCCCGATAATCATCAGCTTCGATCATGAGCAATCTTCATCTGAAGGCCTGCTCGCGTGCTTTTTTTCACAGGAATGTATCCATGACTGTCTTTTTCATCGGCGCAGGCCCAGGCGACCCGGAACTGATTACCGTCAAGGGCCAGCGGCTGATTCGCAGTTGCCCGGTGATTATCTATGCCGGCTCGCTGGTACCGGCGGCGGTGCTTGAGGGGCATCGGGCGGAGTTGGTGGTCAACAGTGCTGAATTGCATCTGGAACAGATCATCGAGCTGATCAAGACCGCCCACGGGAAAGGCCAGGACGTGGCGCGCGTGCATTCCGGGGACCCGAGTTTGTATGGCGCGATTGGCGAGCAGATTCGCCTGTTGCGGGAGCTGGGAATTCCTTTCCAGATCATTCCCGGCGTCACCGCCGTAGCGGCCTGTGCGGCGTTGCTGGAGGCTGAACTGACCCTGCCGGACATTGCCCAAAGCGTGATTCTGACGCGTTATGCCGACAAGACGGCGATGCCCGAGGGCGAGGCGTTCAGCAGCCTGGCGCAGCATGGCACGACCATGGCGATTCACCTGGGGGTGAATCATCTGGAGAAGATCGTGGCCGAGTTGTTGCCTCACTATGGCGCGGACTGCCCGATTGCCGTGGTGCATCGGGCGACCTGGCCGGATCAGGATTGGGCGGTGGGTACCCTGGCGGATATTGCCGGGAAGGTAGCGGCCAAGGGCTTTCGGCGTACCGCGCTGATTTTGGTGGGCCGGGTGTTGGCGAGTGACAGTTTCAGCGAATCCTCACTGTATCGAGCGGGCCACGCCCACCTCTACCGCCCCTGAAGAAACACAGTAAAAATGTGGGAGCTGGCTTGCCTGCGATAGCAGTGTGTCAGCCAAAGCATCCGACATTGACCCACCGCTATCGCAGGCAAGCCAGCTCCCACACTTAATGTAAACTGTCATGATTTACGTGCAAACCACTGAATAAAAAGCATAAAAAAACGGCGCTCACGGGGCGCCGTTTTTTATGTCCGCAGCGAACGCCTTAGTAGTAAGCGTTTTCTTTCTGCGTATGGTCAGTCACGTCACGCACACCCTTGAGCTCCGGAACACGCTCCAGCAAGGTGCGCTCGATGCCTTCACGCAAGGTCACGTCCGCCTGGCCGCAGCCCTGGCAACCGCCACCGAACTTCAACACGGCAATCCCGTCATCCACTACGTCGATCAGGCTCACCTGACCGCCGTGGCTGGCCAGCCCCGGGTTGATCTCGGTTTGCAGGTAGTAGTTGATGCGCTCGTTGATCGGGCTGTCCGCATTGACATTCGGCACCTTGGCGTTCGGCGCCTTGATGGTCAGCTGGCCACCCATGCGATCGGTGGCGTAATCAACCACCGCATCGTCAAGGAACGCTTCACTGAACGCATCGATATACGCGGTGAAGCTTTTCAGCCCCAGCGCCGTATCTTCAGGTTTCTCTTCACCCGGCTTGCAGTAGGCAATGCAGGTCTCGGCGTACTGGGTGCCGGGCTGGGTGATAAAGACGCGGATGCCGATACCCGGTGTGTTCTGCTTCGACAGCAGGTCAGCCAGGTAATCGTGGGCGGCGTCGGTAATGGTTATGGCAGTCATGGAAACTCCTCACAGGCTTGCCGGCAGTTTACGCCAAATTATTACCGAGGTACAAAGTCCTAGTAACTTTGTCGGAAAAGACTTTCGCCCCTGCTCAAAGGTTTTCATAGCGGTTCATATCCAGCACACCCTCTTCCACCGGCGTGGTTTCGCGGATGTACTGCGACAAGTCGTGAAAATACTGCCAGAACAACGGGTGACTGCGGCGAATGCCCCAACGGTCGACAATCTTCTCGAAACGATTGGCGTCCTTGGCATTCTCCATGGCGGCGACAAACGCCGGCACCTGCTCCGCCGGGATGTTGAACATGAAGTTCGGGTAGCTGCTCAGCACGCCGGGGTAGAGGGTCACGGTGTCCAGGCCCGGTTGATAGCGATAAGCCTCACCCAGCATGAACGCCACGTTGCTGTGGGCGCGGTTGCGCAACAGGCTGTACATCTCACGCTTGCCGCTACGCGTCTCGATGCGCAGCATGGTCGCTTCCGGCAACTGGTCGATCACCTTGAGCCCCGCCGCCGGGCGGTTGGTCAGGCGGCTCAGGGCCTGTTCGGCGTCCTGCAGCGCCGGGTCGATACCGGGGCGCGAGCAATAGGCGCTGACGCAGCGGTTGATCGGGTCCGGGCTGGCATTCAAGTCGCCGTAACGGGCCAGCAACTGGTTGGCAAAGTCACGCTTGGGGTCTTTTTCATCGAGCTTGAGCCCGGTGGGTTTGTCGTCGTCAATGGCCTCGTAGTCCAGCCACAGCTTGACCTTGCCGCTGTTCTGGTACCAATCGTCGAGGAAATCGTCCCGGGAATCCGCCGGCATCAAGCGCAGGAAGTTCTGCTCGGCGCCATTGCGGATCAGGTCGAAATACAGGCGCGTCTGCGCTTGGTGGGAAACGTTGCCGAACACGTCGAAATTCACTGCCAGCTGGTAGTAGGTGCGTTCCAGCAGCGGATAGTCGAACAGCCACATCGTCTGCGGCACTTCGCCAATCAGGCCCTTGGTCACCGACGCACTGTCAAAGTGGCGAAAGATCGTCAGCAGCGCGTTGTCATTGCCGGCCCACAGGCTCGACCAGCTTGGCGGCGGCACGTCGGCGTAACTGTCACGGCGAAGCGCTTCGTACTCATTGCGCTTGTCGCGGTATTTGATCCAGAGGCTGAGCACGCTGCCCACATCATCAATTTGCCCTGGCATCGCCAGCAACGGCGTGGCCTGGCCCCGGTAACGGGCATCGGTGATGTACAGGTCGTGGTCGGGATCCTGGAACAGGGTCCAGAAGTTGTCGCGGATCACGTCCGTGGCGATTTGGCCCCGGCATACCGGCCCGCGAATAAAGGTGCGCACGAAGTATTCGGCGTTATCCAGCATGAACTGGTAGCGCGCCTTGGCTGGAATCGCTTCAAACGTCTCGAACGGGTTGGCCCGGCGGCCCGGCCCGTAACCCGGCAAGGCGTGCACCTGCCAGTCGTCGGTGTAGAACAGCGACTTGATCCGGGCCATTTTCTCGGCACTGAACGGATAGGTGATGTGGGTCTTATGCACGATCACGCCCTGCACCGGCCACAGGCGGTAGTAAATCTGGGTGCCCGGGTCGTCGTTGGGGCGGCGGGTGTTGATCAGGTCGATCGGCTGGCCGCTGGGTGTACGCGAACGTACCCACTGGAAGAAATGCCCCGGTTCGCCACCTTCAAAGTAGATGTGGGCCAGGAACAGATGCTCGAACAACCAGCGCGCCACCAGGCTTTCCCGGGCGCCGGGCTGGTTGAACAGGTTTTCCCATTGCTGCACCTGCAGGGCTTCCTTGGCGCTCGGCGCAAGGCCTTGTTCGTCGATCGGGGCACCTGAGGCCAGCCAGCGTTGCAACGTCTGGTATTGCTGGTCGGTCAGGCCGGTGACCGCCAGCGGCATGCCTTCCTTGGGGTGGCTGCCAGCGTAGGCGTTGAACTCGCCCGGCATCGGGCAGGTGTTTTCGCGGTTCAGGCCCAGCACGATGTCGTCGGGCAGCTTGGCGTTGGGCTGCAAGGGCGCGTTATGCCCCAGCTCCAGCATCCGCGCCATCAGTGCGGCCTGGCTGCCCTGGGCGTCGAGCACCGAGTAGAAACCCTTTTGCTGCCAGGCCGCCTTGCCAAAGGCGTCATAGAACAAGCGCGTCGGTTGGCTGGCCTGGCTACGTTCGCCGTCGTACACCGGCACTTTGGTCGCGCCACGTGCGGCCCCTTCGGCGCTGCCCAGGTTGAGCTGGCAGGCCGAGTCGTAGCAGGCGTGGCAGGCCACACATTTCTCGGTGAAGATCGGCTGGATATCACGGGTATAAGAGATCGCCGGAGCGGGACCTTCTGCCTGTGCGGTGAGGGCGAACAGCGCAAACGCGGCGCTGACGATGAGGCGAAGTGACATGTTCCCGGTCCCGATTCAATGCGTGCAGTAAAAAATCCTACGCAATTCTACCGACCTGCAGCGCTCACCAACATGAGCGATATTCATGCAAAACCTGCACATGCTCTAAAAGCGCACAGGTTTGTTATGATCTTCGCCCTCCGTAATACCTGACCAGAGTAGTCCCATGCCCGATCGTAGCGCTCGTCTGCAAGCCCTCCACCAAGCCCTCAAGGAACGCATCCTGATCCTCGACGGCGGCATGGGCACGATGATCCAGAGCTATAAACTGGAAGAGCAAGACTACCGTGGCAAACGCTTCGCCGACTGGCCGAGCGACGTCAAGGGCAATAACGACCTGCTGGTGATCACCCGTCCGGACGTGATCGGCGGCATCGAAAAAGCCTACCTGGATGCCGGCGCCGACATCCTGGAAACCAACACCTTCAACGCCACGCGCATTTCCATGGCCGACTACGGCATGGAAGAGCTGGCCTACGAATTAAACGTAGAAGGCGCACGCCTGGCGCGCAAGATCGCCGACGCCAAGACCCTGGAAAACCCGGCCAAGCCGCGTTTCGTCGCCGGCGTGCTCGGCCCTACCAGCCGTACCTGTTCGCTGTCGCCCGATGTGAACAACCCGGGCTACCGCAACGTGACCTTCGATGAACTGGTGGAAAACTACACCGAGGCCACCAAAGGCCTGATCGAAGGCGGCGCCGACCTGATCCTGATCGAAACCATTTTCGACACCCTCAACGCCAAGGCCGCGATCTTCGCGGTGCAGGGCGTGTTCGAGGCGTTGAACGTCGAACTGCCGATCATGATCTCCGGCACCATCACCGACGCCTCCGGCCGTACCCTGTCGGGCCAGACCACCGAAGCGTTCTGGAACTCGGTCAGCCACGCCAAGCCGCTGTCCGTGGGCCTCAACTGCGCCCTGGGCGCCAGCGAGCTGCGCCCGTACCTGGAAGAGTTGTCGAACAAGGCCAACACCCACGTTTCCGCGCACCCGAACGCCGGCCTGCCCAACGAGTTCGGCGAGTACGACGAACTGCCGTCGGAAACCGCCAAGGTCATCGAAGAGTTCGCCCAGAGCGGCTTCCTCAACATCGTCGGCGGCTGCTGCGGCACCACCCCGGGCCACATCGAAGCCATCGCCAAGGCTGTGGCTGGTTATGCGCCGCGCCCGATCCCGGACATCCCCAAGGCTTGCCGCCTGTCGGGCCTGGAACCGTTCACGATTGATCGCAGCTCGCTGTTCGTCAACGTCGGCGAACGCACCAACATCACCGGCTCCGCCCGCTTCGCTCGCCTGATCCGCGAAGACAACTACACCGAAGCCCTGGAAGTCGCCCTGCAGCAGGTGGAAGCCGGCGCCCAGGTGATCGACATCAACATGGACGAGGGCATGCTGGACTCGAAGAAGGCGATGGTGACCTTCCTCAACCTGATTGCCGGCGAGCCGGACATCTCCCGCGTCCCGATCATGATCGACTCCTCCAAGTGGGAAGTGATCGAAGCCGGCCTGAAATGCATCCAGGGCAAGGGCATCGTCAACTCCATCAGCATGAAGGAAGGCGTGGAGCAGTTCATTCACCACGCCAAGCTGTGCAAGCGCTATGGCGCGGCGGTGGTGGTGATGGCGTTCGACGAGGCCGGCCAGGCCGACACCGAAGCGCGCAAGAAAGAAATCTGCAAACGCTCCTACGACATCCTGGTGAATGAAGTCGGCTTCCCGCCGGAAGACATCATCTTCGACCCGAACATCTTCGCGGTGGCCACCGGTATTGAGGAGCACAACAACTACGCCGTCGACTTCATCAACGCCTGCGCCTACATCCGCGACGAGCTGCCGTATGCGCTGACCTCGGGCGGCGTGTCCAACGTGTCGTTCTCGTTCCGCGGCAACAACCCGGTGCGTGAGGCGATCCACTCGGTGTTCCTGCTGTATGCGATCCGCAACGGCCTGAGCATGGGTATCGTCAACGCCGGCCAACTGGAAATCTACGACCAGATCCCGGCCGAACTGCGGGACGCCGTGGAAGACGTGGTGCTCAACCGCACCCCGGAAGGCACCGACGCCCTCCTCGCCATTGCCGACAAGTACAAGGGCGACGGCAGCGTCAAGGAAGCCGAGACCGAAGAATGGCGTGGCTGGCCGGTGAACAAGCGCCTGGAACACGCGCTGGTCAAGGGCATCACCACCCACATCGTCGAAGACACCGAGGAATCCCGGCAGTCGTTCGCGCGCCCGATCGAAGTGATCGAAGGCCCGCTGATGTCCGGCATGAACATCGTCGGCGACCTGTTCGGCGCCGGCAAAATGTTCCTGCCCCAGGTGGTGAAATCCGCCCGGGTGATGAAACAGGCCGTGGCCCACTTGATCCCGTTCATCGAGCTGGAAAAAGGTGACAAGCCGGAAGCCAAGGGCAAGATCCTGATGGCTACGGTAAAAGGCGACGTGCACGACATCGGCAAGAACATTGTCGGCGTGGTGCTGGGTTGCAACGGCTATGACATTGTCGACCTGGGCGTGATGGTGCCGGCCGAGAAAATCCTGCAGGTGGCCAAGGAACAGAAGTGCGACATTATCGGGCTGTCCGGCCTGATCACCCCGTCCCTGGACGAGATGGTGCACGTAGCGCGCGAGATGCAGCGCCAGGATTTCCACCTGCCACTGATGATCGGCGGCGCTACTACCTCCAAGGCTCACACGGCGGTGAAGATCGAGCCCAAGTACAGCAATGACGCGGTGATCTACGTCACCGACGCCTCCCGCGCCGTGGGCGTGGCGACGCAGTTGCTGTCCAAGGAATTGAAGCCCGCGTTCGTTGAAAAAACCCGCCTGGAATACATCGACGTACGCGAGCGCACCTCCAACCGCAGCGCCCGCACCGAACGCCTGAGCTACCCGGCCGCGATTGCCAAGAAGCCGCAGTTCGACTGGAGCACCTACGCTCCGGTCAAGCCGACGTTTACCGGCTCCAAGGTGCTGGACAATATCGACCTGAACGTTTTGGCCGAGTACATCGACTGGACGCCGTTCTTTATCTCCTGGGACCTGGCCGGCAAATTCCCGCGCATCCTCACCGATGAAGTGGTGGGCGAAGCCGCCACCGCGCTGTACGCCGATGCCCGGGAAATGCTCAAGAAGCTGATCGACGAAAAACTCATCAGCGCCCGCGCGGTGTTCGGCTTCTGGCCGACCAACCAGGTGCAGGACGATGACCTGGAAGTCTACGGCGACGACGGCCAGCCGATTGCCAAACTGCACCACCTGCGCCAGCAGATCATCAAGACCGACGGCAAGCCGAACTTCTCCCTGGCCGACTTCGTGGCGCCCAAGGACAGCGGCGTGACCGACTACATCGGTGGCTTCATCACCACCGCCGGCATCGGCGCCGAAGAGGTCGCCAAGGCTTACCAGGACGCTGGCGACGACTATAACTCGATCATGGTCAAGGCCCTGGCCGACCGCCTGGCCGAAGCCTGCGCCGAGTGGCTGCACCAGCAGGTGCGTAAAGAGCACTGGGGTTACGCCAAGGACGAAGTGCTGGATAACGAAGCGCTGATCAAGGAACAGTACAGCGGTATCCGCCCTGCCCCGGGCTACCCGGCGTGCCCGGATCACACCGAGAAAGCCCAGTTGTTCCAACTGCTGGACCCTGAAGCCCGCGAGATGCAGGCCGGCCGCAGCGGCGTGTTCCTCACCGAGCACTACGCGATGTTCCCGGCAGCGGCGGTCAGCGGTTGGTACTTCGCTCACCCACAGGCGCAGTACTTTGCCGTGGGCAAGATCGACAAGGACCAGGTGGCGAGCTACACCGCCCGCAAGGATCAGGACCTGAGCGTGACCGAACGCTGGCTCGCGCCAAACCTGGGTTACGACAACTGATCGACACTCGGGGACGGCGCCCTGCCGCCCCCGGCCCCCTTCAGGTTTACAGACCCATCGCCGTGCGCTCGCGCGCCGTCAATTGCAGCGCCAGCGCCTTCTCCTCTTGGATTCGCTGTGTGTCCAAGGCCACCGAGGCTGCCAGATACGCCGGATTAAGGTCCGAATGCTGCGCTTCGAGTGCGTCAACTCTCGCAGCATGCCCGCTGGCCATCGCTGAAAACTCGGCGGGGTACTGCCGCTTCAGGTAATCCACCCAATAGTCACGGGTCACCAACTTGTCGGTGAACGCGGGCGTGTTTTCACTGGCGATGATGCGGGTGTAGGCGCTGTCAATGTCCGCGGGTGTCACTCCGGAAAAGTTTTCGTAAATCATGGTGGACGGCTGCCGGGGCAGTTCCAGCCGTTGCGCCAACCGGATGCGATAGGCCAGGCGCACTTCCGCCTGGTCGATACCCGGGTGCTGCCTGATGGCGGTCTCCGCCGTGGCTTCGACTTCTTCCAGACGAATAATGCTTCTGGCCAGCCTGAAAAGGCCGAGGCCTTCCTGCCCAGGGGAAACCGTCTGGAGCACCTTGAACTCATAAGCCCTCACTTCAAGATCGCTGAACAACAAGATCCAGCCATCACCACAGGTCACCTGTTCGATCGAGGCGCGCGCCCGGAGAAACAACGCGTCTCTCAAGTCGGGCTGTGCATGCGCGCCCTCCAACACGTCCCACACCCGCCGGGTAAGCTCGGCACGGTCTACCTCGTAGTCCTTGGCGTGTCTGAGCTGAGAAATGATCTGGAAAAAGTCGGCGCTGCCCTCGGCGGCCTTGAGCTCATCCCAGATGGCATGTTTTTCCGACTCGGCAGGCACGCCGTTAAACCACTGGTCTTTCTGCTCCTGCGGCGTCTGCCGCTCCGGGTGTGCCTCGTCATCGGGGCCATTGCCATTGGCTTCATCATCGTTTTCATAGCCATCCAGCAAGCGGTCGATCTCTTCCTCGGTAAACCCCAGGCCGTGGCCGGTGTCGAGCAAATAGTCGTGCAGTACCCGAAGGTCACCTTCCAGCAGCAGGTTATCCGACAGGTTGATCCCCGCCATCAAGGCCAGGTGTTCGGGATACCAGGCATCGGCGGGCACGCTCTCGATCTGATTGTTACTCAGGTTGAGGCTGCGCAGGCGCGGGGCCTCCAATACGCCCACCGGCCAGTCCACCAGGATGTTGCCATGCAGGTCGAGGGTTTCCAGCTGTGGCAGCCGGGAGATGTCCAGGCCGCTGAGGGAGTTTGCGCTCAGGTCCAGCCACTCCAGGGCCGGCAATTCATTGAGCGTCGCCTGCAGCTCGGCAAGGCCCCGCACGTTATTGTGGCCAGCCTCCAGCCGGGTCAGTGCCGACAACTCGCTGACCGCCTCCGGCAAGCGGCCAAGGCCATTGTGGCTGAGGATCAGGCTGCGGAGCTGGGGAAATGCGCGCAGAAACCCGTTGGAACCCTGCTCCGTGAGTTTCACCGCGCTCAGGTTCAGCGTCGTGACATGCGCGAAGTGCGGCGCCACCGGCGGAAGATCCCCAAGGTACAGGTCGGACAAGTCCAGCAACTGGCGCCCGGTTTCAGGCTCGGTGCGCAGGTTGTACCGCCAGCTGTCCAGCAGCCGGTCCGCCGCTCGTCGCCGGTCAACGGGGCTCACCCAACCGCCGCCCTCGCGATAGGCGCGAATATCGATCCAGTCATTCAATTGCCTGACGAGCGCCTGATGCTGCGCGCTCCACTGCGTCAACCGGGCCTCGAGGTCGAGGCTGCTCAGCCCCGATGCGCTGAGGTCTGCAATGCGCTGTACGGCTCGTGCATCGCTCAAGGTCGGATCGAGTCGTTGCATCCTGACCGCCGCCGTCAACGACGCCTCGCCACCCGGCGAATCCAGGGGCAGTGCTATCAGCAGGTCGGGATTGTCCCTCACCTCCAACGGAAAATATTCAGGGTCGCCACCGGTACGGCCCTCTGCAAGCAAGTGACGAGGAATGCCCAGGACTGAATCATTCTCCGGGCGCTCGGCCAGGCGGCGTTGCAGCTCGGTAAGCACCGTGGACGAAGACCGCGGGCTAAAACCTTGCAGGTCGGCAAGCGCCTGGGGCCTCAGGCGACACCCTCGCAGGTTGGTGTTGCGCATCAATGGATCATGCCCGACGAGCGCCGCGCCGGGCACTTCGGTAATCGCGCTGTGGCTCATGTCCAGCCGGCGCAGGTGAGGCAAGTCCAGCACTCCGGTGGGCCAGGCCGTGATACCGGTGTGGCTCAAGTCCAAACCGCGCAACTGAGTCAGGCCCCTTACGTCCAGTTGACCAACGCGGTTGTACGCCAGGCTCAGCTCCTGAAGGCTGCCCAGGCCGCTCAACTGCTGTTGCATGACCGGGGTCAGGATCAGTTGGTTATGGGTAAGGTCCAGGTGCTCAAGCCCGCGCAGTTCTGTCAGCCTTGCCGGCAAGGTCGCCAAATTATTGCGCCTCAGGCTCAGCCGGTTGAGCTGCGTAAAACGCGCCAGCACACCGTCCAGCGCCTCGACGGAGGCACGTACACCGTCCAGGCTCAAACCCTGCACATGGGCGAAGCCTTGCGTTGGCAAACGCGGAAAATCCCCCAGCACGCCTCCCGACAAATCCAGCCTGCTAACCCGCGGATTGATCGCCGACGACGGGCCTGGCTGGGCATCACTCCCCGTGCGCCGGTCGAGCCCTTCGCGCCAGGACTCCAACAGATTTTCCGCCGCTCGCTGACGGTAAAAAAAGTCCACTTGTCGGCGGTCGACCCGCAACTCACGGATCTTCCAAGCCTCCAGTTCGTCAACCAGCGCAGTGTGCTCGTTACGTAATGCATTGACCCCTAGCACCCGCTCACGTGGCGACACCCCCAACCCCTTGAACGCTGCCGTCATATCCTGGAACGACGACACCCCGCCGGACCTCAACGCCCGAAGACTGCCCTCGCCATAATCCTGTGCCAAGCGCTCTTCATCCACCAGATGCGCCGGATGGTCGTGCAGGTAGTCAAACACCCGCAGGAAGTCCTCGGTTTCAAAGGTTGGCCAGTTCAGATGCAACCCCCGCCAGACACGTTCCGATCCTTGAAACAAGGCCTCGGGCAACCTGTTGATGCGGGTGCCCGACAGATACGTCCGCACCAGCCGCTCCAGACCCGCGAGCCCTTCGGGAAAGGTCGCCAGGGAACCGGAAACGTGCAGCGTCTCCAGGTTTGGCAGGCTGCTCACGTCCAGGCTCTCCAGGGCGCCACAGAGACTCAGCGTCTCCAGTTGCGGCATGCCATTGAGTACCGGTTCTAGCCCGTTGGCAAAATTCAGCGCGTCCCCATCAATCGACAAACGGGTGATGTTCGGCAAATTGCGCAAGCGCTCACCCACCGCGCCCAGCTCGGCCTGCGCCACATAGAAGTCCAGTTGCTGTAGCCCTGGAAATTGCTGGAACAGTGCGCTGCCGTTTTCACCGAGAATCGCAGGGCCTGGCAGGCGCAAGGCGTACACATGGGAAAAGTCTGCCTGCAAGGTCGGCAAGCGGATTTCCCACTGCAGGTTCAACCGGGCATGGGGGCGAATCCCGCGATACAGATTTTGCCGCCAGCACGCGATAAGGTCCTCGGCCAATTGCCTGCGCCTGGCGGCCAGATACTGCGGCTCGCCCACCGCCCGCGCCCACTCATCCAGGGTCGCCCGCAGGCCGTCAAGTTCACGCTGGCGAGTGGTCAACAGGTGGAACACCTGCTGTGTCGTGTCGCCGTCTCTCAGGCGCCCCAGTACAAAACGGCCGGCCTGTTCGTCGCTGAGGTCGGGATACAGGTCACAGACCCTGGCGACCAGTGATGCGTCAGCGGCAAAGGCGTCACCACGGCCCGTCATTGCATAGCCCGGGCGCCCGCCCGGCAGGCGCCATTTGGGTCTGAAGCGAGCGATCCGCTGCTTGAGAAATTCGCTCATTTGCTTGCGATGACTCAGCCCATGCTGTGCCAGTAGCCGTTGCAGCTCGGCATCCTGGCTCACCAGCGGCACACCCAGCTCTCGCCGTGCGGCATCAGGTAATGCGTGCATGATTGATTGAAACCAGTTACGGCTACCGGGCACCTTGCCGTTAAGCTCTGCGCCGTTCGCGTCGCAGGCCTGAAAGGTATCGCCGTCCTTGACCAGGTACCTGCGCACGGGCGCCGAGTCCGGGCCGATGCTGTCCAGCACCCGCCCCCCGATGCTGTCGGCGCGCACCTCCAGCCGCAGGTTCCCCGGCCATCCCGGCAAATTTTCCAGGCTGTGCAGCGCCAGCCGGTCACTGTCTGCACCGGCCAGCGCCTCACGCTGCATACCGGCAATGGCCCGGCTCAGGCGTACTTGCTGGGCTACGCCACGCGCGAGGTTGTCCAGCCGCGCCGGCACCCGGCCCTGAGTGCGGATTTGCAGGCGATCCTGCTCGCTGGCCTGGGCCAACACCTCGGCCATCGCGTCCCTGGACAACATGGGAAACCGGCGTGCAAGCCACTCACTATCGGGCAGACCGGCTTGCGTGGGACGGGACAGGCTATCGAACAAAGCCTTTTTGCGCTTCTGCGCAAAATCCGCCAGGCGTCCGTTGAAGGCCTGTTCTTTGCTCCCGCTCGTAGCGTTCGCCTGGCTGCCCAACAGTTCAGCCGTTTCATCCTCGCCAAGATCAGCCAACACGTGTTGAGGCAGCTTGCCTTTGCGCAGCTCACCCCGGGTAATCTTGATCGAGGCCCGCACATCCGCCGCCGATGCACGGCTGCCATACACCCGGGAGCGTCCCCAGGGCTCCGGCCCCTCGAACACTTCCAGTACCCGGCCCACCGGCCAGCGCGGCAATTCGACCACCAGTGGCAGGACATGTTCGTAGTGCCGGCCCGGCCCGGCGCCACTGCGAATCCGGGCGACCAGTTCATCCACTTCCTGGTCGACCCTGAACTGCCTCAAGGTATCGGCCAGTGGCGCCGGCAAGGGCAAACCATCGATATGGATCTTGCGCAATGCCTCGTCGGACACACCGCTGATATCGCCAATGGTCGCCAGGGTTTCGTCGGAGAAACCCTGGGTGTCGTGCCCCAGGCGTCGCAGCAGGGTCAGGCGCTCCCAGTCCCTTGGCCGCTCATGCACTGCGCGCCAGGCCCCGGCGTGGTTACTGTGCAACTCCGGTTGGTAGGCGTCGGGATCGTTCGGGTGTTTGATCCGCCATTTTTTCAGTTGGGTATCAAAACCCTTTTCGTACACACCATCACCGATACGCACGTAGATCTTGCCCTCCACCTCGTACTGGCCCTGGGCATTGGGCAGGAGGTCCGGGTCCAGTACCACGTCACTGCGATAGGGCTCCAGATCGGGCTTCCACAACCGGGCTTCACCGCTGGGCAACTTGACCGGCACCAGGCCGTCCACCCATTTCGAGACCTGGATCACCGGCTTGCGGGCGGCCAGCGCACCTGCCGTCCCCAGCGTTGCCATGAAGGCCACATTCAGCGCCACCGACTCCAGATGGCCCCAGGCCGCGTCCAGGTCGCCCTCTTTCCACGATTCGATGCCGTGGTACACCTCCAGCCCCAACTGAATGGCGGTGACAGCCAGCATCACCTCGCCCAACCCCGGTACGAAGAACGCCGCCACGTTCAACAGATTCATGCCGAGGCTCAACCAATGCTCATGACGTTCCTGGGCCGCCTTGCGGTCTGCGTCAGCGGTCGGTACCGCGAGCTTGAGGGCATCGTCCTTGAGGCGCTGGACGTGCTTTTCGTAGAGGTCGCCAAACAGCTCGCCGCTGATGGGTGTTTGCCGCAGGTTCAAGCTGATCTGTTGGTCGTAGACCTGTTCATACAAGCCTTTGGTGGCATTCCATTGATAGGTATGGAGCCTGTCTTTCAGGCGTTTCAGAAAGGCCGGCGCATCACCTTGCGGTACGCGGCTGGCCAACAAGCGTTGATAACCCGATGAGCGCAAGTTGATTGCCAGGTCCTTTTCAAACGCCTGCATTGATGGGTATTCCTTGAGCGGGTACAGCGGTGCTCCGGGAATCCAGGCCACAAAACGTCCGAAAGTGGGGGGACTTGTCAGCAGGTCGATCGCGCTTGCCACCGGTGTCAGGAGCGCACTCCAGCCCAAGGCTTTGGCGGCGTCACCCTCAACCCCGACGCCCGGGCCAATCAATACCACCTCCCCCAAAGGGCAGCCCAGCACTGAGAGTTGGCTGTAGCCCACGGGGCGATCGTCCAGTGTGAGGCCGCCGGTGCCGGCCAGCAGCTTGAGCAGCACGGCGTAGAATGACTCGCTCACCTCCTGCTTGATGCGCGCGGTGTGCAGTCGCACGGCCAGCAGGTCCTTTTGTGCCTGGATCATCCGGGCCCGCACTTGAGGTGCAGTGTCCGGGGCGTCGAATACCTGCTTCAGATGCTCCTGGTATTGCCGGCCCAGGTCCAGGGTGCGGCACAGGGTCGAGAAGTCCTGCGGCGGGATCGGCAGCTTTTCGGTGTAGCGATAGCGCGCCGGCCATCCTCCGCGACTGAACTCACCGTAATCGGTCACCAGCGCATCGACGGGGGCAATGGCGCTGGTTTCGCCCAACGCCACCTCGGAAAAATCTTCATTGCCCTCAAAGTTCAACAGCGCGGCCTGAAGCAGCGTGTGCTGCACGGGGGCCTGGCGATAACGCAGGTAGAACAGTGCGTTTTTATGGGCGTCCGGGGCCTGCCCGAAGCGTTCGCTCAAGGCTTTCAACAACAGTGGCTCGGCAAATTCCGTCGGTCCCTTGAGCGGTTTCATGCACTTGGCCAGTGCCAGGTTGGAAGCATGACTGCGTTGCTCACTGAGGCTCAGGGCCACGCGCAACGCCGCCGGTGCATGCGTCAGCCACGCCGGGGGCGGGCCGGCAGGGACGCGGCCGGGGAGCAAACCGCCCCGCAGGCGGCGGATATCCGCGCCGGCACTGTGGGCCACCCACAAGGGTAAACGTTGCTTGATCAGGGCTGTGTGCAGGCCCTCTTCCGGCGCGGGGGTTGAAATGGTCATGGGTGACTCCTGGAGACTCGGGTTGAGGAGTCCCAGTACAACGAGCGCGCTGCCACCCAAGGCAGTAGATAGCTATGGACCGGTGTTTTGCCGGAACTTGACTATCCTGTGGAGAGCATCGGTCTTGTCACCACGAGCTGAGGGCCATATGGACGACTCCAATAACAAGCCACCCACCTTCTGGCAAATGCTCCACAGCGTCATGGCGGCGGCCTTCGGCGTGCAAAGCGGGAAGAACCGCGCCCGCGACTTTACCCACGGCAAGCCCAGTCACTTTGTGGTGCTGGGCATTCTGTTCACCGCGATCTTTGCCTTGACGCTGTTTGGCATCGTCCAGTTGGTATTGCACTTGGCCGGCGTTTGAACGCGCTCAGTGCATCAGTAGTTGCAGGCTGAACGGGTAACGGTAGGCGGTGGGCTTGCCCTGGGCCGACAAGGCGCGGAAGTCGACGCCGTAGGCCTGGCTGGCATTGATCTGCAACAGGCGGCGCGCCAGCTCTGGGTCGATCAACTGAAACAGGTCCAGCGTGCGTTCGCGCCCGCCATACTTAGCGATATCCAGGCCCCTGGCATCGTCGTGCAACAACACCATCGCCCATCCACCTACGGTGAAATGCCCGGCCACCAGCACGCTTAAACGGCCATCGAGCCGCGCCTGCAACACCTCGGGCGAACTGTTGACCGCGCTGAACAATACCTCCCGGCCCGGCGTACGCCCGCTGCCTTGCAACGCCGCCATGGCGCCCAGGGCCATTTCATCATTGGCCGACCACACCAACGCCGTCTGCGGGTAACGCTTGAACAGTTGCCTTGCCTGCTCGAAGGCTCGCTCGCGACTCCATTCGCCATACACCAATTGGCGCAGGCGCACTTGGGGATGGTCCGCCAGGGCACGCTGTAAACCCCGCTCGCGCAATTGTGCTGCCGGTGTGGTCTTGGCACCGGAGAACGCCAGCAGGTCGATGGTCTGGCCGGGCGCGACCGGCCCGTGCTGGCGCAGCAACTGCGTGAGCATCAGGTAGCCCGCCTGTTCGTCGTTGGCCACCAGGCTGCCTATCCAGTTGGGGTACTTGCCTGCGTCGAGCAACTCGATCTGGTCGGCGGTCAGGGCGTTATTGACGATCAGCAGCTTGACCCCGCTGCCCTGGGACAGACGCAGGATCTGCGGGGCGATGTATTGCTCATTCACCAGCACCAGATAGTCCGGACGCTCAGGACCTTGCAGTGCCTCGCGGGCCTGAAACAACGTGGTGTCGGGGTTGCGCTCGGAATAGCGCACACGCAAATCCAGGCCGAGGTCCCTGGCGGCGGCCTGCATGAATTGCGCGTAGCTGACCCAGAAGGTCTCATTCGAATTGCCAGGGTTGAGAAACACCACCGACGTCGCCTGGGCGATGGCCCAGAACGGCGTGCTCAGCACCAGCAAGCACTTGCAGAGAACCTTCAACATCGTTGCCTGAGCCCTTCGGAATGACCGCCCATGATAATGGCTATGGGCCGGTCAATCTCGATTAATTGCCGACTGTCCGACAATCCGGCTCGGGTAACGTCCGCTTATTGATGGCTAACCCAGAACACGGCAGTGGAAACCACCAGGATAATCAAGAACAGAATCGCCCAGGCATCGACACTGCTGTCACTTTTGCGGGCTTTGGTCGGATTGCTCATAGCATCGCCTCTTGTCGGTTTTATAGGTGATTGCATAAAGACACGAGCACAGTAAAGTTCATGATTGCCCGCATGACAAATGTGGGTATCACGATAACGGTTCTCATTAGTCAATTTGGTTATTTGCATATACTCAAACATCACTTTTGCGCATAAACGCAAACTGGTATCGTGCGCCGGCTCCGTTGGGAGTGCGCGGCCGTGCGCGCAGATTTGCCGAGAACAGGACCTATATGTACGTATACGACGAATACGATCAGCGCATCATCGAGGACCGCGTCAAGCAGTTCCGTGATCAGACCCGACGCTATCTGGCAGGTGAACTGAGCGAAGAAGAGTTCCGCCCTCTGCGCCTGCAAAATGGCCTTTATGTTCAGCGCTTTGCGCCGATGCTGCGGGTTGCCGTGCCTTATGGCCAACTGACTTCCCGTCAGACGCGCATGATGGCCAAGATTGCCCGCGACTTCGACAAGGGCTACGCCCACATCAGTACCCGCCAGAACGTCCAGTTCAACTGGCCAGCCCTGGAAGACGTGCCGGACATCCTGGCTGAACTGGCCACCGTGCAGATGCACGCCATCCAGACCAGCGGTAACTGCCTGCGCAACGTGACCACTGACCAATTCGCCGGTGTTGCCGCCGACGAGTTGATCGACCCGCGCCCGTGGTGTGAAATCGTCCGTCAATGGACCACCTTCCACCCGGAATTCGCCTACCTGCCGCGCAAGTTCAAGATCGCCATCAATGGCTCGACCTCGGACCGTGCCGCCATCGAAGTGCACGACATCGGCCTTGAGCCCGTGCATAACGCTGCGGGCGAGCTCGGCTTCCGTGTTCTCGTGGGCGGTGGCCTTGGCCGTACGCCGGTGGTCGGCGCGTTCATCAACGAATTCCTGCCATGGCAGGACCTGTTGAGCTACCTCGACGCCATCCTGCGGGTCTACAACCGCTATGGCCGTCGTGACAACAAGTACAAGGCCCGGATCAAGATCCTGGTAAAAGCGCTGACCCCCGAGGTGTTCGCCCAGAAAGTCGACGCCGAGATGGAACACCTGCGCGGCGGCCAGACCACCCTGACCGACGCCGAAGTGCACCGCGTCGCCAAGCATTTCGTCGACCCCGACTACAAGGCCCTGAGCAATCAGGACGCCGAGTTGGCCGAACTCGATGCGCAGCACCCGGGTTTCGCCCGCTGGCGCACCCGCAACACCCTGGCCCACAAGAAGCCGGGCTATGTGGCCGTGACCCTGTCGCTGAAACCCACCGGCGTTGCGCCGGGCGATATCACCGACAAGCAACTGGACGGCGTCGCCGACCTGGCCGAGCGCTACAGCTTCGGCCAACTGCGCACCTCCCACGAGCAGAACATCATCCTCGCCGACGTCGAGCAGTCTCAGCTGTTCACCCTGTGGGGCGAGCTGCGCGAGCAGGGTTTTGCCACGCCGAACATCGGCCTGCTGACCGACATCATCTGCTGCCCGGGCGGCGATTTCTGCTCCCTGGCCAACGCCAAGTCGATCCCGATTGCCGAATCGATCCAGCGCCGTTTCGACGACCTGGACTACCTGTTCGACATCGGCGAGCTGGACCTGAACATCTCCGGTTGCATGAACGCCTGTGGTCACCACCACGTCGGCCACATCGGCATCCTGGGCGTGGACAAGAAAGGCGAAGAATTCTACCAAGTGTCCCTGGGTGGCAGCGCCAGCCGCGATGCGAGCCTGGGCAAGATCCTCGGCCCGTCCTTCGCCCAGGAAGCCATGCCTGACGTGATCGGCAAGCTGATCGACGTGTACGTTGAACAGCGCACCGAAGATGAGCGTTTCATCGACACTTACCAGCGCATCGGCATTGACCTGTTCAAGGAGCGCGTCTATGCAGCGAATCATTAAGAACAACGAAGTCGTCGACGAAACCTGGCACCTGCTGCCCAAGGACGCGAGCTTCGATGGCATCTCCAACTGCGACGACCTGATCGTGCCGCTGGCCCTGTGGCGCGAGCACGCTCACGCCCTCAAGGCCCGCGACGGCGGCCTGGGTGTGTGGCTGGACGCCGATGAAGAAGCCGAAGAGATCGGTGATGACGTGGAGCATTTCCAGGTGATCGCCCTGAACTTCCCGGCCTTCACCGACGGTCGCAACTACTCCAACGCCCGCCTGCTGCGTGACCGTTACGGTTACAAGGGCGAACTGCGGGCGATTGGCGATGTACTGCGCGACCAGTTGTTCTACCTGCGCCGCTGCGGGTTCGATGCCTTCGCCTTGCGCGCCGACAAAGACCCGTACGAAGCGCTGGAAAGCCTCAAGGATTTCTCGGTGACCTACCAGGCCGCGACGGACGAACCGTTGCCGTTGTTCCGCCGCCGGTAACGCTGAAAGCCGTCTGAATACCCCTCATTGAGGGGTATTTTTTTGCCCGGGTTTTCTATTCGCTCTCCAGGTTGAGCGTGACCAGCGCATCGTCGTTGAGGTCGGCGGCAAACTTGCCCATCAGCCGCACCAGGTCATCAATATCCTGCGGCTCCCAGTTGGCGAAGATAGCCATGCCCATGCGGGTCCGCGCCTCATCCACCCGATCCGTCATCGCCTTGCCCTCTGGGGTGATAACCGACTCGCGCACGCGGCGGTCCTTGGCGCTTTCCTGGCGGTCGACCAAGCCAAGGCTCTCCAGCTTCGCCACCTGGCGGCTGACCGTGGTGTAGTCGCGCCCCACGCGGTCGGCCAGCTCGACAACGCCGATCGGCCCCAGCCGCTCCACCAGCACCACCAGCGGAAACAGTGCCCGATCGAGGGCTATCCCGGCCTCGCGGACCATCACTTCGTCGCGCTGGGGACGGTTCATGGCACCGACAATTTCAATCAGCGCCCCGTGAAGCTCGCGAATCTGACGACCAATAGGTGTATTTTGCACGCTTTCTGTTGACACGGATTTTTCCTTGCTCAAATATATGTGCATATTACATATAAAGGCGATCCAGATGAAACAGCAAAGCGCAGTCGACGTTCTGATTTGTGGTGCGGGTGCGGCCGGCTTGACCCTGGCGATCGAGCTGGCGCGACGGGGCGTATCCTTCCGGCTGATCGAGAAAGCCCCCTCGCCGTTTCATGGCTCACGGGGCAAGGGCATTCAACCGCGAACCCAGGAAATCTTCGAAGACCTCGGCATTCTCGACCGCATCATCGCAACGGGCGGCGTCTACCCGCCCGAGCGGCGATACAACGCAGACGGCAGCCACACAGACGCCAAGGTGGTCGAGCAGTCCGAGCCGACGCCAGCGGAGCCCTATCAGCAGCCTTTGATGCTGGCGCAGTTCCTTACCGAAGGGCTGATGCGCGACCGCCTGCTGGAACTGGGGCACCGCCCGGAGTTTGGCTGCGAGCTGGTGGGCTTTGAGCAGGACAGCCAAGGCGTGACCGCACATCTGGTCGGCCATGACGGCGAACACAGCGTTCACGCGCGTTGGCTCGTTGGCGCAGACGGTGGCCGCAGTGTGGTACGGCGCACGCTGGATATCGGATTTCCCGGGCAAACCCTCGGCGTTCGCGCCATCGTGGCCGACGTTGCAATGACCGGCCTGTCACGGGACTACTGGCACCGGTTCAGCAATGAGTGCATGACAGCGCAGATCGCAATCTGCCCCTTGGCGGGGACCGAGCTGTTTCAGGTACAGGCGCCGATTCCACTGGACGCAGAAGTTGACCTCAGCGCTGAAGGGCTCATGACCATGGTGGCGCAGCGCACCGGTCGGCAGGACATTCACATCCAGTCTGTCTCCTGGGCGTCGGCCTACACGATGAATGCGCGGCTCGCCGATCACTATCGCGTCGGGCAGGTGTTTCTTATTGGAGACGCCGCGCACATTCACCCGCCAACCGGCGGCCAGGGCCTCAATACCAGCGTACAGGATGCCTACAACCTGGGCTGGAAGCTGGCCGCGGTCATCTGTGGTGCGCCCGACGCATTGCTCGACACCTATGAGGAAGAGCGGCGGCCTGTGGCCGCGTCGATGCTCGGCTTGTCGACCAAGCTGCTGGACGGGATGAAAAACGGCGACATGCGTCGTGGCCGCGAAGTGCACCAACTCGATATCGGGTATCCCCACTCCAGCCTCGCGCTGCAACCGGCAGAACGTGACGGGCGCTTGCTCGCCGGTGACCGGGCGCCCGATGCAACCCTGCGCGACGCCGCCGGCCATTCGTCCCGGTTATTCAAGCTGTTCCAGGGCGCGCATTGGACGTTGTTGGGCTACGAGGTGGGGCGCGGGTCGCTGAAGCCTGCCGCCGGGCTGCATATCCACCGCTTTGGCCCAGGCGGCGACCTGGTGGATGATCAACGACAGTTCAAGGATGCCTACAACCTCGCCCCTGGCGAATGGGTGCTGGTGCGTCCGGATGGCTATGTCGGTGCGATCATCACGCATGACGACCTTGAGGCGCTGCACCGCTATCTGGCCCAAGTGGGGCTCAGCGCCGAGACGTTTTAATTCCGGGCTCAGGCAGTTGGCTGCAACGCCAGCTGCACCGCGCCGTCCACACTCAACCCGCTGATCAACACCTGGGGCGCGCACGCCTCAGGCAGCGTCTGCAACACCTCCTGTGCCTCATGCCTTACGCGGGCCAGCACCAGGCACTTGCCCTCCCCTTGCACCTGCACGAAAAACGCCTGCAAAGCCTCGATACTGGTGCCGTCCAGGTCCGGGGACTCTTCCAGGCTCAGCACCACGCTGTGAACCGGTGACGACGCGCGCCGCATCAAGCGCAACACCGCTCCCAGCACCCGCTCGGCATTCGCGAAAAACAGCGCTTCGCTGGGACGCACGATCAGCACACCCGGAATCTGTTCGGCACCTGGATGATGCTGCAGGTCGACAAAATCGTGCCCGCCATCGATGCGCCCCAACTCACGAACATCCGCCGACGACATCTGCCGCAGCATCAGCACCACGCTGATGCCCACCGCCACCAGCAAACCATCCAGTACGCCAAGCACCAGCACGGCGGCCACCGCGCAAATCACCAGCAGCCGGTCGCGGCGCCAGGAGAAATAGCGGCCCAAGGGTTGCAGGCTCAAGCCACGGCCCAAGGCATAAATGACGATGGCCGCCAGTACCGGCTCCGGCGTCAATGCCACCAGCGGCAACACCGTCAGCACGATGGCCAACACCACCAGCGCCGCCACCGCTCCAGCCAACCGGGAGTTGGCGCCTGCCGCTTCGTTAGCCGACGTCGCCGAATACCCGGCACCCGCAGGCATGCCCTGAAACAGCCCGGACAACAGGTTCGCAGCCCCCAACGCCAGCAAGTCACGGTTGGATGACACCCGGTCGCCATGCTTGAGGGCGAAAGAACTGATGGAGCCGTAGGACTCGGCGTAAAGAATCATCACCATGGCAAACGCCAGCTCCCCGAGGCGCAACCAGTCGGCAAACGGCAACACCGGCAAGTGCGCAAACTCCAGGCGCAGGTCAATCACCCCGATCAACGCCACACCATGGGCCTGCAAATCCAGGCACTGACCGGCGGCAATCCCGAGGATCACCACCAGCAAACCGCCCGGCAGGCGCCGGACTCGCGCGCACAGCCACAGTAATAGCAGCGCGACAGCCGCCACCGCAGCGGCGGCCCAGTTCCAGCGCGGCAGTTGCTCCAGGAGCTGAGGCAGGAAGCGAATCAGGTTGTTGTCGGTCAGGTGCACTCCGACCACGCTGGCCAGTTGCTTGAGGATGATGGTCAGCGCCAGGCCAAAGGCAAAGCCACGCAGCACCGGCTTGGCGATAAACGAGGTCAGGCCGCCCAGCTTGAGCAACCCGGCCAGCAGGAAAAAGGCTCCGGTCACCAGCACCAGGCCCATCGCCAGGCTCAGCCTGAGTGCCGGATCGTCGCCGGCCAGACTCGCGGTGGCGGCCGCCAGCACAGCGGCCGAGGACGAGGTGGCGGAGACAATCGCGAAGCGGCTGGTGCCAAACAGGCCGTAACACAGCAACCCGGCGAACAAGGCGATCACGCCCGCCTGGGGCGGCAATGCGGCGATGCTGGAATAGGCCACGGCCTCAGGCAGCAGCAGGCCGGCGATGGACAGCCCGGCCAGCAAGTCTTGTGCACGATTCGGCGTGGTGTCGCTCTCAGGCTTGGTGATCAATCCTTAATTCCCTGGCAAAAAAAACGGCCAATCCGCAGTCTGCGAATTGGCCGTGATCATTGCATTGAAACGGGGTGCTGTCAGGACACCAACGAGTAAATCAGCGCGGTAATCGCCACCAGGCCCACCGCCGTCACAAACACGTTGGACGCCTGCCCACGGTACTTGGCCATGGCCGGTACCTTGCGGATCGCGTACATCGGCATCAGGAACAGGATCGACGCAATGATCGGCCCGCCCAGGGTCTCGATCATGCCGAGGATGCTCGGGTTCAGGGTGGCGACGATCCAGCACACCACCAGCATGAACGCGGCGGTCATGCGGTCCAGGGTCTTGGCAGCCGGACGACGGCCGCTTTTCAGCACCAGGCCCTTGAGGCCTTCACTGGCGCCGATGTAGTGGCCCAGGAACGACTTGGCAATCGCCACGAACGCGATCAGCGGCGCGGCAAACGCGATGGTCGGGTTGCTGAAGTGGTTGGCCAGGTACGACAGGATCGACAGGTTCTGCGCCTTGGCTTCGGCCAGTTGCGCAGGCGACAGGGTCAACACGCAGCTGAACACGAAGAACAGCACCATCACCACCATCAGGATGTGCGCCCGGGACAGGATCTGCGAGCTGCGCTCCTCGGCGTGTTCGCCGTACTGGCGCTTCTGGTCCACCGCAAAGGCCGAGATGATCGGCGAGTGGTTGAACGAGAACACCATCACCGGAATCGCCAGCCACAAGGTGTGCAGCAGCGCCGAAGGGGCCGGCACCGTGCTGGCGGTGCTGAGGATGCCACCGTTCCAGTGCGGCACCAGGTACACGGCGAGGAACAGCAAGGCGACGATAAACGGATACACCATCAGGCTCATGGCCTTGACGATCACCTGCTCGCCGCAACGCACCACGGCCAGCAGGCCGAGGATCAGCACCAGCGACAGGATCGCCCGGGGCGGCGGCGCAATGTGCAGTTGATGCTCCATGAAGCTGCCGACGGTGTTGGTCAGCGCCACGCTGTAGATCAGCAGGATCGGGAAGATCGCGAAGAAGTACAGCAAGGTGATCGCGGCACCGGCCTTGAGGCCGAAATGTTCCTCGACCACGTCGGTGATGTCCGAGCCTTCCCGGCCCGAGAGCACAAAGCGGGTCAGGCCGCGGTGAGCGAAAAACGTCATCGGGAACGCCAGTACCGCGAGGATCATCAGCGGCCAGAAACCGCCAAGGCCGGCGTTGATAGGCAGGAACAAGGTGCCGGCGCCGATGGCCGTACCGAACAGGCCGAGCATCCAGGTGGTGTCCTCGCGGCTCCAGCTTGTGAGGGTTGCAGGTGTCGTTGCGTAGCGTTCGTCGACGCTATTGGCCTGATCATTCATCCGTTCGGATCTCCGCATTCACTCAGTCGGGACGAGTCAGAAAAACCTGACAGGCAGCGCCTCGACCGAAACAGGGGCGCGATTGTCCGGGATTCGCTTGAATAAGCAAAGACTTAGCTGAGGAATGGTTGTGCGGAGCAGAGGGTTGAAGGTGATTTTTACGCCTTTAATTTTACATTTCATAAGAAATCTATTTTATAAATGCCTACCGTCATGTATTTTTAAGCCACGCCTCTCACTGGAATCACTGCCATGCCAATCGTGCGCATCGACCTTCGGAAAAACCCCGACGTCACCTACGCCAAACGCGTCGGTGTCCTGATCTACAACGCCATGCACACCGCGATTGGCGTGCCCGAGCACGATAATTTCCAGATCCTCACCGAGCATGATGAGCACCACTTCATCTATGACCCGGAGTATCTGGGCATCCAGCGCACCGACAACCTGGTGATCATCCAGATCACCCTGAATGAAGGCCGCAGCACCGAGCAGAAAAAGCTGCTGTACAAGACCATCGCCGAAAGTCTGAACCGTGAACTCGCGGTGCGCCTGGAAGACGTGTTTATCAGCCTGGTGGAGGTCAAGAAGGAAAACTGGTCGTTCGGCAACGGGATTGCGCAGTACGCCAGCTAAACGTTTTATGATGCCGCCCATTCCTGCCACAACCTGATCCAGAGAGCCTTCGATGCCACGCGTGTCCCGCAAACAAGCCGAACTCAACCGCGAAATCATCGTCGAGGCCGCCACGCGACTGTTTCGTGAACGGGGCATCCATGGCATCAGCGTGTCGGACGTAATGGCGGCTGCCGGCCTGACCCATGGCGGTTTCTACGGGCACTTCGAGTCCCGCGAGGCGCTGGCCACGGAAGCCTGCAACCGGGCGTTCGAGCAATCGAGCCTGCGCTGGCAAGCGCGGGTCGAGCAAAGCCCTGACCCCGAGACTGCGCGCCTGGCACTGATCGATCCGTACCTCACGGCCGCCAATCGCGACAACCCCGGGGACAGTTGCCCGGTGGCGGCGTTTGCCGGGGAAATGTGCCATGAAGCGCCCGACAGCGCGCTGCAACGCAGCTTTATCCAGGGTTTTGAAGAGTCCATGGGGATCCTGGCCGCTACCCAGGCTACCGGCACACCCGAAGGTGACCGGCAGGCCGCCATTGCCCAGTACACGATGATGGTCGGCGCCCTGACCCTGGCCCGTGCGACCAAAGGCGACAGCCTGTCCGAGGAGTTCCTCGCCGCCGCCAGAAATATCCTGCTCCCGGAAAAAAACCTCGTCTGATGCGTTGACAGCCAAACGCCAGCGCCAGCATGATCGGCCCATGAACCTTATCCAGCTGGCCCTCACCCGTACCACTACCACGACCGCTTATGGCGGGTCGTGTGGTAGCGGTGAGTGGCGCGCAAACTAAGCCACCCAGGTTTACCCAAGGCCCCGCCAGCAATGGACGGGGCCTTTTTATTGCTCCGCCCGTCTGGCAACTACAAGGAGCAACACCATGCCTGAAGCCAAGCGCCCCGCCCTGCTGGTCATCGACATGCAGACCGGTCTATACGACGGCCCGGAAAAACCCCACGAACGCCAGCGCGTACTCGACACCATCAACTCATTGATTCAGCGAGCCCGCCTAGCCGGCGTACCGATTTTCGCCGCACGTCACACCGGCCCTGCGGGCTCGCCCATCGAGTCGGGCAGCCCGCTCTGGCAGCTATGGCCGGCGCTGGAGGTGGATGAAGCCCGCGACACGGTGTTCGATAAATCCAGGCCCAGCTGTTTCCTCGGCACCGGGCTGGCACAACAACTGGCGGCGTCACAGGTGAATGAGCTGGTGATCGTCGGGATGAAAACCCAGTACTGCATCGACACAACGTGCCGGGTTGCCGTCGAACTGGGGTTCTCGGTGGTGCTGCCGGAGGATGGTCACACGTGCATGGACACGCCGGCGTTAACGGCCGAGGCGATTATCGAGCATCACAACGCCACGTTGGCCGGGGCGTTTGTGAAACGTGTTAAGGCGGCAGATATCTGCTTTTAACATCCTCTCCGGAGCGCCCGCTGGAGTATCAATACCCAGCGGGCGTCGGATTTTTCTTCACCTGGCGCGGGGTTCATACCGACAAAATGTCGCATACTGAACCCCTCAAACCCTTCAGGAAGAGCCCTCGCATGCCCGTCACCGTTCTGGTCCTGGTTGAAACCATCAACGACTACCTGCCGATTATCGAAGGCAACGGCTTTCACGTGATCCTCGCGCCGACCCCGGCCGAGCGCGCCAAGGCGATCAAGACCCACGGCGGGCAGATCCAGGCGGTACTGACCCGTGGCCCGCTGGGCCTGTACGCCGAGGAAATCGCCGCGCTGCCGGTGCTGGAGATCATCTGTGTGATCGGCGCCGGTTATGAACACGTGGACCTGCAAGCCGCCAGCAACCGGGGCATTGTGGTCACCAATGGCGCCGGTGTGAATGCGCCATCGGTGGCCGACCATGCCATGGCCCTGCTGCTGTCGCTGGTGCGTGACATTCCCCGGGCAGACGCGGCGGTGCGGCGCAGCGAATGGCCCAAAGTCATGCGCCCTTCCCTGGCCGGCAAACAGATGGGGATTCTCGGGCTGGGCGCCGTGGGCCTTGAGATCGCCAAGCGCGCGGCCCTGGGGTTTGGCATGGAGGTGAGTTATCACAACCGCCAGCCCCGCGATGATGTGGACTACACCTACTGCGCCACCGCCGTGGAACTCGCGCGGGCCTCGGACTTTCTGATCCTGGCCACGCCCGGTGGCACCAGCACGCGGCATTTGATCGACCGCCAGGCCCTCGACGCGCTGGGGCCCAACGGTTTCCTGGTGAACATCGGCCGCGGCAGCGTGGTGGTCACCGCCGACCTGATTACCGCCCTGGAGCAGCGCCGCATCGGCGGCGCGGCACTGGATGTGTTCGACGATGAACCCAAGGTGCCGGATGCCTTAAAGCGCTTGAGCAATACCATACTCACGCCTCACGTCGCCGGCCTGTCACCGGAAGCTGCCCATGACACCGTGCAGCGCGTGGCAGACAACCTGTTGGAATACTTCGCCGGGCGCCCCGTGCTGACCCCCGTGATGTTGCCGCCAAAAAAATAATGGCTAATAGCCAGCAACCATTCAAATCCTGACTAAACTGTTTGCGGGAGTGCTCAGGACGCTGGTACTGGACCGGCGAAGGAACGCAGGATGGTTTGCCATGGACCCGGCCCGGCCCGCCAACGCGGTGCGATAGGTTTGGTGGGCGCGATGACCCTCGGCATCGCGCTGTTGTTCCTGTTGCTGGTGGTCGACAGCGGCCGGTTGTACCTGGAAAAGCGCAAGCTGCAACGCGTGGCCGACACCGCAGCGCTTGAGGTGGTGAGCCGCGGGGGCGCCTGCTTGACCCCGAATACCAACGCCCCACAGTTTGCGATACAAAGCGCGGCCCGCAATGACTTCCCGATCGACGACAACCGTACCCTGAGCACCGCCTGTGGCACGCTGGTCACCGGCGCTGACTTCATCCGCACCTTCTCCCCCAATCCCTCCAAGGCCGATGCGATCCAGGTCATTGCTACCCATCGCGTGGTCACCAGCATCGCCAACGGCCTTTTCATGCTGTTCGCCCCAGGCCCGTTCAACCCGACGATTCAATTGCGCGCAGTGGCTGTGGCCGCCGTGCCCGCACCACCGGTGGCGGTGCTGACCATCCGCAGCACGCTGCTGACCGTAGACAGCACCAAGTCCGCAGCGCTCAACGCCTTGATCGGTGGGCTGCTGGGGGGCAAATTGCAACTCGACGCATTGGGCTGGGAAGGTTTGATCAAGGCCAATATCAACCTGCTCGGTTACCTGGACGCCCTGGCGATTCGGCTTAACGTCAGCGCCGGCAATTACGACGAACTGCTCAAGACCGACGCCAGCGTCGGCGACCTGATTCAAGCTGCGATTGATGTGCTCAAGCTGGGGGGCGATGCGGTCAAGGTGGTGATCAATAACCTGGAAGCGATCAAGCTGATTGCCCCCGGCACCAAGATCCTGCACCTGGGCGACCTGCTGAGCATCCAGAACGGCACCGACAAAAGCGCCCTGGACGTCAACCTGCAACTGTTCAATCTGATTCAGGGGTTTGTGCAACTGTCAAACAAGTACAACGCCGTGGCGGTGGAGTTGCCGATCGATGTATTGGGCCTGCTGAATATCACAGTCAAGACCAAGGTGATTGAACCGGCGCAGGTTTCCGCCATTGGCAACCCGAAGCTGATCGCCACCCAGCCGATCTATGTCAGGACCGCGCAAGTCAGGACGTTGATCTCCGTCAAACTGCCGGTAATCGACGGACTGAACGGAATTATCAGCACAATAACGGGGCTGGTGGGTGGCTTGTTGGGTGGTTTCCTGGACCCGGCAATCGGCTCGCAAATTGATGTTGCCCTGGAGGCTGCCAGCGGCAGCAGCAGCGTCACCGGTTACAGTTGCACGAGCGCTGCGGACAAATCGTTGTCGGTTGTGGGCACTACCTCTGCCGTGCGGTTGATGGTGGGCCAGATCGATCCGAAGAACCTGTTTTCCTCCACTGAACCCCTGAAGGTCAATGAATTTGCGCTGCTGGACCTGGGCGAAAAAACCTGCAGCAAGGGTGTGTGTGACCGGGAGCCATATGCCGTCGGCGGTATCAGCCTGAAGGTCGACAGCAGCGTGGCCAAGACCACCCGAAACCATACCTACCTGTCGCCACCCGAGGTAAAAAGCCCGCCGGATTACTTCAGTTTCAGCTCCAACAACGTCGTGGGCAGCCTGGCCAACACCCTCAACGGCATCCAATTGATCAACCATCCACCCACCAAGGGCGGGCTGCTGGGGTTGGTGCTGAGCCTGGTCGTCGGGCTGTTGACGACGGTGCTCAACCTCGTCAGCACTACGGTCTCCGCCCTGCTCGGCCCACTCCTCGACCCACTGGTCAACAACCTCCTCGCCGGCCTGGGCATCGACCTGGCAAAAGTCGAGATCGGTGCCAACCTGTCCTGCAACCCAAGCGGGCGTGCAATTCTGGTGATCTGAGCACATCAGGCCCGCTGATCATCGGCCAACACGCTAACCTATTAAGCCGCCCCAACCTTGTGGCTGGGCGGCTACGCGCATTAGATTAGCCAATAGTCCAAGGCCTTAAGAATAAGCAGAAGGGATAAGCATGGCGCTTAATGACCAATCGACCCAGATTCGCCCCGGCGAAGAACTTGATGCCAGCCTCATCGATCCCTACCTCAAGGCCCATATTCCGGGCTTGAGCGGCAGCGTCAACATCAGCCAGTTTCCGGGAGGCGCCTCCAACCTGACGTACCTGCTGGAATACCCCGGCCAGGAATTCGTGCTGCGCCGCCCGCCCTTTGGCCACAAGGCCAAGTCCGCCCACGACATGGGCCGCGAATACCGGATTCTCAACCAGCTCAAGGACGGTTTCCCGTATTGCCCCAAGGCCTACGTGCACTGCACCGACGAGTCGGTGATCGGCGCCGAGTTCTACGTGATGGAGCGCGTCAACGGCATCATCCTGCGCTCGGACCTGCCGCCGGAGCTGGGCCTGGATGCGGCGAAAACCGAAGCCTTGTGCAAAAGCTTTATCGACAAGTTCGTCGAGCTGCATCAGGTGGACTACATCGCCTGCGGCCTGGCCGACCTGGGTAAGCCCGAGGGTTACGTGGAGCGCCAGATTCGCGGCTGGAGCGATCGCTACGAAAAAGCCCTGACCCCTGACGCACCGAGCTGGGAAGCCGTGCGTGCCTGGCTCAACGACAAGATGCCAGCCGATCACCCCACCTCGAGCATCGTCCACAACGACTATCGCTTCGACAACGTGATCCTCGACCCGCATAACCCGATGCAGATCATCGGTGTGCTCGACTGGGAACTGACCACCCTCGGCGACCCGCTGATGGACCTGGGCAACACCCTCGCCTACTGGATCGAAGCGGCCGACCCGGCCCCGGTGCAGCTGATGCGCCGCCAGCCGAGCAACGCCCCCGGCATGCTCACCCGCCGCCAGTTCGTCGACTACTACGCCGAGCGCTCCGGGATCCAGATCGACAATTTCGACTTCTACTACACCTACGGCCTGTTCCGCCTGGCCGGCATCGTGCAGCAGATCTACTACCGCTTCTTCCATGGCCAGACCCAGGACAAACGCTTTGCGCAGTTCATCCACATGAACAAGCTGCTGGAGCAGATGAGCCTGAATGTCATCAAACAGTCTTCCCTCTGACCCTCTTCAAGGAAAAACCATGTCCAAGACTCAACTGTTCGACCTCGACGGCAAGATCGCTTTCGTTTCCGGCGCCAGCCGCGGTATTGGTGAGGCGATTGCCAAATTGCTGGCCCAGCAAGGCGCCCACGTGATCGTGTCGAGCCGCAAGATCGATGGCTGCCAGCACGTGGCCGATGCGATCATCGCCGACGGCGGCAAGGCCACGGCCATTGCCTGCCATATTGGCGAAATGGAACAGATCACGAATGTCTTCGCCGCGATCCGCGAACAGTTCGGCCGCCTGGATATCCTGGTCAACAACGCCGCCACCAACCCGCAGTTCTGCAATGTACTGGACACCGACCTGGGCGCGTTCCAGAAGACCGTCGATGTGAACATTCGCGGCTACTTCTTCATGTCGGTGGAAGCCGGCAAGCTGATGCGCGAGAACGGTGGCGGCAGCATCATCAACGTGGCATCCATCAACGGGATATCGCCGGGCGTGTTCCAGGGCATCTACTCGGTGACCAAGGCGGCCGTGATCAACATGACCAAGGTTTTCGCCAAGGAATGCGCGCCGTTCGGCATTCGTTGCAACGCGCTGCTGCCGGGGCTGACCGACACCAAGTTCGCCTCCGCGCTGGTCAAAAACGATTCGATCCTGAAAATGGCCCTGGCGCAGATCCCCCTCAAGCGCGTGGCCGACCCGAGCGAAATGGCCGGCGCGGTGCTGTACCTGGCCAGTGATGCATCCAGCTACACCACGGGTATTTCGCTGAACGTGGACGGTGGTTTCCTGTCCTGATCAATCGTTTGGCGGTTGTTGGCGAAACCCTACGGCCAGGCGGTTCCAGGCACTGATGCTGGACACCGCCATGGTCAGGTCCACCAGTTCCTGCTCGCTGAACTCCACCCGCATTGCCGCAAACAGTTCATCCGGCACGCTGGAGGTCGGCAGCGTGGCCACGGATTCGCTCCAGGCCAGGGCGGCCTTCTCCCTCGGGTTAAAAAACGGCGAGTCTCGCCACACGCACAATGCGAACAGCCGCCGCTCGCTCTCGCCCCGCTGACGCGCTGCCATCGAGTGCATGTCGGTGCAGAACCCGCACTGATTGAGCTGCGAAACCCGGATCCTGATCAGCTCCAGCAGGGGTTTTTCGATGGACAAGCCAAAGGTCGCCGCTTCCAGCATCAGCATGCCCTTGAGCGCTTGTGGCGAAGCGGTGTAGTAATCCAGGCGCGGTTCCATCGGTGTAGCCCCAGAGGCAAATGCAATGACTGCCCAGCCTAAAGGCCGCGTGGCATAAGCCCTATAGCCAAAATGCCGGTTTATGAGGGGACCACTTTGGCGGTACCGAGCCGCGACGGTTACGGGTAACCTTGCCAGGGATTGATCGCCTCTGGATGAAACATGGAACTGCACGTCGTCATCAATGGCCGCAAGGATCTGGCCGAACAGCTTTACCAGCAACTGCGCGCGGCCATCGAGTCGGGACAACTGGCGGCCGGCGCGCAGCTGCCGCCCAGCCGCCTGCTGGCAGAGCAATTGGGCGTGTCGCGCAAGACAGTGTCCGACACCTACGCCACCCTGACCTATGAAGGCCTGCTGGTGGGCAAGATCGGCCGTGGCACCTTCGTCAACGCCCGGGCGCCGCGCTCCGAGCGCTTGCAAACCGCCACAGACCTGGCCTGCGCCGCCAACCTCGCCAAGTGGCAATCACTGCCTTCCCCCATGCGCCACCCAACCCGGGACGGCACCTTGCGTTGCGAGTTTATCGGGGGTGCCACCACCCGCAGCCAGTTTCCCCAGGAAGAATGGCGCCGCTGCACCCAGGACGCCTTGCGCCGCATCGCCCAGAACAGCGGTTACTACAGCCAGCCTGAAGGTTTGCCGGCCTTGCGCAATGCGATCGCCGGGCATATTGCGTTTTCCCGCGGGGTCAAATGCCGGGATGACGACATCGTGGTCACCAATGGGGCTCAGCAGGCGCTGGACCTGATCGCCCGCGTGGTGCTGGAACCCGCAAGCATCGTTGCCATGGAAGACCCCGGCTACACCCCGGCACGCCTGATGTTCAACGCGGTGGGCGCTACGGTGGTGGGCGTGCCGGTCGACGAACAGGGCATCCAGGTAGAGCTGATTCCCGACGGCACCCGGCTGATCTATGTGACGCCGTCCCACCAGTTTCCCCTGGGCATGCCGATGAGCCTGGCGCGCCGCGAGGCGTTGCTGGCGCGGGCGTTCGAGCTGGGCGCAATCATCATCGAAGACGATTACGACAGTGAGTTTCGCTACGAGGGGCGCCCCACCGATTCGCTGCAAAGCATGGACACCCGGGGTGTCGTCACCTACGTCGGGACCTTCTCCAAAACCCTGCTGCCAGAGCTGCGCCTGGGTTATGCGGTGCTGCCGCCGGCGATTTTTGGCGCAGTGCTCAAGGCCAAGCAACTGACCGACCAACACAGCTCCACCCTGCCGCAATGGGCCCTGGCCAAGTTCATCAGCGAAGGCTATCTGCTCAAGCATATTCGTCGTTGCCATACCGTGTACGCGGGGCGCCGGGAGCGCATTCTCAAGCGCCTGGCCACAGACCTGTCGCCGTGGTTCGAAGCGGTGCCCACCGTGGCCGGGTTCCATATGGCGGCGCTGTGCAAGGTGCCGGTAAATATCCCGCTGCTGATGGAGCTGGCCCGCAAGGTCGAGGTCGGCCTGTATCCCTTGAGCGTGTTCTTCCATGAAGCGCCGGTGCGCGACGGTTTGATCATTGGCTTCGGCGCCATTGAAACCCTGGATATCGACCCCGCGCTGGACAAGGTACGCGACATCCTGCAAGAGATTGGCTGAGGGATTTTCCGGCGGATTGGTTATTGGTCGCCCCATGACCTGCGCGTAGGGTGAAGGGGTCTAAAACTTCCCGGAAGCATCGCCATGAAAATACTGCTCGGCACCACCCTGTTGCTGGCCTCGTTAAGCGCCTTTGCCCACGACCCGGTTTACAACCAGGAAAAGATCAACGTCCTGCAAGAGCATGCCCTGACCAACGTGCCGGGCAAGAAAACCATCATGCTCACCGTGGACTACGCCCCGGGCCAGGCCACCGTGCCCCACAGCCACACCGGCACGGCCGTGGCCTATGTGCTGGAAGGTGCAATCACCTCGCGGGTCAACGATGAGAAGGCGATCACCTACAAGGTCGGCCAATCGTTCTATGAACCCGCCGGCTCGCGGCACTTTGAATCCAGCAATGCCAGCCAGACCCAGCCGGCGAAACTGCTGGTGGTGATGGTGATGGACGACAAGGCCGACGTGCTCACGCCGCTGCCACATTAACCGTCCTTGTGGGAGCTGGCTTGCCTGCGATAGCGGTGTATCAGACACAGTTGTGTTTGTTGACCCACCGCTATCGCAGGCAAGCCAGCTCCCACAGTTTTGACCGCGCTCAGGGGCGTTTGAAGTGGCGGCGCAGGTGTTCGATTCTTGGCCGACAGACGCAGCCTTCAAGGTGGTCGTTGACCATGCCCATCGCCTGCATCAACGCATACATGGTAGTCGGCCCCACGTAGCTCCAGCCGCGTTTTTTCAGGGCCTTGGACAAGCGCGTTGACGCAGCTGACGTGGGATTGGCCGTCCAGTACGCCAGGTCAACCCGCGCCGGCCGTTCATCGGCGGCCGGTTCAAATGACCACAGCCACGCCGCCAGCGAGCCGGTCTCATCCACCAGCTCACAGGCGCGCCGGGCGTTGTTGATGGTGGACACGATCTTGGCGCGATTACGCACAATGCCCGGATCATCCATCAGTCGCTCGATATCCCGTTCGGTGTACTGCGCCACCCGGCGAAAATCAAAGCCCTCGAACGCCCGGCGAAACGCCTCGCGCTTGCGCAGGATGGTGATCCACGCCATGCCTGCCTGAAAACCCTCCAGGCAAATCTTCTCGTACAGCGCAATGTCCTCGGCCACCGGCACGCCCCATTCATGGTCGTGGTAATGCGCGTACTCCGGCGCCGCCGTGCGCCACGTACAGCTCGTGATGCCCGCCGCGTCCGTAATCAATCCAGGAATATCCATAACTCACCTTGTGAACCGAGCCCGGATGATAAGCGAAAAAAATTCCGGGCCGCCAACCGCTCAAGCCCCGACGTTGCGAACCAACTGGTCAGACCGGGACCCACCATCCTTGTAATATTTACTTGCAGCTGGAAAAAAACGGAGCGTAGACTGGCCCCGCACTGGACATACCGGTCAGACCACAACAATTAAGCCCTGGACCCACCAGGGCACCGAATAGAGATCCTTCCCATGCTCAGATGGTGCTCGCGTTCGATTTTCCTGCAAGTCGTGATTGGCCTGGTCATCGGCATAATCTGCGGCCTCGCCCTTCCCGAATTCTCCTCGCAACTCAAACCCCTGGGTGACGGCTTTATCAAGCTGATCAAAATGCTGATTGGCCTGATCGTGTTCTGCGTGGTGGTCAGCGGGATTTCCGGTGCCGGCGACTTGAAGAAAGTCGGACGCATCGGGCTCAAGTCGGTGATCTACTTTGAAGCACTGACCACCGTGGCCCTGGTGATCGGCTTGATCATGGCCTTCAGTACCGGGATCGGCACCGGCGCCAATATCCACCTGGAACAACTCTCCTCCGCCGGCTTGAATGAACTGGCCGACAAAGGCCAACACATCAAGGGCACCAGCCAGTTCCTGATGGACCTGATCCCCAACTCGGTGATTGGCGCCTTCGCCGACAACAACGTGCTGCAGGTGCTGTTGTTTTCCGTGCTGTTTGGCAGCGCCCTGAACCTGGTGGGCGAAGCCGCCTCCGGCATCTCGCGGCTGATCAACGAGCTGAGCCACGTGATCTTCCGCATCATGGGCATGATCGTGCGCCTCGCACCCATCGGCGTGTTCGGCGCCATCGCCTTCACCACCAGCACCTACGGCCTGGATTCCCTGCAACACCTGGGCAGCCTGGTGGGCCTGTTCTACCTCACCTGTTTCATGTTCGTGGCGGTGATTCTCGGCCTGGTGATGCGCCTGTCGGGCCTGCGGATGCTGCCACTGCTCAAGTACCTGCGCGAAGAACTGTTGATCGTGATGGGCACCGCGTCCTCCGATGCGGTGTTGCCACAGATCATGCGTAAACTGGAGCACCTGGGCATCGGCAGCTCGACCGTGGGCCTGGTGATTCCCACCGGGTACTCGTTCAACCTCGATGGCTTCTCGATCTACCTGACCCTGGCCATCGTATTTATCGCCAACGCCACCGGCACGCCGCTGTCGATGACCGACCTGCTGACCATCCTGCTGGTATCGCTGATCACCTCCAAGGGTGCCCACGGGATCCCGGGATCGGCCCTGGTGATTCTGGCGGCGACGCTCACCGCGATCCCGGCGATTCCGGTGGTGGGCCTGGTGCTGGTGTTGGCAGTGGACTGGTTCATGGGGATTGGCCGGGCGCTGACCAACCTGATCGGCAACTGCGTTGCTACCGTGGCCATCGCCCGCTGGGAAAAAGACATCGATATCCAGCGCGCCAACAAGGTGCTGGACGGGCAGCAAGGGTATGCCTTCCAGGCCAAGAAGCCGGTAGTGCCCGCCCACCAGGAGTTCTGACTCTTTCCCGACAACACACCACTCCAATGTGGGAGCTGGCTTGCCTGCGATGGCGCCGGGTCAGCAAATGAATTTTTGACTGATACACCGCTATCGCAGGCAAGCCAGCTCCCACACTAGATCATCAAGGAGGCATCGACGTGATCAGCACCTCAACCGTCGTCAATTCAGTGGTAGAAAAACTGCGCGCCGCCCTGGCGAAGGGCCAGTGGCGACGCGGCGAGATGCTCCCCGGCCAACGTGAACTGGCCGAGCAACTGGGCATCAGCCGTCCGAGCCTGCGCGAAGCGGTGATCGTACTCGAAACCCTCGGCCTGGTGCGCTCCATGCCCGGCAAGGGCGTGGTGGTGCTGGAAGCCACACTCAGCGAACCCCAGGCACAGGACAGCGGCGTGGCCGACGCCAGTCTCGAAGACATCCTGCAACTGCGCTACACCCTCGAGCCCTTTATCGTCGGCCTGGTGGCTCAATCCATCAGCAGCAAGGAGGTCGGGCAACTGCGCCTGACCCTGATGGACATGCGCGAGGCCCTCGACGCCGGCGACAGCGAAGCCGGGATGAACGCCTACATCGCGTTCCACGAAGAACTGTTCGCCCTGACCTCCAACCCGATCTTCCAGAACGTGGTGCAACAAACCAGCAACGCCCTCAAGCAAAGCGCCCAGGTGCTGCGCAACTCCCCCGAGCACCTGGCGGAGCGCCTGCAGGAAAACGACGCCGTGGTGCGCGCGATCCGCAACAAGAACAGCGCCCTGGCCAGCGCCGAAATGCGCCGGCACATCCTCCAGGAAGGCTTGCGCATGGGCATTCGCTTGAACATCCCGGATGACCATCTGGGTAGCTGACTTTTTGGAGACCGCCCATGAACGCCCCTGCCCTGCAACGTAACAGCGTCGTCAATGTCCTGCCGCCGATACGCCTGGTGCCCGGCAAAAAGCTCTCGGTGGACGACATCTATCCGCGGCTGTTCGACGCCATTCTCGAACAACGCATCGCCCCGGCCAGCCGCTTTACCGAAGAAAGCCTGGGGCAGAGTTTTGGTGTGAGCCGCAGCGTGATACGCCGAGTGCTGGCGCGGCTATCGCACCAACAAGTAATCATCCTGCGGCCCAACCATCGGGCCCAGGTGGCAGCACCGGATGCCCAACAAACCCGGCAAATTCTGGAGGCCCGTCGCCTGACGGAAATCACCGTGGTGCAACTGGCGTGTGCTCACGCGAAACCGGCACAGATCCGCCAACTGCGAGAGCTGATCGCACGGGAACGCGCCTGCATTGAGCGTGACGAACGCGGCCCGGCGATTCGGCTTTCAGGGGAGTTTCACCTGCAACTGGCGGCCATCGCCGGGAATGCACCGCTGGCGCAGTTTCTCAACAGCCTGGTGCCGTTGACGTCGTTGGTGATAGCGCAGCTTGAGGCGACGGCCTGCACGTATTGCGCGTGGCAGGAGCATAGGGCGATTGTGGATGCGGTGGAGCAAGGCGACGCCGGTACCGCCGTCACCTTGATGACCCGGCATCTGGACCACCTGGAAGCCAAGCTACTTATTTCGTAGCATCGCCAATCTTGTAAAGCGAACACAAAGAAGCCCGGTATCTTTCGACACATGGTTTTGTCTACTAATCAGCCAAGCCAACTCCAGCACCGCCTGATCCGCGCCCGCCCTAGCTATGTAACGCCTGCGCCAGGTGACCTTTCCATAACCTGTATCCCGCACTGCTTGAGTGCTCTATCACAGGTATCGAAAATGTACATTGACCCAGACGTGTCGTCGAAGCTGTCCACCCTGATTACTCAATTGAATGATCAGAAGGCTTCTCTGCCGGCCCCCTTGAATGCAACGTTGGCTGAACTGACCGACGCCGCAAGGAAGATTGGAAGCGCGTTGTTTCGTCGAGGCAAAATTGACGACGCGGCATTCTATTTGACCTTCCCGGCGCTGAATGGCGACGCGCAATCGCAATACGCCATGGCCACTTGCACCGGTTATATATTCGGGGCATTTCGCTATGCGTTCCCGGAAACCCAAAAATGGCTCAGGCTTGCAGCGGCACAGAACAACGTCTTCGCCTTGATGTGGCTCGGGGACACCGAATCTCTGGCAAAAGCCAGGGAGCTGTCCATGGCGGCAGTTGCCGCTGGCAATGCCCAGGGCATGTTAAACATGTATACCCTGACCCAGGACATTGCATGGCTGACCCAGGCCGCAGCCACAGGCAACTCAAAGGCGCAATTCAAACTGGCCCAAGCCTACCGGGAACACCCGGGGCTGATGACCAACGCCGTAGAGCGCAACGCACTGATTGAAGAGATGTGCCAAAAATCTGCTGACAGCGGGTATCCACCGGCACTGTACGATCGCGTCTACCCCCAGACATCAACAGCCAGCACGCTCGAGAAGCAGCAAAGGTTTGCACAATTGGTAGCGGCGGGCGAACTGGAAGGCATACAGGAATACGGCTACGCACTGGCCGGCATGCCATGGAAAGGGGCCAAAAAAGCGCGCACCTATGGACTCGAAAAAGACTTGCCCAAAGCCCGCGCACTATTGAAATTTGCACGTGACAGAAACGTCGGTATTGAATCGGTTGATCAACTCGACGCTGACCTCGAGGAAATCTTGCACCAGATGAGTCCGAAGCAATATGACGCCTCCCTGTCCATCCTCGCTGAGTTGAACAGCAAGGTGCTGCTGGTCGCTCAATTCAATGAACCAAAAGTCGTGCTGGGTTCCGGCAACTGACCCACGGCAGCCATGCCCTCGACGTAAGCGTCCACCCAAAAAAAATCCCCGTGTCTTTCGACACGGGGATTTTTCGGTGTTAACCCTCAATCAGGCTTTTTACAGCACCGACTGACCACTCATTGCCAGGTCCAGCAACTCACGGTTGGCCACCGCGTACATGGCGTAGTCCGTGCCGACTGCAGCACGAATTTCAACCATCATGGCGCGCCAGCGATCAGCCATGTCCTGGTGCTGCTCAAGCCACAGGGCCACGCGGGCTTCCATGTCTTCTGGCGCGTCGGCCATTTGCAGTACGGAAATGGTGATCGCCCGTTGCTGCCAATCCACGTCGTCGCGGAAGGCTTCGCGGGCCTGGGCCTGCCAGTTGTTGCCCACCGGCAGGCTGCTGATTTGCTGCAGGTACCACGGCAAGTCCAGGGCGCTGCCGACGGCGAAGTAAGCCTTCGCGACGTCTGCCGCACTTTGGCCTGTCACGTCCGCGGCCTCGATGATCGGCAACAGGGTGTACAGGTGCGTAGTGCCTGCAACCATGCGCGCCAACAACTCTGGCACACCGGCCTCGACGTAAGCCTGGTAACGGTTCTGCCAGCCTTCGCGGGTCGGACCTTCCAGCAGTTCGTCGAGCTTGAGACCCAGCGCAGCGAGGTGTGGACCGAAGTGCGCAACATCGCGCCCGGCGTCCTGCTCGTTGCGGCGGCTGCGCAGGAACCAGCGCGTGGCACGACGGCCCAGGCGCATCAGTTCGTCCATCAGCTCCAGTTGCACGTCGGCCGACACCTGGTGGTCCAGGGCTTCGATCTGACGGAACCAGTGCGGGAGATGGAAGATGTCACGCACGATCACGTAGGCACCGGCCACGTTCGCCGGGCTCATGCCGGTGGACTCTTTGAGTCGCTGAACGAAGGTGATGCCCATGTGGTTGACCAGGTCGTTGGCGATCTGGGTGCTGACGATCTCACGCTTCAGACGGTGGCGACGCATGGCTTCGGAGAACTTGGCCACCAGGCTCGGCGGGAACGCGGTCTCCATGTCACGGGTCAGGTAGTCGTCATCCGGCACCAGGGATTTGAGCAACGCTTCCTTGAGGTCGATCTTGCTGTAGGAGATCAGTACCGACAGCTCCGGACGCGTCAGGCCCTTGCCCGCGGCGGCGCGCTCGTTGAGCTGCTCCTCGGTCGGCAGGTACTCGATGGCACGGTCCAGCTTGCCGCGGCCTTCCAGGTCGCTCATCAGGCGCTTGTACTCGGCTGCTCGCTCGAAAGCTTTGCGGGCCGCCAGGGACAGGGCCTGGGTTTGCTTGTAGTTGTTGCCCAACACCAGGCTGCCGACTTCGTCGGTCATGCTCGCCAGCAACTGGTTGCGTTGCTTGTCGGTCATGTCGCCAGCCTGCACCACTTCGTTGAGCAGGATCTTGATGTTCACTTCGTGGTCGGAGCAATCCACGCCACCGGCGTTGTCGATGAAGTCGGTGTTGGAACCGCCGCCATTGAGGCCGAATTCCACACGACCCAGTTGGGTCATGCCGAGGTTACCGCCCTCGCCCACTACCTTGCAGCGCAGCTCGTTGCCATTGACGCGCAGGGCGTCGTTGGCCTTGTCGCCCACATCGGCGTGGCTTTCGGTGCTGGCCTTGACGTAGGTACCGATACCGCCGTTCCACAACAGGTCCACCGGCGCCTTGAGCAAGGCATTCAGCAGTTCGGTCGGGGTCAGCTTGTCGGCCTGGATGTCGAAGCGTTCTTTCATCTGTGGCGAGATGGCAATGCTCTTCGCGCTGCGCGAGAAGATACCGCCGCCTTCGGACATGATGCTGGTGTCGTAGTCGGTCCAGGCCGAGCGCGGCAGGTCAAACAGGCGCTGGCGTTCCGCGAAGCTGTTGGCCGGGGTCGGGTTTGGATCGATGAAGATGTGCAGGTGGTTGAAGGCCGCGACCAGTTGCAGCTTGTCGGACATCAACAGGCCATTGCCGAACACGTCGCCGGCCATGTCGCCCACGCCCACTACGGTGATGCTGTCTTGCTGGACGTTGATGCCGCGCTCGCGGAAGTGACGCTGCACGCCCACCCACGCGCCCTTGGCGGTGATGCCCATTTTCTTGTGGTCGTAACCGGCGGAACCACCGGAGGCGAACGCATCACCCAGCCAGAAGCCGTAGTCGATGGCGATGCCGTTGGCGATGTCGGAGAAGGTCGCAGTGCCCTTGTCCGCCGCCACCACCAGGTACGGGTCATCGTTGTCGTGGCGCACCACGTTCAACGGTGGCACCAGCGCGCCGTCTTTCAGGTTGTCGGTGATGTCCAACAGGCCGGAAATGAAGATGCGGTAGCAGGCGATGCCCTCGGCCGCGATCTCGTCCCGGCTGCCGCCCAGTGGCAGGCGACGCGGCAGGAAGCCGCCCTTGGCGCCGACTGGCACGATGACCGAGTTCTTCACCTGCTGGGCTTTTACCAGGCCCAGCACTTCGGTACGGAAGTCTTCTTCACGGTCGGACCAGCGCAGGCCGCCGCGAGCGACGTTGCCAAAGCGCAGGTGCACGCCTTCAACCCGTGGCGAGTAGACGAAGATTTCAAACTTCGGCACCGGCTTGGGCAATTCAGGAATCGCGTGTGGGTTGAACTTGAAGCTGAAGTAGGACTTGTTCTGGCCGTTGGCATCCGCCTGGTAGAAGTTGGTCCGCAGGGTAGCCTTGATCAGGTCCAGGTAGCGACGCAGGATGCGGTCTTCGTTGAGCACCTGAACGTCGTCCAGGGCCGTGAGGATCGCTTGCTCCAGGCGTTGCTGCTTGTCTTCCAGGTCGTCGCTGGTGAGCTTGCGCGCCAGGTAGAAACGGGTCTTGAACAACCGGGTCAACTCGCGGGCGATGTCGGTGTGGTTGTTCAGGGTGCTGGCAATGTAACCCAGGTCGAAGCCCAGGCGAATCTGCTTCAGGTAACGGGCGTAGGCACGCAGCAGCGCCACGTCGCGCCATGGCAGGCCGGCGGTCAGCACCAGGCGGTTGAACGCATCGTTCTCGGCATCGCCGTGCACGATATGCACGAACGCGTCCTGCAGGGTGTCGTTCAGTTGCTGGATGTCGAGGTTCACGCCTTCGGCGGCGATGAACGCGAAATCGTGAATCCAGAACTCGCGGCCATTGGCATGACGCAGGCGGTACGGGAATTCACCCAGTACACGCAGGCCGAGGTTTTCCAGGATCGGCAGCACGTCGGACAGTGCCAGCGGAGTGTCGGCGTGATACAGCTTGCAGTGCAGCTCGCGCTGGCCGGAAACCTGGCCCAACGGCTGGTAGAAACTCATCACCAGCGGGTTGGCTTCGGTGAGGCTGAGCAGGTGCTGCATGTCGACCACGGCCGAATGCGCGGCGAAACGCTCGCGGTAGCCGGCCGGGAAGCCTTTCGGGAAGTCTGCGAGCACGTTGGTGCCATGGGCTTCGCCGAAGCTTTCCACCACCAGGCTGGAATAGTCGTCCTGCCAGCTGCGGCAGGCCTGCACCACTTCTTTTTCCAGTTGCAGCGGGTCGATGTCCAGTCGGTTCTTCGGGTCTACCCGCAGGATCAGCTGTACACGAGCCAGTACGGATTCAGAGAAGAAGGTCCAGAATTCGCAGTCCGAGGCTTTCAGGCGATCCATCAGCACTTGCTGGATCTTCTGGCGCACTTCGGTGGAATAGATGTCGCGCGGCACGTAGGCCAGGCAGTAGCAGAAGCGACCGTACGGGTCTTTGCGCAGGAACACGCGGATCTTGTTGCGCTCCTGGATCTGCACGATCGACATCACGGTGCTGAACAGCTCGTCCACCGGGGTCTGGAACAGATCATCCCGGGGCAGCACTTCGACCACCTGGGCCAGTTCCTTGCCCAAATGCGCCTTGGCCTGGAAGCCCGAGCGACGTTCGATTTCCGCGACCTTGCGGCGAATGTACGGGATTACCCGCACGCTTTCGCCGTACACCGAAGAGGTGTAGAGGCCCATGAAGCGGCATTCCTTGATGACCTTGCCGTCGGCATCGATCTGGCGGATCGACACGTAGTCCGGGTAGGCCGGGCGGTGCACGCGGCTTGGGTGAGCGGCCTTGGCGAACGACAGCACGGCCGGTTCACGCAGGTAGTTCACCGCGTAGTCTTCGATGCGCAGATCGTCGGCGGTGAGGCCCGGGCGCAGCAGTTTGGTCAGACCGAGGAACGAATTGGCGTCATATTCGATATGACCGCCGTCCGCCTCGTCACGTACCACAAACTCTTCATAGCCCAGGAAGGTGAAGTGGTTGCCCACCAGCCATTCCAGGAAACTCTTGATCTCGGCTTTTTCTTCGCCGTCGATCACGTACGCGCTGGCGTCGATACCGTCCAGCAGTTCCTGGACCTTGGCCTTCATCGGCTCGAAATCGGCGACAGCGACGCGCACTTCGCCCAGTACCTGCTCAAGTTCCTTGCTCAGGACATTCAGCTCGGCGGCGTTGGCGCAGCGGTCGATTTCCAGGTACATCAGCGATTCTTGCTGAACGTCTTCGCCCTGGGTGCCCTTGGGCAGGATTTCCAGCAGCTCGCCCTTCTTGCCACGCCGTACGCTGAGCACGGTGGTTTGCAGGGTATGGATGCTGTAGCCACGGCGGTTCAGCTCGGTACGCACCGAGTCCACCAAAAATGGCAGGTCGTGGTGCAGCACTTCGACCGCGGTGTGGGTCGATTGCCAGCCATGACGTTCGTAATCGGGGTTGTAGACCCGCACTTGCGGTTGGGTGTGGTCAAAGCGCTCAAGCAGGCGCCAGGCAGACAGGGTGCAACCGGCCAGGTCGGACAAGCGACGCTGGGTCAGTTCATCCAGGGAAATGATGCCGAAGAATTGTTCAGCGAACAGCGCCACTTGTGGCAGTGCCTGTTCACTGATGTGCTGCGCCAGTGCCGCTTGCAGTTGGTGCTGGAAGTCGGCTTTGCTGGCTGCGGTGAAGAACGCCATCTGTGGTACTCCGCTTGGGCTTGTTATTGATGGAAGCGTCGCGTGTTATCCCCTTGCGGGGAGACCGTCAGCTCTGTTCGCGGTCTACAGTAACGAATTCAGAGTGACAGGTGGGTGAAGCTGGACAAGACAATGAGGTCACATTCAACTTCCATAAGATGTACACCTTGCCAGGTGACGGTACGACGGGCAGGTCAGACTCCTGGCGAGGCACATCCGTTGCGCAGCTTAACGAGTGTAGGAAGCGTGCTGCTTGCGACGCTGCGACATATTCGGTCATCGGCACGCTGCTGGCGGGTTGCGACTTGGGCAACCGGGTGTTTTCAGAGAAATCCCGAGGCACCGAGTACCGGAAATGACTGATATTGCCCGCCAGGTCATGCCACAAGGTCTGACACACGATGCAGCACAAAATTCGCCGCAATGGCACAATTGCCGTGCTGCGCCCTCCCCCAAGACAGGATTGACCATGCCACTGCAACTGACCACCGCCCACCTGATCGTCAACCCGTGCGATGACGAGGAAGACAACATGGCCATGCTCTGCTGCCACGGCGACAAGGGCGAGATGTTCATGGTCACCCGTTATCCGGATGAGGATGAGGTGGAAATCACCTGGGATTACGAGCCGTCGACCCTGGACGGGCTGAAGATCACCCTCGGTGCCACGACATTGCTCGTGGAGATTGGCGCGGCGGACGCCGACGCACTGGGCGGCAACGATCATCTGGAAATCACCCACGGCACGGCGGAGTCGGATTTGGCCGAAGTGGAAGAAACCCTGCAGAACATTCTCAAAGGCACCGGCACCTATATCCGGGCCTGACTGCCCAAACCGCTCAATGTGGCGAGGGAGCTTGCTCCCGCTGGGCTGCGCAGCAGCCCCAATAAGGCCGCCGCATTTTTCCAGGCAGATCCCGGTTCGCTGTTTTGGGGCCGCTTCGCAGCCCAGCGGGAGCAAGCTCCCTCGCCACATAGCAAGCTCCCTCACCACACAGGCCGGAGTCAGCCTGTAAAAACCTCGGACATTTCCCACAATTCCCAAAAAATACCCCCTGTGCCGTTAGTCGCAGCCCCCCCTGATGCATTAAAGTAAGCCCCCCAGGCCCTGGCGTTTTTGACAACGCCCGGGCTCACCTCTCCAGGAACCGTCATCGATGGAACATCGTGAAGCGCTGCTTGCGCTGCGAACCTTTCTTTCAACGCAGATTCTCGGCCAGGAAAAACTCATCGAGCGCTTGCTCATTGCCCTGCTCGCCGATGGCCACATGCTGGTTGAAGGCGCTCCCGGCCTGGCCAAGACCAAGGCCATCAAGGAACTTGCCGAAGGAATCGAAGCACAGTTCCATCGCATCCAGTTCACCCCCGACCTGCTGCCCGCCGACATCACCGGCACCGAGATTTATCGCCCGGAAACCGGCAGTTTCGTGTTCCAGCAAGGCCCGATTTTCCACAACCTGGTGCTGGCGGACGAAATCAACCGCGCCCCGGCCAAGGTGCAGTCCGCCTTGCTCGAAGCCATGGCCGAGCGTCAGGTCAGTGTCGGACGCAGTACCTATGAGCTGTCGCCGTTGTTCCTGGTGATGGCCACGCAAAACCCGATCGAGCAGGAAGGCACCTACCCGTTGCCTGAAGCCCAGCTCGACCGCTTCCTGATGCACGTGAAAATCGGTTTCCCCGACGCCGCCGTCGAGCGCCGCATCCTGCAGCAGGCCCGTGGCGAAGCCCTCAACGGTGAAACCAAGCCCGAGCGCCGGGTCAGCCAGCAGGCGATCTTCGCCGCCCGCAAGGAAATCCTTGGCCTGTATATGGCCGACGCGGTGGAGGAATACCTGGTGCAACTGGTGATGGCCACCCGCACCCCGGCCAAGTTCGACCCGGAAATGGCCGAGTGGATTGCCTACGGCGCCAGCCCCCGTGGCTCGATTGCCCTGGACCGCTGCGCCCGGGCGCACGCCTGGCTGGCCGGTCGCGATTTCGTCAGCCCGGAAGACATCCAGGCGGTGCTGTTCGACGTGCTGCGCCACCGCATCATTCTGTCGTTCGAGGCTGAAGCGGCCGGTATCGACCAGGACCGCGTGGTGCAACGCATTCTCGACGTCGTTGCCGTCGCTTGACGCCCATGAACGCTGGCGATGGAACCCGTGTCACCCTGAGCGAATTGATCGAGATGCGCCATCGCGTGCGGGAAGTGCAGCTGTTTTCCACGCCGAGCCAGCGCAGCCCGCTGATCGGCCTGCACCACTCGAAACTGCGCGGGCGCGGGGTCGACTTCGACCAGGTGCGGGTGTACCAGGCCGGCGACGATGTGCGCACCATCGACTGGCGCGTCACCGCACGCACCCAGGAACCCCATACCAAGCTGTTCCATGAAGAACGCGAACGGCCGATCTTCATCATGGTGGAGCAAAGCTGCCGACTGTTTTTCGGCTCGGGGCAGATGTTCAAGTCGGTGCTGGCGGCCCAGGCGGCGAGCCTGATCGGCTGGGCCGCGCTCGGCCATAACGACCGGGTTGGCGGCCTGGTGTTCGGCGACAGCGAGCACTACGAAATCAAACCCCGGCGCAGCAAGCAAAGCCTGCTGCAGCTGCTCAACCGTCTGGTGCGGGTCAACCAGAGTCTCAACACCGAACGTCGCCCGGAAGCCGACGCCCTCGGCATGGCCTTGCGCCGGGCCCGGGAAGTACTGCGCCCGGGCAGCCTGGTGATTGTGATCTGCGACGAACGCGCCCTGACCGAAGGCGCCGAGCAACAGCTGAGCCTGTTGTCGCGCCACTGCGACCTGCTGCTGTTGCCGGTCTCCGACCCGCTGGACCACGCCCTGCCCGCCGCCGGGCTGCTGCGTTTCGCCGAACGCGGAGCACAGTTGGAACTGGACACCCTGAACTTTGATCTGCGCCAGGCCTACAAGGCCCAGGCCGAAGCCCGCAGCGCGCGCTGGGAATTGCTCGCGCAAAAGCTGCGGGTGCTGTTGATGCCTTTGAGCACCCAGGGTGAAATGGTCGAGCAACTGCGCGAATACCTGAACCCGCAACGCCCGGTTAAAAAGCAATGAGCGGCCTTGACCAACTGCAACCCTTGATCGCCCCGCCGGTGATCGGCTTCTGGCCGCCGGCACCGGGCTGGTGGCTGCTACTGCTGATCATCCCGCTGGCGGGCTGGGGCCTGTGGTGGCTGCGCCGCTTCCTGCCGGCCAAGCGCCCGCTGGCGCGCGCCGAGCAACCCCTGGACCCGCTGCGCATCGCTGCCCTCGCCGAGCTGGCGCTGATGCCCAAACCCTACGACGGCGCGCCCGCCGGTGCCTGGCTGCAACAACTCAACGGTCTGCTCAAACGCCTGTGCCGCAACGACTACCCCTACAGCCAGAGCCACACCCTCAACGGCCGCAAGTGGCTGGCGTTCCTCGACAACCGTTGCCCCGCCGCCGGCCTGACCCGCTGGATGGTGCTGGTAGAAGGCGCCTACAAGCCCGAATGCAAACTCGACGACAAGGCCATCGCCGGCCTGACCCAGGCCGTCGACACCTGGATTCGCAAACATGTTTGAGTTCGCCTGGCCGTGGATCTTTGCCCTGTTGCCCTTGCCGTGGTTGCTGCGGCTCATCTTGCCGGTGGCCGACAGCGGCGAGCCGGCGCTGAAAGTCAGCTTCCTCAGCGACCTCGAAGGCCTGGCCCGCCGTCGTGCGCGGGTCAACCTGCCGGGCTGGCGCCAGCAAGCGCCGTTCGTATTCCTGTGGCTATTGCTGTTGACCGCATCCGCCCGCCCGGAATGGCTCGGCGAACCGCTGCCGATTGCCGCCAGTGGCCGCGATTTGCTGGTGGCGGTGGACGTCTCCGGCTCGATGGACTTCCCCGATATGCAGTGGCAGGACGAAGACGTCAGCCGCCTGAGCCTGGTCAAGCACCTGCTGGGGGATTTCCTCGAAGGCCGCGAAGGCGACCGTGTGGGATTGATCCTGTTCGGCAGCCAGGCTTATCTGCAAGCGCCGCTGACCTTCGACCGGCGCACCGTGCGTACCTGGCTCGATGAAGCAAAAATCGGCATTGCCGGCAAAAACACCGCGATCGGCGACGCCATCGGCCTGGCCCTCAAGCGCCTGCGCCAGCGTCCGGCTCAAAGCCGGGTGCTGATCCTGGTCACCGACGGCGCCAACAATGCCGGCGAAATCGACCCGCTGACCGCCGCCCGCCTGGCCGCCGAAGAAGGCGTGAAAATCTACCCGATCGGCATCGGCGCCGACCCGGAGCAAACCGGCTCCCTGGGCATCCTCGGCGTCAACCCGAGCCTGGACCTCGACGAGCCGGCCCTCAAGGCCATCGCCGAGGCCACCGGGGGCCGGTACTTCCGCGCCCGCGACGGTAACGAACTGCTGAAGATCAAGGAAACCCTCGACCAGCTCGAACCCGTGGCCCAGCAACCGACCCAGGCCCGCCCCGCTCAGGCGCTGTACAGCGCGCCGCTGGCGTTGGCGCTGATCCTCAGCATGCTGCTGGTGATCCAGGAGCGCTGGCCGGATAACGCCCTGCAACGCTTGTTCAACAAACTCTCGAGCAAGGGCCGCTTCCTGCAACCCAATACTGAATGGCGCGAACGCCTCAAACGCCTGCGTTTGCGGAGGCGTCGATGATCGCCCTGTGGCCCCACTGGTTCCGCCCCTGGTGGCTGTTGCTGCTGCCGCTGCTCGGCTGGTTGCTGTGGCAGTTGTGGCACCGCCAGAAACGCGCCGGGCGCTGGCAGATGATCCTGCCACCAGCCTTTCATGCCGCGCTGCTCAGCGGCGGCAGTGGCCGGGAAAGCAAATCGCCGTGGGTGGTGCTTGGGATTGCCTGGCTGCTGGCCGTGCTGGCGTTGCTTGGTCCGAGCTGGGAACGCGTCGAGCAATCCAGCCAGAAACCCGCCGACCCGCTGGTGGTGCTGCTGGAACTGACCCCGGAAATGCTCGCCACCGACAGCCCGCCCAACCGCCTCGAACAGGCGCGGCGCAAGCTGTTCGACCTGCTCCAGGCCCGCAGCGATGCGCAGACCGCCATCGTGGTCTACGCCGGCAGCGCCCACACCCTGGTGCCGCTTTCGGACGACCTGGCCACCAGCCATAACCTGCTGGAAGCCCTGCGCCCCTCGATCATGCCCGAGCCCGGCCACCGCGCCGACCTGGCCGTGGAAAAAGCCCTGAGCCTGCTCAAGCATGGCGGCCTGGGCCAGGGTCGACTGCTGCTGATTGGCTCGTCGCTGTCCAAGCAGGAACGCCAGGGCATTCGCCTGCAGTTGCAAGGTAGCCAGGCACCGAGCCTGTCGATCCTCGGTATCGGCAGCCGCGAAGGCACGCCGGTGACACAGGAGAGCGGTGAATTCCTCAAGGACGCCCAAGGCGCAATCCTCGTGCCACGCCTCGACAGCCCGACCCTCAAGGCCTTCGCCAGCGAGATGGGTGGCCGCTACCGCCAGGCGCGCCTGGACGACAAGGACCTGCGCAGCCTGGGCCTGCTCGACGGCCCGCAAAGCCTGCGCAATGACGGCCAACTGCTGCACCTCGACACCTGGGCCGACCAGGGTTATTGGCTGCTCCTGCCACTACTGCTGCTCGCCGCCTGCGCCGGGCGCCGCGGCTGGCTGTTCTTCTTGCCGTTACTGCTGTTGGGCGCGCCGCAGCCCAGCTACGCCTTCGACTTCCAGGACCTGTGGCTGCGCCCGGACCAACAGGGCCAATTGCTGCTCAAGCAAAAACGCCCGGCCGAGGCCGCCGAACATTTCGAAGACCCGCAATGGCAAGGCGTCGCACTGTACGAAGCAGGCAACTACGCCGAAGCCGCCAAGCGTTTTGCCGAAGGCAGCGACGCCTATTCCCACTACAATCGAGGCAATGCCCTGGCCAAAAGCGGCGAGCTGGAAGCGGCGATCGACGCCTACGAACAAGCCCTCGAAGCCCAGCCAGACCTGCAACCGGCGCTGAAGAACAAAGCCCTGGTGGAAAGCCTGATGCAGCAGGAACCGGAAAAAACCGAGCCGGCCAAACCTGCGAAAAACGAGGATGACGAAACCACGCAACCCGGCCAGACTGCGCAACCGGGCGCCAGCAGCCAGACCGCCACCGGTGGCGAGCAGACGTCCCAAGGCCAGGGCCAGCCCGGCGCCACCGACACCCAAACCGGCGCCACGCCCCACGCCGGCAGCAACGAGGTACCCGGCAGCGAGTTGGGGGATGAGCAAACCACCACCCCGCCCCTGCGCCCCGCCGACGGGACGCTGGAAGGCGAACAGCGCCAGGCCCTGGAACAATGGCTGCGGCAGATCCCGGACAACCCCGGTGAGCTGCTGCGACGCAAATTCTGGTACGAACAGCAACAACATCAGGACAAGACTCGATGAACCGCTGCACCGCCCTTCTTCTCACCCTCGCGTTGTGGGCCAGCCAGGCCCAGGCTGCCGGCCTGGTGGCCAGTGTCGACCGCAGCCGCATCAATTCCGGGGAGACAGTGGAGCTGACGGTGGAGTCCAACGACGTCACGCTGTTCGGCAAACCGGACCTGGCGCCCCTCGACCCGCTGTTTGAAGTCAGCGGCACCCGCCAGATCAACCAGCTCACCACCCTGGGGGGCGACAACCACGCCACCACCCGCTGGATCATCACCCTGCTGCCCAAGGAAAACGGCACCGTGGTGATTCCGCCGTTGCAGATCGGCGAACTCAAGACCCAGCCGATCACCCTGCAAGTGGTGGAAACCGTCAGCCAGAACACCGAGGCCCAACTGGCCCCGGTATTTATCGAAACCAGCCTCGACCAGGACAGTGTCTACGTCCAGGCCCAGGCACTGCTGACCCTGCGCGTCTACCATTCGGTGTCGCTGTATGACGACAGCAGCCTCACGCCGTTGCAGGTCGCCGATACCCGCATCGAGCAACTGGGTGAGTCGCGCACCTACGAGAAAGTCATCAACGGCATTCGCCATGGCGTGATCGAAACCCGCTATGCGATCTACCCGCAGCACAGTGGCACGCTGACGATCCCGACGCAGACATTCAGCGCCACCCTGGTGGAGCCACGGCCCGCCCAGGACAACAACCCCCAAGGCTCCAAGCCCGGCAAGCTGATCCACGTCAGCTCGCCGGAGTTGTCGCTGACCGTCAAGGCCAAGCCGGCTGCCTACCCGGCGGACGCACCCTGGCTGCCGGCACGCAGCCTGACCCTCACTGAAAGCTGGAACCCCGAGCCGGACCATGTACAGGTCGGCGACTCCCTGACCCGCAGCCTGACCCTGAAAGCCGAAGGCCTGGCCGGCGCGCAACTGCCGCCACTGGCCCTGAGCGACATTCCCGGCCTGCGCCGCTACCCGGACCAGCCGGTGCTGAGCAACCAGAACAACGACCGCGGCCTGATCGGCAGCCGCGAAGACCGCGAAGCCCTGGTGCCCAACCGCGTCGGAGCACTGGAGCTGCCGGCGGTGGAAGTGGTGTGGTGGAACACCCACGAAGACCACCTGGAACGCACCAGCCTGCCGGCGCGCACCCTGCAAGTAGCGACCAACCCGAGCCTGGTGGTGGACACACCGGCCAGCCCTACCGTGATTACCGCACCGGACAACGACAGCCTGTGGATCTGGCAACTGACCAGCCTGATCCTGGCCTGCACCACCCTGCTGGGCTTCGGCTTGTGGTGGCGTGCGCGCTGGCAGCCGGCGATCCTGCGTGCCGCGCAAACCGGCCCGAGCCCGCGTACGTTGCTGGATGACCTCAAGCGGGCGAGCCAGGCCAACGATCCGCAAGCCACGCGCCAGGCACTGGATGCCTGGGCGCGGCAACAGCCGGAGACCCTGGCGGACATGGCCGCGCGGTTTGTGCCGCTGTCGGATGCGTTGGACGGGTTGAATGGCGCGCTGTACAGCGAAAGTGGCCAGTATTGGCAGGGTGAGGAATTGTGGCGGGCGGTGAAGGCGATTCCGATGGCGGAGCGCGAGCAGGACCCTGCGGGGGATAGCACCAGCTTGCCGCCGCTGTATCCCAAGTAGCCCCTCTTTTCTGAGACACCACCAATCAAATGTGGGAACCGGGCTTATGTGGGAGCTGGCTTGCCTGCGATGGCATCACCGCGGTCTGGCTGACAGACCGAGGTGCCTGCATCGCGGGCAAGCCCGGCTCCCACATAAGCCCGGCTCCCACATTTTTTGATCTGCTGCGTTTGGGTTATTTGCGCGCCGCCTCCCACGACTTGAGCAACTCGTTATAGCTGACCGTCTCACCCTGCGGCTTCTCATTGGCCAGCTTCGGCTTCGGTGCACCCGGCTGGTCAAACCAGTACTGCGCATCCCGCTCCTCGTTCATCTTCGGCCCGCAAATCGGCTGCACCTTGGAGCGCTCCAGGCGCGTCATGATCGCGTCCTGGTCCTTGGCCAAGCCATCCAGTGCCTGCTGCGGCGTCTTCTCCCCGCTGGCCGCTTCCGAAATATGGCTCCACCACAATTGCGCCAAGCGTGGATAGTCCGGCACGTTGGTACCGGTCGGGGTCCATTCCACCCGGGCCGGGCTGCGGTAGAACTCCACCAGGCCACCGAGTTTCGGCGCCAGGTCGGTCATGGCCTGGGAGTTGATGTCGGACTCACGAATCGGCGTCAGGCCCACGATGGTTTTCTTCAGCGACACGGTTTTCGAGGTCACGAACTGCGCGTACAGCCAGGCCGCGAGTTTCTGCTTCTCGGGCGTCGACTTGAGGAAGGTCCAGGAGCCCACGTCCTGATAACCCTTCTTCATGCCCTTTTCCCAATACGGCCCGACCGGCGATGGGGCCATGCGCCATTTCGGCGTGCCGTCGGCGTTCACCACCGGCAGGCCCGGCTTGGTCATGTCGGCGGTAAACGCGGTGTACCAGAAGATCTGCTGGGCGATGTTGCCCTGGGACGGCACCGGCCCGGATTCGGAGAAGGTCATGCCCGCCGCTTCCGGTGGCGCGTAGGCTTTCATCCAGTCCACGTATTTCTGCGTGGCATACACCGCCGCCGGGCCGTTGGTGTCGCCACCACGGGTGACGCTGGAGCCCACCGGGTGGCAGTCCTCCACGCGAATGCCCCACTCATCCACCGGCAAGCCGTTGGGCAGGCCCTTGTCGCCGCCACCGGCCATGGAGAACCAGGCATCGGTGAAACGCCAGCCCAGGGACGGGTCTTTCTTGCCGTAGTCCATGTGCCCATAGACGCGCTTGCCGTCGATTTCCTTGACGTCTTCGCTGAAGAATTTGGCGATGTCTTCGTAGGCTGACCAGTTCACCGGCACGCCCAGTTCATAGCCGTACTTTTCCTTGAACTTGGCCTTCAGGTCGGCCCGTTCAAACCAGTCGGCGCGGAACCAGTACAGGTTGGCAAACTGCTGGTCGGGTAACTGGTAGATCTTGCCGTCCGGCGCGGTGGTGAACGAAATACCGATGAAGTCCTTGATGTCCAGGGTCGGCGAAGTGAAGTTCTTGCCTTCGTTGGCCATCAGGTCGGTGATGGATTCTGTCTTGCCATAGCGAAAGTGCGTACCGATCAAGTCGGAATCGTTGACCCAGCCGTCATAGATATTCTTGTCGGACTGCATCTGGGTTTGCAGCTTCTCCACCACGTCGCCTTCCTGCAGCAGGTCGTGGGTCAGCTTGATCCCGGTGATTTCGCTGAAGGCCTTGGCCAGTACCTTGGACTCGTACTCGTGGGTGGTGAGGGTTTCCGACACCACGTTGATCTTCATCCCGCGAAACGGCTCCGCGGCCTTGATAAACCACTTCAGCTCTTCGAGCTGCTGGGCTTCTGTAAGGGTCGACGGCTTGAACTCACTGCCGATCCATTTTTTTGCAGCGTCTTCATAGGCATCGGCCCAGGCCGCAGCACTGAGCCCGCTGAGCGCCAGCACGGCCGCCAATGAAATGCTATGTCGCAGCTTATTGTTTTTATCGAACATAGAGACCTCCTGGTTTTGGGGTTCAAACGGGGCAACTAGCCCCAGCGCATCACAGACAACAGCCACACCAGAGACAGCGCGGACGCCACCCAGATGCTCCAGCCGGTTACGCCGATCACCAACAAATGCAGGTAGGCGCTGCCGAGAAGACCGATAAACAAGCGATCACCACGGGTGGTGCTGATCGGTAACAAGCCGCGCCGGGGGATACTCGGCGAGCGCAATTCCCAGGTCGTCATGCCCACCAGCAGCAGGCCGATCGCGGCGAAGAACAGTGCAGTCGGGGTGGTCCAGGCCATCCATTCCATCATCGACTCCTCAGACCCGGCCCAGGGCAAAGCCCTTGGCCACGTGGTTGCGAACAAACCAGATCACCAGCATGCCCGGCAGGATGGTCAACACCCCCGCCGCCGCCAGCACGCCCCAGTCGATGCCGGAGGCCGACACCGTGCGGGTCATCACCGCCGCAATCGGCTTGGCGTTCACCGACGTCAACGTGCGCGCCAGCAGGAGTTCGACCCAGGAAAACATGAAGCAGAAAAACGCCGTGACGCCGATTCCCGAGCCAATCAGCGGGATGAAAATCTTCACGAAAAACTTGGGGAAGCTGTACCCGTCGATGTAGGCGGTTTCGTCGATTTCCTTGGGCACACCGGACATAAAACCTTCGAGAATCCACACCGCCAGCGGCACGTTGAACAGGCAATGGGCCAGGGCCACCGCGATATGCGTGTCGAACAGGCCGATGGAGGAATACAGCTGGAAAAACGGCAGCAAAAATACCGCCGGCGGCGCCATGCGGTTGGTCAGCAGCCAGAAGAACAGGTGCTTGTCGCCCAGGAAGCGGTAGCGCGAGAACGCATAAGCAGCGGGCAGCGCCACACTCAGGGAAATCACGGTGTTAAGGCTGACGTAATACAGCGAGTTGAGGTAGCCGGTGTACCAGCTCGGGTCGGTGAAAATCACCTTGTAGTTGGCGAAGGTAAAGTCCTGGGGAAACAGGGTCAGCCCCCCGAGGATTTCGGTGTTGCTCTTGAAGGACATGTTCAGCAGCCAGTAGATCGGCACCAGCAGGAACAGGATGTAGACCAACAGCGGGATAACCTTGCGCTTGCTCATGTTGGCGGCCTCAGCGGTTGGCGTCGGAGTGGGTCATGGCGGTGTAGAACAGCCAGGACACCAACAGGATGATCAGGAAGTAAACCAGGGAAAACGCCGCCGCCGGGCCCAGGTCGAATTGGCCTACGGCCATCTGGGTCAGCGTCTGGCTGAGGAAGGTGGTGGCATTCCCCGGCCCGCCGCCGGTCAGTACAAAGGGTTCGGTGTAGATCATGAAGCTGTCCATGAAGCGCAACATCACCGCGATCAGCAGCACGCTCTTCAGCTTCGGCAGCTGGATATGCCGGAATACCGCCCAGCTGGAAGCCCGATCAATCCGCGCCGCCTGGTAGTACACATCCGGGATCGCCCGCAGCCCCGAGAAACACAGCAGCGCCACCAGGGACGTCCAGTGCCACACGTCCATCACCAGCACCGTGACCCAGGCGTCCATGGTGTTGGCCGCGTAGTTGTAGCTGATGCCCATCGCATTGAGGGATGAACCCAGCAGGCCGATGTCGGCACGGCCGAAGATCTGCCAGATGGTGCCGACCACGTTCCACGGGATCAGCAGCGGAATCGCCATCACGATCAACACCAGCGAGGACCAGCGGCCCTTGGTGGGCATGGTCAGGGCGATGGCAATCCCAAGCGGAATTTCGATCAGCAGCACACACGCCGAATAGATGAACTGGCGCAACAGCGAGTCATGCAGGCGCGGGTCCAGCAGCACCTGCTTGTACCAGTCGGCGCCGACAAAGTAGCGGCTGGACTGGTCGAAGATGTCCTGCACCGAGTAGTTGACCACGGTCATCATCGGGATCACCGCACTGAAGGCCACCAGCAGAAATACCGGCAACACCAGCCACCAGGCCTTGTTGTTCTGCACCTTGTTCATGGCTGCACCTCCAGCAGGTAGTCGTCGGCATACACCATCAGCCACTGCCCCGGGAAGCTGATGGACGCCTGGCCCTCGGGCACCGGTTTGTCTTCTGCCAGACGTACTTTCAGCAGGGCACCGTCGAGGTTGAGGGTCATGATCTTGTAGGTGCCGAGGTCTTCCACATGAGTGACCTGTGCCTGTAGCGCGTCAGGATTGTGCTCATCCCACACATGGATAAATTCCGGGCGGATGCCGACCTGCAGCTTCTTGTAAGGCGTTTCGCCAATGCGTTGCTGCAACGCCTCGGGCAGCGCCAGATGCGTGCCGGCAAAGCGCACACCGCCCGCCTCCGCCTGCACCTCAATCAGATTCATCCCCGGGCTGCCGATGAAATAGCCGACAAAGGTATGGCTCGGCCGCTCGAACAGCTCCCGGGGCGTACCGAACTGCACGATCTGCCCGCCATACATCACCGCGATCTTGTCGGCGAAGGTCGAGGCCTCCAGTTGATCGTGGGTGACGTAGACCATGGTGATGTTGAACTGCTCGTGGATCTGCTTGAGCTTGCGCCGCAGCTTCCACTTCAGGTGCGGGTCGATCACCGTCAGCGGTTCGTCGAACAGGATCGCCGACACGTCGTCACGCACCAGCCCGCGGCCCATGGAGACTTTCTGTTTCTCATCGGCGGTGAGGTTGCGGGCTTTTTTGTCCAGCAGGTTTTGCAGGTCGAGCACCTCGGCAATTTCCTGCACCTTGCTGTGAATCTTCGCCTCGGCCATGCCCTGGTTTCGCAGGGGAAAAGCCAGGTTGTCGAACACGGTCATGGTGTCGTACACCACCGGGAACTGGAACACCTGGGCGATGTTGCGCTTTTCCGGGGTCAGCTCGTTCACCACCTTGGCGTCGAACAGCACTTGGCCTTCGGAGGGACTGAGCAGGCCGGAGATGATATTCAGCAACGTGGACTTGCCGCACCCCGAAGGCCCGAGCAAGGCATAGGCGCCGCCCTGCTCCCAGACGTGGTTCATTTCGCGAATCGCGTAGTCCTCGGGGCCGGCCGGCTTTGCGCTGTAGCTGTGGGCCAGGTTCTGCAAATGGATCTCTGCCATCAGGCAACCCTCGCGACACGGCGGCCCGGGGCCTGGACCAGACGTCCCTGGCCATCGAACACAAACAGTTTGTGGGTGGGGATATAGACGCGGATCGGCGCGTCGACGTCGTACTCGTGCACGCCGGGTAAATGCAGCACCAGCAGGAAATGTTCGCTGCGCACGTGCAGGAAGGTTTCCGAGCCACTGATCTCGGCGACTTCCACCGTCACTGCCAGCTCCAGGTCATCGTCGTTGCTCGGCACCAGGCTGATATGGCTGGGGCGCACGCCAAAGCGGAACTCGCCCTCGCCGATGGGCCGCAGGTCGACGTTCAGCGGGAAGTGCACGAAGTTGGCGAAGCTCACCTCATTGCCGCTGATGCGCCCGGGCATCAGGTTGATCGGCGGTTCGGAAAACAGCTCCGCCGCCAGCACGGTTTGCGGCTGGTGATAGACCTCGGCGGCCTTGCCGCTCTGGATCACCCGGCCCTCGTGGAGAATGGTGGTGGTGCCGCCCAGTGCCAGGGCTTCGTTGGGTTCGGTGGTGGCGTAGATGGCGATGGTATGGCGGGCCTTGAACAGCTCGCGCATTTCCTGGCGCAGTTCTTCCCGCAGTTTGTAGTCCAGGTTTACCAAGGGTTCGTCGAACAGGATCAGCTCGGCGTCCTTGACCAGCGCCCGGGCCATGGCGGTGCGCTGCTGCTGGCCGCCGGAAAGCTCCAGCGGGTGGCGCTGGAGGAATTTCTCGATGCGCAGCATTTTCGCGGTTTCGAGGACCTTGCTCTGGATCTGCTCGGCCGACACACCGGCCTGGCGCAGCGGCGAGGCGATGTTCTCGAACACGGTCATGGTGGGGTAATTGATGAACTGCTGATAGACCATCGACACATTGCGCAGGCGTACCGGCTTATGGGTGACGTCGACGCCGTTCATCAGGATGCGCCCGCTGTCGGGCTTGTCCAGGCCGGCCATCAGGCGCATCAGGCTGGTCTTGCCGGACAGCGTACGGCCCAGCAGTACATTGAAGGAACCGGCTTCGAAACGCAGGTTGGCGTCGTCGATCCAGGTCTGGCCTTCGACGACGCGAGTGACGTGCTCCAGGGTCAATGACATGACACGACCTTTTTATTATTGGAATGGTTCTGGCTAGGAGCACAGAGCGAGTTCCGTGCCAAAAACCCAAAACCCAGGCCGGTCAACGGGTTAGGCAAAACGGCCGTTCACCTCTGAACAGAAATGAACAGGCCGGCCTGAACAACTGAACACGTGGCGGGTTGACAATGAACAGTTCTGAACAACACTTTGTGTAGGAGCGAGCTTGCTCGCGAAGAACTTCAGGACGCCGCGTTCATTCTGGATGGTCGCGTTATCGTTGACGTTCTTCGCGAGCAAGCTCGCTCCTACATAGGTAGAGATAGAACCCAGAACAACAATAAAACAAGGGTCACCGCCATGAGCACACCGCTGGCGCACGATGCCATCATCCAGGACTCCTGGCGCCGCTGCCGGGCCTATGGCCTGGATCACCAGAGCACGCCGAGCTTCGATCAGCTCCCCGCAGACGGTGTCAGCCAGTTGCTGGAGAGCCAGCATTCCCTCGTGCAAACCACACACCAGGAAGTACTGCCCTACTACGAAAACATCCTCAGCAACTCCAACTGCCTGATCATGCTCGCCGACAACCAGGGCCAGGTGCTGACCTCGTGGGGTACCCAGCGCTTTATCGAACCCAAGCTGGCGCGTGGCTTCAGCGCCGGCGCCAGCTGGATGGAGCGTTCCAGCGGCACCAACGCCATCGGCACGGCCCTGGCCTGTGCCCAGGCGGTGCATATCGAACACGACGAACACTTCCTCAAGGCCAACCGCTTCATGACCGGCTCGGCGGCGCCGATCTTCGATGCCCAGCGGGAAATCATCGCAGTGCTGGATGTGTCCAGCGACAGCTACCTGCCGCCCTCCCACACCCTCGGCATGGTCAAGATGATGAGCCAGACCGTGGAGAACCGGCTGATCCTCAACCTGTTTCGCGGCGAGCATTTCCAGCTGACGTTCAACACCGGGTTGAACAACCTTGATAGCCAGTGGGCCGGGTTGCTGATCTTCGATGAAAGCGGCCAGGTGCTGTCAGCCAACCGCCGTGCGGACAATCTGCTGGGCATCAGCCTGTCGCGGGTGCTGATCGACAGCCTGTTCAAGGTCTCGCTGCTGGAACTGCTCAACCAGCCCGAAGGCCTGCCCTTTTCACTGCAAGCCGCCGGGCGCAACCGTTTCCAATGCCTGTTGAAACGCCCGAAACAGGCACCGGTGCAGGCTCGCGTATTTGTGGAAAGCAAGAAACCCAGCGCACCCGCCTCCACAGCCATCAGTCTCAAGACCCTGCACTTTGGCGACGCCCGGGTGGAAAAGGCCGTACGCCAGGCCGAACGTTTGCTGGAAAAGGACATCCCGCTGCTGATCCATGGCGAAACCGGGGTCGGCAAGGAAGTGTTCGTCAAAGCCCTGCACCAGGCCAGCTCCCGCAGCCAGCAGGCGTTTATCGCGGTCAACTGCGCGGCGATCCCCGCCGAACTGGTGGAATCTGAACTGTTCGGCTACGAAAAAGGTGCGTTCACCGGCGCGAACCAGAAAGGCAGCATCGGGCTGATCCGCAAGGCGGACAAAGGCACGCTGTTTCTCGACGAGATCGGTGATATGCCGCTGCCGACCCAGGCCCGGTTGCTGCGAGTGTTGCAGGAACGCTGTGTGCAGCCTGTGGGCAGCAGCGAGTTGTTCCCGGTGGATTTGCGGATCATCTCCGCCACCAACCGTTCGCTGCGGGAACAGGTACAGCTCGGGCGTTTTCGTGAAGACCTGTATTACCGCATCGGCGGCCTGACCCTGGAACTGCCGCCGCTACGGGAGCGCACGGATAAACAGGCGCTGTTCAAGCAGTTGTGGCAACAGCATCGGGAGCCGACGCAGTGGGCCGGGTTGAGTAACGAGGTGCTGGCGCTGTTTGAGCAGCATCCGTGGCCGGGGAATTTAAGACAGGTGAGCAGTGTGTTGCAGGTCGCGTTGGCGATGGCGGAAGAGCAGCCGATCCGGGCGGAGCATTTGCCGGATGATTTTTTTGTGGATTTGAATGGGGTGGTGCCGGAGCCAACCGGTGAACGGCTGGATGACAGCATGGACCTGGCCCAGCGGCTGAAGGCGGCGGGCGGTAATATTTCTCACCTGGCCAGGGAGCTCGGCGTCAGTCGCAATACCCTGTACAAGCGCCTTAAGCAAAACGAGGACTCTGATCAGGAACACGGTTAAACCTGTGGGAGCTGGCTTGCCTGCGATGGCGCAGTGTCAGTCAACATCTCTGTCACTGATCCACCGCTATCGCAGGCAAGCCAGCTCCTACATTGGAACTGCGTCGGGTTTGAGATATGGGCTCAGTTCAGGATCGGCGTTGCCCCCATTGGCACTTTGCGACCCGGCGCCGCCATCTCGAACAGCTGCTCAACCCGGGCACTTTCTTGCGCGCTCGGCTTGATCGCCAATGCACACACCACAAAAATCCCCGCATTGACCACCAACCCGACGATCCCGCTGGTCAACGAGCCCAACCCGGGAATGTCATCCGGGTACATCGTCGTCAGCACAATCGCCACCACAATCCCGGCCAGCATCCCGGCAATCGCGCCTTGTTTGTTGCCACGACGGCTGAATATCCCGAAGAACAGCGGCACCGCCAGCTGGATGATCCCCTGGTAGGAAATCTGCGCCAGCAACTGCAGCCGCGCATAGTCAAAGGTCAGGTATGCCAGCACCGAGGCGGCGACGATAAACACCACCATTCCGGACTTGGCCAGCAGCGTCAGTTGCCGGTCGGTACGCGGGGTGTTCCAGGTGGCCAGGTCATTGGCGAACTGCGTACCGCAGACCTGCACGCAACCGTCCACGTGGCCGATGCTCGCCGCCAGCACGATGACGATCGCCAGTGCCAGCATCCACGGCCCGCCGATGTCGAACAGCGACAGGAACCAGCCTTGTTGCGGGTGCGCGATCACGTTCGGGTCCTGGCTGATGGCTGCGGCAAACAGCATCAGGATGCCGTAGAAACCACCCACCAACAGGATCGTATACAGCGTGCCTTTCTTCACCGCCTTGACGCCGCTGGCGGTATAGATACGCTGGAAACTCATGGGCCAGCACATCGAACCGATCACCCCGGTGAAGATCAGGCTGAACATATACAACGGGCCATAACCGGTGCCGCTGGCGCCGGGAATCAGCAGCATCTTGGCCGGCAGGTGCGACAGGTTGGAGAACGACGCCTGGTCGCCGAACAGCAGGAACACACACAGCGCCGCGCACAGCACGTAGGCAATCAGGCCCTGGAACATGTCGGTCATGATCAGCCCGCGCATGCCCATGCTCACGGTCCAGTACTGGCGCACCAGCACCACCACCACGCCGGCGATCAGGCAGGTGGTGACGCCCCAGCGGCCGAAACTGGCGAACTGGAACAGCATCGCCAAGGCCTGGATGCCCATCACCACCCACGGGAATACCGAGATGATGCCGATGATCGAGGCCACCCGCTTGACCACCGGGCTGTTGAAGCGCATGCCAAGCAGGTCTGGCTGGGTGCGCAGGTTGAAGCGCTGGCCCCAGGTCCAGGCGCGGCGCGCCATCAGGTACATCGCGGTGACGCCGAGGGTGGCGTAGACCATGCCGTAGAAGCCCAGGGCGCCGCCGATGGTCAGGGCGAAAAACGCGGTAAAGGTCGAGCCCGGCCACCAGGAGTTGGTGTAACACATGGCGATGTACCACGGCCCATAGGAACGCCCGCCTACGGCGTAATCGGAAAAGCTCGTGCTCTCACGGTTGGTGGCGTAGAGCACGGCGATCATCCCGGCCAGGAACAGGCCGATCACGCCAAAGGTGATAAAGAGGTTGGCATCGCTGGTGGTGCTGATCATTGCGCATCCCCCTCTTCGGGTATTTCGCCGGCTTTCAGCTCGGCGACGTACAACGCCCACAGGCCCAGGCCTGCAAGGACCGCAATGGCGATCCAGTAGAAGATCGGCAACGGAATGCCCAGTACCAACGCGGTACTGCCGCTCACGCTCAAATAGAACGGCGGGAATAAAGCGAGCATCAGCAACAGGAAAAAGTACACGCCGAAGAGTTGGCTTTTCAGGCGTCCGGGTGGTGCGGTATCGGATTTCATGAGTCGGGTGCTCCTTGAATTTCTGGATCGGTTTGTTATGTGATCAAACAAAAAATCAAGCAGTGAAACGTCAGCGCAAACCAGCGCCAAAGGCGGAACTCGAGGTGTCGTCGTTATTGTTATGGCGCAGGCTCAAGCCTGTCTTAGCCAGGTTTCCCATTGCGAATCGTTGATGATGCTGCGGGCCCGCATGTGCTTCCACGTGCCGTATTTGTAGAAGTCGAAATCCAGCTGCGACACCGCGTGCTGAACCATCGCCCAGGTCGACCATTTGATGTCCGCCAGGGCCTTGTGCAACTTGATGCGCGCCAGGTTCTGCGGGGTGACCTGGCCGAAGTAGTCTTCGATCAGGGCCAGCTCCATGTCGTCGGTAAAAAACATCTCGCCGAACCACAGCGCCAGTTCGTAATGCCGGTCGTTGTTGGAGGCGTATTCGAAGTCCACCAGGCGAATCTGCCGACGGTCGTTGAGCATGAAGTTACCCGCCAGGGTGTCGTTCATGCACGGCGCCAGGTCGATGCCGGAGGCTTGCAGCACGCCCCGCGCGCGTTCGCATTGGCGGCGCAGCCAGGCGTCGTCGGCGGGTTTGCAGCCGTTGAGTTGCTCCACCTGGCGCTGGTGCTCGGCGATCATGTCGAACACGGTTTTGGTCTGCACCAGTGGCGGCTGGTCGTTGAAGGCCTTGAGGGCGTGCAGTGCGTTGTGGCGCACGTCGCGGTCGAGGAAGTCGTGGTTGGACGAGGCGCGCCAGCCTTCCATGAATTCGAAGACTTCCACGCCGAATTCCTCAAGGAAGGCAAACACCGGCGCGCCGTAGCCGGTTTGCGCCGCCTTGAGGCTGGCGTCGTGGGCGGTGCGGCGGTCGATAAACATCTCGGTGCCCACACCGGGCACCTTGAAGAAATACGCCGTATCGATGCCGGCCACTTCCACCCGCCAGTTGGTGTTGGAAATCCCGCCGCTGACCGGCTCATAACGAATTCCGCTGCCGCCCCAACTGGCGACCCCGCGCACCGCAGCTTCCAGCTGACACTCTTGTGGCGTACACGCCTCACCTAACGCTTTCATGCCTGCCCCTCCTGTACCTGACGTAGCCAACTTTCAAACCGTGGGTCTTGCAGACTCTGGCGGCAGCGCAACAGCGTCCACTGCCCCACCTTGGAGAACTCCAGCGGCCGCACGGAGGTGGCGCCGACCCACAGGCCCCAGAGGGTCCAGTACCAATCGTTGATCAGGGCATAGAGGCGGCAACGGGCGTAGTCGCTTTCGCGGCATTGGCCGGCCCAGGCAGTGATGCCTTCACGCCAGTCGCTTTCGAAGACATACAGCTCGTTAAGGCTGATGGCCACGTCGTACCAGGGGTCACCGCAGCCGCCGTAGTCGAAGTCGATCAGTTGCAAGGCGCCCTCCGGGCCAATCATCACGTTGCTGGCCACGCCGTCGCCGTGCAGCGGCACCGACGCGCTGGCGCTCAGTTGCAGGGAAGTCCAGGCCAGGTCAATGCAGGTGCTGATCCAGGCGTGGTCGAGGGGCAAGCCCACGCTGTAGCGCACGCACAACTCGCGCAGGTGCTGGATGTCTTGCAGCGGCGAGCGGTTGAAACCTGGGGAAGTGCCGGCGTGCAGTTGTTTCTTCAGGGCCCAGAGCGCCTGCAGGCGCTGGGGCTGCATCAATTCGTCGAGGCGGGCCCAGCGCCATTCACTGGCGGGCAACGCATCCAGCAGCAACACACCGGCGGCTGCATCCACCAGACGCACGCCCGGCGTCACGTCGCAGTCGGCCGCCAGCTGCGTGGCGCGGGCGGTGCGTTCGATGTCGATCAGCGCGCGCATGTCGTCATGCAAGACCTTGGCGTAACACTGGCCCCACGGGGCGGTGACGGTATAACCGGCCCACTCGGTGGCCAGCCGAACCGGCGAGGCAATCCCGGCGGTGCCCTCTTCGACCACCACATGGGCGGACAAACCGGCCGCCTCCAGGGCGCCCAGCAGCCGTGACTTAGCTTGCAAACGACTCGACATGGCAGACCTCAGCGGTAGGCGTTGGGGGTGGAACAGGCGCGGTGCAGCAACGCAGTCAGCATGTGCAAACCGTTGCGCATGTCCTGCTCGCTGGTGAACTCCGCTTCGTTATGGGACACGCCATTGCTGCTCGGAATAAACAGCAGGCACACCGGGTAATGCCGGCTCAGGCTGATGGCGTCGTGGCCTGAAACGGTGACGCTGTTGCCGATGGGCAAACCCAGTTGCTGGCCGACGCTGTAGGCCAACTCGGAAAAGCCATGGTGCAAGTGAGTCGGCTCACGCAGGGCGCGGCTTTCGATGGTGTAGTCCGTCGCCGTGGCGGTGGCCGTGGCCTTGAGCGCGGCGTCCAGGCGCGCGCCGGCGGCTGCCAGTAACTCGGTGTCTGGCGAACGGTACTCGACGTGCAGTGTCACGCTGGAGGGCACCACGTTCGGAGAGTTGGGGTAGATCTCCAGGCGCCCCACCGAGCTGTGCAGTTGCGTGCCGTGCAGGTCGGCCTCGGCCCGCACCGCGATGATCCCATGGGCGGCGGCCAGCAAGGCGTCCTTGCGCGCAGCCATGGGTGTGGGGCCGGTGTGGTTCTGTTCGCCGATAAACCGAATCCGTTGCTTGAGGGCGGCCCAAGTGTCGCGAACCACGCCGATGGCCAGGCCGTCGCGCTCAAGGCCGTCGCCTTGTTCAACGTGGATCTCCACATAACCGGCCACGTCCAGCTCGACCCGGCCCTCTCCCAAATAACCAATCTGTTGCAGCGCATGCTTGAGGCTGATGCCGTCGCCATCGCGGCACGCCCAGGCGTCTTGCAGGGCCAGGTCGCCGGTGAACACGCTGCTGCCGATCAGGCTGGGCTGGAAGCGTGCGCCCTCCTCGTTGGTCCAGTTCACCACCGCCAGGTTGCACGCCGGTACTTCGCCGCGTTCGCGCAATTGGCGGGCCAGGCTCGCCACCGCGACCGCGCCGGCCAGCACGCCATAGACACCATCGAAACGCCCGGCGCTGGGCTGGCTGTCCAGGTGTGAGCCACACAGCACGTAGGGCGCGTCTGGATTGAAGGTAATCAAGCCGAACATATTACCCACTGCATCCACCCGCACTTCAAAGCCACGCTCGGTCAGCCAGGCGGCGAACAGGTCGCGTACGGCGCCGTCCTCGGCCGACGCTGCCAGGCGGTGCAGCCCACCGGCCTTGGTCGCTCCGATAGCTGAAGAGTCGCGAAACAGCGCCTCGAAGGTTTCAAGGTCCTGTTCACTGGGCGCCAGTAACTCAGGGGTAAAGGATGTCGACATGGGCTTGCTCCAGGCGGGTCGCAAAATCGTCGGACGGCGCACGATTGGTGACCAGGGTCGTGATGGCGCTGAATGGCAGCGTATTGATGAACGTGCGGTGGCCGAACTTGGCGTCGTCGGCCAGGATTACGCTGCGCAGGCTGTGTTTGGTCAGTTCCCGGCGCAGCAGCGCCTCGGGTTCCTGGTAGTCCATGAACCCCAGTTCCAGGTCGACGGCGCCGATGCCCATGAAGGCAATGTCGTAGTGGAACTGTCGGACGAATTCCAGGGTGTGGGCGCCAATCAGCGCGTTGTCGTTACGGCGTACATCGCCGGGCACCACCAGCACCTGGTTGGCGCTTTGTTCGGTGATCAGGCGGGCGATGTCCAGGGAGTTGGTGATGATGCGCAACTGGCTGAACCCGATCAGTTGCTGGGCCAGGGCCAGGGTCGAGGTGCCGGTGTCGAGAAACAGCACCATGCCTTCGCTCACCAGCTTCGCCGCACACACCGCGATGCGCGTCTTGGCCTGGGGCTTGATGCGGCTGCGCACTTGCAGCGGTTGCTCTTCGTTGAGCCGCGGCAGGATCGCGCCACCGTGGATGCGCCGCAGCTTGCCGGCTTCTTCCAGGTACTTGAAGTCGCGGCGGATGGTTTCTTCGGAGACGAACAGCGTCTGCGCCAGGTCCGACGCCTTGACGCGCTGGTGTTGGGTGAGCAGGAGCATGATTTCGTCGAGACGTGGCTGGTTGAGCATAAAAGAGGTATTCCAGAGCAGGTTCAGGCGGCCGGTATTGCGCGGCCCACGGCGAGACGCGGCACTCGCCGGTCCAGCAGGGAGCATAGAGCGTAATACGGCCATGGACAGGGTCACGGGTACCTCTCACTCATCGGGGTGTGAAAGGGCAGGACAACACAAAGCGTTTATCACGGGCGGGCTTCTATCGAGCCCACTCCGGGTGCAATCAATCAGGGATTCAGCAGCGGGGGAAGGTGCTGATCCCAGGGTGCGATCGCTTCCACGGCTGCGCAGAATTGCAGCACCTGGGCGTCGGCAAACCGCGGGCCGATCACCTGCAAGCCAATCGGCAAACCGCTCGGGCTGAAACCACAGGGCAGGCTGGCGGCGGGGTTGCCGGTGATATTGAACGGGTAGGTAAACGGCGTCCAGCGCGCCCACGGCACTGCACCCTCCTCGCCTGGCCAACCTTGCGGGGCCACGCGGTCGGCGGCGAACGGCAGGATCGGCATCGTCGGCATCAACAGCACGTCGTAGTCGTTAAACAAGGCGTGTACCTGATTGGCGAACAGTGCACGTTGCTGCACGGCGTTGAGGTAAGCCGCCAGATCGTAATCGGCAGAACGCTTGATCAGCGCGGCGAAGCCGGGGTCCAGTTGGTCGAGGCGATCGGCCAGGGACTTACCGTAGGCAATCCCGCGCCCGCCGACCCACAGGGTTTCGAAGGTGGAGAGCGGGTCTTGCCAGTCCAGGGTCAGGGTGGTGACAGTGACCGGCAGCTCATCTGCGAGGTAATGCACCGCCGCTTCGACGGTGGCGGCGATGACCGGGTCCACGGGTGTATCGAACAAGGTCGGGCAGTACGCCACGCGCAAAGGGCCCAGCGGCTGGTCGCAGCGCGCCAGGTAGGACTCGGTGGGCGCGGGCAAGGCCTGGTGGTCCAGCGGGTCGGGGCCGGAAAGGATGTCAAAGAGCAACGCGCTGTCGCGCACGGTGCGCGTGATCGGGCCGGCGTGGCTGAGCATTTCGGTGGCGGACCAGGGCCAGGTGGGGATTCGCCCAAGGGAGCCTTTAAGGGCGAATGCACCGCAGAAGGCGCCCGGAATACGCACCGAACCGCCGCCGTCGGAGCCCAGCGTGGCCGGGACCATCCGCGCCGCCACGGCAATGGCCGAGCCGGAGCTGGAGCCGCCGCTGGTGAGTTGCGGGTTCCACGGGTTGCGCCCGTTGCCGAAGACGCGGGAGGTACTGGCGCCGGTCCAGCCGAATTCGGTGGTGGCGGTCTTGCCAAGGATGATCGCGCCGGCGTCTTTGAGGCGGCGGATGATCGGGGCGTCTTGTGTGGGGACGTTATCCAGCCCAGTGAGCGAGCCACGGGTGGTGCGCAGGTTGGCGGTGGAGAACAGGTCTTTGATGCCGAAGGGGATGCCGTGGAGCGGGCCTTTTATTTGCCCGGCCTCGGCGGCCGCCGTCATGGCATGGGCCTGCTCAAGTGCGGATTCGGTGTAGACGTCGCCAAACGCGTTCAGTGTTGGATTGTGGGTTTTGATGGATTCGAGGCATTGCTCCACCAGTTGCACGGGAGTGAGTGAGCCTTGGCGAATGCGTTCGGCTGCCTGCAGGACGCTGGGCATATCGGTGAGTGAGGTATCAGTCTTCATTGAGCATCCTGGGACATCTGCGAAATGGTCCAGCGGGTACGTCAATAGACGCCAAGGGAATGGCGACTGTCAAGTTGGATTTGTTGTGTATGTGGGTTTTGTGGGATTTATTTTTGTCAGAGATTTGGCTTACGAAAACGGGCCGGTTTAGCCGGGGATTTGGCGAAACGTCCTATCAGTAGCTGTGGATAGCTCTGACTTCTTTCTCTCACAAACCTCTGCAAAGTCCCTCGCCTGATTACACAGTGCGAGGGAACGCCGATGTCTTTTTCGATTACTGCTCTGCCCAGTGGGGCTGCCTCTTGATTCCCGCCATTGGCTTTTTCGTCGTGGCGGCGATGGACCCGAAGACGCGTAACGTCAACGAGGTTCTCAATGACTTCAAACACTGCCTGAACACCTACGACGCATGGGCCGAGAGCTTCTGGAGCTTTTCGGCACTGGACGTCGAGCAAGTGTTCAAGGTGGGGGATGAGGTTTCA
>NZ_JAOTOA010000027.1:0-76204 GCF_036346535.1 Pseudomonas sp. Z18(2022)
AACCTGCTTTACCGCAACCGCGATGGAAAGATAACGGCTGATGAGTTGCAAGCGGCGATCAACTTGCCGGCCCATGCGCAAACAATCTCGCAGCTGATTGTTCACAGTGAAAGCGAATGGCACCGCCCGCAACGGTGGGACATTTTGGATGAGATTCTTGGGCACAGTGGTTCGACGCCGCATTTGAATTGGCTGGCGGAGAAGGAGCGGATCAAGGAGTTGAGCTGGTGGGGGGAGGTGGCTGAGAGGGTAGGGTTACCTACTTATGGGAAGGTGTATCACTTTCATCCGGTGGCGTTGCCGAGTCAGTTTATGAGTTGTAGTGAAGGTGTGTTGATCTGCCATAAATGTCGTACAAAAATAAATTTGACCGAAGAGTTTGTTAAAAAAATATGTGGGGGTGGGGTTAAGGCGTCTTTCATTAAGGCGATGGTAGATGCGTCAGGGGGTATGTTTGAGAAATATGGCATAAATAGTTGCAGTCAGGTGACTCATCTTTTAGCACAGGCAAAAGTGGAGACTGGAGGATTTGTTGACTTTCGGGAGTCTCTAAATTACTCAAGAAAGACCTATACGGCTAAAAAGCTATATCGTCTGTCTCCAAGTGTAATAAATGCTGGATTCTCTAGAAGAGGTATGGCGTTTTTGGATGAGGAGCGTAAGTTAAAGTGGATAGAAGAGAACTTAATAGCAAACGATGCGGCGTATGGTATGCATTGCTATGGAAGTGATGAACAGCCAGGTAAAGATTTTCGTGGTCGCGGGCTGATTCATTTAACTCACTACGAGACGTATAAAAAGTGTGCCTTGGAAACAGGTTTGGCAGTTGATTCAAATCCTGATTTGTTGGAGCGCGATTACTCGATCGCTATAGAAACTGCATTGTGGTTCTGGAGATGGCGAGGCATAGCAGCGATCGCAGATAACGGTCACTTATCAAGTGACTCTGCCGTTACTGCTGTCACTCGCCCAATAAATGCGGGGCTTGCAGGTTTGTCTGAGCGTAAGCAACATAAACGGGATATTACGTCTATTTTCTATCATAATTTTAAGAGTGGTTGTTCAGAATATGATTAGGCTAATTGGGTTCTTGGTTTTTATTTTTGTAAGAAATGCTGTTGGAAGTGAAAGCTTTTGCAACAAGGCTGGGTTGGGGCAGGCCTATCCTCCCAAAGACATATCAGGAGGGGTAGTGTGCTTTGTTTACACTAGAGCAGACGAACAATACGATGGCGATTTTTCAAAAAGCCCTGATGGGATATCTGTGTTTTTTTTTCGAAAGTCAGAGGGGGCGAAGCTTGTCTATGAATTTCCATATGCTGGAACTCGAGGGAAAATCAACGATGCATTTTTTATCCCAGTTGGCAAAAAATATGGTGAGGTACTATTTGTTATTCATAGTATTGAAACGCCAAGGTCTTGGGACCCTGTAAGTGATGTTTATGATGTGAGTGTGATAAGGTTTCAGGGTGAGGTTCCAATTCTGGATAAACGGCTTTCCCGTTTTTTTGATATGGGGGGCGACTTTGTCGATGCACAAGGTCAGCCTACATATTTTTATCCCTATAAGGATAGAACAGCTGTAGAGGCGGCGGTACGCTCGCCTCTCTTTGATGTCGTCAGGACGTCAAGTCCGGTTGAAGGGGTTGTAAGGGAAAAGTCTTTCCTTTATCGCGGTGACTCTGAGCCCAGCTTTAAAACGGGGATGTATTTGATAAAAGGGGATAAGGTTAAGGTAGAGGACTCGACGGGCGGCAGATGCAAAGTTACCTACGCCGCAAAATTGAAATCGATCACGATGTGGATCGATTGTAAGTCGATAGTTTTCTAGGTTTATGTCTAAGTTTCCTGTTTCGGAATGAATCAAACTCAAAATAAAAACCTCCTCAACGGATTAATCAAAGCTTATGAAAAACATAATCCGCATCGGTGACAAAACTACCGGCAACGGCACGGTCCTATCCGGCTCCTCGAGCATGCGTTTCGCGAACATCGGAGTCGCCCGCCATGGTGATCCGGTGGAGTGTCCTGTTTCCGGCCACGGCAGAACTGTTATTGCGGAGGGAAATCCAGCATTTCGCGACGACGGCATTACCGTGGCCTTTCAAGGTCATCGCTGTGCGTGCGGTTGTACGTTGATTTCGTCACTACCTGAAGTGAGTGCAAGCTAGTCATGCCGGTCAAATTGAATCAAGTTCCGCCACCGGCATCGCGTCCGTCACCGCCTCGCGTTTGGCTTTGGCTGGCGCTGTTACCTTTGCTCTTGCTGGTGGCTTCTGGCGGTGCATTATTGTTCAGCAGTCAACCCTTGCAGGAACAGGTCGATGTCTTCTGGGGGATCGTTGTGGGCGTGCCGACTTTTGGTTGGTGTCTGTTGGTTTTCGGGCGTTTTTTACTGTATTTCGATCAAAAGCATGCAGCCAATGGTTGGGATCAGGCTAGGGACCAGGATTTGGCTGAGCGAAAACGCCGTGGCCGACGCTCGCAGCAGGTATTGAGTGTGAGTTTGCATACTGCTCTGGGGGACCCGAAGGTCCAGTTGGACGAGCTGCTTGGTGGGAGCCAAAGGCCAACGGCCCTGCCGTCCAGAATGGCGCCGGCATTGTTGTGCAAAAGTTGCTTGTCGGCCGATACGCCAGACCCTGAACAAGCGCTGTTAAAGGTGATGGGGCGGGTGCTCGATGATTTATTGCCCGCTCTTACGAAACTCCCAAACGACACGCCACTGGGCTTATTGTTGGAAATCGATAGTGGTTTTCCGGAGGCCCAGTGGCGCCGAGTATGGGGGCAGGCCTGGAGTGAGGCAGGGATTCGTCAGCCGGTTGTTTCGGTTGATAGCAGCGGGTTGTTTGCAGTGGATCAATGGCTCGACCAGCGTATCTCCGATAAGGCGCTGTTGTTGGTTGTGGCAATCCAATTTGCCCAGGCCCAGCCACAAGGCGCGAGTGAGGTTGCCGTCGGGATCCTGTTGGGTAACCGGCTGACGCAAACCACTCTGTCGCCAATGGCTTATCTGCATCGCCCTGAGCAGGAGCATGGACCGACCTTGGAGGCGCTGCGTTATGCCGTTTTCCAAGCACTCGACTGGGTGCCACTGCCCGGGCGCTTCATCGAGCATGTTTGGCGAGTGGGCGTGGGGAAACAGCGTAACGCTGCGCTGACAGCGGTGCTGAATGAGGTCGCGATGCCAATGCCACAGAGCCAGGGACTTCATGATCTAGATACCTTGCTGGGGTGCACAGGCAAGGCATCACCCTGGCTGGCGATCGCTGCCGCAACGCAAACTTTTCAACGCGGTGCCGGACCGCAATTCATTTTCAGCGGAAGTAGCGGTGTTGACTCGCTGCTCTGGGGCACGGCGTTGACGCCTGTGCCGACGCTTTCTCAGTAGGAGGCTTGGATGCCGTTTCGAGACGTTGTCGGGTTTGGAGTTCTGGTCTGCGTGTTGTTTCTGATATTGCTGGCTGGGCGCTTTTTGTTGGCGGGAGCGCGGGGGCGTGCCAATTATGGCCAACATGGTGCGGACGATTTGCCGCCGCCTCCACAACTGGAACAGCCAGGAGTTTCGCCCGATAAGGCTCCTGACCTTCAATTTCATCTGCGTGAACAATATGGCCTCTTCTGGCGCCGAAAAGTCCGCCTGCTCCTAGTCATCGGCGAACCCGCCGAAATCGCAGCCATCGCCCCAACCCTGGCCGATCAGAAGTGGCTGGAAGGTCAAGGCACCGTCCTGCTATGGGGCGGCAGCGCGCAGGCCAAACTGAATCAATCATTCCCAGACCAATGGAGCGGCCTGAGCCGCTGGCGCGCACTGGACGGTGTGGTCTGGGCACTGAATAAAACCCAAACCGCCGACGACCCTGCAATGAGCGCAGGCGTACGCGAGGTGCAGCGCCTCGCCAGTGGCGTGAAGTGGCAACTGCCGTTATACCTCTGGCAGGTCTGCGAAAGTGAGTGGCCTCAAGACACCCGCCAGGCGCACCCAGTGGGCTGCCTGCTGCCCGAGCGCTTTACGGCGGCAGCGTTGGAAACCTCTCTAACGCGCCTGCTGGAGCCTTTGCGTCGCGAGGGTCTGGCGCAGATCAGCACCGTGATGAAGCATGACTTCCTGCTGCGCCTGTCCCGGGATTTACAGGGCGAGGGCATCGCCCGCTGGCGTCATGCGCTGGGGCCTTTCGGCGATACGTTTGCCCATGAGGTGCCCCTGCGTGGCCTGTGGTTCAGCCTGCCGGTACAGCGCACGCCGCATGATAGAGAACATGACTGGTCAGTTGCCCCGGTGTGGCATGGGGTAACCAACGATAACGCCAGCGGCCGCCGGCTGGGCTGGAGCGCGCCGCGAGTCGGGTATGCGTTGGCGTTGGGTCTGGCGCTGGTGTGGGGCGCCGGCTTGCTGCTGTCCTTCGCCAGCAACCGCGTACAAATCGCCCAGGTACAAACATCATTGGCGGCATTGCAGCAGTCGGGAAGCCCCGACGAGCAACTCAGCGCGCTCAACGATCTGGTGCGCGAACTGGGGCGCCTCGACTACCGCGCCAAACACGGCACGCCCTGGTATCAACGCTTCGGTCTGAACCGGAATCAAGACCTGCTCGCGGTGCTGTGGCCGCGTTACGTCGAAGCCAATAATCGCTTGATTCGCGACCCGGCGGCCGCCCATTTGCACCGCCAGCTCAGCGCGTTGATCAGCCTGCCCCCGGACAGCGAACAACGGGCTGAACGTGCCCAGGAGGCCTACGAGCAATTGAAGGCGTACCTGATGATGGCGCGCCCGGCAAAAGCCGACGCCACCTTCCTGGCCCAGGCCCTGGGCAACGCCGAGCCGCTGCGCGAGGGTGTGTCGCCGGGCCTGTGGCAGGGCCTGGCGCCTAATCTGTGGCGGTTCTATGGCGAACACCTGTCGGCGCATCCGGCCTGGGCGATCCAGGCCGACCCGAAGCTGGTGGCTCAGGCCCGACGGGTCTTGCTCAGCCAACTGGGCCAGCGCAACGCCGAAACCCATCTGTACCAGCAGGTCCTCGATGCGGCCGCCAATCAATACCCTGAGCTGCACCTGCAAACCATGACCGGCGAAACCGATGCCACGGCGCTGTTCCATACCGTGGCCAGTGTGCCGGGCGTGTTCACCCGTCAGGCCTGGGAAGGGCAGGTACGTCAGGCCATCGACACTATCGCCGAAGCCCGCCGTGAAGAAATCGACTGGGTGCTCAGCGACAACCAGACCGAAATCGCCACCGAGCTGACCCCGGAGGTGCTCAGGGAGCGCCTCGTCGAGCGTTACTTTCAGGATTACGCCAGTGCCTGGCTGGACTTTCTCAACAGCCTGCGCTGGAACCAGGCCAGCAGTCTGAGTGATGTGATCGACCAGCTGACACTGATGACCGACGTGCGCCAATCGCCCTTGATCGCGTTGATGAATACCCTGGCCTATCAAGGGCAGGCTGGCACGCGCAGCCAGGCCTTGGCCGACTCGCTGGTGCGCTCCGCACAAAAGCTGATCACGCAAGACAAAGTGCCAATGATTGACCAACTGGCACAAGCACCGCGCAGCCCGCTGGACGCCACCTTCGGCCCGCTGTTGACCCTGCTCGGCAAAGACCCGCAGGGCCAGGCCGACAATGATCGGTTGAGCCTGCAAGCGTTCCTGACCCGCGTCACCCGGCTGCGCCTGAAACTGCAGCAAGTGAGCAACGCTCCCGATCCGCAGGAAATGACCCAGGCGCTGGCGCAAACCGTGTTTCAGGGCAAAAGCGTGGACCTGACGCAAACCCAGTCCTACGGCAGCCTGGTCGCGGCGAGCCTGGGAGCCGAATGGAATGGGATCGGTCACACCCTGTTTGTGCAGCCGCTGGACGAAGCCTGGCAGCGAGTATTGCAACCCTCGGCCGCGGGGCTTAACAGCCAGTGGCAGCGTGCGATCGTGCGTGATTGGCAGAGTGCCTTCGCCGGGCGCTACCCGTTTGCAGAAACCGCCAGCGATGCTTCCCTGCCGATGCTGGGGCAGATGATCCGCGCCGACTCCGGACGCATCGAGCAGTTTTTGCGCAGCCAACTGAGCGGCGTGCTGCGCAAGGAAGGCAGCCGCTGGGTCGCCGACCCGCGCCATAGTCAGGGGTTACGCATCAATCCACAGTTCCTGGCGGCGATCAATCAGCTCAGCCACCTGGCCGACGTGATCTACACCGACGGCGGCATGGGGTTGAGCTTCGAACTCCAGGGCAAGGCCGCCCGGGACATCGTGCAAACCACCTTCATCCTCAACGGCGAACGGCACCACTACTTCAACCAGAAAGAAAGCTGGCAGCGTTTCAATTGGCCTGGTCGCAGCGACTACCCAGGGGCGAGCCTGAGCTGGACCAGCATCCACACCGGCGAGCGCTTGTTCGGTGATTATCAGGGCACCTGGGGCTTGATCCGCCTGTTGGAGAAAGCCCGAATCACCACCTTGGACGACGGTGACAGTCGTTACCGCATGGTCCTGAAAGCGCCTGATGGCCTGAACCTGACCTGGAACCTGCGCACCGAACTGGGGGCAGGGCCATTGGCGTTGCTCAAGCTGCGTAACTTCGCATTGCCGCCGCAGATATTTCTCAACGAGGGCGCCGTTGCAGAGCCCTATGCACAGAACGGAGGCTTTGAATGAGCCTGCACGCTTTGATCTCCCACTGCCTGGGCGACCGCGATCCTTTGGTCCTGGCTCGCAGCCAGGCGGAACGCTGGCAACCCTGGCTCCAACCCATCAGCAGCCATTCGCCGGCAGGCGAAGACCCAGGCTATGACGATGACTTCCAACGCATGCGCGAGGAGGTCAACCAACTGTCCGGCGCGGATGCAGAACGGGTGGCCCAGTTGGCAGAAAAGCTGCTGATCCACACTTGCAAAGACCTGCGGGTGGCCACCTATTACCTGTGGGCGCGCTTGCAGAAGGATGGGGAGGCTGGGCTGGCTGACGGCCTGACGTTGCTTGCCGCATTAGTGGAGCGTTTCGCCGCTGATGTACTGCCGGTGCGCGCCAATAGCCGCAAGATGGCCCTGGAATGGCTGGCCAGCGGCAAGGTGCTGGACAGCCTGTCGCTGTACCCCGAGGTGGTGCGCAGCGAAGCCGAGCGCACGGTGGCGGCGTTGGCTTGGCTTGAACGCGGGCTTGCAGCCTGGCCGCAGGATCAGCGCCCAGCCTTGGGTGCATTTTACGGCGCGCTGTCCACCCGGTTGACTCAGTCCGGCGGAGTGGATGCTCTGGTGCCGCAGCACAGCGCCAGCCATGAGTCGAACGCGCACACATCGCCTAGCGCCACGGCCATCAAGTCCGGACGCGATCTGTTGGACAGCGGCAGGGCGCTGGCAGGTTATTTGCGCGAGCAGCCCCAGGGTTGGCTGGCGGCGCATCGGCTGATGAAGAGTTTGCGTTGGGACACAGTGCACCAGGCGCCACCTGAGGAAGCCAGCGGCCACACTCGGCTGGCGTCGCCCCGTGGCGACTATCGGGCACAGCTCAAGCGCCTCTACCTGCAACAGAGCTGGACTGAACTGCTCGACCAGGTCGAGCGGATATACGCCGAAGGCGTGAACCATTTCTGGCTGGATTTGCAGTGGTACCTCTACCAGGCGCTGAGCAAACAGCCCGCGCCACAAGACAGTTGGGCGGACATCGTCAAGCGTGACCTGGGCATGTTTCTCGACCGCTTGCCGGGCCTGGAACTGCTGCACTGGAGCGACGGTGCGCCGTTCGCGGACGAGATTACCCGTGACTGGATCACCCAGCACGTCACTGGCAATCGCGCGCAGCAATGGCTGGCCGCACCGAAGGCGGTGCCAACCACCGCTGACACAGACATCTTGTCGCTGGAGAGCGAGGCCCTGGCTCAGGCCGACAGCGCCGGCGTAGAAGTCGCACTCGCGTGGCTGGCGGCCCGGCCCGACATGCAGACCGGCCGCCAGCGCTGGCTGCTGCGGCTGTTGATGGCGCGTGTGGCGGAGCAATACGGCAAAAGTGACCTGGCCATGCACCTGTTGGCCGAACTGGACGCCACCGCGCAGCACCACGCGTTGGATGTGTGGGAGCCGGAGCTGAATTTCGAGGTCAAGGCTCGCCTGCTCAAGCTGTTGCGTCTGAAGGCGCAACGCACCGATGCCGACAAACCCTCCCTGACCCGGCGCACCGAGGCGCTGCTGGCAGCGCTGGTCGCAATTGACCCGGTAAGCGCGGCTGTGCTCTGCGGCTAACCCTCTTTCATCTGGAGTCTTTCTGTGAGCATGGACAATTTGACACTGCGCTACTACGACGCCGAAATGCGTTACCTGCGCGAGGCCGGCAAGGAGTTCGCCGAAGCCTTCCCGGATCGAGCGGCCCAGCTCAATCTGGATAAACCGGGCGCGCAAGACCCTTATGTGGAACGGCTGTTCGAAGGGTTTGCCTTCTTGATGGGGCGTCTGCGGGAGAAGCTTGACGATGACTTGCCGGAGCTGACCGAGGGGCTGGTGAGCCTGTTGTGGCCGCATTATTTGCGCACCATTCCGTCGCTGTCGGTGATCGAGCTGGTGCCGGAGCTGGCGCAGATGAAATGCAGCGAGTCCGTTGGCAAGGGGTTTGAGGTGTTATCCCAACCCATCGGCCCGCAAGCTACTCGTTGTCGTTACACCACCACTCAGGACCTGACCTTGCAGCCGCTGGCCCTGGAGTCGGTGCGGTTGGCTTATGAGCCAGACGGACGCTCGCTGCTGCGTCTGCGCTTTGCCTGCGGCGCGTTGACGGACTGGAACCAGCTCGACCTGAGCCGTCTGCCGCTGTACCTGAGCGCCGATGCACCGCTGGCCAGCGCCTTGCACCAGGCGCTGACGCTAAACACCCAGGCGCTGTACGTGCGTCTGCCTGGGCAAGACGAACGCGAAGCCCTTGACGGCCATTTCGCGCCCAAGGGCTTCGCCGACGAGGATCGCCTGTGGCCCAAGGGCGATAGCGCGTTCAGTGGCTATCAGTTGCTGTTGGAGTACTTCACGTTTCGCGAGAAGTTCATGTTCGTGACCCTCTGTGGTCTGGAACAACTCAGCCTCAACGCCGGTACACCCTGGTTCGAACTGGACGTGGTGTTGCGTGAGGCGTGGCCGCGTGAATTCAGTGTGAGCAGCGAACACATTCGCCTGCATGCGGTGCCGGTGATCAACCTGTTCGCGCTGGACTGCGACCCCTTGACGCTGGCGCCGTTGCAAACGGACTACCTGCTGCGGCCCATGCGGTTGCAGGACGGGCACACCGAAATTTATTCGGTCGACCAGGTGACCTCGTCAAAGAGCAACGTACGCCACGACTACGTGCCCTTCAGCAGCTTTCGCCACAAGGGCGGAATGCTGCGTGACGATGCCCCGGAGTGGTATTTCCATACCCGTTTAAAACGTTCGGCCAAGGGCTTGCATGACACCTGGTTGATCCTGGGCGGTGACGGGTTCGACAAGGATCTGCTAAGCAACAGCGAAAGCCTGTCGTTACGCTTGACCGGCACCAACGGACTGCTACCCCGCAAGGCCCTGCAAAGCACCTTGCTCGACACCGTCATGCAGTCCACTCAGACCGGCCTGCGGGTACGTAACCTGTGCGCCCCCAGCTTGCCGTGCTACCCACCCAGCCGTGACCGTTTTCATTGGCGCGTACTCAGTCATCTGGGTTCCAACTTCCTGCCGATGCTCGACAGCGCCGAGGTACTGCGCGGCACCCTGGCACTGTACGACTGGACCGGCAGTGAGCTGAACCGTCGTCGGCTGCAAGCGATCGTCGAGGTTCGCCACCATCTGGTTCAGCGCTTCGAGAAGGGCTTTCTGCTGCGGGGGGTGGATATTGAAATCACTCTCGACGCCCATGGTTTTTCAGGGGAGGGCGATATCAGCCTGTTCGGCGAGATGCTCCATCGCTTCTTTGGCCTGTACGCCGATATTCATTTGTTCAACCAGCTCACGCTGATCCTGCAACCTACTGGAAAGTGCCTGCGATGGAACGAGAACCACAGTCAGCGTATTCCCGGCTGAAAGCTTCCGGGTTACTGGAGGCGCTGGACGGGCGGGTCGCCGAGGCGAACCTCTACCGGTTCTGCCAGTTGCTGGAACAGGCGTTGCCCAATCACCCGCCACTGGGGAGCTCCGCGCATCCGGCGGATGATCCGGTGCGCTTTCGGCCTGACCCTGGCATGGGATTTCCTGCGGGGGAACTAAAGGCCATCGAAACCTGTGGGGACCTGCCTGAACGTCCTGCGACGGTACGCACGCGCCTGCTCGGGCTTTACGGCGTTGACTCGCCGATGCCAACGACCTTTCAGGACGATATCGCCCAGCGTCGCGAAGGTCACGAAGCGTTGGAGGCATTCCTGGATATTTTCAACCACCGGATCTTCACCCAGTTCTATCGCATCTGGCGCAAGTATTCCTACCCGGCGACGTTCGAGGCAGGTGGTAGTGACGCAACGTCACAGTGCCTGCTGGGGTTGATCGGCCTGGGGATTCCCGGTACGGCCAAGCAGATTGCTACGCCGGTCTCGCGCTTTCTTGCGCTGCTCAGCGTGATGCGCCTGCCTACCCGCAATGCCGAGGGGATCAGCGCATTGGTCAAGCTGTTGGCACCTGATACCGAGGCGCGGGTAACACCGCACTGGCCACAAAAAGTTGCGTTGGTTCAGCCGGCCAGTCTGTCGAAGCGTCATCCGGTGAGTTTGTCCCAAGGGACGCCATTGGGCAGCGTCGGCGTTGATGCCAACAGCCAGTTGCACCTCGCGCTGTTCACTGAGGACCTGAACGAAGCGCGTAGCTGGTTGCCGGGCGGCCTGTTGCACAACGACTTGCTGGTGTTGTTGAGGGTATATCTGGGCTGGCGTTGCACCGCGAAATTGCAGCTGTCTCTGCCTATAAATAGCCTCCCCAGTCCCGTGTTGGGTGGCACGCCGGTGCTGCTGGGCATGACCGGCGTCCTGGGGCTGGGCAGTGAGGCCTGGCAGGTCGGCGAACACGAAACCATCACCATCAATCTGGGCCGATACCAAGGCCTGCACAGCAACCCCCGATTCCGAGAGGCACAGCATGTCGCATATCATTTTTAATCTATTGAAGGTGACGCTGCTTGGCGCACTGCTCACCGGGTGCGGGCTGACTCAGACAGTGAGTGATGCCACCACGTCTGCGGCCAAGGCCATCTTCTTTAAGCAAGTGAAAACCCTGCACCTGGACTTTACCGGCCGAGCAGCGACGAACGCTGACAGGACGGACATGACCGGGCTAACGGTGCCAACAGTAGTGCGCGTGTACCAACTGCGCGACAACAAAACCATGGAAAAAGCCGCCTACGACAGTGTGTTGAGCGACGCTGACAACCTGCTGCGTGCCGACCTGCTGGACCAGCAAGCGCTGGTGATCAAGCCCGGGGAGGGGGCACAGCTGGATGTGCCGCTGGATAAAGACGCTCAATTCGTTACGGTCGTGGCGTTGTTCCGCACGCCCGACACGCGGATGAACACGTGGCGCCTGACGCTGACCCGCGACGATCTGGACCCGGACCGAGCCAGGGTGATTGAGCTCGGCGACAATCGACTGGCCCTGAAACCATTGGCACCGGAGTAAGCCGTGAGCGAACTGAACCCCTCGCTTTACGAAATGCTTTTGCAGAATTTCGACGGCGAACTCGACATGTACCGCGTCCGGGAAGAGGACCAACACACGTTATCGGTGCTGGATAACCTGCGGCGCATTCTCAACAGCCGGGCGGGATCCCTCAGTCACCTGCCGGATTATGGCCTGCCGGATATGGCGCAGACGCTGCAAGGGCTGCCTGCCTCGGCGCATGGGCTGATGGGAACGCTGATGAATACGTTGCTCAAGTACGAACCGCGTCTGGAAGCCGTCAACATCGAACTGTTGCCACAGATCCGGCCCGGCCATTTGGAATATTCCCTCGATGTACAACTGAAAAACGGCGAGCGGGCGACCTTCGGCACAACCCTGGCGCCCGAGGGCAAAGTATTGGTACGTCATTTAAGACAGCAGGACTACTTGTCGAAGCCGTAAACCTGTAACGGAAGGGAAGCTGGATGACAGCGTTATTTGAAATGCGTGTTCGAGTCGGTGGCGATCCTCGCGGCTTTGGTGAGTTCACTGCCTTGCGGGACGAGTTGGCCAAGCTGAGCCATCCGGCATGTCCGGACGTCGACTGGGCAAAGGTTGAACAGTTGTGCCTGACGTTGTTTCAGAACAACGGCGCGGAGCTGCAGACCGCCGCTGCTTTTGCGTTGGCGCGCAGCCAACGCTACGGCCTGGAGGGCATGGCCCATGGAGTGACGCTGATTGAGGCGTTATGCAGCGAATGGACTACGGTGTGGCCCCCTAAGACTTCGGTGCGTTTGGGTATTCTCGCCTGGCTGTTTGGCCAATGGCAGCCGTTGCTGCGCCGCGTGGAAAGTAGCTGTCAGGCAGTGCCCGTCCTTGAGCGCCTGGGCGGTGAACTGGATCGGTTGGCCGCGCAGTTGGATGGTCAGGGGCAGGCGCCTCTGGTCAGCCTGCAGGCGGTGCGTCATCAGGTTGGCAGTTTGATGCGGCGTTTGGAGCGCAGCCAAAATGCAGGTGGAGCGGACCTGATGTTGACGAGCGCCCCGGAACCGGCCTTTGTCCTGCCGGTGGTTATCCTGCCCGCCCTACCAATGCCAGAGTTGCCGCCTGCGGTCTCCCGAAAGCCCCGTATCGTTCTGTGGCTGTTTGCGCTGATCACATTGATGGCGCTGGGTGGTGGTTGCTGGTGGTGGGTTGATCAACGCGTCCAGCCGCAACCAGCGGTGCCCGGCACTGTGCACCTGGACAGCCTGTCGCTGTTCGATGCCGGCAGCATCGAGCTCAAACCCGGCTCGACCAAGGTGCTGATCAATGCACTGGTCAACATCAAGGCCCAGCCCGGCTGGCTGATCGTGATCGTCGGGCACACCGACACAACCGGCGACGCCGAGCAGAACCTCCAACTCTCCTACGCCCGTGCCTCGGCGGTACGCGACTGGATGCAGCGTATGGGTGATCTTCCGGATAATTGCTTTGCCGTCCAGGGCGCGGCAGGCAAGCAGCCGATCGCCAGCAATGACACGGCATCTGGACGAGCAGCCAACCGTCGGGTGGATATACGTCTGATGCCACAAGCACAGGCCTGTGCGCTGTCGGAGACTGGGGAGGGCTAAGCCGTTGCGAACCACGCATAGTGCAACTCAGGCCAGCACCGCCACCGCCTTGATCTGCGCCCACAACGTCTGGCCCGGATGCAGTTGCAACTGGTCCCGTGAGTACCGGGTGATGCGCGCCAGCAACGGTGTGCCGGCCGCATCGAGGCTTACCAGCACATGGGCGGCGTTATCCGCCGGGATCTCCTGTGTCACCGTCACCGGCAGGCGATTGAGGATGCTGCTGTGCTCCTCGGCCTGCAGGCTCAGGCTGACGTCCCGGGCCTGGATCTTGAAGCGCAACGATTTGCCCAGCGCCAGCGGCGCATGGGCCACGCGCATCTGCAGTTGGCTGGCGGGCAGTTGCAGGGTGAGCAATTGGTAGTGTGCGTCGTAGGCGCTGACGGTGCCGTTGATCACCACGCCGGCGTCGTCGCCCAGGGCCATGGGCAGGTCCAGCCGGGCCAGGGTTTCGCCGATGGGGCCGCTGGCCAGGGCCTTGCCGTCGCTGAGCAATACGATGTGATCGGCCAGGCGCGCCACTTCGTCCTGGGCATGGCTGACGTACAGCACCGGAATCTCAAGCTCATCGTGCAGGCGTTCGAGGTACGGCAGGATTTCGCTTTTGCGTTTGCTGTCCAGTGCCGCCAGCGGTTCGTCCATCAGCAGCAGGCTCGGGCTGGTAAGCAGCGCGCGGGCAATGCCGATGCGCTGGCGTTCGCCGCCGGAGAGGTGCTGCGGGTGGCGGTCCAGCAAGTGGCCGATGCCCAGCAACTCCGTCGCGTGGGCCATGTCGACCCGCCGTTGCGCGCGCGGGATGCGCTTGAGACCGAACTCCAGGTTGGCCAGCACCGACAAGTGCGGGAACAGGCTGGCTTCTTGAAACACATAGCCCAGGGCGCGCCTGTGGGGTGGCACGAACAGGCCTTTGCGGCTGTCTTGCCAGACCTCGTCGTTGATCTGCACGAAGCCTTCTTCGGCCCGTTCCAGCCCGGCGATGCAACGCAGGCAGGTGGTCTTGCCGGAGCCGGAATGGCCATACAGCGCCGTCACCCCGCGACCGGGCAATTGCAGGTCGACGTCCAGGGCAAACCCGGAGTACTTCAGTTGCAGGCGCACCTCGATCATCGACATCAGCTCCAGCCCGCTTTGGTTTTACGGCTGGAGTAGAGCGCCAGCAACACCAGGAATGAAAACACCACCATGGACCCGGCCAGCCAGTGAGCCTGGGCGTATTCCATGGCTTCGACGTGGTCGTAGATCTGCACCGAGACCACCCGGGTCTTGTTTGGAATATTGCCGCCGATCATCAGCACCACGCCGAACTCACCGACAGTGTGGGCAAAACCGAGAATCGACGCGGTGATAAACCCCGGGCGTGCCAGGGGCAGGATCACCGTGAAGAAGGTGTCCCAGGGATTGGCCCGCAACGTCGCGGCCACTTCCAGTGGGCGAGTGCCGATGGCGGAGAAAGCGTTTTGCAACGGCTGCACCACAAACGGCATGGAATAGATCACCGAGCCGATCACCAGCCCGGCGAAGCTGAAGGTCAGGGTGCCCAGGCCCAGCCATTGGGTGAACTGGCCGAAATAGCCGTTCGGGCCCATCGTCAGCAGCAGGTAGAAGCCGATCACCGTAGGCGGTAACACCAACGGCAAGGCGACCACTGCGCCAATGGGGCCGCGCCACCACGAACGGGTGCGCGACAGCCACAGGGCGATCGGAGTGCCGATGATCAGCAGGATAACCGTGGTCAGCGACGCCAGTTTCAGGGTCAACCAGATCGCGGAAAAATCGGCACTCGACAGCGGCATTTACAGCTCGTAACCGTAGGACTTGATCACTGCGGCGGCTTTCGGACCTTTCAGGTATTCAACCAGGGCCTTGGCGGCGGCACTGTCCTTGCCTTTGTTAAGGATCACGGCGTCTTGCTTGATCGGGTCATGCATCGACGACGGCACGATCCAGGCCGAACCGCTGGTGACCTTGCCGTCCTTGTAGATCTGCGACAGCGCGACAAAACCCAGCTCGGCGTTGCCGGTGGACACGAACTGATAGGCCTGGGTGATGTTCTGGCCTTCAACGAGCTTGTCCTTGACCTTCTCGGTCAGGCCTTCCTTCGCCAGCACCTGGGTGGCGGCCAGGCCATAAGGCGCGGCTTTCGGGTTGGCGATGGACAGGTGCTGGAATTGATTTTTCTTCAGCACCTCGCCCTTGGCATCCACGTAGCCTTCCTTGGCCGACCACAGCGCCAGGGTGCCGACCGCGTAGGTGAAGCGCGAGCCCTTGACGGTGTCGCCTTCGGCCTCGAGTTTCTGCGGGGTGGTGTCGTCGGCGCTGAGGAACACTTCAAACGGCGCGCCGTTCTTGATCTGTGTGTAAAACTGGCCGGTGGCGCCATAGGCGGCGACCAGTTTGTGGCCGGTGTCTTTTTCAAAGTCGGCGGCAATTGCCTGGATCGGGGCGGTGAAGTTGGCAGCCACGGCCACCTGTACTTCATCGGCATTCGCCGAGGCGAAGGCAAACGCGGCGATCAGGGTGGCAAGGGCCGTGGGGGCCAGGCGTGAGGCGCGAATCATCATCAAGAAGCTCCTTGGGGGTTTGCGGCTTGTTATAGGCAGAGGGGGTCTACCGCTATGTATGGGAATATATAGCGGTTGGCCACTGCCGGTACAGTGCAAAGTTGCCCCGGGAGTTCAGGTTCAGCGCCGGCCGAGTTTTTCCAGGGTCTGCGCGGCCAGTTCCAGCGTCAGGTCATAGGTTGAAATGTCTTTGCCGAGGCGCAGTGCCTGGCCCGACCACAGGTTACTGAAGCCGGCTTCATCCTTGGCCTTGAGTGGCATCAACGCACCGCCGGACAGCGGAAACGCCGGGGCCGTCGGGTTGATCGCGCCGAGCTCGCGCATCACCCGGTTGATGATGCCCCGCGCCGGGCGCCCGGTGAACAGGTTGGTCAGCGCGGTTTCACTGGCTTGTGCCGTGCGCAAGGCGTGGTGGTGTGACTTCGAGACGGTGGCCTCGGGGGTGAACAGGTAGGCCGTACCGATCTGTACCGCCGACGCGCCGAGGGCCAAGGCGGCGACAATGCCCCGTGCATCCCCGATACCACCGGCCGCAATCACCGGCACGCTCACGGCGTCGACGATCTGTGGCACCAGGGCCATGGTGCCAATCTGGCTATTCAGGTTGTCGCCGAGGAATATCCCGCGATGACCGCCGGCTTCGTAGCCCATGGCGATGATTGCGTCGCAGCCGTGCTGTTCCAGCCAGATGGCTTCTTCCACGGTGGTCGCCGACGAGAGTACTTTCGCCCCGGTGGCCTTGACCCGCTCCAGCAGGGATTTTTCCGGCAGGCCGAAGTGAAAACTCACCACTTCCGGGCGCAATTCCTCTACCACTTCACAGGCGGCGTTGTTGAAGGGGGCGCGGTTGGACACAGGCGTCGGGGCGTCAAAGTCGGCGCCCAGTTCGCGGTAATAGGGTTCCAGCAGGTTCTTCCACTGTCGGTCGCGTTCTGCATCCGGCGGGGGAGGCTGGTGGCAGAAGAAATTGACGTTCAGTGGTCGTGTGCTGGCTTGGCGGATAGTGGCCAGCGCTTCACGCAGTTGCTCGATGCTCAGCGCGGCGGCCGGCATCGAACCGAGGGCGCCGGCCGCGTTGGCGGCGATCACCATGGCGGTGCTCGTGGCATTGGCCATGGGCGCCTGAATAATGGGTAGCTCAATGCCCAGCAGGTCAAGAATTCGGGTGTCTGGCCAGGTGCTCATGGGGCGCTTCTCCAACGATGGAATGCTGTACCGTCGTTTTAGCAGGGCCAAGTAGCACCAGGCCAGTCTGTATTATTCACTGGACGAATCCAGTGTTTCGTGGGCGACCATCAATCGATGGCGTGGCCCAATACCTCATGAATCCGCTGGGCAATATGTGCGGCGTGGGTTTCCAGGGCGAAGTGGCCGGTGTCGAGCAATTCCACCACTGCGTTCGCGTTGTCGCGTTTATAGGCATGGGCGCCCGGCGGGATGAAGAACGGATCGTTCTGGCCCCAGATCACCAGCGCCGGCACTTGCGTGGCCTTGAAAAACGCCTGGAACGCCGGGTACAGCGTCAGGTTGTTACGGTAGTCGAGGAACAGGTCCAGCTGGATCTCGTCATTGCCGGGGCGCTGCATCAACAGCACGTCAAGCATGTAGGACTCCGGTGCAACCAGCTCCGGTTGCGAAACGCCATGCAGGTACTGATAGCGCGTGCCTTCCAGGCTGATCACCGCATTGCGGATCACCTCACGATTGGCCTGGCTTGGTTCTGCCCAATAGGCGCGAATCGGTGCCCAGGCATCACCCAAACCTTCCAGATAGGCGTTACCGTTCTGCGACACCAGCGCGCTGACCCGTTCCGGGTGCGCCACCGCCAGACGCAGGCCTACCGGTGCGCCGTAGTCGAACACGTAGAGGGCATAACGGCTCAGTTGCAGGGCGTCGACGAAGTGGCCGACGGTGATCGCCAGGTTGTCGAAGCTGTACCGGTAATTGCGTTCGGCGGGGACTTCGGTGAAGCCGAAGCCTGGAAGGTCCGGCGCGATGACCCGGTAACGCGTGGCGAGCAGCGGGATCAGGTCGCGGTACATGTGGGACGAGCTGGGGAAGCCGTGCAGCAGCAACAGCACGGGGGCGGACGGGTCACCGGCTTCGCGGTAGAAGATGCGCACGCCATCGGCATCAACGTGCTGGTAGCGAACCACTGGGGCGGTAATCGACATGATCGGAGTCCTCTCTGTAACTAGATAAATTTATTTTTTGGGTTACTGGATTTCAGCCTGCGCTGGAAAATGTAACCTGTCAAATTAATTTATAGGGTTACTTTTTTGCGCATTCTGTAACTATCCAAAAGCGCAATAAACGGTTACGATGACGCGGACTTGCAGAGGACCCGCCATGACCGCTATCACCTCATCCCCATTGGAACCCTACGTTCTGGCCGACCACCCGGTGCTGGACATGCTCAACACCCGGGCCAATGTCGACGGCGTGCCCTTTGAATTCTGGCAAGGCGATGGCGATGTCGAACGCTGGCTGGTGCGACTTGGCTGGTGCGATGAGGGCGCGGTGCCGGTGTTCGAGAAGGGCGCTTTGCTGGGCGCGGCGCGAGGATTGCGGGAAGTGATCCGGCTGTTGCTGGAACAGCGCAAGGCCGGTGAGCAGGGCGACCCTGGCGCACTGAATGGATTTTTGCGCAAGGCGGTCAGCCACCCGCAGCTGGCTTGGCCGGCGCCCGGTGAGTTACGCCTGGAGCGCCAGCGCAAACAGCAAACGGCTGAGCAATTCTTGTCGCCGATTGCCGAAGCCGCCGCGACGTTGCTGGTGGAAGGGGATTTCGGCCTGATTCGCACCTGTGAGCATCCCGAGTGCGTGCTGTGGTTCTACGACCGTACCAAGGGCCACAAGCGCCGCTGGTGCAGCATGGCGCTGTGTGGCAACCGGCATAAGGTAGCGGAGTTTCGCAAACGTAAACTCCAGTAACCGTCTTCAGGATTCTGCCGGGCTTTCGCGCTCCAGCAATTGCCGTTTGCGCTCAACGCCCCAGCGATAGCCCGACAGGTTACCGTCGGCGCGCACCACACGGTGGCAGGGAATCGCCACGGCCAGGCTGTTGGCGCCACAGGCCTGGGCCACGGCGCGGTAGGCGGTAGGTGCGCCGATACGCTGGGCGATCTCGGCGTAGCTGGCGGTGCAACCCACCGGAATTTCCCGCAGGGCCTGCCAGACCCGTTCCTGGAACGCGGTGCCGCGCAGGTCCAGGGGCAAGTCCAGGCCCAGGGCCGGCGCCTCAATGAAACCCACCACTTGGGCAATCAGTTGCTCGAAGTCATGATCGGCCCCCAACAGGTTGGCGCGAGGAAACTGGTCCTGCAGGTCACGCACCAGTTTGTCCGGGTCATCCCCCAGCAGGATCGCGCACACGCCGCGATTGCTCTGCGCCACCAGGATTGCGCCCAATGAGCATTCGCCGACGGCAAAGCGAATGTCCGTGTTGGTGCCGCCCGCCTTGTAGTCGCGAGGCTTCATGCCGAGCAATTGGTCGGCAGCCTCGTAAAAGCGGCTGTTGGAGTTGAACCCGGCGTCATACAGCGCATCGGTCACCGAGTGCTGGTCCTTGAGCCCGTCGCGTACCTTGCGCGAGCGATGGGCGCTGGCGTAGCGCTTGGGTGTCAGGCCGGTCACCGCTTTGAACACCCGGTGGAAATGGAACGGGCTCAAGCCGGCGAGGTCGGCCAGGGCTTCGAGGGGCGGCAAGGTTTCGGCCTGTTCGATGTGCCGGCAGGCGGCGGCCACCAGTTGTGCATGGCGTGCAGCCACCTGGGTCTGGTCTCCCGACGAACGTTTGTTGGGCCGGTAGCCCGCGGCTTCGGCCTGTTGCGGGGTGTCAAAGAACTCGACGTTCTCCGGGCGCGGCCGCCGTGCGGAACTGCTGGGGCGGCAGTACACACCGGTGGTTTTCACGCCATAGACGAAAGTGAGGTCGGCTCTGGCGTCGCGGGCGACGATGGCGGCCCAGCGGGGATCGAGTTCGGTGGCGTGAGGCGCGGTCATGGTGATGGCTCCTGGATGAAGAGTGCCAGGTTAGTCCCGTGGGGCATTCGCATCACTCCGATGCTTGCGGTCAAATTCATCCGGCGGTTCGGAATGTCAGGTTGATGCGTTGCGGCCCCATGACTGGATGCGTGCCAGGCTTGATCGGCATGACGCCGTGAAACCGCAGGCGATCCACACCGCCCCACACCACCACGTCGCCATGGAACAACGAGACCTTTTGCGTCTTGTCGCTGCGTTCATGGCCGCCGAACAGAAAGATCGCCGGCAGCCCCAGTGATACCGATACCACAGGGGCTGCGTAGCGGCGCTCGTTCTTGTCCTGGTGCAGGGACATTTTGGCCCCGGGCACATACCGGTTGATCAGGCAGGCATCCGGCTCAAAGTCATCGAAACCCGCATCTGCCGCCGCCATCACGGCGAGTTGGCGCAATGTGGCAGGCAGGGCTGGCCAGGGTTGTTGGTTGTTGGGGTCAATCGCAGAGTAGCGATAGCCGGTAGGGTCGGTTGTCCAGCCCAACTCGCCGCAACTGCTCAACGCCGCCGACATGGTAAAGCCGCCCGGCGTGACCATTTGCCGGAACGGCGATTGAGCCAATACGCGTCGCAGTTCCGGCAGCAAACGCTCGACCCAGGGCAGGGCATAACCCCTGAGGACGTAGGACTGCTCACCGATTTGTTCGCGGCCCGAGGGCTGCTGCAAGGCCTCGTCGGCAAACAGATCGGCGGTGGTGCCGGGATGGGTCTTACTGCGCATCGTGAAAAATCACTCCCAAGGTATGCCGCGTGCCACTGTGCAGAACACTGACCCCATGACGCAAGGTCACCCGATGAAACCCCCTCACACTGGGCATCGGCCGCTGGTTGACCGCGAAGATCGCCGCGTCGCCCCTGTTCAGCGGGACCACCTGCGCCCGGGATTGCATTCTTGGGCGTTGTTCCGTCAATACCAGCTCCCCGCCACGAAAGTCCTCTCCCGGCTGGGACAACAGGATGGCAACTTGCAGGGGAAACACGTGTTCCCCATACAGATCCTGGTGCAGGCAGTTGTAGTCGCCCGGGCCGTATTACAGCAATAACGGGGTAGGGCGCTGCTGGCCGGCAGCGTGGCAACGGGCGAGGAACCGGGCATGATCGGCCGGGTAGGTGATGGGCAGGTTCATCTGTTCGTTCCAGCGATTGGCCTGGGGCGCCAGGTACCCATACAGCTGTTCACGCAGCTCGCTGATCGGTGGTGGCAGCGGATAGCGGAAATACTTGTACTCGCCCCGGCCAAAGCCGTGCCTGGCCATCAGCACATGGGAGCGAAACAGGTCGTGTCGGGGATAGTGGCCGCTCAGTTCAGCGCACTCATGCTGATTCAGCAAGGCAGGAATCAGTGCGTTGCCCTGTTGATCGAGGTCCTGCTCGATCGCGCGCCAGTCCAGATTGGCCAGGCGCTCTTGCAGTGGGGTAGAAGACATCGACGAGTTCCTGTGGCAGCGGATAAAGGCGGCCAGTCTAGGAAGTCACCCGTGTCATGACACTCCGATGCTTGCGCTCGAATTACAGGGCCTTGCTTACATTGATATCAGTGATTTCATCGCTGGCATCGTGGATTTTCGCCAGGGCTTCCTTGGCTTCCTCGATGCTGCCAGCTTGCAGTTGGGCGAATTCGAAACGGCGCTCACCGTTGAGTTTGTACTTGATCACATATTTGGTGGTGGTCACGGGCATTCCTGTCAGCTCAGTTTAGAATTGGTACGGCGCACGATGCGGATCTTGTGGGACAAGGTCGGCTTCTTGGTCACGCTGATGGCGCGGCGGGTCACGACGTCCAGGGTAATGTTCCAGAACCCGGTGCTCGGCGCGGTGATTTTTGCCGGGAACTTGTCAAACGCGCCGCCGTGGTAGGTATGGCGGCCGCCGTTCTTGAAGCTGCGAAAGTTGGCGTCGCTCATCAGGCGGATGTTGCAGGTTTGCGAGCATTCAATGACGACAATGTCTCCCTCATTAAGGTGTTCGCGCTGGTGGATGAATTTCATGGGGTGTCTCCAGAAGGGCTTTTTCTGAAAAATCAGAACGATACGTAGGTTAAGATAGAGTTTATCAGCCCCAGCACGTTTATTATCGGACCGTCGTCGACGACTTCGACAATTTAAAACAGTTATTTACCGAGTTATCAGGGATAAATCCAACGTGGGCGGGAGAAAAATACCTTCCCCGCTGTCGTAGGGTCTTTATCGGAGGTTTTTTATATGAAGTGGAGTGTGTTGGTTCTGGCCCTGGCGTTGGGTGGATGTGCTTCGGTGGCGGATATCAAGCAGACCCCACCGACGCTGGCAGTGATCTCTGGCAAAAAGCCGCAGGAATACGCGGCGTGTGTGGTCCAGAAACTGTCCAAAACCCGCCGGCCATCGCAGATCGAGCCCCACAAGGATGGTGTGCAAGTGATTGTGCCGCAGAAGTTCTCTGCTGATCCGTCGGCTATCTTCGAAATTGAAGAGCGCTCCAGCGGCAGCAGCATCAAGCTCTACGAGAGCATGTCCAATGTGCCTATTCGCCCAGGTGACGTGAAGGCAGCGGGGGAGGCTTGCATTTCCGGTTGAGCCTGTAAGCCGCACACCTTCGAATCCGCTCAAAAAGCCCGGCCTGCAATCGCAGTGTCGGGTTTTTTGTGCGTGTTTTTTGTGCGTAGTCCCTTTCTGTAGGTTTTGAGTGTTGTAGCTATCGGACCATTACCCTACCATTTGTAGGCTTATGCCTAATTCGCCTAAGCATATAACTATAAAAATGGAGTCGTGATGATGTCTCTGGAACGAGTTCTGATGGGTGGCGCGTTACTGCTGTTATTGGGCAATGCCCACGCGCTAGAGGGAAAAAACGTGTTTACTCAGGGCGGTTCCCAGCCGGGAGCGGCGCCCTGTGTGGCTTGCCACGGGGCTGATGGCCTGGGGCTGGCGGCGGCGGGTTTTCCGCGCTTGGCCGGTTTGCCTGCGGGTTATTTGCGCAAGCAACTACAGGATTTCAAAAGCGGCACGCGCAACAGTCCCGTGATGCAACCGCTGGCCAGCGCACTGACGGAAGAAGAAATCAGCGCCGTGACCCAGGCGCTGGCGGCAATGCCCGCGCCGGCGCCTGCCCCGATGCACCGCAGCGATTTGCCCACTGACGCTGCGCAAAAAATCGCCCTGCAAGGCGCATGGGAGCGCCAGATTCCGGCTTGCGTCAGTTGTCATGGGCCGGCCGGCGTGGGTGTCGGCGATGCGTTTCCACCCTTGGCCGGCCAATCGGCAGCCTACCTGGCGGGGCAGTTGAACGCCTGGCGCAGTGGTACACGCCATAACGATCCGAACGATCTGATGGGGCATGTCGCCAAATCCCTCAGCGCTGAAGAAGTGCAGGCCGTGGCCACCTATTTTGCGTCGTTGAGCGGCCAGGAGGCCAAGCCATGAAGCGCTTCTTGTTTGCTGCGTTGCTGGGAACCCTGATCAGTGTGCCGGCCCATGCCGCGACCATCGCCATGGAGGACCAGTCACAGTTGCAGCCAGCCGCTCACCCCGCTGCAGCGCAGTTCCAGCCGCCGAAAGAGAGTGAACTGCCGGACAATGCCTATGGCAAACTGGTGAAACAGGGTTACGCGCTGTTTGTCGACACCAAGCGCCTGGCGCCGCAGTTTGTCGGCAATGGCCTTAATTGCAGCAACTGCCACCTGGACCAGGGCCGCCTGGCCAACTCCGCGCCGCTGTGGGGTGCCTACCCGATGTACCCGGCCTATCGAAAAAAGAACGACAAGGTCAACACCTTTGCCGAGCGCCTGCAGGGCTGTTTCCAGTTCAGCATGAATGGCGGCACGCCACCGGCTGCAGACAGCCCGGAGATTACCGCGCTGTCGGTGTATGCCTACTGGCTGGCGAGCAAGGCGCCTTTGGGTGTCGAGTTGCCGGGGCGTGGCTATCCGGATGTGCCGACTCCCGCCAAGGGTTACAACCTGGCCCAGGGCGCGGAGGTCTACAAAGGCCAGTGCGCGGTGTGCCATGGTGCCGAAGGCCAGGGCCAGAAAGTCGGTGACAGCTATGTGATGCCGCCGCTCTGGGGTAAAGACTCCTACAACTGGGGGGCCGGTATGCACCGGATCAACACGGCAGCGTCCTTCATTAAGCACAACATGCCCCTGGGCCAGGGCGGCAGCTTGACCGATCAGCAGGCGTGGGACGTAGCGGGCTATGTGAACAGCCACGAGCGGCCTCAGGATCCGCGCCTGGTGGAGGGCTCCGTGGAGAAAACCCGGGTGAAGTTTCACGCCAATGATGGCGTCAATCTTTACGGGCAGACGGTCGATGGCGTGCTGATCGGCCAAGGCATCCGTTAAACTGTCGATAATCCACACAAAAAATGCCGCTGAAACAGCGGCATTGTCTTTTCGGAAGTTCAGTCATGAAGCGTGAGCAAGTCAGAGAACGACATGCAGGGGGGCATATTTCTGCGACCCATGTGATTCAAAATCCCGCGGATACGGGCGAGTGGATCGTGTTCTTCAAGAAGAGCGGCGGCCGCAGCTATTTCCTGGTGGATGACCAGGACGAAGTCGAATCCTTTTCTCGCCTGGACGACCTGATCGAGACCATTCGCGGCCTGGGGATCAAGTTCGCCGAAATTCACATGTAATTATTTGCAGACGACGGTCACGCTGCGGGTTTTATAGTTGCCCACATCCTTGCCCAGGGTCTTGTCGCTTTCTTTCAGGGCCGGCGTGCCTTCGGTGCCGACAATCCGGTAGCCGGTGCCCGCGCAGGACGCATCCGCCTTTTCATAGCAGCTGGCCCAGGAGTTGGCTTCGCCGGAGCAATCGATGGCCAGCCCTTGTTCGCCATTTTTCAGGACGGTGTCGGAGGTGGTGGTGCAGCCACCGGTAAGCGCCAGTACCGCAATCAGTGCCAGGATCTTGTTCATGTAGGAGTCGTCATCAGGGTGTTGGAGGGGAGCGCGGACACTGTCGTGGGGCGTTTCAGGCGAGATTATAGCGAACCGCCATCAACGTACAGACAAACACAAAAAAGCCCCGTTAAACGAGGCTTGATTGGCGTTACTGCGGGTATTACTTGGTCTTGGGACGTTTGCTCGACGCGTGGCCTGCTTCATCCACAAACACTTCGGCCACCGCTATGGCTTGGGCTTCGCTCGCGAATGCCCCGGCAACGCTGTCGCCGTGGAAGTTGATCAGGTGCCAGCCATCCGCTCGCTTGGTGATCAGGTAGCCGTTCACGCCTTTTGGTTCTGACATCTATCAATCTCGTTGTTTGGTTCAGGCTGCAATGATAGCGCCAAACGGCGTGGGGCGGCGCAAGTTGTTGCAGGTCAGTGCCGATCGCCATAAAGCGTGCTAAAAAGGTTGAAGCCCTTTGAATGACGGGCGCAAGCCGACGATTTTTAACAGCGTCGAAGGCACTTGATTGAATGCCGGCGGAACTTACGCCGACATTTTTTCTCTATGTTGACATCGCAACGCCAGCAGGACCCATTGTAAGGTGACTGCGGCCTGATTAGACTGCGCCGAATTTCGTACGCACAGCCCTTTGTAAGGACTCATATGATCAAGAAATGCTTGTTCCCAGCAGCCGGTTACGGCACTCGCTTCCTGCCAGCGACCAAGGCCATGCCCAAAGAGATGCTGCCGGTGGTGAACAAGCCACTGATCCAGTACGGCGTTGAAGAGGCACTGGATGCCGGTCTGAACGAAATCTCCATCGTGACTGGTCGTGGCAAACGCGCCCTGGAAGACCACTTCGACATCAGCTACGAGCTGGAAAACCAGATCAAGGGCACCGACAAGGAAAAATACCTGGTCGGCATCCGTAAACTGCTCGACGAGTGCTCGTTCTCCTACACCCGCCAGACCCAAATGAAAGGCCTGGGCCACGCGATCCTGACCGGTCGCCCGCTGATCGGTGACGAACCGTTCGCCGTGGTACTGGCCGATGACCTTTGCGTAAACCTGGAAGGCGACGGCGTCCTGACCCAGATGGTCAAGCTGTACCAGAAGTACCGCTGCACCATCGTTGCAGTTCAAGAGGTTGACCCTCAGGAAACCAACAAGTACGGCGTAATCGCCGGCGACGATATTGGTGATGGCCTGATCCGCGTACGCGACATGGTTGAAAAACCGGCGCCGGAAGACGCTCCGTCGAACCTGGCGATCATCGGTCGCTACATCCTGACCCCGGACATCTTCAAGCTGATCGAAGAAACCGAGCCGGGCAAGGGTGGCGAGATCCAGATCACCGACGCCCTGTTGAAGCAGGCTAAAGACGGTTGCGTGATTGCCTACAAGTTCAAGGGTCGTCGCTTTGACTGCGGTGGCGCTGAAGGCTACATCGAAGCGACCAACTTCTGCTACGAGCACTTCTACAAGACTGGCAAGGCTTACTGATTCACGTTGCCTGCCTGATCTGAGAAAGCCACCTTCGGGTGGCTTTTTCGTTTTTCGGCCCCATGTAAGCAGGTATGCTGTTGTCCTGCCGAGGAGAGTGAAATGGCCTACGATTTTGACCTTTATGTAATTGGCGCCGGTTCCGGCGGTGTGCGCGCTGCACGATTCGCTGCCGGTTTTGGCGCCAAAGTGGCAGTGGCTGAAAGTCGCTACCTGGGCGGTACCTGCGTGAACGTGGGCTGCGTGCCGAAGAAACTCTTGGTGTACGGCGCGCATTTCGCCGAAGACTTCGAGCAGGCCAGCGGTTTTGGCTGGTCACTGGGTGAAGCGAACTTTGACTGGGCGACCCTGATCGCCAACAAGGATCGCGAGATCAACCGTCTTAATGGCATCTACCGCAACTTGCTGGTCAACAGCGGCGTGACCCTGCACGAAGGGCATGCGCGGCTGGTAGACTCGCACCAGGTGGAAATCAACGGTGAGCGCTTCACCGCCAAACACATCCTGGTGGCCACTGGTGGCTGGCCGCAGATCCCGGAAATCCCGGGGCGCGAGCACGCGATCGGTTCCAACGAGGCGTTCTTCCTCAAAGAGCTGCCCAAGCGTGTGCTGGTAGTCGGTGGCGGTTACATCGCCGTCGAGTTTGCCGGGATTTTCCATGGCCTGGGCGCGCAGACGTCGCTGCTGTACCGCGGCGATTTGTTCCTGCGCGGCTTTGATGGCTCGGTGCGCACGCACTTGAAGGAAGAGCTGACCAAGCGCGGCCTCGACCTGCAATTCAATGCCGACATCGAGCGCATCGACAAGCAGGCCGATGGCAGCCTCAAGGCCACTTTGAAAGACGGTCGCGTGCTGGAGACCGATTGCGTGTTCTACGCCACCGGCCGCCGTCCGATGCTCGACAACCTTGGGCTGGAGAACACCGGCGTCAAGCTGGACAAGCGTGGCTTTGTCGAAGTGGATGACCTCTACCAGACCGCCGAACCGTCGATCCTGGCGATTGGCGATGTGATCGGTCGCGTGCAGCTGACGCCGGTGGCGCTGGCCGAAGGCATGGCTGTGGCGCGTCGACTGTTCAAGCCTGAGCAATATCGCCCGGTGGACTACGCAATGATCCCTACGGCGGTGTTCAGCCTGCCGAACATCGGCACCGTGGGCCTCAGCGAAGAGCAGGCCCGGGCAGACGGCCACAAGGTGCAGGTTTTTGAAAGCCGCTTCCGGCCGATGAAGCTGACCCTGACTGAATGCCAGGAAAAGACCCTGATGAAGCTGGTGGTCGACGCCGAGACCGACAAGGTCCTGGGTTGCCACATGGTGGGCCCCGACGCCGGCGAGATCGTGCAGGGCCTGGCGATCGCGCTCAAGGCGGGCGCGACCAAGCAGCATTTCGACGAAACCATCGGCGTGCACCCTACGGCGGCCGAAGAGTTCGTCACCATGCGCACGCCGGTGGCGCAGTAATCAGCCCTCGGTAGTTGCCTCTGGCGCCGTCGCAACGACGGCCGCCAGGCGCAGCGCCTCGATGCTGGCCTGGGCTTTGACCAGGTCCAGCTCCAGGGTTTTGTTGACCTGCTGGTGCTCGGCCAGCGCTTCCTGGCGTGCCTGATTCTCCAACTGCGCAACCCGCAAGCGTTCCTGCAACAGGGTGCGCTCGCTGTCGATCACATTCACCTGTTCGCTCAACTGACGCTGCTGTTCGCGGTCCTGGCGAGCCTGTTCCTGCAGTGCACTCAATTCTTTCACCGTAACCCGGTGCTCAATCAGCAGGCGCTCGTTATCGCGATGCAACTGGGTGATTTCATCCTGGCGCACCATCGCGCTCTGCTGGGCCTGGCGCAATTCTGCCTGTACCTGCTGCAACTGGCCTTCGTGGCGGCGCTGTTCCTGTTCGCGCTGGTCCTTGATCGCGTTGCGGTAATGCTCAAGGGCATCCCGGGCATGCAGGTGCTTCTCTTCCAGTGAGCGAATCTGCTCGTCCTTGTCGTTGATCCGCAGCTCGTAATCGCTGCAGGCCTGGCTCAGGCCAGCGTTGCGGGTTTGCTCGGTTTGCAGGCTGGAACGGGTGCTTTGCAGGGCTGCGCTTTCATCGGCCAGGGCGGCCGCCTGGATATCGAACTGTTGCTTGAGTTGGCTATGGGCGGCTTCCAGCTCTTCGGCCTGGGCGAGCAGGGCGGCTTTCTGTTGCTGGAACTGCGCCAGGGCCAGGTCGATAGGCTCCTGAGCCTTCTCCTTCAGGCGCTGGGCCAGGCGTGCCACCAATTCACCCAGCTCGTCGTCGATGGGCGCGTCGGTGATGGTCTGGCGGGTTTCGCTTTCGTCCAGCTCCTTCAAATAGCGATGAATCGTGGTTTTCGAGCCGGTATTGCCCATCTCGATGCGTACTGCGTCGATGCTGGGGTTTTCGCCGCGGGCGAGAATCGCCAGGCGTGCCGTTTGAACTACTGCTTTATTGATGCCGCCGCGAGCCATGGAGTCTCCGTCGATTTAGTACTGTGGTACGTAGTATGTATATACGTACTATATCACGATTTACTTTCACCTGAAATTGATGATTTAACAGATGGGATATTGGCGTATTATCCCGTGTGATCAGGATTTTGAAGTGGGCAACCTCCAATGGCAGTACAGGCATGAGTGAGCTGGACCGTTATCTGAATGCGGCCACCCGCGATAACACCCGCCGCAGCTATCGCGCGGCGATCGAGCATTTCGAGGTGAATTGGGGTGGATTCCTGCCGGCGACCAGTGACAGCGTGGCGCGCTACCTGGTGGCGCATGCGGGTGTACTGTCGGTCAACACGCTGAAACTGCGCTTGTCGGCCCTGGCCCAATGGCATACCAGCCAGGGGTTTCCCGATCCGACCAAGGCGCCGGTGGTGCGCAAAGTGTTGAAAGGGATTCGTGCCGTGCATCCGGCCCAGGAAAAACAGGCTGAGCCGTTACAGCTACAGCACCTGGAGCAGGTTATTCAGTTTCTCGAACAGGAAGGTCACGATGCTCGAAGCGCCGAAGATCATCCACGGTGGCTGCGGGCCAAGCGTGACGCGGCGTTGATCCTGCTGGGTTTCTGGCGTGGCTTTCGTAGCGATGAGTTGTGCCGCTTGAATATCGAACATGTGCAGGCGGTGCCCGGCTCAGGCATCACCCTGTATCTGCCGCGCAGTAAAAGCGACCGGGAAAATCTTGGCCGCACCTATCAGACACCGGCACTGTTGCGCCTGTGTCCGGTACAGGCCTACAGCGAATGGCTCAGTGCCTCGGCGCTGGTACGTGGCCCGGTGTTTCGCGGGATTGACCGCTGGGGCAACCTGGGTGAGGAGGGCTTGCACCCCAACAGCGTGATCCCGCTGTTGCGCCAGGCCCTGGAGCGTGCCGGCATTGCGGCTGATCAATACACCAGCCATTCCCTGCGCCGGGGCTTCGCCACCTGGGCCCATCGCAGCGGCTGGGACTTGAAGTCGCTGATGACTTACGTCGGCTGGAAGGACATGAAATCTGCCATGCGCTATGTTGAGGCGACGCCCTTTCTCGGCATGACCCGCGCGTCCCTTGAGTGATTGAAGGTTTCTTCTATTAATACTGTCGCCTAATAGTGAAAACCAATCGTCAGCATCAGGTTTGCCAATGAGCCATCGGCCGGGAGAGTGGGTAGGATTCACCCCATCAACTTACTAAGCCCTTCTACAAAACCTGACGGAGAGTCAACGATGCCTATCATCAACAGCCAAGTAAAACCGTTCAAAGCTACCGCCTACAAAAACGGCAACTTCGTAGACGTGACTGATGCTGACCTGAAAGGCAAATGGTCTGTCGTCTTCTTCTACCCAGCCGACTTCACCTTCGTCTGCCCAACCGAACTGGAAGACCTGGCTGACAACTACGCCGAATTCCAGAAGCTGGGCGTCGAAATCTACAGCGTTTCCACCGACACCCACTTTGCCCACGCTGCCTGGCACAACACCTCGCCAGCCATCGGCAAAATCCAGTACACCATGATCGGCGACCCGACCCTGACCATCTCCCGCAACTTCGACGTACTGATCGAAGAAGCTGGCCTGGCAGACCGTGGCACCTTCGTGATCAACCCTGAAGGCCAGATCAAAATCGTTGAACTGAACGATGGCGGCGTTGGCCGTGACGCTTCCGAGCTGCTGCGCAAAATCAAGGCCGCTCAGTACGTTGCTGCTCACCCGGGCGAAGTGTGCCCAGCCAAGTGGAAAGAAGGCGAAGCCACCCTGGCTCCGTCCCTGGACCTGGTCGGCAAGATCTAAGTCTGTGAAGTCCCAAGGGCGGGTTACCGCACTTAAGTAAGCTGCATCCGCCCTCAAAACGCCCGGGCGAGATTCGCTCGGGCGTTTTTTTGTCTGCAATAAACCGAATTAATAGGAAATCGCCCGTATGTTGGACGCCAATCTTAAAGCTCAGTTGAAGTCATACCTGGAACGGGTCACCCAGCCGATCGAGATCGTCGCCACCCTCGACGACGGTGCGAAATCCCAGGAAATGCTTGCTCTCTTGCAGGACGTAACCAGCCTCACCACGCTGATTACCCTGAAAACAGATGGCAATGATGCGCGCAAGCCATCGTTCTCCATCAACCGCCCGGGTGCCGATATCAGCCTGCGTTTCGCCGGCATCCCGATGGGCCACGAATTTACTTCGTTGGTGCTGGCGCTGCTGCAAGTCGGCGGCCACCCCTCGAAGGCCAGTGTCGAAGTGATTGAACAGATCCGCGCCCTCGAAGGCGAGTTCAGCTTCGAGACTTACTTCTCGCTGTCGTGCCAGAACTGCCCGGACGTGGTCCAGGCGCTGAACCTGATGGCGGTACTGAACCCGAATATCCGTCACGTCGCTATCGACGGTGCGTTGTTCCAGGCCGAAGTCGATGATCGTCAGGTCATGGCCGTGCCCAGCGTTTACCTGAACGGTGTGAACTTCGGCCAGGGCCGCATGGGCCTGGAAGAAATCCTCGCCAAGCTCGACACCAGCGGCATCGAAAAAGCTGCCGAGAAAATCAGCGCCAAAGACGCGTTTGACGTGCTTGTCGTCGGCGGTGGCCCAGCGGGTTCGGCAGCTGCTATCTACGCTGCACGTAAAGGCATCCGCACCGGTGTTGCCGCTGAGCGCTTTGGCGGGCAGGTGCTGGACACCATGTCGATCGAGAACTTTATCTCGGTACAGGAAACCGAAGGGCCGAAATTGGCCAGCGCCCTGGAAGCCCACGTGCGTCAGTACGACGTGGATATCATGAACCTGCAGCGCGCCACTGCGCTGGTCCCGGCGAAGAACGCTGGTGAACTGCACGAAATCCGTTTTGAAAGCGGTGCGACCCTCAAGTCCAAGACCGTGATCCTGGCTACCGGCGCCCGCTGGCGTGAAATGGGTGTGCCGGGCGAGCAGGAATACAAAGCCAAGGGCGTGTGCTTCTGCCCGCACTGCGACGGTCCGCTGTTCAAGGGCAAGCGTGTGGCGGTGATCGGCGGCGGTAACTCTGGCGTTGAAGCAGCCATCGACCTGGCCGGTATCGTCAGCCACGTGACCTTGCTTGAGTTTGACAGCAAGCTGCGCGCCGACGCCGTGTTGCAGCGCAAGCTATACAGCCTGCCGAACGTTGATGTGATCACCAGCGCGCTGACCAGTGAAGTCAAGGGCGATGGCCAGAAAGTTACCGGCCTGGCCTACAAGGATCGCGACAGCGGTGAGTTCAAGACGATCGACCTGGAAGGCATCTTTGTACAGATCGGCTTGCTGCCCAACACCGACTGGCTCAAAGGCACTGTGGAACTGACTCCACGTGGCGAGATCATTGTCGATGCCCGTGGGGAGACGTCGCTGCCAGGCGTTTTTGCCGCCGGTGACGTAACGACTGTGCCGTACAAGCAGATCGTGATCGCAGTAGGCGAGGGCGCCAAGGCTTCCCTGAGTGCTTTCGATCACTTGATCCGCACTTCCGCTCCGGCGTAAATACTGGCCCGGAAATGAAAAACCCCATGAGTGATCATGGGGTTTTTTATTGCTTGTGAAACCTTACAGCGGCGTTGGCTGAATGATTTCAACCCAGTACGCGTCCGGGTCTTTCACGAAGGCCAGGCTTTTCATGCGGCCGTCAGACAGGCGCTTCTGGAAGTCGCAGCCCAGCTCTTCAAAGCGTGCGCAGGCGGCGACAATGTCCGGTACCGAGATGCAGATATGGCCAAAGCCACGCGGGTCGGTATTGCCGTTGTGATAGGCAAAGTCGGCGTCGTTTTCGGTGCCGTGGTTGTGGGTCAGTTCGAGGATGCCCGGAATCGACTTCATCCACTGGGTGCGGGCGGCGGCGTCCGCCGGGATCTGGGACTTGTCGACCAGGGCCAGGAAGTACAGGCTGAATTCGGCTTCCGGGAAGTCACGTTTCTCAACCAGGGAAAAACCCAGGACGCGGGTGTAGAAATCCAGCGACTTGGTGATGTCCTTGACCCGCAGCATGGTGTGGTTGAACACGAAGTTCGCGGTGGCGGTGTCAGGTTGGGCAGTGACGCCCGGGAAGGTGTTCAGTTCGTGCAGGCTCATGGGCCCTCCAGAGAAAAATGGGGCAAACGTGGCTCCGGTTGGAGCATCCCTTGGCTTGCGGCTGGCATCCGTGCAGCCGGTCCATGATACGCAGCCCGGCCTGCTGCGCCAAATGAAAAAGGTCACGCAGCCCTTGCGGGCAGCGGGCGTCGGGGCCCAAACTTTGTCGCTTGAACCTTGAGTGTTTTTCGCAATGATCGGATTTCGCGCACCGCTGTTAAGTACCCTGGGCCTGTTGTTGGGCAGCACCGCCGTATGGGCGGCCGACCCCGAAATTCATTGGCCCAGCGGCTGGCAGGTGGAGGAGGTGGTGCCGGACGATCAAGCCCCGGCGCAGCCCTCGGCAGTGTCCCGTCAGCGCGCGATAAAGAACGATGAAAATGGTGCGACCCTGATGGTCATGGAGTTGACGGGAACCCCAATTGAAGCGGGGCATACGGTCAACCTCCAGGGCGTGCTACTGGAAATGCGCAAATCCATCCAGAAGGACTTTGCCCAAGGCGGTTATCAAAGTGTGTGCACCAAGATGCATCCCACTACATTGAGCCGGCTCGAGGCGCTGGAAACTACCTGTGTTATCACCGAGAACGGTCGGCACGTGCTGTCGCAAACGTTGGTCGGGGCGGTCGATACGGATAAGGCCTATGTTTTTTCATACGCAGGCCAGGCTGAAGCTTACGAATCAAGCAAGGACGAAGTCAGTTCGGTGCGCGACAGCCTTAAACTTTGAGTGCTGTAGGAAGGGCTGGAAATTAGTCGATTGAACAAAGTGAAATGTTATTTAAAGTTCGTTTTTGAAGGTGCTTCGGTACTATTTTGTTTCAATGTTGATGCCTGCAAACAAAAAAGCCCCGCATCTGCGGGGCTTTGGTTAGTGCGTTTGTACTAGCTGGAAAGCATTAGCCGCGAAGCCAGGAATCTACAGTGGCTGCGCCGTACTGTTCTTTCCATGCCTTCAGGCCGCGGTGATTGCCGCCTTTGGTTTCGATCAGTTCGCCAGTGTGCGGGTTGTGGTAAACCTTGACCACACGTGCACGGCGCTGTTTGGGTGCTGCGGCGACGGAAGCGCCGGACTTGCCCGGGTTAGGATCCAGGATGGAGATGATGTCGCGCAGGCTTTTGCCGTAGGTTTTCATCAGCCCTTGCAGCTTTTCTTCGAATTCGATTTCTTTCTTCAGGCCAGCATCGTTCTTCAGGGATTCCAGCTGGGCAAGCTGCTCTTGAAGGGCTTTTTCTGCTGCGCGAAATTCGGCGAGTCTGGACAAAATCTATACTCCAATAGTGTATTTGGCTGATATCTACTGCAAACAAAGCGATAAGCCAAGAGCCTTAAGGCGACTCAGTGAAAGTGGCCCTCCTGCCAATTCAGCACAGGCAGGAAAAATTGTAGTAGTTAATCAGCCATGAGTAAATCATGTCTTTTGTATAAATAACAATATTTCCGCAGAAGTGGCGGGCTATTCAATGACCGTTCAGGAATCTAATGAACTCATCACAAGGGACAGGCTTGCCAAACAGGTAACCTTGCAAGAAATCTACACCTTGAGCGGTAAGATAGTCGCATTGCTCTTGTGTTTCGACGCCTTCTGCCACGATGCCCAGGTCCAGTTTGGCGGACAGTTCAATGATGCTGTCGAGTATATGCCGCGAGAGTGCATCAACACCGATCATCGCCACAAAGCTTTGATCTATCTTCAAGTAATCGACATTGAAGTTGCGCAAATAACCCAGGCTTGAATGGCCGGTGCCGAAGTCATCGATCGCAATCATCACCCCCATTTCGTGCAGCGCCTGGAACAACTGGCGGGTGATGTCGGTGGGCTCGATCAACTCACGTTCGGTCAACTCAAGCACCAGGATCACCTTGCCCGGCGGGAACGCGGCGAGGAACTCCCGGCAGTCCTCCACCAGTTCCAGGTCATGGCAATGGCGCGCGGTAATGTTGACGCCGATATGAAAGCCATCAGCGAATTGAGCGGCGTGAGGTGCCAGTTGCAGGGCCGTCTGGCGCATCAAGGCGCGGGTCATGGGCACGATCAGGCCGGAATGTTCGGCCAGGGGAATGAACAGGTCGGGGCGCACCAGGCCTTCCTTAGGGTGATTCCAGCGCATCAGCACTTCACAGCCGGCCCACTGGCGAATGCTGTCACCCCGCACCACTGGCTGGTAGTAGGGCACGAACTCATTGGCGCCCAGGGCGCGTTGCAGTTCCAGGGTCGGCGCGGATGAGCGCTTTTGCAGCCAGTGAGCGAGGATGCCCGCCAGTACGCCGAAAAACACTACCAGAACGAACAGAGCCGGATACCGCGCTTTCATGTAGCGCCAGGTTTCGCCTTCCGGCATCCCGGCTTCCACGCTGTAGGTATACCGCTTGGAATCCAGATGATGCTGGGCCACGGCAAACGTTGGCAGAGCCGTGTTGTGCACCTTGCCATCCGATGCCAGCCAGTTGGACCCTACCTGCAACACCAGGTCGGCGTAGCGGCTGATCAGGCGCAAGGCGTTGGTCAAGTGGTAGCCATCGATGGAGGCAAAGGCGCCCCGGTCACCCTCGGTGAGGCGGTACACCAGCAAGGCAGTGTCGGGCGTGACCGGGTTGCCTTTCATCAGCCAGAGCCGGCCGTCGATGTAGTCCTCAGGATTGACCGGCGACTGGTAGTTGCCGCCAAACAACGAGCTGCAATAAATGTTTCGCTGCCAGGACAAGGTGGTGGCGCGCACGAAAGGGCGCCGGGTGACTTGTTCGCGCAGTGCCAGTTGTGTCGGGTTATCACATTCATGACCGGCCAGTGGCAGCAGTTCCTGGGCAGCGAGGGCGGTGTTGTCGAGCATCAGGTCAAACTGGCGCACGGCCTCGATGGCGGTTTGCGCCGTGCTGTTTTCCAGGGTGCGCCCGGCTTGCCAGTACAGAATAAGCACGCCCAGCAAGATCGGCAGTGCGCCGCTGAGCAAGGTGATCAGGTGACGTGTGGAGGCTTTTCGCGGGCCTTTGACGGTGAGTGGCATGGGGCAGCCTGTGGCGAAAGAAAAAAGCCCCCGAGTGAGGGACGGACAGTAAGCCAGGATGATAGATGGCGTTGGTCAAATAAGCATGTTCGGCAGGCGATTTGAGGTGCACCTAGCCATTCGGTCAGTTGTGAGCGTTTTTTGACCGTTGCATACTTTGCAACATATTTGGCGCCCTCTGCAGGTGCCCAGTCTGTTGCAAAAGTGCTCGGACTTGTATCCCGCCTAATAACAAAGTGACGTTGTTCATCCCGTGTCCTGGATGCACCTACGTCAAACGGCTCTCGTCGTGCGTTGCAATAACGTACGTCGGGCGTTTTGTGTGGCCTCTGCACGTGCCACGACCCCCAGTCCCCAGTTGAGCAGCCCTCGCGATCGAATGTTTCGCGCAAGGCCTTCGCCTGCCTGTTTGTCAGGTCACTCGGGGCACTTACTTCAATGAATGAGGAATACCTGCGTCATGAAAAAACATGTATCCGGCTTGGCCCGTTTATTAATGGCCGCTGCGCTTGTTTCCGGCTCCCTGAGTGCGGCCGATGGAACGATCACCCTGACCGGCGAAATCAAGGCCAGCACCTGCACCATTAGCAGTGGCACCAGTGGCGCTGCGGGCTCAGGTGCAGACTTTGTGGTGGCACTGGACAACGTCCAGGCCGGCTCCCTGGCCGGCGGGGCAAGCCCATCCAAGGATTTCTTTATCTCTGTGGGCGGGGCGGCGGGTACCTGCGCCGACAACACCAAGGTCGCGGTGTTGTTTGAGCGCAGCAGCCCGGCCATCAACCCGGTTACCGGTAATTTGAGCAACACGGCCGCGGCCCCGGCAGCAGCGAACGTGGAAGTGCAAATTATCGACACGGTGGCGAACACCCCCATAGACCTGGGCAAAGGCCAGGCCTCAACGGTTGCCACGGTTACCGGAGGCAAGGCGACGGTGCCGTTCGCGGCACGTTACGTGGCCCATGGCGGCGTGGCGGGTCCCGGTGCCTTCAAGACCGAAGTGCAGTATTGGGTGACTTACCCGTAAACCTGCCTTGACCGAGGGGACCGACCATGTTCGCTCTATCAAGCCTTCCAGCCGGCATCGTGCTGTTTTGCCTGACCATGGGTGTTGCGCAGGCGGGCATTGTGATCAATGGCACCCGGCAGATTTATCCGGAGCCGCGACAGGAGATCACCGTCCAGGTCACCAACGACGATGCATCGGCCCCGCGCCTGGTGCAGGTGTGGATGGACGGTGGCGACCCCCAGGCCGCCGCCGAACGCAGCGAGGTGCCGTTCAGCATTTCCCCGCCGGTATTTCGCGTCGACCCGGGTAAAAGCCAGGCCATACGCCTGGCATACACCCGCGAGCCATTACCATCGGACAGGGAGTCCGTGTTCTGGCTGAACGTGCTGGAAGTGCCGCCCAACGGTGCTGGGGCTCAGGCGGACGCGAACCAGGTGCGCTTTGCGTTTCGCATTCGCACCAAGGTGTTTTTCCGCCCGCAGGATTTACCCGGCACTGCCCACGACGCGGCGGACCAACTGCAGTGGCGTGTATTGGCAGGCCGCCCGGCGCTGCTGCGGGTGCACAACCCCACACCCTACTACGTGACCCTTCACGAAGTGGCGCTGGTGACGGGCGCCGGGCGAATGCCCACCGAGCACCAAGGCATGGTCGCGCCGTACGCCAGCCTGGATCTGACACTGCCCGGCACCTTGGGCGAGTTGCCGACCGGCGCGCAGGTGCAGTTTCAGTACATCAATGATTTCGGCGGGTTCTCTGCGCCTCGGCAGGCCTCCTTTAACGACAGTCACCTGAAGCCCTGATTTATGCGGATCCAAACCCAAACCCGTTCTCTTTCTGCACCTGCGGTACTCAGTGGCATCTGCGGCCTGTTGTTCTGCCCGAAGGTGCTGGCGTCTGCGGCAATGTTCGACCTTGACGCGTTTTCGGGGGGAACGACCCCTGGCGTGGATGTGTCTCGCTTCAATCGTCGTAACAACCTGGGCCCCGGCCAGTACCGCGTCGACCTTGCCATCAACGGCCAGAGCGCGGGGCGTCACGAGTTGGATTTTATCGCCGAGCCGCAGCAGGAGGGCGCCGTGCCGTGTCTGGACTGGCCGTTGCTCGAGCGCCTGGGGGTGGTTCGCGGCAAGGTCGAGCCAGTGCCTGTGCCCGGCCCGCTGTGCGGCGACCTGGGCAGTCGAATCCCGATGGCCGTCAGCACCTTTGATTCGGCGGCACTGACGCTGGCGATCAGTGTGCCGCAGGTCTACATGAACGCCGCCGCCCGTGGCGCGGTGGATCCGGCCCGCTGGGACGAGGGCATCACCGCCGGCTTGCTCAGCTACAACTTCAGCAGTTCGACCACCACCCGCGGCACGGGCGAGGATCATGCCTACCTGGGGCTCAACAGCGGTCTTAACCTCGGGCACTGGCGGTTGCGTCACCAGGGCGCCCAGTCATGGGACTCCCGCCACGGGCGGGCGACGTATCAGAACACGTCGACCTACCTGCAACGCAACCTTGCGGCGTGGCAGTCGCGCCTGACGCTGGGGGACAGCTTCAGCAGTGGCCAGGTTCTCGACAGCACTCGCCTGCGGGGGATCAGCCTGAGCAGTGACGATCAGATGGTCGCGCCCTCGCAGCAAGGGTATGCGCCCGTGGTGCGAGGCATTGCCGACACTCAGGCGACGGTGCGTGTCAGTCAGAATGGTTACACGATCTATGAGACCAGCGTTGCGCCCGGCCCGTTTGTCATTGATGACCTGTTCCCCACCGGCAGTGGCGGCGACCTGACCGTCACGGTCAGCGAAGTGGATGGCCGCAAAACCGTGTACACCGTGCCCTTTTCCGTCGCGCCACACCTGTTGCGCAGCGAGGTCACGCGCTACAGCCTGGCGCTGGGTGAAGTCCGTCACAGTGGCATTGAAGGCGGTGCGCCACTGGCCTTTCAGGGCACGCTCCAGCATGGCCTGCTCGACCGCTTGACGGTGTATGGCGGCGCGAGTCTGTCCCAGGGTTATATCCAGGGCAATGCAGGTGTGGCGTTCGGCACCGGTTGGGGGGCGTTTTCCGTGGACCTCACGGATTCACGCGCCCACATTCCCGGGCATGGCGTGCTGACCGGGCAAAACCTCGGTGTGAGCTACAACAAGAACCTCACGCAAACCGGTACCCATTTCACGGTGGGTGCCTATCGTTTTTCCACCGTGGGTTACTTGAACCTGACGGATGCCATGAACGTGCGCGAACTGGGCCGCCAGCAAGGGGATATCGACGCCTATGCCCGGCAGAAAAGCCGGCTTGACCTGAGTGTGAGCCAGCAGGTCGGCCTCGGCGCGCTGGGCTTTTCCGTCAGCTCGACCGATTACTGGAACCGCCGGCAAGGGCGTGAAACGTCCCTGAGTGTGAGTTACGGCGCCGCCTGGCGCCAGGTCAGCTGGAACCTCTCGGCCCAGCGCTCGCGGGTCGAGGAGTACCGTCAGCACACCGGGCTGCGGGATGAGCGCACACCCGGCGGCGGCCAGGTAGACAATCGCCTGTTGCTGACGTTGTCCATGCCGCTGGGCAGCGGCGTGCGTGCGCCGAGCCTGAGTACGACCCTGTCCGCAAGCCGCGGCGAATCCTCAAGCCGTCAGCAGCAACTGGGCATCAGCGGTGTGCTGGATGACGCCGGGGCGATCAACTACGGGGTGTCTGCCAGTAATGCGGCTGACGCAGGTGGCGCCCAGCGCTCGGCCAGTGCCAACGTGGGTTACCACGCCAGCACGGCCAATGTGCGCATGGGCTATGGGCAGGCGGGCGGCAACAGCCAATGGTCGTTCAATGCTGACGGCGGGTTGATTGTGCATGACGGTGGCCTGACCTTCTCCCACTACCTGGGTGAAGCGGCGGCGCTGGTGCATGTGCCGGATGCCCAGGGCGCGTTGCTGAACAGTGGCAACGTGCGGGTCGATCGGCGCGGCTACGCGGTGGTGCCTTCGCTGCGCGCCTACCAGGCCAATACGGTGGGCATCGACCCCGATGGCACCGCGCAGGATGTGGAACTGACGCAGACCACACAGGACGTGGTACCGACCCTGGGAGCGGTGACGCGGGTGATCTTCAAGACGGTTGTCGGGCGTGCGGTGGTGGTCAAGGCCCGCCGGGAGCGGGGGGAGCCATTGCCGTTTGCCGCGCAGGTGTTTGATGAACAGGGCAACGAAGTGGGGGTGATCGGCCAGGCCAGCAAGGCCTTTGTGCGCGGTATCGCCGACCAGGGCACGTTGACTGTGAAGTGGGGCGAAAAATCCACTGATCAATGCGCCATCCTCTATCGGTTACCGCCTGCCGGCAGCGGGCGACAGAGCCAGGTGGATCAAGTGCAGGGACAGTGCAGGGTGACTCAATCATGAGGCTGTTTATCGGCCTGTTCTTGTTGGGTGTGATGGGCATGTCACAGGCCGCCGAGAAGGCCCAATGCACTCCCGGTACCGACATCAACCTCTCTCTTCCCACGATCAAGGTGCCGGCTGACGCGAAGGTGGGAGACGCCATCGGCCAGTTTCCCTTCGGTACCACACATGCCATGGGTTGCACCTACCCCAACTGGCTGATCCAGATAGCCGAGGCGTCGTCCCTGGCCGTCGTCAACAGCCCGGCCACAGGGCAGACCTACCGCGCCCTGGGGCTGGTTATGCCAGTGTTTGCGAGCAACATTCCCGGGCTGGGATTCGCCATTGCGGCACAAGACCCGAACACGCCGTTGAGGGCCATCTCCGATAGCCCGATCAAGTTGCACATTGCGCCTCAGCGCAAGCCGGGAACCTGGGGCTTGAAGGGGCGCCTCTACCTGGTGGTCACCGGGCAGGTGTCGGGGGGCACGCTGGGCCCTCGCACGATTGCCAGGTTTACGGTCAGCCCTGCGGACGTCAGCGGGCCGGGGTTTCTCGCCGTGAACCTGGGCAATGCAGTGATCGCGGCACCGATAAAACCGACCTGCAGCGTCAGCACCAGGACGCTCACCCTGGCGTTGGGCGCGGTGGCCAGGAGAGACTTCAAAGGGGTTGGCAGCCATGCCGGCTCCGTGACCGATAACCTGGTGATCAACTGCGCGGGGGCCACCGAAGAGCGGACCACTGATGTATTGATCACCGTGACCGACCAGACGGTGCCCACCAACCGCAGCGGTGTTTTGTCGTTGTCGCCTGCGTCGAAGGCGACGGGGGTCGGCCTGCAATTATTGAGTGGCGGGCAATTGATCCTGTACGGCGCCGACTCGGCTTCCGAGGGCAACCCTAACCAATGGCTGGCGGGCAGCATTGGCAACGGTGCCCTGCGTATCCCGCTGACCGCCCGCTACATTCAAACCCGGGACAACATCACTCCGGGCAGCGCCAATGGTGTTGCGACCTTCACCCTGAGTTATCGCTGATGAACATCAGGGTATTGCTGGTCACTGCATCCCTGTTGGCCAGTACCCAAACATCGGCAGATGTCGTCATTGACCGCACCCGGGTGGTATACCCCCAACAGGCCCGGGAGATGACCCTCAGCCTGACGAACGAGGCGCTTGAGCCGAGGCTGGTGCAGGTGTGGATCGACGCGGGTGATGCCATGGCGCGGCCTGAGTCCAGCGATGTGCCGTTTCTGGTGGTGCAGCCCCTCTTGCGGGTGGAGGCCGGAGCGGGGCAGGCGTTGCGCCTGATCCATACGTCGGAGCCCGATCAGCCACGCCTCACCACGGAGTCGTTGTACTGGCTCAATGTCCTGGTGATCCGGCCAGCGCCGCCGGCCGGTGAAAGCAACCACCTGAGCCTGGCCTTTCGCACCCGGATCAAGCTGTTTTTACGCCCCGAAAGCTTGCCGGGCGCCGTGGAGGACGCACCCGCAGCCTTGCGTTGGACGTGGCAGGGCCGCTCGTTGCACGTGAGCAATCCGGGCGACTATTTCATCACCTTGTCTTCTGTGGTGCTGAACCGCGAAGGCCGTACCTGGCGCAACGACCTCCCTCCAATGTTGACACCGCGCTCCAGCGCCACGCTGACGCTCACCGCCGCAGGGCCGGCAGGGCAGGTCGAGGATCAATTCACGACCCTCGATGACAATGGCGCATCCCTGAGCCATGCGCTGGCGCCCGTTGAAACCGAAGCGGAATAGTTGAGGCGCAGGCGCGAAACAATTTGATGAGACTTTGTATGGATCGAATCTCAGCGTGCTCCCCACAGAAGGCTACGAAGGTGTGACCAAAGGACGACGTTGTCTTGGGCCGCTTTCGTTAGCCCATTTTCTTAAGGAAGCGTTGATGATGAAGAAACAACTATTGGCAATGGCATTACTGGCAACTTCTGGGGTAATGGCCACTGCTGTGTCTGCGGCGGACGGAACCATCACGATTTCCGGCGAGGTTAAAGGCACTACGTGCACGATCAGCGGCGGTACCGGTGCCTCTCCAGGTACGGGAGCCAACTTCCCCGTCGTGCTGTCAAGCGTCCAGACCTCAGCCCTTGCGGCTGCTGGTCAAACCGCCGGGGCAAAACCGTTCTTCGTGTACGTCGGTGGTAACGCAACATGCCCGGATGGAACTGTAGTTGCTGTGTTGTACGAGGCAAGCAGCCCGAACATCAATCCGGGCACCGGCAACCTACGTAACGTCGCAGCGGCAACTCCGGCGACCAACGTAGAAGTACAGATTGTCGACAGTGCCGTGAACACACCCATCGACTTGCGCTCGGGTCTCAATTCGACGCCTGCAACCGTCACCGGCGGCCTGGCGACGCTGCCTTTCACAGCACGCTATATCGCCACCGGTGGGCCCGCGGGCGCTGGGTTGGTCAGTACCAGTGTGCAGTACTCCGTTACGTTTCCTTGATCAGGCCGGGCTGATTGCCCCTGCGTTTTTTGCCTGAAGTTCTCACCCGGTGCGATTGCCGGGTGCAGACAAGAGCCTATCAAGGAATAAACAATGTTCAATCTCTCAACGACATGCAGCCGTTTGCTGATGCGAGTTGTATTGGGTTTCAGTCTGAGCCAGGCCACCCAGCTTGCCTCTGCCGGGGTCATCATCAACGGCACACGGCAGGTTTATCCAGAGCAGCGCCGTGAGATCACGATCCAGTTGACCAATGATGATCAGCACACACCTCGGCTGGTACAAGCGTGGGTCGATGGCGGTGATGCACATCAGGCTCGTGAGCTGAACGAAGCCCCCTTTAGTCTTTCGCCACCGGTGTTTCGCCTGGATGCGGGGAAAAGTCAGGCGATGCGCCTGGCCTACAACAAGGCTCCATTGCCCGCCGACCGAGAGTCCCTGTTCTGGTTGAATGTGTTGGAGGTGCCGCCCCGGATTAACGAATTCGACCCGGTAACCGAAGAGGGCGACCGCAATCACCTGCAATTCGCCTTCCGTATACGCACCAAGGTGTTCTTCCGGCCGACCGGTTTGCCCGGCAATGCAGACACAGCTCCTGGCCAACTGCGTTTCGCCCTGCAGCGCAGCGCCAAGGGCGTGTTACTGCAGGTACACAACCCTTCGGCGTACCACGTGACGTTCAATGAAATTGCCTTGGCCATGGGAGCCGGGCCTGGCGCCAGAGTGCTCCCGGTCGACGCGCAGATGGTCGAGCCAGGCGGCACGCTGAGCCTGCCGGTTCGCGAGGCGGTAGCCGTCATCCCTCCCAGTGCTCAAGTGCATTTCAAGTACATCAATGACTACGGTGCCTTTTCACCCACCCAGCGAGCTGCGCTGCAATTTTGAGCGTGAACAGACGGCTGTTGACGTCGGTTGGATGGCTGCACGCATCGCTCGATGTCGCACAGATTGCTCTAAGCCCCTTCTGAAGTTTTGACTATGCCAAATTACGTTCAACTACGGGTATATCGTTGCGCCCCGGTTTTGCCCTTCAAACCTGGAAGGTTGATGCTTGGCGGGCTGTTCGGCGCGGTATTGATCTACTCCGAGATGGCTTTTGCGACCACGCCGACCTTTGATCTGGGAGCGTTCTCCGGCGGTACGGCGGCCACGGTGGACATGTCCCGTTTCAATACCAGCAACGTCATGAGCCCTGGTGTTTACCGCGTTGATATCATCGTCAACGGTCAGCGCGTGGGGCGCCGCGATGTCGACTTTATCGCCCTCGATACGAAAAGTGGCGCCGTGCCCTGTTTTTCCCGGCAAATGCTGGAGCAGTTGGGTATTGCGTGGGACAACGTTGAGCGCGACGCCGGCCTTGACGTGAAAACCAGCCCGCGGCTGGACGGCGCGCTCTGCGGCGACCTGGGGCAATGGATTCCACTGGCCAGCAGCAATTTTGATGCATCTGCGCTGGAGTGGTCTGCCAGCGTTCCGCAGCTCTACCTCAAGCAATCCGCCCGGGATTATGTCGATCCGGCCTATTGGGATGACGGCGTCACCGCCGGCTTGCTCAACTACAACTTCAGTACGTCGGCCCGCACCTCGGGCAACGTAGACGATCGATCCTACCTGGGGCTCAATACGGGCGTTAACCTGGGCAGTTGGCGTTTGCGGCACCAGGGAGCTCTGAGTCAAAACTCTCGCACTGGCTTGCAGCCTTATCAAAATACCGCGACCTACGTGCAGCGCAGCATCGCTCCCTGGAAGTCACAGCTGACCATTGGCGACAGCTTCAGCAGTGGGCAGATTCTCGACGGCGTGCGCATACGCGGCGTGACCCTGGCGACCGATGAGCGCATGTTGCCGCAATCGCAACAAGGCTATGCGCCGCAGGTTCGTGGTGTGGCAAGCAGCAATGCCACTGTCACGGTCAGCCAGAACGGTTACACCATTTATGAAACCAAGGTTGCTCCAGGTCCCTTTGTCATCAGTGATTTGTTTGCCACTGGCTCCGGCGGCGACCTGACCGTCAGCGTGACCGAAGTGGACGGGCGCCGGAACACCTTTGTAGTGCCATATTCTGTGACCCCACAGTTGTTGCGTGCCGACGCCATCCGATACAGCGCAACCTTGGGCGAGGTACAGCAGCGGGGGATCGAAGGCAAAGCCCCGTCGGTGTTCCAGGGCACGTTACAGCGAGGCCTGACCGACGAGGTGACGCTGTATGGCGGCGGCTCATTTTCCGAGGGTTATAACCAGGGCAAGGTCGGTGTGGCGGTGAGTACGCCTCTCGGCGCGTTTTCCCTGGACGGCAGTGGCTCGCGAACGGGCGTGCCGGGACAGGGCAATTTGTCCGGCCACAGCTTTGGCCTGGGCTACAACAAGAACCTGCCGAGCTCGGGTACGCATTTTTTGCTGGGGGCCTATCGTTTTTCGTCCGACGGTTTTCTCAGCTTGCCTGATGCGATCAACGTGCGTGATCTCGGGCGCCGGGACGAAGACATCAATGGCTATGCCCGTCAGAAAAGCCGTATTGACCTGACCGTCAGCCAAAAACTGGGGGACGGTACGTTGAGCCTGTATGGCAGCTCGGTCGATTACTGGGGGCAGCAGCAAGGACGCCAGACCTCGTTTACGGTGGGCTACGGGGCGACTTGGAAAAAAGTCAATTGGAACCTTTCGGCCCAGCGTTCGCGGATCGAGGACACCCGCCAACTGACTGATGGTGAACTTGCTGACGAGGTGTTTTTTGGGCGCACCGCGCAACAGGGTCGCATCGACAATCGCTTCATGCTGTCCCTGTCGATGCCATTGGGCAGTGATTTCAAATCGCCCAGTATCAATACCACGTTATCCCGTGACACCGGTTCGTCCCGCGGCACCCAGCAGCAAGTGGGGATCAACGGTTTGTACGGGGAAAATGCCGAAGGCAGCTATGGGGTTTCGGCTAACCGCAGTACCAGCGGGGGTAGTAGCTCCAGCGATGTCAATACGTATGCGGGCTACCGCACGCGTGCGGCCAACTTGCGGGCGGGGTATGGCCAGAGCAGGGACAGTTCTCAGTTGTCCTTCAGTGCCGATGGCGCTGTTGTTGCTCACGCGGGTGGCATGACCTTGTCCCAAAGCCTGGGGGAGGCCTCGACGCTGGTTCATGCACCGAATGCCGAAGGCGCGATGCTGGGCGGCGCTGGCGGTACTCGTATCGACAGCAGCGGCTACGCAGTCGTGCCGTCACTCAGGGCTTTCCAGAACAACGTGGTCGAGATCGACCCCGAAGGCACCGCCCTGGATGTGGAGCTGAAGGAGTCAACCCAGACGGTGGCCCCGACGTTGGGCGCAGTGACATTGATCACCTTCGAAACCATCAGTGGGCGCGCCGTGATACTCAAGGCCACGCAGAAAAACGGCCAGCCACTGCCATTCGCCGCCCAAGTGTTCGATGAGCAGGGCCGTGAAGTGGGCGTGGTCGGTCAGGCCAGCAAGGCGTTTGTGCGCGGGATCGCGGACAGCGGTTCGCTGACCGTGAAATGGAGCGATGCGGCGGGCGGGCAATGCAGTATCGACTATCAGTTGCCGAAACAAATCAGTGGCGAGCGGCAAGTCAATACCGATTTTCTGCAAGGCCAATGCGTGGTGATGCGGGCACCGCACGCGGTGACAGGAATATGAAAATGTACGATTTATTGGAACACTCAAACTATTCTTGGAGAGTTGGGAACATGGCCATCCGCTTCTGTCGTTCAATGGTCACCAAGCTTGGGCGCCGAACGTGGACCAAGGCAGGGAATCGGTTTGGGCGCGGTGTATTGATACTGTGCGGTCTGGTGGCATCGTCCAGTGTGTTCGCCTTTGGAACCTGTCAGCCAAGCGGGGCGAGAGACATTGTTATCTCCATCCCGTCGCCCATCACAGTACCTCCCGGAACGGCAGTCGGGCAGGTAATTGGTAATACGAGCGGGTATGCCTTCAACAGTCAATCCGTGATGCGCTGTACTTACACGGACATATTTCACCCCAGATATGCTGAGTCGGTTATGTGGGGCTATCTGGGTGGGGAAGACTCACTCGTTCGCCTTAACGCGTTGGGTCTGAGCATACGTGTCTATCGCACGAATGTGCCGGGGGTGGGGATAGCAGTGGCGGCTCAGGACCCCAACCGTCCAATGGTTGCACTGAGTGACAGACGAACCGTTCTTTACGGAACCACGCAAAACAAACCCGGCGCCTGGGGGGCGAACGTACGCGTCTTTCTTGTGGCGATTGGGCCTACAGTCGGAGGAACCATCAGGTCCCAGGAGGTAGCAACTTTTGATCTGCGTCCCCTCGATTTGATCATCCACAATAACGTCCGATTCATCATTCCCGGGGTTGTTATAAACGCTCCGCTAAAACCCACCTGCAGCGTTACCACGTCTTCCGTGCCAATGTCTCTGGGGCAAGTGACGGTCAGCGCATTCAAAGGGGTCGGCAGTCATGCCGGCAGTGCCACCGAAAGCATCCGACTCAATTGCGGGGGTGGTGGCGGCAGCACGCTCGATGTATTCGTCACGGTGACCGACCAGACCCAACCGGCCAACCGTACCGACGTGTTGTCCCTGGCCGGTGGCTCAACCGCCGACGGTGTGGCGTTGCAGCTGTTGCGCGGGCCCACGCTGATCCGCTATGGCGCCGACTCCTCGGCCATCGGTAACCCCAACCAATGGTTGGCAGGCAGCACAGGCAACGGGACGTTCACTATTCCGCTGACCGCCCGTTATATTCAGACCGGATCCAGCATTACCCCGGGCACGGCAAACGGGGTGGCAACGTTCACCATGGCCTATCGCTGATGCGCTGGATTTTGAGTCCGGCGGGATTTGCATCAGGCCTGGTGCTGCTGCTGTTTTCGAGCTTGCCTCGCGCGGAAATCGTGATTGACCGCACCCGTGTGGTCTATCCGGCGCAGGCGCGGGAGGTCACGGTCAATCTGACAAACGAGAGCAGCGGCCCGCGGTTGGTACAAGCCTGGGTTGACGATGGGGATGCGCAGTTGGCGCCTGAACTCAGCGATGTTCCCTTTAGCCTGAGTCCGCCCATCGTGCGTATGGAGGCCGGTCAAGGCAAGGCGTTGCGACTGATGTTCAATAAGGGGGAGGGCACGGCGCTGCCAACGGACAGGGAGTCGGTGTTCTGGCTCAACGTATTGGGTGTCCCGCCCAGGCCCGAGGGCGAAGCCAGTACGGTGCAAGTGGCGTTTCGCGCACGGATCAAATTGTTTCTGCGCCCGAATACATTGTCGTCGTCCGTTCTGGCGACCCCGCAGGGGCTGAAATGGCGCAGGCTTGCGGGGGATGAACCGAGGCTTGGGGTCAGCAATCCCAGTGCCTATTACGTGACACTTTCCAGCGTTGTATTGACCGCCAATGGCGTTCAAAGCCGTAGCGACGACCCGCCGATGATCGCACCGTATACTGCCGAAGTCGTGCTTTTGACGGGGGCGGACCCGTCCCGGGACAAGCCCGGGATCCGTTTCACGGCCATTGACGACAACGGATCAACACAAAGCCATCAAGCCGAATGGACGTCCGATGAGTAATCCTGTTGGGTTGCCAGCTTTATAAACGCCAGGGTGGCGGGAGACGATTGGCGTTGATCCAGTACGGCCAGCCCCACCTGGCGCTTGACGGCAGGTGCCAGTGGCTTTTTCAAATAACCTGGTTCGTTCGTCTGCGGCAGTGACAACTCGGCAACGATGGTCACACCATTGCCGCGCCGTACAGTGTCCAGCGTGCTCAGCAACTGCGAGCAGCGGTAGCGGATATCCGGTTTGAGCCCGGCCCCGAGGAACAGCCGCGAGACCAGCTCGGCAGACCCGGCCTGGGTCAGGATAAATGGGGTGTTGCATAGCTGCTTCAAACTGATCCAGGGTTGATGGGCTGAAGGATGGTTCACGGGCAGAAGGGCCACCAGTTGGTCCTCGACCAACGGGAACGTATCGAAGCGCTCCTCGGGCAGCACCACGAACGCTACATCGATGCGCCGCTCTTCCAGCCACTGCATTACCTGCCGATCCGGCCCTTCATCGACATGCACCTCAATACCCGGGTGCAACTGGCCAAAGCGCTGCAGAATCCTGGGCAACAATCGAATCGACGAAGTGGGCCCGAAAGAGCCGATGCGCAACGTCCCGCGCTTCATCCCGCGGGCATCGGCGGCTTCCTGTTGCAGCGTATTGGCCAACCCGAGCATGGCCCGGGCGCGCAACAGCAGCTGTTGGCCGATATCACTGAGTTCCACCTGGGACTGATGGCGGCGGATCAATTCCACACCCAATTCCTGCTCGAGGGATTTGATTGCGTGGGACACCGCCGACTGGCTGATGCCCAGGCGATTGGCGGCGCTGGTGAAGCCTTGCAGCTCGGCCACCAGTGAAAAGATTTCCAGCTGGGTAAGGGTCATGAGTATTTACTCATTTTACGATGACAAGGGATTAGCCAAACAATAAGCCATTCCTGTGTTTCCTGAGTAGAAATCTGATGACCCCGACCTCTGACCGTCTCACCTATCTGAAGCTGGCGGCCGTGACCATGATCTGGGGCGGCACCTTCGTTGCCGGGCGCTATCTGGCCGCAGGCCTGGACCCGCTGCTGGCAGCGACCGTGCGCTTTGTGCTGGCCAGCCTGGCGTTGCTGGGCTTCCTGGGCGTGGCACGTATTCGTCTGGTGCGCCCGACCATCGCGCAGTGGGTGCAATTAAGCGTGCTGGGTTTTTTCGGGATCTTTTTCTACAACCTGTGCTTTTTCTACGGGCTGCATTACATCAATGCGTCGAGGGCATCGCTGATTGTGGCGTTGAACCCGGCGGTGATTGGCCTGGCGTCGTGGCTGCTGTTCAAGGAGCGTTTAGGGCCGCTCAAACTGCTGGGTATCGCGCTGTGCCTGGGCGGCGCGGGGCTGGTAATTGTCAGCCGTAACCCACAGCTGTTGCAGGGCGCGGCGGATGCCTGGATCGGTGACCTGCTGATTTTTGGCTGTGTGGTGGGGTGGGGTGTGTACTCGCTGTTCTCCCGCAGCCTCAACCAACACCTCGGGCCGTTGCAAACTGTGACCTGGTCGATCCTGCTGGGCACGCTGATGCTGACGATCACCACGCTGGCGACGGGCCGGTTGACGGTGGCCGCACTGAGCGCCATCGATCTGCCCCAACTGACGAGTTTGTTGTACCTCGGCGTGCTGGGCTCGGCGCTGGCCTATATCGGCTATTACGATGGCCTGCGCCGTATCGGCGCCACCCGCGCGGGCGTTTTCATCGCCCTCAATCCGCTGACGGCGGTCATCTGCGGCGCTTTGCTGCTCGGTGAGCAACTGACCACGCCGATGCTGATGGGCGCAGCCGTGATCCTGCTGGGCATCTACCTGTGCAACAAACCCCTTGCGCGGGCGAGGGCAATGGGGATTTGATAAGAGTACGGACAAATCTGTTTACGCTGTGTAGAATCGATTTACGCATACAAGAATAAGGACTTGCGCTAACGCAAGCCTCGCCCGTAAGAGACTGATGTAACCATGAAGCTACTCGGGTCCCCCCTCATCTTTGGTGACTTCCTCGCCCGCAGCGTGCGGGGTATCTCCTGTGCGCCTCCTTCCCACCTCATCCTTGCTGGCAACTAACGACATCCGTTAATGACAAGAATGATGAGGCACCGAAAATGACAGACCTGTACGAAAACCCAATGGGCCTGATGGGCTTTGAGTTCATCGAATTCGCATCGCCAACCCCGGGCATTCTGGAGCCGATCTTCGAGATCATGGGCTTCACCAAGGTCGCGACCCACCGCTCCAAGAACGTGCACCTGTTCCGTCAGGGCGAGATCAACCTGATCCTCAACAACGAACCCAACAGCATTGCTTCCTACTTTGCGGCCGAGCACGGCCCGTCGGTGTGCGGCATGGCGTTTCGCGTCAAGGATTCGCAACAGGCCTACAACCGGGCGCTGGAACTGGGCGCCCAGCCCATCCATATCGAAACCGGCCCGATGGAACTGAACCTGCCGGCGATCAAGGGTATCGGTGGTGCGCCGCTGTACCTGATCGACCGCTTCGGCGAGGGCAGCTCGATCTATGACATCGACTTCGTCTACCTCGAAGGCGTCGAGCGCAACCCGGTGGGTGCCGGCCTGAAGGTTATCGATCACCTGACCCACAACGTGTACCGCGGGCGCATGGCCTACTGGGCGAACTTCTACGAGAAGCTGTTCAACTTCCGTGAAGCGCGCTACTTCGACATCAAGGGCGAATACACCGGCCTGACCTCCAAGGCCATGAGCGCCCCGGACGGCATGATCCGCATCCCGCTGAACGAAGAATCGTCCAAGGGCGCCGGGCAGATCGAAGAGTTCCTGATGCAGTTCAATGGCGAGGGCATCCAGCACGTGGCGTTCCTCACCGATGACCTGGTCAAGACCTGGGACGCGCTGAAGAAAATCGGCATGCGCTTTATGACCGCGCCACCGGATACCTACTACGAAATGCTCGAAGGCCGCCTGCCGAACCACGGCGAGCCGGTGGACCAACTGCAAGCGCGGGGCATCCTGCTGGACGGTTCGTCAGTGGCGGGCGACAAGCGCCTGCTGCTGCAGATCTTCTCGGAAACCCTGATGGGCCCGGTGTTCTTCGAGTTCATCCAGCGCAAGGGCGACGACGGCTTCGGCGAGGGTAACTTCAAGGCACTGTTCGAATCCATCGAGCGTGACCAGGTACGTCGTGGTGTGCTCACCGCTGACTGATCCTGCTTTCTGTAGGAGCGAGCTTGCTCGCGAAGAACGTTAACGAAAACGCGTACATTCTGGATGAACGCGTTGCTCTCAGGTTTTTCGCGAGCAAGCTCGCTCCTACAGGTTCACATCAGGCCTTGCGCTGGCGAACCAGGTGCTTGAAACCTTCAAACACCAGCACCATCACCGCCAGCCAGATCGGGATATACGTCAGCCATTCGCCGGCCTTGATGCTTTCCCCCAGCAGCAATGCCACGCCGAGCAACAGCACCGGCTCCACATAACTGAGCAGCCCGAACAGGCTGAACGCCAACAAGCGACTGGCGACGATGTAGCACACCAGCGCCGAGGCACTGATCAAGCCCAGCATCGGGATCAGGGCGTACAAACCCTTGTGGGCGTCGAGCACGGCAAAACCCTGCTCGCCGCTTTGTACAAACCACAACGCCACCGGCAACATCAGCGCCATATCGAGCCACAGCCCGCCGAGGTGGTCGGTCTTCAGGCGTTTGCGCACGATGAAGTAGATCGGGTAACCGATGATCACCACCAGCGTGGCCCAAGAAAAACCGCCTACCTGATAAAGCTCGTTAAGCACGCCGCAGGCTGCAAAAAACACCGCGACCTTTTGCAGGCGCGACAACTGTTCGCCATACACCAGGCGTCCGGTGAGCACCATCGTCAACGGCAGCAGGAAATACCCCAGGGATACATCCAGGCTGCGCCCGTTGAGCGGTGCCCACATGAACAGCCACAACTGCACCCCCAGCAAGGCCGAAGACAGCACCAGCCCGCCAATCAACGTGGGTTTGGCTGCGGCCAGACGCACCAACTCCCAGGCACGGCGCCACTCGCCACTGACGACCATGAACACGGTCATGCAAGGCACCGTCAGCAACATCCGCCAGCCGAAAATCTCCAGGCCGCTCAAGGGCGTGAGCAGCGACGTGAAGTAATACATTACGGCAAACAACACCGAGGCCAAGACCGATAACACAACACCTTTAGACACGCTGTCCTCGCGAAAACCGATTTATACAAAAGAGGGAAGATTTCAGGGAGGGAATATAGTGCTTTTAAGGTGAGATGTTTGCGCTGTTTTGGGGCAGTTTACGGGAGGATTTCTCGGATCCTCCCGTAAAGCGTGGTTATGGCCGGGCAATCCGCCCCGACACGAAGTGGCTCACGTCATTGAAACCCGGCGTCGAGGAATGCCCCGGAGTGACCAGCGAATCAATGAATGCCTCATCTTGCGCCGTGATCTTCACCTCCAGCGCGCCGGTGTAGGCATCCCACTGTGCCTCGGTGCGGGGCCCGACAATCGCCGAGCTGACCGCCGAGTTATTCAGCACCCAGGCAATCGCGAACTCGACAATCCCTACGCCGCGGCCCTGGGTGTACTGCTGGATCTGCTGGGCGATACGCAGGGACTCCACGCGCCATTCGGTTTCCAGGATGCGCTTGTCCTGGCGCCCGGCGCGGCTGCCGGCTTCAGGCGTCACGTCCGGCGCGTATTTGCCGCTGAGCACGCCACGGGCCAGCGGGCTGTAAGGCACCACGCCCAGGCCATACGCGGCGGCGGCGGTGATCTGCTCCACCTCGGCCTGGCGGTTGACGATGTTGTACAGCGGCTGGCTGATGATCGGCTTGTCTACCCCCAGGCGTTCGGCCACGCGGATCACTTCAGCGATACGCCAGCCGCGGTAGTTGGACAGGCCCCAATGGCGGATCTTGCCTTCGCGGATCAAGTCGCCAATCGCAGAAATCGTCACTTCCAGCGGCGTGTTGTGGTCTTCACGGTGCAGGTAGTAGATGTCCAGGTAATCGGTGTCGAGGCGCGTCAGGCTGGCTTCCAGCGCATTGAAAATCCGCTTGCGGTTCAAGCCGCTGCGGTTTGGCAGGCCATCCACCGGGCCGATGCCCACCTTGGAGGCCAGCACCCAATCCTGACGCTGGCGGGCGATGGCTTCACCGACGATTTCCTCGGAGCGCCCGCCGGTGTAGACGTCGGCGGTGTCGATAAAGTTGATGCCTTGGTCCCAGGCCTTGTCGATGATGCGCAGCGAGTCCTCGGTGCTGGTCTGCTCGCCAAACATCATGCTGCCCAGGGTCAGTGCGCTGACCTTCAACCCGGACTGGCCCAGTGTGCGGTAAATCATCGTGAACACCTCAAAAGGGGGAGACAGTGCCTATCCAATACCAGAGAGCAAGGCTCTGGAACAAGCCCCGCGACGGTTATTGCGGTAATAGTTCGGCGCAGCGCAGTTGCAGGAAGCGATGCAGCACCTTGACCCGTTCCGACACTTGCAGCCGGTGCGGGCACATCAAATTGAATGGCGTCGGCTCGCCTTGCCAGTCGGTGAGCAACGGCACCAGGCGCCCGGCCTTGATATCGCGGGCCACATCCAGCCGTGCTTTATAGGCAATGCCATGCCCGGCCAGCGCCCAGCGCCGCACGATCTCGCCGTCATCGCTCAGGTAGTCGCCGCTCACCTCGACTTCCTGGAGCACGGAGCCCTGGCGAAAATACCAGGTGTTGTTCGCCCGGCCCTGGCGCATGTAGCGCAGGGTGCTGTGTTGCGCCAGGTCCTGTGGGGTGCGGGGCGTACCGTGGCGTGCCAGGTAGTCTGGGCTGGCACACACCATGCGCTGGTGATCGGGCACCACCGGCAGTGCCACCAGGCTGGAATCCCGTGGTACGCCGAAGCGCAGGGCGATGTCGACGGTTTCGCGGAACAGGTCGGCATTGCTGTCGTTGAGCAGCAATTGAAGGCGCACATTCGGGTGTTCGAGCTTGAACTCATCCAGCCAGCCCAGCAGCACATTGCGCCCGAAATCCGAGGGCGCCGCCAATTGCAGCAAACCACTCAAGCTCTGGCCCTGCTGCTTGATCGCCTGCTCGCCCTCCGACAATGCTTCCAGCGCCACGCGCACGCTGTCGAGGTAGCGCCGGCCTTCCTCGGTCAGGCGCATGCTGCGGGTGGAGCGCGCCAGCAGCCGGATACCCAGACGGGTTTCCAGGCGCTTGAGGGCGATGCTTGCGGCTGCCGGGGTCAGGCTCAAGCTGCGGGCCGCCGCCGACAGGCTGCCTGTATCGGCGGTGCGCACGAACACTTCAAGATCGAGGATTGAGCTCATCTGTAAAAATCCTTTAAAGATCTTGTCGTTTTACCGGGATTTTTCAACGATTGCCAAGCTGGGAAGATGAAAGCTCATTTTCCCAGCCAGGTATTTCTTCATGACTTCTCCCCTCAACGGCAAAACCGTCATCGTCATCGGTGGCAGCAGCGGTATTGGTGCGGCCGTGGCCAAACAGGCTCTGGCACGCGGGGCCCACGTGGTGCTGGCCGGGCGACGCTTGTCTTCAGCCGTGGAGAACGGTGTGCGCAGCGAGCAGGTGGACGTGACCGACGCCGCCTCCTTGCAGCGCCTGTTTGAAACAGTGGGGCGTTTTGACCATCTGGTCTACACCGCCGGCCCTGCGGTACAGGCCAAGACCTTGATCGAGACCGACCTGAACCTGGCGCAAGACAACTACAACGTGAAGCTCTGGGGCTCGCTGCGGGCGATCCAGTCGGCGCTGCCGTTTCTCGACGAGCGCGGCAGCATTACCCTGACTTCGGGGCAATTGGGGCGCAAAACGGTGGCAGGGCAGTTCATCAAGACCGGGATCAATGCGGCGACTGAAGCGCTCGGCAAGCAACTGGCCAAGGAACTGGCGCCACGCAGGGTCAATGTTGTGAGCCCTGGGGTGATCGATACCGAGGCGTATTCTGGCTTGTCCGAGGAGCAGCGACTGGCGATGTTTGCCAAGGCGGGCGGGGCATTGCCGGTGGGGCGAGTGGGGCAGGCCGAAGAAGTGGCGGCCGGGTATGTGCTGGCGATGGAAAACGGGTTTGTCACTGGCAGCGTGATTGATGTCGACGGCGGCGGATTACTCTAAGCGCCGGTCAATCCAGACAGGCCCCGCTTTCATGCGGGACCTGCAAGGGTGAGCGATCAATAACGCGGCTGCGGAACCGGTTGCGGCGGGTAGTAATAGCCCGGAGGCGGCGGCGCCTGGTAGTAGACCGGCGGCGGTTGCTGGATGTACACCGGCTGCGGTTGCACGTAAACCGGTTGTTGCACGTAGACCGGAGGCTGGGAGTTGGCGACCACCGAACCCACTACCAGCCCGCCAACCACTGCGCCCAGCAGTGCCGGGCCACCCCAGCCCCAGCCTCCACGGTAACCACCGTGACCCCATCCATAGCCGTACCCACCACGGGCTTCTGCTTGCCCTGCGATGGCGAGGGTGGCAATAAGCACGATGGCTACTTTCATTTTTGAGAGTCGACTGATCATGACAAGTCCTCTACCTATGCATCGAACCGGTTTTAATCATATTCCCGGGCATACGTTTCAGACAGTGCTTTTTGAGGGGATTACGCGGCGCCAGAGTAAAGGTTAGGTAAGGTTTGTAGCCTTCTTGTTACTTGGCTTTGGTGCTGGAGTTAATACGAGGGACCGGCGGTGTTTTGACTATAAAAACACCGGCGCCGCCGTGGATGTCGACAGCGCCGGTTTACCCTGATGTCAGGCCTTGAGTGTGCGCGTCATGCGCAACGCCAGCACGCTGCCCGCGACAATCACCGCCGCCAGCAAGTACAGCGCCAGGTCCGTAGACCCGGTGGCATCCTTCACAAACCCGACGATATACGGGCTGAGGAAACCCGCCATCTGGCCCATGGAGTTGATCAGCGCCAAACCACCGGCGGCGGCACCTGCGCTGAGCATCGCGGTGGGCACCGGCCAGAACATCGGCAAGCCGGTGAGGGCGCCCATGGTGGCGATGGTCAGGCCGAGGATTGCGATGGCCGGCGTGGTTGCAAAGTTGACCGCAATCACCAGCCCGATCGCGCCCATCAGCATCGGCACCACCAGGTGCCAGCGACGCTCCTTGCGCAAGTCGGCAGAGCGGCCCACCAGCAGCATGAACACCGCCGCCAGCAGATACGGGATCGCACTCAACCAGCCAATCACCAGGTTATCGCTGAAACCCATGTTCTTGATGATCGACGGCAGCCAGAAGTTGATGGCATACACGCCGCTCTGGATACAGAAGTAGATCAGGCCGAACGCCCAGATGGCCGGGTTCTTGAACACTGCCAGCAACGAGTCGCTGGTGGTCTTCGGCTTGTTGGCCAGGTCGGTCGCCTGGTCGGCTTCCAGTACCGCGCGCTCGTGGGGTGTGAGCCACTTGGCGTTGGCAAAGCTGTCGCTGAGCAGGAAGTAGGCGAGGGCGCCGAGGATCACCGTCGGGATGCCCTGCAGCAGGAACATCCACTGCCAGCCCGCAAGCCCGCCTTGGCCGGCGGCGAAGTGGTTGAGGATCCAGCCGGAGAACGGGCTGCCGAGCAAGCCGGACACCGGGATCGCCGACATGAACAGCGCCATGATCCGCCCACGGCGGAAGGTCGGGAACCACTGCGAGAGGTACAGCACCACACCCGGGAAGAACCCGGCTTCAGCCGCGCCGGTCAGCAGGCGCAAGCCGTAGAAGTGGTTAGGCGTGGTGACGAACAGCAGGCAGGTGGACAAGGTGCCCCAGACGATCATCATCAGCGCAATCCAGCGCCGAGGACCAAATTTGGTCAACGCCAGGTTGCTCGGCACGCCGCACAGCACATAGCCGATAAAGAAGATCCCGGCACCGAGGCCGTACACGGTCTCGCTGAATTTCAGGTCGTCGAGCATCTGCAACTTGGCAAAGCCGACGTTGACGCGGTCGAGGTAGTTGAACAGGTAGCAGATGAAAATGAAGGGGATCAGGCGCAGGGTGATGCGCTTGTATACGGCGTTTTTATCGTCATCGGTGGCCTGGGTGACAGCGGCGCTCTGTGACATGGCAGTCTCTCTTTATTATGATTTTTCGCGATGCGAGGGTAACGTTGATCGCCCAATGAGTCTCGGCCACCTCAAGGGGTGATGTCTTTGTGCTCGCGCACAGTCAGGCATCGTTTGCGCTGTGCCTATGAACAACCCACTTTCCAGGAATTTAGCCCCATGTTCGAGCTGGATCATGACCTGGCGCAGGATATCGTCAATCGCACCATGGCGATCCTGCCCTATAACGTCAACGTCATGGACAGCCAGGGCCTGATCCTGGGCAGCGGCGAACCCGAGCGTATCAACACCCGCCACGAAGGCGCGCAGCTGGTGCTGGCGAATGTGCGGGTGGTGGAGATCGACAGCCAGACCGCCAAGCACCTCAAGGGTGTGCAACCCGGGATCAACCTGCCGTTGCTGCACGATCAGCGCCTGATCGGCGTCCTGGGCATTACCGGCGAACCGGAGTTGCTGCGCACCTATGCGCAACTGGTGCGCATGACCGCCGAGATGCTGGTGAGCCAGCGTCACCAGCAAGCCGAGCAGCAATGGCGCCGCCAACGCTGCGATGACCTGTTGGCATTGCTGCTGGCCGAGACCGGCGATTCACCGCGCCTGGTGGACGAAGCGCAGCAGTTGGGCCTCAAGCCGCAGCTGGCGCGTACGCCGTACCTGTTTGAATTGGGCAGCGGCCAGTCGGCCGAGGCCTTGAGCGCCTGGCTGACCTCGCGCTACCCCGACAGCTGGTGCGTCAGCTCCGCGCAGTTTTCCCTGCTGTGGTGCAGGCCCGCCTCGGTGCAAGTCGACAACCCGCGCCTGCTGGAAAAACTCGACGGCCTGGGCTGGAACGTCCTGCGGGTCGCCGTCGGCGGGCAAGCGGATGGCCTGGCCGGGCTACGCCGTTGTTACCGACGCGTCGGCGATCTGCTCGCCTATGGCCGCGATGTGCTGCCCGAATCACGTTTGCTGACCCTTACCCGCTACCGACTGCCGGTGATGCTCTGGCGCCACCGCAACGACGACGCCCTCGACGAACTCCTCAACCCGCTGCGCAAGGTACTGGCCAAGGACAGCAACGGCCAGTTGCTGGCGACCCTGCGCAGTTGGTGTGATCACGACGGCCAAAGCCAGGCCTGCGCCGATGCCCTGGGTATCCACCGCAACAGCCTGCGCTATCGCATGGAGCGCATCGCCGAGCTGAGCGGCGTCGACCCGCTGACCCTCGACGGCATGCTCGCGTTGTACCTCGGCGTACAGCTCTTGCCCCAGGCTTTGTCGAAATGAACAACAAACCCCAGCCACTCTTGTGCAATGGACCGGCGTTATTGCCGGTGCCAACTGGCAGCATGGGCGTTATAAAAACCGGAGAAAGCCCATGAAAATCATCATCGCCCCCGACTCGTTCAAGGACAGCCTGAGTGCTGAAGGCGTGGCGGATGCCATTGCCGAGGGGTTGGCCACGGTGTGGCCCGACGCCGAGCTGATCAAGTGCCCGATGGCGGACGGTGGTGAGGGTACGGTGGAGTCGGTACTCGCCGCCTGCCAGGGCGAGCTGCGTACCACCAACGTGCAAGGGCCGTTGGGCGCCGGCGTTGATGCGCATTGGGGCTGGTTGGCCGAGAGCCACACCGCAATCATCGAAATGGCCGAGGCCAGCGGGCTGCAATTGGTGCCGCCGGGCAAACGCGATGCCTGTTCCAGCAGCACGTTTGGCACCGGCGAGCTGATCCGCGCTGCACTGGATGCCGGCGCCCGGCGCATCATCCTGGCGATTGGCGGCAGCGCCACCAACGACGGCGGCGCCGGCGCGATGCTGGCCCTCGGTGTGCAATTGTTTGATGCCGAAGGTGCCGCATTGCCCTTGGGCGGCCTGGCACTGGCCAAACTGTCGAGTATCAGCCTGGATCAACTGGACCCACGCCTGGCCGAGGTGCGCTTCGAAATCGCTGCTGACGTGAACAACCCGCTGTGCGGCCCCCACGGTGCCTCGGCGATTTTCGGCCCGCAAAAAGGGGCGAATCCCCGGCAAGTCGAACAACTGGATGCCGCCCTCGGCCATTTCGCCGATCACTGCGCCAAGGTATTGCCCAAGGATGTACGTGACGAGCCCGGCAGCGGCGCTGCCGGTGGCTTGGGTTTTGCCGCCAAGGCGTTCCTTGGCGCGCAATTTCGTGCGGGTGTGGAAGTGGTGGCCGAACTGGTGGGCCTTGAACACGCCGTGCGCGGCGCGGACCTGGTGATCACCGGCGAAGGCCGTTTCGACGCCCAGACCCTGCGGGGCAAAACCCCGTTTGGCGTGGCACGGATCGCCAAACAGCACAACGTGCCGGTGATCGTGATCGCCGGCACGTTGGGTGAGGGTTATGAGCAGATGTACGCCCATGGCGTGGATGCCGCATTCGCCTTGCCGTCCGGCCCGACTACCCTGGAGCAGGCCTGCAGCGAGGCGCCGCGCCTGTTGCGCGAGCGCGCCTCGGACATCGCCCGGCTCTGGCGTGTGTCGGCCCCGGCGGTCTAAGCCTCAAAGCCCTGCGCCAGTCGGTCGACCCACTGGCGCTGAAACCCCAGCAGTACGTCCTTGGGCTGCTGCAACTGGACGAACTCCAGCATCGGGTCTTCCACCGCCGTGCGCACCCCGGCCAGTTCCTCCAGCGTCGCCAGCCCGCAGAACGGCACATAGGCCTCGCTGTATCCACCTTCATGCACCAGCACCAGGCGCCCCTGGCACAGCCGCTCGGCGGCCTGGCGCACCGCGCGGGTCATCAGGCGGAACGACTCGCTGTGCAGCAGCATTCGCGCCAGCGGGTCGACGGCGTTGGCGTCGTAGCCGCAGGCGACGATGATCAGTTCGGGCTCGAAACGCTCCAGGGCCGGCACCACGATGCGCTCCATCGCGTGCAGATACGCTTCGTGGCCGCTGCCCGGCGGCAACGGGATATTGATATTCGCGCCCAGGCCGTCGCCACGGCCACGGTCCTGCTCACCGCTGTAGCCCGGCGGATAGCAGCCGTCCTGGTGCAGGGAGATCGTCAATACATCGCCGCGTGCTTCGAAGATGGATTGGGTACCGTTGCCATGGTGCACATCCCAGTCGATCACGGCGACCTTGCCCAAACCGCGACGGGCCTTGGCGGCCTCGATGGCGATGGCGATATTGGCCAGGAAGCAAAAGCCCATGGCACCGTCCGCCAGGCAGTGATGCCCCGGTGGTCGCGACAGTGAGTAGGCATTCTCGACCTGTCCGCTCAGCACCGCGTCCACCGCCGCGATGGCCAGCCCGGCGGAGAGTCGGGCGATCTCGTAGCTGCCCGGGCCGATCGGTGCCTGTGGGCCCAGCTCGCCACCGCCGGCATCGCTCAGGGCCTTGAAGCGTTGCAGGTAGTCGGCACCGTGCACCCGTCGCAAGTCCTCGTCAGTGGCCGGGACTGCGCTGTGCTGTTGCAGGTGACGGCTCAGCCCGGACACGTCCAGCAGGCTTTTCAAGCGCCGCTTGGTCTCCGGCGACTCGGCATGCCCGCTGCCGGCAGGCGGCTGCACCCAACCGCCCACCGGCAAAGTCAGGGCGTGGGCGCCGGCGCTGTGCCAGAGGCTTAGTTCATCAAAGAAAAACGCGGTGGTTCGGTTCATCAGAGTCTCCAGTTCAGCGAGTTAAAACAGCGTCAGGTGTGGAGCGGCTGCCGAGCATCAGCGCCAGGGACAACAGGGTGACGGCGGCACCGCCCACCAGCAGCGAGGCAAACCCGCCGCTGGCTTCGATCAGCCGCCCGGCAATGGCCGGCCCGATGGCCAGGCCCGCACCGATCACCAGGTTGGAGGTGTTCATCAGCTTGCCGCTGCGGTCGAGGTCGGCCAGGCAGGCGAGAATCAGCGGCAGGATGAAGGTCCAGGTGAACTTGAACAGCAGTGCTGCCAGGGCAAAGCGCATCAGTGTTGGGGTACCGCTCAGCAACAGCACCGCACCGGCCATCAGGGCGTAGCCCACCAGCAACAGCAGCAGGCGTGGCAGCCGTGTGCCGATCAGCGAGGCACAGCCGGCGCCGACGATGCCCATCACGGTGGCCAGGGCCAGCACTTCACCGCTGTGTTGCGCGGAGATTGCAGCGCCACTGCTGATGGCGCCGATAAAGGTCCAGACGCCGCCGAGGCTGATGTAGAAAGCCAGGATCCCGGCGATGCCCAGCGCAGCCTTCATCCGGGAGCCAGGTATCGGCGCCGCATCGGTTTGCTGGCGCGGCGGGCTGCCGGACGGGAAACACCGGGCGAGTGGCAACAGCAGCGTCATCAGTCCCGCAAGAGTCAGGTAGCAGGCGCCGAGGCCATAGCGCGCAAACAGTCCGGGCAGCACGCCGAGGCCGACGGCTCCGACCACCAGTTGCCCCATCACCCACAAGCCGTAGACCCGGCTCGGATTGGCAGTGGCGGCCGCGCTGGCCAGGCAGATGATCATCAACGAACCGCCCGCCAAGGCACTCATAAAGCGCAAGGCAAGCAAGGTGGCGTAGGTGTCGGCGAGCATCGACAACAGGTTGGCGGCAATGAATGCCAAGGCGGCGACCAGGGCTGCCAGGCGCCAGTCCACCCGTTTCAGCCACCAGAAGGCGGGCAGGGTGGCCAGGCTCATCGCCCCCAGCTCGGTGGAGAACAGGTCGCCGATGTGGGACGGGCTCAACTGCCATTGGCTGGCCAGTTGCGCGGCCACCGCCGGTGCGGTCATCAGGATGGTCGGGGTGATGGCGGCGAACAGGATGATCGCCGCCAGCAACGGCCAGGACCGCGCCGAAAGGCCGGCGGTTGCAGCGTGGGTCTGAGTGTTCATGGGCAAGCTCCGGGAAAGTGATTCAGAACACATGGACCAGCCGCAACAGGGCGTCGGTGCCTGCGTAGCCGTTGGATGCCGCGACGTTTTGCGAAAGGCTGAACATCACTTGGTTCTGCCGGTCGAGCCAATGCCCTACCTCGAAACCCACCTGGGTGTAGCGCTTGTGGGTGTCGTCGATGCGCTGGTCGTTGATGCGCAGCTCGCCGCCATCGGCGTGGATCAAACGCAGGGCGCCGTAGGTGGCCGGGCTGAAGTCGTAGGAGGCGAAGGCTTGCAGGCGGTACAGCGGGTCTTGCTTGAGGTCGCTGCCGAAATAGTCGTCATTGGTGGCGTACAACTGGGCTTCGAGGTTGGCTTCCAGCACCCATTTCTCGCCAATGCCCTGGGTGTAGTTGTAAACGAAAGTCGCGCCCCAGCGATTGGCCCCGGGGGACACGTCGGGGTTTTTGCTGTGGTACTCGCCCACCGGCACGGTGATCAGGCTCAACAGCCCGCTGTAGGTGCGTGCGGCCGGGTCGTTGATGAAAAACAGCGTGCCGCCAACCTGCGGGTCACCAAAGCCGCTCTCGCCGGTGTGCTGGCTGGCGCCGGGCAAGCGTGCGTTGATGTCGGCGAAGGGCAGGATAAATTGCGGGGTGCACAGCGTGCCGCAGACGTCAGTGAAAAACACTTGGCGGTACGCCACGGCGTTGACCTTCAAGTCGGCCTTGCCGGTGGTGTCGGCCGGGCCGTGGAAATCATCGTAGCGCGTGGCCGGCAAGTACAGCACGCCGAGGCTGGTGCCGGACGGCGCGCCGAAAAAGTCCCGGGCGTTGAGGTCGGCGGCCTGGCTGTCGAGGCTCAGCAGGGTGCCGCCCAGCAGCATGGCCAGGTGACGCAAGGTGGAGTGATTCATCGCAAGGCATCTCTTATGGAATGTGATGGATGGCAGCGGAAAATGGGCAAAGGGCGCCCGTGGCCGTCAAAACGACAGCGCAAAAAAGCAGCGAATTAAGGGGTGAGGTCAGTCGGGCGGGGCGTGCAGCAAGTGCGCGATGCGCGCCTTGTCCTTGACCCCGAGCTTGCTGTAGATGGCGCGGATGTGATGGCGCACGGTGTTCGGTGACAAGCCCAGGTCGCGGGCGACTTCCTTGTAGGTCTTGCCTTCCCCAAAGCCCTGGGCCACGTCGTTCTCCCTGGGACTGAGCTGGGGCAGGGCGCGGTTGAGGCGCGCGGCCAACAGAAACTGATCGCCCACGGCCGAGGCTTCGATATGGATGTGCTTGCCCTCATGCCCGCGCTGACTCAACGGCACCGGCAGGGCGGGGCCGCTCCATTGCGGCCACTCACTGAGCAGCAGGTCGACAAACCCGCGTTCGGCACACTGCAACACCCCGCGCTGGTCGCAGACCGCCAGGGCCAGGTTGCGCGGGCTGGTAAGGGTTTCGCGCATGGCCACCAGGGTGCGGATCTGGTTCGCCGAGACGGCCGCCACCAGGTGCAGCATCAGGTTGTTCAGCAGTTGGCAGTCGTCCTGGTTGAACCGTGGCGCGCCGGGCTTGCGGTACAGGCTCAAGTGGTCACTGAGGCGGGTTTGCGGGTCGACGTGGATCACACACAACAACTCGCCAATGTCATAGCGCTGCCCCAACCAGTTCTGGCCCGGGCCGTTGGCGGGGTCGAGCATGTCGACAATCACCGCCTGGCCGGGCGCCTCGTGCACCAGCCCGACCGTCACGTCCACATGGCGGATCGACTGCCAGTCGGCCAGATACGTGTGCGGCAGGTGATGCAGGTAGCTGCTGTGTTCTTCCGGCAGGCCATCGATGATCGCGGCGCGGCCCCACCAGGCGCTGTCGAAGGGCAGCAGTTGGCTGATGCGCGTCAGGGCATGGCCATGAAACTGTTCGATGTCCTGATGTTGGGCCAGGCGTTGCAGATCAAGCGTCAGGGTGCTGAAAGCCTGTAACAGGCCGGGGGGATCAAGATGGCTCATGGGCGTTCCTCTGTGGGACTTTTTTATTGTTCTAGTCACAGGGTCTGAAGGCCGAAACGGGGCAGGGCCTGGGTGAAGTATCGGCGCTGTGGGAGCCGATCGCTATCCTACAGATGCACGATGTGCGGCAGGATTTGTGCTCGCCAAAAAACCGCTGTGCCGCCTACACTGGTCGGCCACGTGTTTTTCAAAGGACGAAACACCATGCACACACCTGAACCCAAGATCGTTATCACGCGCTTTACCGAGGCCCACCTTGAAGGCGTCACTGCGCTCTACAACGACCCGGCTGTGTGCCGTCAGGTGCTGCAAATGCCTTTCCAGTCGGTCGAGGCCTGGCGCAAACGCCTGGTGCAGGACAACGAACGGCGGCTACAACTGGTGGCGGTGCACGCGGGTGAGGTCATCGGCCAACTCGGCCTTGAACAGTATTTGCGCGTACGCCAAAGCCACGTCGGTTCGTTCGGCATGGGCGTGGCCACCGCCTGGCAGGGCAAGGGCGTGGGCTCCCGGTTGCTGGGCGCCGCGCTGGAGGTGGCAGATAACTGGATGAACCTGCACCGGGTGGAACTGACGGTGTACGCCGACAACGAAGCCGCCCACCGCCTGTACCACAAGTTCGGCTTCGAGACCGAAGGCCGGCTGCGGGATTACGCCGTGCGTGACGGCGCATTCGTCGACACCCTGACCATGGCGCGTATCCGCAAGCCTGCCTAGTCGTCCAGCAACGCAAACGCCACCGCAGCCTGCGCATGCAGCTCGGTGGTGTCCAGCAGTGGCAGGTCGCTGTGCTGCGGTTTGATCAACAGGCTGATTTCCGTACATCCAAGGATGATGGCCTGGGCACCACGTGCCGCCAGGGACTCGATCACCCGTTGGTACACCTCGCGGGATGCGTCGCTGATCACCCCGACACACAACTCCTCATAGATGATCCGGTGCACGGCCTGGCGCTCGTCCGCGTCGGGCACCAGCACGGTCAAGCCCTGGGCCGCCAGGCGTGACTTGAGAAACTCCTGTTCCATGGTAAACGCGGTGCCCAGCAGCCCGACGGTGAGGGTGCCGGCCTCTACCGCCGCCGCGCCGGCCGCGTCTGCAATATGCAGAAACGGTACGGACACCGCCGCTTCTATGCGCGGCGCCACCAGGTGCATGGTGTTGGTACATAGCACGATGCATTCGGCGCCACCGGCTTGCAGGCGGCGGGCGGCATCTTCGAGGATCAGTGCCGCGTCGTCCCAGCGCCCGGCGTGCTGGGCCTGCTCCACCGGGCCGAAGTCGACGCTGTACATCAACAGTTGCGCCGAGCGCAGTGGCCCCAGCTGGTCGCGCACGCTCTGGTTGATGATGCGGTAATACTCGGCGCTGGACTCCCAGCTCATGCCGCCGATAAGGCCGATGGTGCGCATGCGATGCTCCTGAAATGGACGGGCGAGGGCACCACATTACCCAAGCTCTGCGCTTTAGTCATACGCCGGTGTGCGGCATCTGCCATGATCAAGGTTCGCAACATGGGTCACCCAAGGAACACGGCAATGGACGATGTACAACAACTGGGCGAGATGCTGCGTCATTACGCCGACAGCGAAGCCCACAAGAAGCAGCAGTTCGAAGTGCAGTCGGCCCATTGGGCACAGAAGATCAGCGAGTTGTTCGGCCAGATCGAGCAATGGCTGGAACCGGTGAAGACCGTCGGTTTGCTGGAGGTGCAGCGCGAAGCGTACGTGGCTTCCGGCCCCAGCGTGCCGGTGGAGACCTCCACCTTCAAGACCGAGAAACTGACCATCCATATCGCCGGCAAACCGGTTGAGTTCGTGCCGGACGTGATGGGCGCCGGTGGCTTGATTTCGCTGTCGGTGATGGGCTTGACCGCCGCCCGCTACGGCAGCATTTCCCTGGTGCTGCTGCCGGGGAAAAACGACTGGTTGTGGAAGAAAACCAATGGTTTGAAAGACCCGGACACCTTTGGCTTCGATGCCAACTTCCTGGCCTTGCAGTTGCAGAGCCTGATTCCCCGCGAACGCGGCTGAGTCATGGCTTCTGTGGGAGCTGGCTTGCCTGCGATAGCATCACCGCGGTGTTTCATTAGCACCGAGTGGCCCGCATCGCAGGCAAGCCAGCTCCCACATTGATCGTATTCCTTTATCAAATATCGACATTGCCCCAACCCGGCTTTGCCTCTTCAGGCGCCACCGCGTTGACCCGTTTGCCCGTCGCCAACTCCACCCGCCGCGCCACCTCCGGGTCATCGGCAAACGGAATCAGGCTGGCCTCATCCAGGCTCTCCCTCGACTCACCCCGCAGGCAATACTCCACCGCGCCATACAGGCCGATCACCGCCGCCAGGTTCAAGGCTATCTCCCACATCAGGCGATCTGCGCTTCAAGCTGCGCCACCTTCAAATCCGCCACCCGCACCGTGCGCCAGGTGTTATAGGCCATCAGCAGCATGCCGCTGAGGAAGAACACCCCGCCGACAAACCGCACCACAAACCCCGGATGGCTGGCCTGCAAGGCTTCCACAAAGGAATAGGTAAGGGTGCCGTCGTCGTTCACCGCCCGCCACATCAACCCCTGGGTGATGCCGTTGACCCACATCGAGGCGATGTACAGCACCGTGCCGATGGTCGCCAGCCAGAAGTGCATATTGATCAGCCCCACACTGTGCATCTGCGCGCGCCCGAACACCTTCGGGATCATGTGGTACAGCGAACCAAAGGTGATCATTGCCACCCAGCCCAGGGCGCCGGCGTGGACGTGGCCGATGGTCCAGTCGGTGTAGTGGGACAGGGCGTTGACGGTCTTGATCGCCATCATCGGCCCTTCAAACGTGGACATCCCATAGAACGCCAGCGACAGCACCAGGAAGCGCAGGATCGGGTCGGTGCGCAATTTATGCCAGGCCCCCGAGAGCGTCATCATGCCGTTGATCATCCCGCCCCAGCTGGGCGCCAGCAGAATCAGCGACATCGCCATGCCCAGCGACTGTGCCCAGTCCGGCAGCGCGGTGTAGTGCAAGTGGTGCGGGCCGGCCCAGATGTACAGGGTGATCAAGGCCCAGAAGTGCACGATGGACAGGCGATAGGAATACACCGGCCGCCCGACTTGCTTTGGCACGAAGTAGTACATCATCCCCAGAAAACCCGTGGTCAGGAAGAAACCCACGGCGTTGTGCCCGTACCACCACTGCACCATGGCGTCGGTGGCGCCGGAATACACCGGGTAGGACTTGAACCAGTCCACCGGGATCGACAGGTGATTGACCACGTGCAGCATGGCGATCACCACGATAAACGCGCCGAAGAACCAGTTGCCGACGTAGATATGCTGGGTCTTGCGCTGCACCACGGTGGTGAAGAACACGATGGCATAGGCCACCCACACCACGGTCATCCACACGGCGCCGCTGAACTCGATCTCGGCGTATTCCTTGGTGGTGGTGTAGCCCAGCGGCAGGCTGACCAACATGATCACGATCACCGACTGCCAGCCCCAGAATGTGAAGGCCGCGAGCTTGTCCGAGTACAGCCGTACCTGGCAGGTGCGCTGTACTGCGTAGTAGCTGGCGGCGAATTGCGCGCTGCCGGCAAAACCGAAGATCACAAGGCTTGTGTGCAGCGGGCGCAGGCGCCCGAAGGTGGTCCACGGCAGGTCGAGGTTCATCTCGGGCCAGACCAGTTGCGAGGCGATCCACACGCCCATGGCCATGCCGACCACGCCCCAAACGATGGTTGCAATGACGAATTGACGCACGACCTTGTAGTTGTAGGCCTGTGCGGTTGATGCTGGTTGCATGCTTAGTCCTCCCACGGTTCCAAGTGGGCGGCACTGTAGGAAGTATGGGTAGAACAATACAGACTCAGACCCGGGTCATTAATACGGATCAGCCACTAACCTGCATTTTTCGCACGTTACCCCCGTCAATAAATCGTTTGTCCAACCCCCGCCCAATGACAAAACTGCAAGTCACTCGCAAAACAACAACGATTGGGCAAAAACCACATGCAAATCGAGCGCAACTTTTTCAACGGCCACTTCGCCGAACCTGCCAGCGCCACCCAAATCGCGGTCTACAACCCCGCGACCGAGGCCCAGGTAGGCCTGGTGTCCGCCGCCACCCCTGACGAAGCCATTGCCGCCGTCGACGCCGCCGCCACCGCACAGAAAACCTGGGGCAAACTCACCAGCATCCAGCGCGCCGAACACCTGCGGGCGTTCGCCGGCGCCCTCGAAACCTGCGCTGAAAGCATAGGCAAGGCGCTGGCCAGCGAATCCGGCAAAAGCCTCGACGACGCCAGCAACGAAGCGCGCTACGCCGCACAGATCACCCGTTACCACGCCGAATGGGCACGTCGCATCGAAGGCGAGATCATTCCCAGCGACACCCCGGACGAAAACCTGTTCCTGCAACGCGAGCCGATTGGTGTCGTGGCGTGCCTGATCCCGTTCAACTACCCGGTCTACACCCTGCTGCGCAAAATCGCCCCGGCGCTGATTGCCGGCAACACCGTGGTGGTGCGCCCGAGCAACAACACCCCGTTGTCCGCCTTCGAAATCGCCCGCGCGGTTGAGCAGTCGGGCATGCCGGCCGGCGTGATCAACATCCTGACCATGGACCACGCCACTGCGGCCGCCCTGTGCACTCACAAGGCCGTGGGCTTGATCACCTTGACCGGCAGCGTCAACGCCGGGCGCATCGTGCTGGATTACTGCAAGGCCAACATCGCCAAGCCGTCCCTGGAACTGGGCGGCAAGACCCCGGCGATCATCGAGGCCGATGCCGACCTGGAAAAGGCCGCCAGCGACATCATCGCGTCCAAGACCACCCACTGCGGCCAGCTGTGCACGGCGGTAGAGCGCGTGTACGTGCAGGAAAGCGTCTACGACCGATTCCTGGCGCTGCTCAAAGCGAAGATCAGCGCCGTCAAATTCGGTGACCGCGCCACTGACGCAGGCTTGATGGGCCCGCTGGTCAACGCCAGCTCCCGGCAGAATATTCACGCCATGGTCGAGCGCGCCATCGCCGACGGTGCTGTACTGGAAACAGGCGGGGTACTCCCCGAAGGCCCGGGCCATTTCTACCCGCCGACCCTGCTCAGTGGCTGCCGCCAGGGCATGGAAATCATCCAGGAAGAAATCTTCGGCCCGGTGCTGCCGGTGCTCAAGTACCGCGACATCGACGAAGCCCTGACCATGGCCAACGACCACCAGTTCGGCCTGTCGTCGGTGCTCTACACCGAGAACTACCGCACCGCCATGAAAGTCGCCAATGCCATTGAGGCCGGCGAGTTGTACGTCAATCGCACCCCGGCGGACCCTTACCAGGGCTTCCACGCCGGCTGGAAACGCTCAGGGCTGGGCGGCGATGACGGCAAGCACGGGATGCTTGAATTCACCCAGACCCGTTTGGTGGTCATGAAGTACTGATTCACCGACCACCGGCTTCACCTCAATAAAAACAATTATCGGGGCACCTGCACAGTGGGTGCCCGAGGTCTACAAGATGTCCAAGCCTGCACCCGTTGCCCAGGGTTTCGATGCCGTGTCCGCGGCCAAAAGCGACAAAGCCAGTCGCTACTTCCAATTGATGTTGCTGGTGCTGGCCGCCGGGGCGATCTACCCGATCCTCTACCTGCGCCAGGTCTACCAGACCACCATGCTCGAGGTGTTCCAGATCAACCACAGCCAGCTGGGTTATCTGTATTCGATGCTCGGTACGATCTTCCTCCTCAGCTATCTGCCCAGCGGCTGGTTGGCCGATCGCCTGCCGCCGCGCTTCCTGATCTTTTTCTCGCTGGTGGCCACCGGTGCCCTGGGCATCTGGTACTCCACCGTGCCGTCGATGACCGGCCTGATGATCATCTTCGGCTGCTGGGGCCTGACCACCGGCCTGACCTTCTGGGCCTCGGTGCTCAAGCGGGTGAAGATGATTGCCCATCACAGCGAGCAGGGCCGTTTCTTCGGCATCCTCGACGGTGGCCGTGGCCTGGTGGAAGCCTTGCTGGCAACCGTGGCCCTGGGGCTGTTCGCCTATGCCACCGAAACCCGCAGCCAGACGGCCGCCGAAGGTTTCAAGCATGTGGTGTACCTGTATTCGTTCGTGTGCATCGCCATCGGGTGTGTGCTGGTGCTGCTCAAGGACCCCAAGTCCATGGCCGAAACCGCGGCGGTGGAGAAGGGCAAGTTCAACCTGATCACCGACCTCGCCACCTTGGTGAAAATCCCCGAGCTGTGGCTGGTGACCGCCATTGTGTTCTGCGGTTATCACATGTTCTGGGCCACCTACAGCTTCTCTGACTACCTGCAAGGCAGCGGCATGACCGCCGTGATGGCGGGCACCATCACCACCATCAAACTGTGGATGCGGCCTATCGGCGGGATCGGCGGCGGCTGGCTGGGGGACAAGTTCTCGAATATCTCGGTGCTGATCGTCGCGCTGGTGCTGGTGACTCTGGCGATGGTCGGCCTGATCGTGTTCCCGGCCATCGGCAGTCTCGGCTTGCTGATCGGCACGGTGATCTTTATCGGCCTGATGACCTACGCGATTCGCGGCCTTTACTGGGCGATCCTCGACAGCTGCGACATCCCGCTGCGCATCACCGGCCTGGCCATCGGCATCGTCTCGGTGGTGGGTTACCTGCCGGACACCTTTATCCCGCTGATCAATGGCTACCTCACCGACACCTACCCGGGGCAGGTCGGCTACAACCTGTACTTCGGCTACATCGCCTTCATCGGCGTGCTCGGGACCCTTGCGGCCCTGACCTTGCGCGCCCGGATCAATCGTAAAAAATTCAACCAGACAGGTGCCTGAGATGAAAATCGTCGCCCTTGAAACCCATATTGTCGCCGTACCGCCACCGCACATCGGCGGTATGTACTGGCTGTTCGTCAAACTGAAAACCGACTGCGGCATCGAAGGCGTGGGCGAGATCTACGCCGCCACCTTCGGCCCCAAGGCCATGCTGCCGATCATCGAGGACGTGTTCGAGCGCTACCTGCTCAACCACGACCCGCACCACATCGAGCGTTTCTTCCGCCAGGCGTATTCCAGCGGTTTCACCCAGCGTCCCGACCTGACCATGATGGGCGTGGTCAGCGGCCTGGAAATGGCCTGCTGGGACATCATCGGCAAGGCCGCCAACAAGCCGGTCTATGAGTTGCTGGGGGGCAAGGTCAACGAACGCCTGCGTTCCTACACCTACCTGTACCCGGTCAACAGCAAGGGCGAGTACGACTACGACGACCCGGACCTGGCCGCCGAGTGCGCCATCGAGAACATGAACAAGGGCTTCACCGCGGTCAAATTCGACCCGGCAGGCCCGTACACCGCGTACTCCGGCCACCAGATTTCCCTGGAAGTGCTGGAGCGCTGCGAAACCTTCTGCCGCAAGATCCGCGAAGCGGTGGGAGACAAGTGCGACCTGCTGTTCGGCACCCACGGGCAGATGGTGCCGTCGTCGGCAATCCGCCTGGCCAAGCGCCTGGAGAAATACGACCCGCTGTGGTTCGAAGAACCGGTGCCACCGGGCCAGGAAGACGCCATGGCCCAGGTCGCGGCCAAGACCACCATCCCCATCGCCACCGGCGAGCGGCTGACCACCAAGTACGAGTTCTTCAAGCTCTTGCAGGCCGGCGGTGCATCGATCCTGCAAATGAACGTGGCCCGCTGCGGCGGCCTGCTGGAAGGCAAGAAAATCGCCAGCATGGCCGAGGCCTACTACGCGCAAATCGCCCCGCACCTGTACAACGGGCCGATTGGCGCAGCGGCGAGTTTCCAGCTGGCCACGTGCACGCCGAACTTCCTGATCCAGGAAAGCATCATGACCTGGGGCGGCTTCCACGCCGAAGTGCTGACCAAGCCGCTGCAATGGGAGGACGGCTACATCATCCCGTCCACCGAACCGGGGCTTGGGGTGGAGCTGAACATGGACGTGGTGCGCAAGCACACGCCGTACACCGGCGAACGCCTGCACCTGCAAATGGCGCCTACGCCGGCTGACGTGAAAGACACTTCGCCCGCCAAGGGCTAAAAAAAACGACTTATGCGGTAACCGTGAATGACATACGACTACATCATCGCCGGTGCCGGCGCCGCAGGTTGCGTCCTGGCCAACCGACTCTCCGCCTCGGGCGAGCATTCGGTGTTGCTGCTGGAAGCCGGCGGCAAGGACAGCTCCTGGTGGTTCAAGATCCCGGTCGGTTTTGCCAAGATGTACTACAACCCGACCTTCAACTGGATGTACTACAGCCAGCCGCAAAAACAGCTGGCTGGCCGTGAAATCTACGCCCCGCGCGGCAAAGTGCAGGGCGGTTCCGGCTCGATCAACGCCATGATCTACGTGCGCGGCCAGGCCCATGACTTCAATGACTGGGCCGCCAACGGCAACGACGGCTGGGGCTTCAAGGACGTGCTGCCGTACTTCCGCAAGCTGGAAAACCACCCGCTGGGTGACACCGAATACCACGGCGGCAGCGGCCCCATCAGCATCACCCCGATGAAAGGCCAGACCCACGCCATCTGCGATGTGTTCCTCAAGGGCTGCGAGCAGTTGGGCTACGGCCTGAGCGATGACTTCAACGGGCCGAACTTCGAAGGCGCGGGCCTCTACGACGTCAACACCCGCAACGGCGAGCGCTGTTCCAGCAGCTTTGCGCACCTGCATCCGGCGTTGGGGCGACCCAACCTGAGCGTGGAACTGCATGCGCTGGTAGACCGCGTACTGTTCGACGACCAGCAGCGCGCCACCGGTATCAGCGTGACCCAGCACGGCGTGGTCCGCACGTTCACCGCGCGCAAGGAAGTGATCCTGTGTGCGGGCGCGGTAGACACGCCGAAAATCCTGCAACTGTCGGGTGTGGCCGACAAGCAACTGCTCGCCGAACACAACATCCCGCTGGTCAAGGACCTGCCGGCGGTGGGGCAGAACCTGCAGGATCACCTGTGCGCCAGCTATTACTACAAGGCCAATATCCCGACCCTGAACGACCAGCTCAGCTCGCTGTTCGGCCAGTTCAAGCTGGGGCTCAAGTACCTGCTGACCCGCAAGGGCGCGCTGGCCATGAGCGTCAACCAGGCCGGCGGGTTCTTCCGTGGCAACGCGGAGCAGGCGCATCCGAACCTGCAGCTGTACTTCAACCCGCTGTCGTACCAGATCCCGAAAAACAACAAGGCCAGCCTCAAGCCCGAGCCGTATTCAGGCTTTTTGCTGTGCTTCAACCCGTGCCGGCCCACCAGCCGCGGGACGATCCGCATCGCCTCGAAAAACCCACGGGATGCGGCCTTGATCGACCCCAACTACCTGAGCACCCAAAAGGACATCGACGAGGTGATCCAGGGCAGCCGGCTGATGCGCAAGATCATGCAGGCCCCGGCGCTCAAGGGCGTGACCGTGGCCGAGGTGTTGCCGGGGGCTGCGGTGGAAACCGACGAGCAGATGCTGCAGTACTTCCGCGAGAACAGCGGCTCGATCTATCACCTGTGCGGGTCGTGCGCCATGGGTTCGGACCCGCAGGTGTCGGTGGTGGACAAGCGCTTGAAGGTGCATGGGCTGCAGGGGCTGCGGATTGTCGATGCGTCGATTTTCCCGAACGTGACCTCGGGCAATACCCATGCGGCGGTGCTGATGGTGGCGGAGAAGGGCGCGGACCTGATCCTGCAGGATGCCTGAGGGCGCCCCATCAGCTGTAGGAGCCGGCTTGCCGGCGATGGCTGCAGCACATTCAGCAATGATGTGACTGATACTCCGCCATCGCTGGCAAGCCAGCTCCTACAAGGGCTGCTGTGCTTGCCACTGAGCAACCGTTTGGGCGCTGATGCTCACCCCGCCACACACAATCACCACCACATCCTCAACCCCGGCAATCGCGGCATGTTCCAGATAAGCCACCGCCAACGAAACCCCGCACGCCGGCTCCACCAACTGCCGTAAATCATCGGCATACCGCACCACGCCCATCATCGCCTCGGCATCAGTCAACACCACGCACTGATGGGCAAACTGGCTGATATGTTCAACCGGCCACGCCGCCACCTGAGTGGCCGCCAACGATTTGGCCACAGTGTCGATCTTCGCCAGGCGCACCGGTTTTCCAGCTTCCACGGCGGCGGCAAACGACGCCGCGCCTGCCGTTTCACAGGCAATCACCTTGCAGTCGAACCGTCCATGACGCTCCAGCCCCGTCAGCACGCCCGCGAGCAATCCACCGCCACCCACGGAGGTCACGATGGCGCCCACCTGCGGGCAGTCTTCGAGAATTTCATCGATCATGCTGCTGTGGCCTTCCCACAACAACGGATGGTCAAAAGCCGGCACATACAGGGCTTCAGGCGCTTCGGAAAGTTGCAACGCAAGCTCGTTGGATTGATCCCACAGATCACCGTGCACCACCACTTCGGCGCCCGCCTGGCGGATACGCGCGCGGGTGGCTTCGGGGGTGGTGGAGGGCACCACGATCCGCGCCTGCAACCCCAAGCCTCTTGCTGCAAAGGCCGTGGCCAGCCCGGCATTGCCGCCGGAAGGGCACACCACGGTGGTCTTGCCCTGGCTCGCCGCGTAGGCGCACAGCGTGGTCATCCCGCGCAACTTGAACGAGCCACAGGGTTGCAGGTTCTCAAGCTTCAGCCAGATGCGCCGGGTAGGGGTGGACAGGCCGGGGTGCAGGATCAACGGGGTGCGAATCGGCAGCATTTCACAACTTCCTTATTGGTGGGGCTGCCATCCTACCTCAGCTGGTGGCCGCCACCAGTGGTTCTGCCGGTGTCTTGCGGCGTGTCACATGGCTGATGCCCATGATGATCAGCGGCGTAAACAGGGCGATGTAGGCGTTGTCGATGCCCCACGGATTACCGGCGAGGAACCAGCCCACGGTGGCCAGCAACGAGGCAATGATGCTCAGGAATGCCCCGGCTGCGGTGCCGAATTTCGGTGCATAGAACACCATCAACACCAGTACCGCGAGGGAGGCGCGCAACGCCTTGCCGAGGAAGGCGATCATCAGCACCTTGTCGGAAGTCAGTGCCAGGGCAATCGGCAACAGGCCGACGGCGATGGTCGCCAGGCGCACAAAGCGCAGGGACTTGGCGTCGCTTTTTTCCGGGTTGAACCACGGTTCGTAGAAGTCCCGCAGCAGCAGCGTCGCCGAGCCCATGCTTACTGCCGAGATGGTGCCGAACAGTGAGCCGGCAAGGCCTGCGACCACCAGCCCGGCGGTCAGTTGGTCCATGCTGGCGATCAGGGTGGGGAAGGCTTGCAGGGAGTCAACGTTGGGGAACAGCACCGCGCTGCACATCCCGATCAATGCTGCGCCGATGCCGAACGGCACCATCAGCACGGCCACGTAGAAACACGCACGCTGGGCTTTGCCCGCATGGCTCACGGTGTTTACTGCCTGGATTACGTATTGAGTGGAAAATATCGAGCCGATACCGGCGATCATCCAGGCGATGATCTGGCCCCAGCCCACGGTGGTCCAGTCAAACATGCTGGCGGGCAATTGCGCCTGCAACTGGCTGATGCCGCCGACCTGCTTCAAGCCGAACCACAATGCCAGGCCTACGCCCAGGTACTTCAAGGCGGCGTGGACGAAGTTGGTGTAGATCACTGAGCGCATGCCGCCGATGCTGACGTACGCGACCGAGACCACGCCGACGATCACGATCGCCAGGGTTCGGTCCACTTGCATCACGCTGGCCAACACCGCGCCGCCGCTGGCGTAGATCGACACGGCGACGATCTCCAGGGCAAAGATAGTGATGATCGAGGTGGCGAAGCGGGTGCGCTGGCCGTAGTTGCGCGCGAGTACGCCGGAGATGGTGTTGTCGCCCAGGTCCTTGTACTTGCGCGCCAGTAGCCAGGCGAACAGCACGAAACCGAGGGCCAGGGCGAACAGGTTCCATGCGGCGGAGATGCCTACCTTGAAGCCGGTTTGGGCGGTGCCGATACTGACTGCGGTGCCGATGAATTCCGAGAGCATCAGGAAGCCGATCAGGAACGCCGGGAAGTGGCCACCGCCCGTTGTGTAGTTATTGGCGCTGCGGGAGTGGCGGCGAACGCCGTAGCTGATCAGTGCCAGGCTCAGCATGTAGAGACCGGTGATGGACAGTACGATCCAGGAGGAGTGGGTGGGCATTTTTATACTCTTTAGGTATTTTTGTAATTGTGGGTAGTTTCCTCTGGTGGTTTTGCTTTCGTCTAATATCGGGTTGGTATGGTTTGATACCCCTGTGGTATGGGTGAATATCCGTTAGTCA
>NZ_JAOTOA010000028.1:0-74099 GCF_036346535.1 Pseudomonas sp. Z18(2022)
CTTTTGGTTACTTTTGGGCTCTTTTCAAAAGTGACCCGCTGTAAGAGCGGAACCAATATCAGCAACAACCCAAATAACGGATATGCCCCCAATCACTCCTTATCGTTCCCATAGTTCATGATCGACAACAACCGAATCGGCACCTGCACCAACTCCTCCGGCCCATGCGGAATCTCCCCCTCAAACGTCAAGCTATCCCCGGCCTCCATCCGATACAGCTGATTCCCATGCCGATAAATCAGCTCACCCTCGAGCAAATGCAAAAACTCAGTCCCAGGGTGCGCAAAGGTCGGAAACTCTTCACTGGCGTCATCCATGCTGACCATATACGCCTCGAAGCTCTTCTTGGGCCCCCGCGTATGGTTGAGCAGGTGATAGGTGTGCCCCTTCTCGGTCCCCCGACGCACCACTTCCATCCCCTGGTCAGCCTTGACCAACAAGGCACTGCCATCCTGCTGGTCATACTCACTGAACAACTTCGACAACGGCAGCCCAAGCACATCACACAAGCGGCTCAAGGTATCAAGACTGGTAGACACCTGGGCGTTCTCAATCTTGCTCAACATGCCCTGGCTGATATCGGCAATCTTCGCCACATCGGACAGCTTCAGGTCCTGGGCCTGACGCTGGCGTTTGATCTGCAGCCCCAGGTATTGCTCGAGCTTGAGGCGCGGGGCGGTTTCGGTGGACATGATCATCGGCTCCTGCACGGTTTCCGTTCAGTAATATTATTTTCGCACTGGGAAAGTGCAAAGTCTGGCACTTGAAGGCCACCCCGCTTTACGTATTCCTGCGGGGAAAAGAATTTTCCCATATATACAGCACAAAAGCGCTTTGATCGGCACTTCAATCGCCCGCTCGCGAATCTGGCAAGGGTATTGCATTCCTGTAGGGAAACTAACTTTCTTTTTAGGAATAAAAAGACAGTAGGCCCACCCACACGGTTTTGCCTTTCGCGAGGAGTGACACGCAATGTTGCCAGCAGAAACCCAGCGCATCATCGACAAGCACGGGATCAAGTACGTGCTTGCGCAGTTTGTGGACATACACGGTGCGGCCAAGACCAAGTCGGTGCCGATCTGCGGGCTCAAGACGGTGGCCGAAGAGGGCGCAGGTTTTGCCGGGTTCGCCATCAGCGGCATGGGCATGGAGCCTCACGGGCCAGACTTCATGGCCCGCGGCGACCTGTCGACCCTGACTCCGGTGCCATGGCAACCGGGCTACGGGCGGGTGGTGTGCGTCGGCCATGTGGACGGCAAGCCACATCCCTACGACAGCCGCTACGTGCTGCAGCAGCAAGTGCAGCGCCTGCAAGACAAGGGCTGGACCCTGAACACTGGCCTGGAGCCCGAGTTCAACCTGATGCGCCGCGACGAGCAGGGCAAGCTGCAATTGGTCGACCCCAGCGACAACCTGGACAAGCCTTGCTACGACTACAAAGGGCTGTCGCGCTCGCGGGTGTTCCTTGAACGGCTGACCGAAGCCTTGCAGGCGGTGGATTTCGAGGTCTATCAAATCGACCACGAAGACGCCAACGGCCAATTCGAAATCAACTACACCTACAGCGATGCCCTGACCTCGGCCGACCGCTTTACCTTCTTCCGCATGGCCGCCGGCGAGATCGCCAATGACCTGGGCATGATCTGCTCCTTCATGCCCAAGCCCGACCCGAAACGCGCCGGCAACGGCATGCACTTTCACCTGTCCATCAGCAGCGCCGAGAACAAAAACCTGTTCTTTGATGCCAGCGATCCAAGCGGCATGGGCTTGTCGAAAATGGCCTATCACTTCGCCGCCGGCTTGCTTGCCCACGGCCCGGCCCTGTGCGCGTTCGCCGCGCCAACCGTCAACTCCTACAAGCGCCTGGTGGTGGGCAATTCCTTGTCCGGTGCCACCTGGGCCCCGGCCTTTATTGCCTTCGGCGCCAACAACCGTTCGGCCATGGTGCGGGTGCCCTATGGCCGCCTTGAATTCCGCCTGCCGGACGCCGGTTGCAACCCCTACCTGGTCAGCGCCGCGATCATCGCGGCCGGCCTGGACGGGATTGATCGCCAGCTGGAAATCGACCACGTCTGCAACGAAAACCTCTACAGCCTGAGCCTTGAGCAGATCGCCGAGCGCGGCATCAAGACCCTGCCGCAATCCCTCAAGGAAGCCTGCGACGCGCTGGAAGCCGACCCGCTGTTCGTCGAGGTACTGGGCCCGCAGATCGTGGGTGAGTTCATCAAGCTCAAGCGCATGGAGTGGGTTGAGTACAGCCGCCATGTGAGCGACTGGGAAATCCAGCGCTATACCGAATTTTTCTGACACCGTGTGACGGAGACTTGTTATGTGTGGAATCGTAGGCCTGTACCTGAAAAACCCGCAGTTGGAGCCCCAGCTCGGCAAGCTCTTTGAACCCATGTTGCAGGCCATGACCGACCGTGGCCCGGACAGTGCCGGGTTCGCCATCTACGGCGACGAAGTGGCCGACGGCTGGGTCAAGCTGACCCTGCAGGCGACCACCGAAGCGTTTGACTGGAAAGCCCTGATGGGCGAGCTGGAAGGGCGCCTGGGCTGTTCCCTGGACTGGTTCCAGAACGCCAGTGCCGCCGTATTGAAGATCCACGCCGACGAAGCCCCGGTGCGCCTGGCCCTGGCCGAACTGGCACCGAGCGTGCGCATCATGAGCGCCGGGCAGAGCATCGAGATTCTCAAGGGCATGGGCTTGCCCCAGGAGATCTCCCAGCGCTTCGGCCTGGCGAACATGCAGGGCAGCCACATCATCGGCCATACGCGCATGGCCACTGAAAGTGCAGTGACCATGGAAGGCAGCCACCCGTTTTCCACCGGCGCCGACCTGTGCCTGGTGCACAACGGTTCGCTGTCGAACCACTTCCGCCTGCGCCAGGAACTCAAGCGCGAAGGCATCCATTTCGAAACCGACAACGACACCGAAGTCGCCGCCGGCTACCTGACCTGGCGCCTGCAACAGGGCGACTCCCTCAAGGAAGCGCTGGATCACTCCCTGGAAGACCTCGACGGCTTCTTCACCTTTGCCATCGGCACGCGCAACGGTTTTGCGGTGATCCGCGATCCGATTGCCTGCAAGCCGGCGATCCTCGCCGAGACCGACGACTACGTCGCCATGGCCTCCGAGTACCAGGCGCTGTCGAGCCTGCCGGGGATTGAAAACGCCCGTATCTGGGAGCCCGCACCGGCCACCCTGTACATCTGGGAACGCGAGTCAGCTTAAGGAGCGCACACATGAAAACCATCGATCTTTCCACCGCCAGCGTGCGTGACCTCAACCAGGCGCTGCACGCGCAGGCTATCGATAACGAATGGCGCGTCACCCATTCCAACGGCAAGCACAACCTCGCCGTGGGGGTGAACCAGGCGGTGTCCATCGATATCGAGGGCCACGCGGGCTACTACTGCGCGGGCATGAACCAACAGGCGTCGATCACCGTGCACGGCAATGTCGGCGTGGGCTGCGCCGAGAACATGATGTCGGGCTCGGTGCGCGTCAAAGGCAGCGCCTCCCAGGCCGCCGGCGCAACGGCCCATGGCGGCTTGCTGGTGATTGAAGGTGACGCAGGGGCGCGTTGCGGTATTTCCATGAAGGGCATCGACATCGTTGTCGGTGGCAGCATCGGCCATATGAGCTGCTTCATGGGCCAGGCCGGGCGCCTGGTGGTGTGCGGCGATGCCGGCGATGCACTGGGGGATTCGTTGTATGAAACCCACATCTACGTCAAAGGCACGGTGGAGTCCCTGGGCTCCGATTGCATCGAAAAAGAGATGCGCAGCGAACACCTGCAAGAACTCCAGGAACTGCTCGACCGCGCCGGTTTCGCCCATCAGGCGGCGGACTTCAAGCGCTACGGCTCGGCCCGCCAGCTCTACAACTTCAAAGTCGATAACGCCTCCGCGTACTGATCCAGGAGCTCCACCATGAGTGAACAAACCCCTCCAGTGTTGCGCGAGTCGGCCACCTTCGACCGCCTGACCATCCAGGAAATCCAGCGTGCCGCCGAAACCGGCATCTACGACATTCGCGGCGGCGGCACCAAGCGCAAGCTGCCGCACTTCGATGACTTGCTGCTGCTGGGCGCCAGCGTGTCGCGCTACCCGCTGGAAGGCTATCGCGAGAAGTGCGGCACTGACGTGATCCTCGGCAACCGCTTTGCCAAGAAACCGATCCACCTGAAGATTCCGGTGACCATCGCCGGCATGAGTTTCGGCGCGCTGTCGGCCAACGCCAAGGAAGCCCTGGGGCGTGGCGCGACCATCGCCGGCACCAGCACCACCACCGGCGACGGTGGCATGACCCCGGAAGAGCGCGGCCAGTCCCAGCACCTGGTGTATCAGTACCTGCCGTCGCGCTACGGCATGAACCCCGACGACCTGCGCAAGGCCGACGCCATCGAGATCGTCCTGGGCCAGGGCGCCAAGCCCGGCGGTGGCGGCATGTTGCTGGGGATGAAAGTCACCGAGCGCGTGGCCGGCATGCGCACCTTGCCGATTGGCGTCGACCAGCGCAGCGCGTGCCGCCACCCGGACTGGACCGGCCCGGATGACCTGGCAATCAAGATTGCCGAGCTGCGGGAAATCACCGATTGGGAAAAACCGATCTACGTGAAAATCGGCGCCAGCCGGCCGTATTACGACGTGAAGCTGGCCGTCAAGGCCGGTGCCGATGTGATTGTCCTCGACGGCATGCAGGGCGGTACGGCCGCCACCCAGGACGTGTTTATCGAGCACGTTGGCATCCCGATTCTGTCGGCCATCCCGCAAGCGGTACAGGCTTTGCAGGAGATGGGCATGCACCGCAAGGTCCAGTTGATCGTGTCGGGCGGGATTCGTAACGGCGCCGATGTGGCCAAGGCCATGGCGATGGGCGCGGACGCGGTTGCCATCGGTACGGCGGCGTTGATTGCCCTGGGCGATAACCACCCACGGCTGGACGCGGAACTGAAAAAGATCGGCTCGGCCGCCGGCTTCTACGACGACTGGCAGAACGGCCGCGACCCGGCCGGGATCACCACCCAGGACCCGGAACTGTCCAAGCGCCTGGACCCGGTGGAAGGCGGGCGTCGGTTGGCCAACTATCTGCGGGTGATGGTGCTGGAGGCGCAGACCATGGCCCGTGCATGCGGCAAATCCCACCTGCACAACCTCGACCCCGAGGACCTGGTGGCGTTGACGGTGGAGTCGGCCGCCATGGCCCGGGTGCCGCTGGCGGGCACCAGTTGGGTGCCGGGTTCCGGTAGCGGTTACTGAAACCGGATGAAAACCTGTGGCGAGGGAGCTTGCTCCCGCTGGGGTGCGAAGCAGCCCTGAAAGAGCCGGCTCCAGCTGCGCTGTCGAACGGGAGCAAGCTCCCTCGCCACAGCAAGCTCCCTCGCCACAGCAAGCTCCCTTGCCACAAAAAAATCAAATCAAGGGGCCCGGCAAGAGGCTCCCCAAACAACAACTGCTCACTGCCAGCCCCATCCCATTTCTTTTGCAGGAGCTTTGAACATGGTCAATCGTCTTCTTGGCAAATCCCTTCTCGCGTTACTGGCGGCCGCTGCCTTTGCACCCTTGGCCCAGGCCGCCGACGCCCCCACCTTGAACACCGGCAGCACCGCCTGGATGGTCACCGCCGCCGTGCTGGTGCTGTTCATGTGCCTGCCGGGGCTTGCGTTGTTCTACGGCGGCCTGGTGCGTGCGAAAAACATGCTCTCGCTGTTCACCCAGTGCTTTGGCATCGCCGGCCTGGTGGGCGTGTTGTGGGTGATCTACGGCTACAGCATGGTGGTCGACACCACCGGCATGGTCGAAGGGCAGGTGACGTTCAACAGTTTTGTCGGCGGGTTGAACCGGGCCTTTCTGGCCGGCATGACCCCCGAGAGCCTGGTGGGGGATATTCCGGAAGGCGTGTTCGTGACCTTCCAGATGACCTTCGCCATCATCACCCCGGCCCTGATCGCCGGGGCCTTTGCCGAACGCATGAAGTTCTCGGCGGCGCTGCTGTTCATGGCCGTGTGGTTCACCCTGGTCTATGCCCCGGTGGCGCATATGGTGTGGGGCGGTTCGGGGGCCTTGATGCATAACTGGGGCGTGCTCGATTTTGCCGGTGGCACCGCCGTGCACATCAACGCCGGTGTGGCTGCACTGGCCGCGTGCCTGATCCTGGGCAAACGCCGTGGCTACCAGAACACGCCGATGCCGGCTCACAACCTGAGCCTGACCATGGCTGGCGCGGCGATGCTCTGGGTGGGCTGGTTCGGGTTCAATATCGGCTCCGGTGGCGGGCTCAACGGCACCTCGGGAATTGTCATGCTCAACACCCAACTGGGCGCGTGCGCCGGGATTCTCGGCTGGATGTTCACCGAGTGGTTCAAGGTCGGCAAGCCGAGTGCCCTGGGCCTGGCGAGCGGTGCCCTGGCCGGCCTGGTGGGGATCACCCCGGCCTGTGCCTATGTGGGCGTCGGCGGTGCCTTGGCCATCGGCCTGCTGTGCGGGGTGTTCTGCTACTTGAGCGTGACGGTGTTGAAGCGTCGTTTCGGTTATGACGACAGCCTCGATGTGTTCGGCTTGCACGGCATCGGCGGCATGATCGGCGCGGTGTTGACCGGCGTGTTCTGCGTGCCGTCCATGGGCGGGCTGGTGGAAGGCGTGACCATGGGCGGCCAGGTGGTTGCCCAGATCAAGGGCGTACTGCTGACCACGGTGTATTGCTTCGTGATCAGCTGGATCATTCTCAAGGTGGTCAATGCACTGGTTGGGTTGCGCGCCCATGAGTCGGTGGAAGAGATGGGGCTCGACCTGGCCGAGCACAACGAGCGGGCTTACAACCACTGATAGCCCGAACGGCCCACTGTAGGAGCGAGCTTGCTCGCGAAGAACGTCAACGATGACGCAGCGCTTCTGGATTAGCGCGGTGTCCTTGCGCTTTTCGCGAGCAAGCTCGCTCCTACAGTGGCGGCTTGCATTGGGGCTCAGCTCACCGCCAGCTCGTGGGGCAGGGCGGCCCGCTGCAACTGGGCGGCCACCAGGGTGTTCTTCAGCAGATAGGCAATCGTCATCGGCCCCACACCTCCCGGCACCGGGGTAATCGCACTGGCCACGGTGCGTGCGCTCGCATAGTCCACATCCCCCACCAACCGCGTGCCGGTCTCGGTACTGATACGGTTGATCCCCACATCAATCACCACCGCGCCGGGCTTGAGCCAGCTGGCGTCGATCAGTTGTGGCCGGCCCACAGCGGCGACCACGATGTCTGCCAGGCGGCACAACGCGGGTGCATCGACACTGCGCGAGTGCACCACGCTGACCGAGCAGTTGGCCTGCAACAACAGGGTCGCCATGGGTTTGCCGACAATGTTCGAGCGGCCAATCACCACCGCGTGCAAGCCGCTCAGATCACCGCAGGTTTCGTGCAGCAGGCGCATGCAGCCACTGGGGGTGCAGGGTGTGAGCACTTCCAGGCCTTGCACCAGGCCGCCGACGTTTTCCCGATGAAAGCCATCCACGTCCTTGATCGGGTCGATGGCATGAATCACTGAGGCTTCGTCGATATGGCCCGGCAGCGGCAACTGCACCAGGATGCCGTTGACCGCAGGGTCGGCGTTCAGACGGGCAATCAGCTCCAGCACGTGCGCCTGGCTGGCGTCGTCCGGCAGCCGGTATTCGAGGGAGCGAATCCCGACTTCCTTGGCCCGCAGCAGTTTATTGCGCACATAGACGTGGCTGGCCGGGTCGTCGCCCACCAGCAGCACGGCCAGCGCCGGGTAGATCTGTTGCGTGGCAAGCACCTGAACCTCTTCGCGAACCTCGTCGAGAACCTGGGCAGCGATGGCCTTGCCGTCGATATCGCGGGCAAGCGTGGAGAGAGAGCTGGTCAAAAGCGTCACCATTGTCTGGAGAAGTGAAGGCGCTGAGGGATCACTCCCTCAGCGATGAGATCAGGCTACCAGCTGATGGCAGCCATACACCACCAGCACACCGGCAATCAGCGTGGCATAGGGCAACCAACCGGCACGCTTTTGCCCGTCATCGGCCTGGATATACAGGTCGCTGAGCATCGCGGCGGGAAAGCGGCCCTTGTCCTGCACGTAGTGGCGGAAGCAGAACACCGGCAGGATCAGCAGCGCCAGCAGCAAACCGGTGACCAGCGTGCCCGCGCCCCAGATATCCGCGCCCAGGCCCATGCAGGCCAGGTTGACGAAGCTCAGCACGCCACCCGCCGCCAGCAGCACGGTGGGCGCCTTGTACGGGCGCACCCAGTCGGGGCGGTCCAGGCGGTGGATCCAGCCCGCGTTGAGGTTGAGGAAGTTGAAGATGATGTAGCTGACGTTGGAGGCCGCGAGCACGAACACGTAGTCGGACATCAGCAACAGCAGCAGGTTGAACGACAGGTCGGTCCACATCGCCGCCGTGGGCGCCCCGTGTTCGTTGGTACGTCCCAGGTATTTGGGCAGCCAGCCGTCCACCGACGCCTGATACAGGGTGCGCGAAGAACCGGACATCGAGGTCATGATCGCCAGTAACGTCGCCAGCACCAGCATGATCAGCACGATATTGGCGACCACCTTGCCACCGCCAATGCTGTCGGCCATGACCTGGCCAACCCCCATGCCGCTATAGATCGCAGGTGACAACAGGCCGCTGTACACCGCCGGCGTGACGATGGCGCCGCTGGCGTCGAGCACCGCCGGGGTCACCAGTTGGCCCAGCCCCAGGCTGCCTTGAAACGCCAGCGGGACCAGGGTGAATACCAGGATGCACAGCAGGCCGGCGTAGAAAATCGCCTTGAACGTGTCGCGCTTGGGGTCCTTGAACTCCCGGGTGTAGCACACCGCCGTTTCAAAACCGTAGGTGGACCACGCGGCCATGAACAGCCCGCCGGCCATCAGCGACCAGCCGGAAATATCCCAGGGCCCATCGATGACTTGCCCGGCCGCATCATGGGCCAGGGGGTACAGCGGCAGGAAGTTGGCCTGGGCCGCATCCCCGGTGAACAACGGCACCACGCCCACCAGCAGCAGCGGGATCAGCGAGGTGACGCCCAGCACCAGGGTCAGGCGCGCCGAACGCAGGATGCCGCCGTGCTGCACGGCAAACACCGTGAGCAGAATCAACAGGCCGATGCCGAAGGTCGCGTTGATCCGCAGCGACAGGCCGCTCTTGACCCAGCCCAGGTCCAGCAGGGTCAGTTGCCAGGTGTTGATCAGTGCATCGGCGGGAAACAGCGCGGTCAGGATATAACCCGCCGCCAGCCCCGAGCCGATGGACAGCACCGGCGACCATGCCAGCCAGTTGCACCACACCGAAACCGGTGCAATCAGCTTGCTGTAGCGCACCCAGGCGACGGCGCCGTATACCGAGGCGCCACCGGACTTGTGGGGGAATAACCCGGCGATCTCGGCATAAGTGAATGCCTGGATAAACCCGAACAGGATCGACACGATCCACACGATCCACGCCGGTTTGCCGACCGTCGCGGCAATGGCGCCAATAGAGAACAGCACCAGGGCGGGTACGCCACTGGCGACCCAGAACGCCCCGCGCCAATCGATCTTGCGGTGCAGGCTGCCCACCGAACTGGCGGCCTGCGGTACTGCCTCGAACGTCGTCGCTTCCATCTCTGTATTCCCATGTCTGAATAGCGTTTAAGTGGGGCAGTCAAAATGGGGTGGCGCACACGCGTATCGGAACGATCAACTGCGCACCCGGCTTTTGTCCGGGTCATAGAAAATCGCTGCGCTGGCCGTGGCGCTGATGCGCTTCTGCAGGCCATCGACTTTGCCAATCTCGAGTACCGTGCCGGGCTCGGCGCACGCCACGTCCACCCGGCACAACGCGATGTTGCTGGCCAGCAGCGGAGAGCGGCAGGCACTGGTAACGACCCCGACCTGGGCCCGGCCCTGGTACACCGGGTCGCCATGGTGGGCAGTCTCGTTGCCGCTCAAGTGCAGGCCGACGAGCTTGTGGGTGGGGTGCGCACTGCGCCGCAACAGGGCGTCGCGCCCGATGAAATCATCGGTTTTGCTTTTCAGCGGCACGCTGAACCCGATACCCGCCTCAAACGGGTCGGTCTGGTCGCTGAACTCGTAGCCGGCAAAAATCAGCCCGGCTTCGATGCGCAGCATGTCCAGCGCTTCCAGGCCCAGGGGGACCAGCCCCAAGGGTTGGCCGAGCTGCCAGATGCGGTCCCACACCCGTTCGGCGTCTTCGGGCTGGCACCACACTTCATAACCCAGTTCGCCGGTGTAGCCGGTACGGGAAATCATCAACGGACAGCCGTCGAAACCGTCCAGCCGCCCCACCAGGAAGCGGAACCAGCCGAGGGCTTCCAGGCCCGGTTGGGTGGGCGGGGTCCAGACCATCTGTTTAAGCAGCTCGCGGCTCATCGGCCCCTGCACCGCCAGGTTGTGGATCTGCTCGCTGGCGGACTTGACCCACACCTTCATGCCCAGTTTCTGTGCCTGTTCCCGCAGCCACACCCCGGCGTAGTCCTCACCGCAGACCCAGCGGAAATTGTCCGGGCCCAGGCGCAGCAAGGTGCCGTCATCGAGCATGCCGCCGTGGGGGTGGCACATGGCGCAATAGACCACCTGGCCCACCGCCAGGCGCCGCACGTCGCGGGTCAGGCAGTACTGCAACAGGCTCTCGGCGTCGGGGCCGATGATTTCGAATTTGCGCAAGGCGGTCAGGTCCATCACCGCTACCCGTTCGCGGCAACCGAGGTATTCCTCGATGGCGCCGTAGCCGTCGTAGCGCAACGGCAGCCACCAGTTGCGGTAGTCGGTGAAGCTGCCGGTGAGGCGGCTTGTGCGTGAGTGGAACGCAGACTCACGGGTCAGAATCGGGTCGGCATCGGCCGTGGTTCGAGTGCTCATGGCGATGGAAAAACGCTCCTTCTCGCTGTAGATGCGGACGTGGATGTCGCTCGGGTCCCAGCCATTGGCCGGGTCGATGTCATCCGGGCATGAAGTGCTGGCGCACAGCAGGTCGGTGGCGGCCCGCAACAGCACGTAGTCGCCGGGACGCGACCAGGGCTCGTCGAGGGTCATCTGCTGGTGCGCGTCGATCCCGGTATTGAAGAAAAAATTGATCGCCGGCCAACCCTTGCGGGCCTGGACGCCATGGGGCGCGAGCACCTGGCTGAGGTTGTCGCTGCAGTTGTCGTGCCCGAAATAGCCCTGGCTTTCGTAATAGCGTGCGGCGCAGGCCAGGGCGAAGGAATCGTGGCGGCCGACGGTGTCTTGCACCACCTCCAGCATCGGTTGCATGTTCCGGTCGAAAAACTTCGAGAACAGCCCGGGTGCGGGGTAGGCGCTGCCGTTCAGCGTGCGGGTGACGGTCTGGTCGAGGTCCAGCTCCAGCCCGCGATCCAGGGCGCGACGGTCGAGGGCGACAAAGTCCGAACATTGGCGCCCGGCCACATCCAGCACCTGCACGTACTGCCCCTTGGCGACGGTGTAGCTGTGGGCCGTGCCGGCGCGCAGGGTGAATTCGTCCAGCACTTCGCCCAACGGTTCAGGCAGGGCGGGCACCCAGAGGGGGGAGGGGTCGACGCGGGTTACCAGCAGGCGCAGTTCGCTCGGCCGGTATTGCCGGTCAACGGCGGTGGGCCCGGCCGGGGCGGCAACGATCACCAGCGACCGGTCATGGGCGGTGAAATGGCGGCTATGGCCGGGCGGACTGTCGTCGTCCCACAGCGAGGCGGCCAGCGGCAACCGTTGCGGGTCGATGCCGCGCCGGTTGAGCGCCTGGCCGATACGCCGGGTCACGCGGCAAGCCGTTGTGCCGTGCAGTGCCCAACTGGCCAACGCACTGCGCCCGTCGGCATCGAGGGCCAGCAGTGCGCAGGTTTGCCGGCCTTCGATGTCGATCACCTGCAGGCGGTCGCCGGGTTGCAAGTCCACCAGGGTCACTCCGCCGGCGGCCACGCGGTAACGTTCCAGGTGGGGGGCGCGGGCGAACAGCCCGGGCTCTCGGGGATGAGAAACACGAGGTGCATTCATCATCAGCCGACCGACTTGATGGGCGTCGCGGGCTCACCCAGGTACGCCGCCATCGAGTCATCCAGTGCCTGCAACCACGGTGTGTGGTGCGGTGGCGATTGGGTGCCGGTCATCAGCGAACGATAGGACTTGTCGCGGTAGCCCATGATGTTTTCCGCCTTGTCATGCTTCCAGTGCAGGAAGGTTTCGTTCACCGCGGCGATGTCGAAATTCGGGTAGTCGGTGGCGTCCACCAGGTGCTGGATGTAGGCGCCCTGGTACTCGAACATCTGCTGGTTGGTTTCCAGGGTCTGTTCCCGTGCGTGCCACTGCTGGCTGTCGGCGGCTCGTTCGGCCTGGCTCGGCAGGGTGATGCGCCCCAGGATCACATCGCGGGCATACCAGGCCTGGGCGTCGAACATGTTGAAGGAGTACCACTGGTCCTGCATGCCCAGGTAGATCAGGCGCGGGTTGGGTTCCCAGAACACGCCCTTGTACAGGTTCATCGGCCACAGGCGGTTGTCGGTCTTGAGGCTCAGCTCATCCGGCAGGAACGGGAAATGATGCTTGTAGCCGGTGCACAGGATCACCGCATCGATGTGTTTGCTGCTGCCATCGACAAAGTACGCGCGGTTGTTTTCCAGGCGCGTGAGCAGCGGCTTTTCTTCCCAGTTGTCTGGCCAGGCATAGCCCATGGGCGCGGTGCGGTAGCAACTGGTGATGCTGCGGGCGCCGTACTTGTAGCACTGCGAGCCGATGTCCTCGGCCGAATAGCTGCTGCCGACAATCAGCAGGTCCTTGTCCTTGAACTCCAGTGCCTCGCGAAAATCATGGGCATGCAGGATGCGCCCGGCGAACTGTTCGAAGCCGTCGAAGTACGGCACCTTGGGCGTGGAGAAGTGGCCGCAGGCGTTGACCACGTAGTCGAACTCCTCACAGGTCAGCGTGTCGTTGTTGTAGTCGTGGGCGTAGAGGGTGAAGCGTTGGGTCTGCTCGTCGAAGGTGACTTGGCGCACCACATTGTTGAAGCGGATGTAGTCGCGCACGCCGGCTTTTTCGACCCGGCCCTTGATGTAGTCCCACAGCACCTCACGGGGCGGGTAGGAGCCGATGGGCCGGCCAAAGTGCTCTTCAAAGGTGTAGTCGGCGAACTCCAGGCACTCCTTGGGGCCGTTGGACCACAGGTAACGGTACATGCTGCCGTGCACCGGCTCGCCGTTCTCGTCCAGGCCGGTGCGCCAGGTGTAGTTCCACATGCCGCCCCAGTCCTGCTGTTTCTCGAAGCACACCAGTTCGGGAATGGCGGTGCCCTGGTCGCGGGCCGACTGGAACGCGCGAAGTTGTGCCAGGCCGCACGGGCCGGCGCCGATGATTGCTACACGTAGAGTCATGAGCGTGCCTCCTGAAGGGTTTCAGCGAAAGATCACTGTCTTGTCCTGGTTGATGAACACCCGGTGCTCCAGGTGGTATTTCAGGGCTTTGGAAAGGGCGACGGTCTCGGTGTCGCGGCCAATGGCGACCAGCGAGTCGGGCAGGTGGGTATGGTCGACGCGCTGGATTTCCTGCTCGATGATCGGCCCTTCATCGAGGTCGCTGGTGACGTAGTGGGCGGTGGCGCCGATCAGCTTCACGCCACGGTCGTAGGCCTGGTGATAGGGCTTGGCGCCCTTGAACCCGGGCAGGAACGAGTGATGGATATTGATCGCCCGCCCCGAGAGCTGTTGGCACAGGCCGTCCGACAGAATCTGCATATAGCGGGCGAGCACCACCAGGTCGGTCTGGGTGTCCTCGACGATGCGCATCAGCTCGGCTTCCTGGCTGGCCTTGCTGTCCTTGGTGATGGGCAGGTAGATGAAGCGGATGCCTTCGCGTTCGGCCATGGCTCGCAGGTCCAGGTGGTTGGAGACCACGGCGGTGATGTGCATGTCCATTTCGCCCTTGCGGTGGCGATAGAGCAGGTCGGTGAGGCAGTGGTCGAACTTGCTGACCATCAGCAGCACGCGGGTCGGTTGGCGCGAGCTGAACAACTGCCACTGCATGTCGAAGCCACCGGCGAGGTCGCCCAGGCCTTCGCGCAGGGCACCGATATCACCGCTGACCCCGGTGTTGAAGCGGAACACCGCGCGCATGAAAAACTGCCCGGTGAACTCGTCGTCGAATTGCGCCAGCTCGCTGATATAGCACTGCTGGTGGGCCAGGCAAGCGCTGATCGCCGCGACAATCCCGGACGCCGCCGGGCAGGTGATCTTGAGAATGTAATGTTCGCTGGAGGCGTCCATCGAAGGCTCCTGAATCAAGTGTGGGAAGGCTCAGCCCTTGGCCGTGCGCTTGGTTTTTTCCGGGTCGTCAAAGGGCAGGGCGTGGGTGGTGGCGGTGCCTTCAAGGCTGCCGCGCACCTGCAAGGCAATGCCGGGTTCGGAACAGGCAACGCTCATGCGTGCGATGGCCATCGAGCGTTTGCTCAGGCGCGAATACATGCCGCAGGTGATCACGCCGACCTGCTGGCCGCCTTGCCACAGGGTGTCGCCGGCCTCGGCAGGGCGTACGCCGTCGAGCAGCACGCCGGTGATCTTGAAACGCTCCTGGCCGCGCAGGCGCAGGTGTTCTTCGGCGCCGCGAAATGCTTGTTTGCCAGGGGAGACGGTGAAATCCAGGCCCATTTCCCAGAGGGTGTCGCCGGCCTTCTGGTCGGCGAAGGGGTACATCTGCGAATTGTCGTAGGGAAAAAACATCAGCGAGCTTTCCACCCGCAGCCAGTCCAGAGCGGTGAAGGCACACGGGATAATCCCCAGGCTCGCGCCTTGTTCGAGGATGCTGTCCCACAGGAAAGGCGCGTCGGCGGCCTTGCAGAAAATCTCGTAGCCGCGCTCGCCGGTGTAGCCGGTGCGGGAGATCATCACCGGGCGGTCGAACAGGCGGGTTTGTAGGTGGTGGAAGTACGGCAACTGGCGAATGCCGGGCACGTGCTCGGCGAGGAAATCCACCGCCAGCGGGCCTTGCAGCGACAGGTCGTGCAGGTCGTCATCGAACAGCACCGCCACTTGCCGGCCCTGGGCTGAGCGCACGAGCATTTCATGCCCGGTGCCGGCGCCATGCACCACCATGAAGGCGTTGGGCCCGGTGCGGTAGACGATGCAGTCGTCGACGAATTTGCCGTCTTCGTCGAGCATCGAGGCGTACACCGATTTGCCGGGGTAGAGCTTGGCGATATCGCGGGTGGTCGCCCATTGCAACAGGCTCTCGGCGTGGGGCCCGACGTAGTGGACTTTTTTCAGCCCCGACACGTCCATCAGCCCGGCACGGGTGCGGATCGCCTGGTGGTGGTCGGCCAGCCCGCTGCTGTAGGTCCAGGCCGTGCCCATGCCGTTCCAGTCTTCGAGGTTCGATCCGAGCGCGCGGTGCCGCTCGGCCAATGCAGAAATACGCCATGAGTGGGTCATGTGAGGGTCCTTTGGGTAAAAAGAGAGCCGGGAAAAGGGGCGGTCAGGCCTGCGGGTCGAACTGGCTCAGCCACTCCACCAGCGTGTGCCGGTAGCGGGTCATGCCCTTGTAGTCGGCGATGGGGTCGGGCAGGTCGCGCAGCACGCGGTGCAGGCGACAGCCCCAGCCGGGCTGGGTCACCAGCTCGTCCATGCTGATCAGGTAGGTGCGGATGCTGAACATCACCGCGTTGCTGCGGGCCAGGCGCGCCATCACTTGCAACTCGACCCGCAGGTGCACCTGTTGCCCGACGTTCTGCGCGGTGATCTGGCCGCGATCGGCGCCCCATTCGTGAAAGGTCTCGGGGGATGAATCCAGGCGCGGGTTGATGGTCAGGGTCCAGTTCAGGCGCCGCACAGGCTGGCCGGCCTGCAGGTTGAGCAGGTACTTCAGCGCACGCTCGAACACGCCCATTTGATGGGCCATGGGCACCGGTGCATGCCACTGCTTGAAACTCATGCCGGCGTCGAATGCCAAGGACCAGTCGGCCGGGCCGGTGATCAGGCCGGCGTCCATGTAGAGGTCGCCGTCGCGCTGGTCGAGCAAGGCGAAATCTCCCTGCACCTGGCGCCCGATAAATTCCAGCGGTTCACAGGGCAGGCTGGTGGCGTCGCCGAATACAAAGTGCTGGTTGATCTCCAGCAGGCGGTTACGCCAATGCCAGCGGTCGCCATCACGGGCCAGGCTGAACCACTGCGGGTAATCGGCGGCGAGGTGTTCCATCAGCATCTGCAACGCATCCCAGGCGGCCACTTGCATGTGCGGCATCACCAGGTAGCGACGCGGGTCCTTGTCCAGCACCAGCGCGCGTTCGGCCATTTCCGAGCGGTAGTGCTCGTCGATGTCGAAGCCATGTTCATAGATCGAGCCCGGGTCGCGTGAGGTCGCCGGCTCGATATTCACCGAGTACAGGTAACTGTCTTCGGTAAACGGGAAGGGGAAGCGGCGGATCGCCGTCGGGCTGTTGTGAAAGCTGAAGTCGTCCCGATAACTCAGCACGGGGCTCGATGGTAGAGGCATGGTCAACAACTCCTAGAGGTCCAGCGAAACGCATGGGCCGTTGCCGCGAGAGACGCAGGGCATCAGAAAGTCGGCCTGCTCGGCCGGTGTGAGGAAGCTGTCGCGGTGTTCGATGGCGCCGCCCATGTGACGCGTCATGCACTGGCCGCACACGCCGCCACGGCACAGGTTGGGTACCTGCAACCCGGCGGTTTCCAGGGCTTCGAGCAGGCTCTGCTCGGCTTCGACCCGCAGGCGCCGATCACTGCGCAGCAGGTGCAGGTCGAACGGCTGGCCCGGTTGTGCGCCCTTGAACGCTTCCGAGTGCACGCGTTTGGGCGGCCAGCCGAGGCGCGTGGCCTGGTGCTCGACCGCGTCGAGCAGGGACTGCGGGCCGCAGGTGTAGACGTGGCTGCCCAGCGGCCGGTTGCCGAGGATGCGGCTCAGGTCCGGGCGGCCTTCGTAGGTGTGCAGGAGTGCACCGAGGCGCTGTTGCAACTCGTCGAGGTAGGCGTCGCTCAGGCCCGGCCTGAACAGGTAATGCAGTTCGAACTCGGCCTGCTGTTGTTCGAGGGTCGCGATGTAGGCCATGAACGGCGTGATGCCGATGCCGGCGGCGATCAGGATATGCAGGCGGGCCGTGGCGTGGGGGGCGAACAGATTGGCCGGTGGCGAGATCTGCAAGGTGTCGCCGACCTGCACCTGTCGATGCAGGTACTGCGAACCGCCACGGGACACGTCTTGCAGGCGCACGGCGATGCGGTAGTGCTGGTGGTGCGCCGGGTCGCTGGTCAGTGAGTAGGCATTGCGTACCTTGCCTTCGGCCAGCGGCAGATGCACCTGCACATGGCTGCCGGGCGAGAAGCCGGGCAGGGTGCCGTCGCAGGCCACCAGGGTGAATTCGCGCACCACCGGTGTGAGCATTCTTGCCGCGCTCACCTGCACATTGAGGGCCGCGCTCATGGCTGGAACCCCGCGTAGGGCTTGTCGGGGTTATTGCACACGCCGAAATAAGCCCCCAGGCGCCTGGAAAAATGCGTGCGCACCTCCAGCCCCACATGGCAGCCGATGCAGTTCAACAGCGGCTCCGGCCCGGTCGCCTGGATCAGGCCACAGTGCGCGCAATACACCAGGCGTTGGCCGGGCAGCGAGCAGGTCAGGCGGATTTCGTCGTCTTCCAGGCCGGCGGCGCGGGCCTGGCCGTGAAGGCGCCACACAAAGGCTTCATCGCCCAGCAGGTAGAGCCGACAACCCACGGTGGCGCTGGCCAGTGCCTGCTGCAAGCGCCAGGCGAAGTCGGGTTGTTCACCGTTCAGCAGCAATGGCCGGTCCAGTCCGGCGACAACCTCCAGGCCAACGGTCGCCGATTGCATCACCACGATGGGGCGGTTGTGGGTGTGGGTCATGCGGGCTCTCCAAGGTGCGTTTTGTTTCCTGTTGGGAGAGATACTTTCCTATGGGGAAAATCTTCTCAATCTGGAAAAAGGGCTATGCCTTTGGAGATAAGCCTTGCGCGACGGCCATTCGGGGCATGGAAGTTGCTGGTCTTAAGCTGATGTTGAGCAACCAGGACGGGGGGTTATCTAGAGTGCTGACACGACCAAAAGGCTGGCCGCTCTGGTTGGGGCCTGTGCGCCCCGAACAAGCGCGTAGCGTGCGCAGGCTGTTGGCCGGGTTGCCCTTGGGCGAGGCGCACGCTGACGGTGCCTTGTCGGTTTTCCTGGACCGTTTCGACGCATTGTTGCCCGCTGGCAAGCTCAACCTGATCCTCGGCGGCGAAGACCTGGGGCCGGCCCGGCGCGGGTTGATCGAGGGCTGCCAGGACGTGGCGGGCTGCCCCTGGCGTAACGCGACCGTGGCCGATACGCCCCAGGCGTGCGGCCCGTGCCGGGAACGGGGCGTGCACCGGCTGGTGTGCGCCTTGTCCGAGGGCCAGAAGGGGGCGTTGCTGCTCGACACGCCCCGGCGGGCCGGTGCCAGTTGGCGGCAACTCATGGAGGAGGCCGCGCAGGCGGTCGGTGTCACCGTGCGCTTGCGCAGCCACACCCTTGAGCAACAGCGCAAACAGGCGACGTCCCGGCACGGTGCCCTGGCCCGTGAGCTGCACGATTCGGTGGCGCAGCAGCTGGGTTACCTGTCGTTCCAGGCGCATGGGTTGCAGTCGCAACTGGGCGAGCCGGCGCAAGCCCGCGCCAGTCTGCAGGACCTGTGCGCGGGCTTGAGCCAACTGCAGCGCCAGGTGCGTGAGCTGATCACCAGCGCACGCCTGACCATGGACGGGCGTTCGCTGCGCCAGGCCCTGGCCGACTCCGTTGCGGAGTTCTCGCGGCGTTGCATCATCGTGTTCGAACTGGACAACCGCCTGGCCGACGATGCGTTGAACCCGGAAACCGAATTGCAGATCCTGCAGATCATTCGCGAAGCCCTGGCCAATGCGGTGCGGCATTCCCATGCGCGGCACGTACGCATTGAACTGCGCCAGACCCAGGACGGCGATGCCTCGGTGTCGGTGGAGGATGACGGCATTGGCCTGAGCCCGGCCTGCGGCGAAGACAACCATTTCGGCCTGGCAATTATTCGCGAACGTGCCGCCAGCATCGGCGCGCGGCTGAGCATTGAAGCGATCCGCCCGCACGGGGTGCGCGTGCACCTCGGCCTGCGCCGCAACCAAGACCTGCCACAGGGGAGTCTCGATGGATTGCACGACCTTATTACTGATCGATGATCACCCATTGTTTCGCAAAGGCCTGGCGCAGTTGTTCGGTGCCAGTGACGACTTCGAAGTGGTGGGGCAGGCGGCCAGTGGCCGTGAGGGCATCAACCTGGCGGTGAGCCTGACGCCGCAGCAGGTCCTGCTGGATTTGCACATGCCGGGCCTGAGCGGTTTGCAGGTGCTGGATGAACTGCGCCAACTGCGCCTCGACTGCCAGGTGGTGGTGCTGACGGCGTCGATGGACCGCGCCGAACTGCTTGCGGCCTTGCGCCTGGGCGCCAGCGGTTACGTGCTCAAGGAAACCGAGCCCGACGCCTTGCTGGCGTATATGCGCAACTGCCACAAGGGCGCGATCGTGCTGGATTCGACCCTGATTGCCCTGCTGGCCGACCAGGCCGAGCCCACGCAACACTGCGAGGCCCCGGGCAGCGACAACCTCACCGAGCGCGAAGGCCAGACCCTGGCATTGATCGCCGCCGGCATGAGCAACAAACAGATCGGCCGGGAACTGGGGATCAGCGACGGCACGGTAAAAATCTACGTGCGCAGTTTGCTGCAGAAGCTCGGCCTGCACTCGCGGCTGGAGCTGGCCGCGTGGGTGCACAGCGGCGCATTGATGAAACACGAGGAGCGCCATTAGATGAGGGAAAGCCCTGAAGCGTTTGTGCAGACGCCGCCCGTGCACCTGATGGATCGCTTCCCCGCCGCGTTGCTGGAGCTGCGGGACAATGGCCAGATCGCCCACTTCAACCTGGCCTGGGCCGAGCTGATGGGGCAACCGGGGGCGGAGCGCAATCTGCTGGATTACGTGCACCAGGAAGACCGCCCGTTATGGCGCCAGGCCTTGAATGAACTGCGCCGGCGGCCTGATACGTCATTCAACCAGCGCCTGCGTTTTGTGCATCCTTGCGGCGAGTTACGCTGGTTCGAGGTGAGCCTCAAGCGCGGCCCGCAAGGGTTCTACCTGGCGGCCGGGGATGTGACTGCGCACAAGCGCCGCGAAATTGCCTTGCAGGCGAGCCAGCGCAGCAGCATGAGTTTGCTCGACAGCATGCCGGGGCTGATCTATCGCGGGCGCAACAATCGCGACTGGACCATGGAATTTGTCAGTGCCGGGTGCCTGCAATTGACCGGTTATCCCGCCGAGCGGCTGGTGGACAACCATGAGTTCACCTACAACAGCCTGATCCTGGCGCAGTACGCCGACTACGTCTGGCGCGAAGTGCAATATGCGCTGTCGCGGCGGGAGCCGTTCGAACTCAATTACCAGATTCGTTGCGCCGATCAGTCGATCAAGCACGTGTGGGAGAAGGGCGTGGGGATCTATGCCGATACCCGCGAGGTGCTGGGGATCGAGGGGGCGATTTTCGAACGCAAAACCTGACGGGTAAAACACAATTAAAAATGTGGGAGCGGGCTTGCCCGCGAAAGCGGTGGATCAGCCAATGCATCTATTGACTGTCACACCGCATTCGCGAGCAAGCCCGCTCCCACAGGGGGGTGACTCAATGCGCCCCGGCCGCCTTGTTCAGATCACTCTCCGCCCACTGCGTATACACACACGCATCCGCCGTGGCCCAGCGCACCCGCACCGGGTCGCCGGCCTTGAGCGGCATGCCCGCGGCGGACAACGCCTTGACCGTCATCGAAGTGCCGCCCAGGGTTTTCACGCTGCAGGTCTGGCTTTCGCCGAGGAACAGCACTTCGCCCACGATCGCCGACACTTCATTCCAGCCCGCCGCCAACGGTTGCCCGGCGGCCTGCTCGACGCTCAGCGCCAGGGCTTTTTCCGGGCGCACCATCAGCAGCACGTCCTGGTCGATGTGCAGCCCGGTGGTCAGGCGGATCGACAGGGATTGGCCTTCGAACGCGCCGACGGCGTTGCCCTGGGCCTTGAGCTTGAGGAAGTTCGAGTTGCCGAGGAACGAGGCGACAAACGCGTTCGGCGGGTTCTGGTACAGGTCGAAACCGCTGCCCAGGCCGACGATCTTGCCGTGGCTGAAAATCGCAATGCGCTGGGACAGGCGCATGGCTTCTTCCTGGTCGTGGGTCACGTAGACGATGGTGATGCCCAGGCGCCGATGCAACTGGCGCAGTTCGTCCTGCAAGTCTTCCCGCAGTTTCTTGTCGAGGGCGCCGAGGGGTTCGTCCATCAGCAGGATGCGCGGTTCATACACCAGCGCCCGGGCGATGGCGACGCGCTGCTGCTGGCCGCCGGAGAGTTGCGAAGGGCGGCGATGGGCAAACGCTTCCAGTTGCACCAGCTTGAGCATCGCGTCGACGCGCTTTTCGCGCTCGGCACTCGCCAGTTTGCGAATCGCCAGGGGGAAGGCGATGTTGTCGCGCACCGACAAGTGCGGGAACAGCGAGTAGCGCTGGAACACCATGCCGATGTCGCGCTTGTGGGGCGGCACATTGACCAGGGATTGGTTGCCCACCAGGATCTCGCCGCTGCTCGGTGTTTCAAAGCCGGCGAGCATCGACAGCGTGGTGCTTTTGCCCGAGCCGCTTGAGCCGAGGAAGGTGAGGAACTCGCCGTCCTGGATGTCCAGGGAGATGTTGTCCACGGCGGCAAATTCGCCGTAGTACTTGTTCAGGTTGCGCAGGCTTACCAGGGGTTGCTCGTTGCCTTGCGCGGACGCTTTGATCACTGCACTCATGTTCTTCTCCAGGGCTCAGGGCCGGGTTTCTGTGCGCCGGCGAACGGCGGCGGCAATCACCATGACCAACACCGAGAGGCCGATCAGCAACGTCGACGCGACGGCGATCACAGGCGTCAGGTCCTGGCGCAGGGTGGTCCACATTTTCACGGGAAGGGTTTGCAGGGTCGGGCTGGCCATCATCACGCTGAGCACCACTTCGTCCCACGAGACGAGAAAGGCGAACAGCGCACCCGCCACCATGCCCGGGCGAATCGCCGGGAAGGTCACCTTGAACACCGCCTGCAAGCGCGACGCACCGCAGATCACGGCGGCGTCTTCAATCGACTGATCGAACAGCTTCAGCGAGTTGATGATCGAGATGATGGTGAACGGCAACGCGACAATCACGTGGCTGACCACAAAGGCGAACATCGTCCCGGTGTAGCCGAGCTTGAGGAACAGCGCGTACACAGCCACCGCGATGATCACCAGCGGCACGATCATTGGCAGGGTGAACAGGCCGTAGAGCAATTCGCGGCCCGGAAAGCGCCCGCGCACCAGGGCGAATGCCGTAGGCAGGCCCAGCGCCACGGCAAACACCGTGGTCAGCACCGCGACCTTGAGGCTGGCCACGGCGGCGTTCATCCAGTCGGGGTTGGAGAAGAACTGGCCGTACCATTTCAGCGTCCAGCCGGGCGGCGGGAACACCAGCCATTGTGAGGAGCCGAACGACAGCAGCACGATGAACACGATCGGCAACAGCAGGAACAGGCCAATCACGCCGGTGGTGGTGTACAGGCCCAGGCGCATCCTGCGGCTCATGGCATTGGGAGTCAGGAGCATGACGGCTTACCTCGCGTTGCTGGCGCCAACCGGGGATTCCGGCTGAAGCTTCAGGTAGAAGTAGAACAACACCAGCGTGATGAAGATCAGCAACGCGGCGCCGGCACTCGCCAGGCCCCAATTGAGGAACGATTGCACCTGCTGAATGATGAACTCCGGCAGCATCATGTTCTGCGCACCGCCGAGCAGCGCCGGGGTGACGTAGTAACCGAGGGACATCACAAACACCATCAGCCCGCCGGAAAACAGCCCCGGCCGGCACAACGGCAGGAACACCCGGAAGAAGTTGGTCCAGGGGCTGGCGCCGCAGATGGAGCCGGCCTGCAGGATCATCGGGTCGATGGCCTGCATGGTCGCCTGCAACGGCAGCACGATAAACGGGATCATGATGTAGCTCATGCCGATCACCACGCCGGTCAGGTTGTGCACCATCTCCAGGGGTTGATCGATGATGCCCATCGCCATCAGCGCCTTGTTGATCACGCCTGAAGCCTGCAACAGCACCAGCCAGGAATAGGTCCGGGCGAGCAGGCTGGTCCACATCGACAGCAGCACGATGTTCAGGATCCAGCGCCCCCAGCCGCGGGGCACCAGGGTGATAGCCCACGCCAGGGGAAAGCCCAGCAACAGGCTGAACAGGGTCACCAGGCCTGCCACTGAAAAGGTGTTGAGCAACACCCGCGCATAGGCCGAGTTGGCGAACAGCTGTTCATAGTTGCCAAGCCCCGGCACCGGCTCCAGCACGCCCCGCAGCAGCAGGCCGATCAGTGGTGCCAGAAAGAACAGGCCGAGGAACAACAGGGCCGGGATCAGGTTGCTGGAACCGCGCCAGCGTTGCGCCAGGGACGGCGCTACGACTTTACCGCCAGCCTTGCCGGCAGCGCCCAGGGCGCTCCCGGCGGGCGTGGTTGCGGTCATTTTCATTTGACTAGCCATTCATTCCACCGTGTCGCAATGGCCGGACCGTTCTTGGCCCAGTAGGCGAAATCGAGGGTGATCTGGTCCTTGGCATACGCCGTCGGCAGGTTGGGTGCCAGGACTGAATCCAGGCGCTGCACGCTGTCGATATTCACCGGTGCATAGGCGGTCAGGTTGGAGAAATCCGCCTGGCCTTTGGCGCTGCTGGCGCTGGCCAGGAACTTCATGGCCGCCGCCTTGTTTTTCGAACCTTTGGGCACGACCAGGATGTCGGCCATCACCAGGTTCTGCTTCCAGCTTACGCCCACGGGCGCGCCGTCTTCCTGCAGGGCGTGAACGCGCCCGTTCCAGAACTGGCCCATGCTGACTTCGCCGGAGGCCAGCAGCTGTTGCGACTGGGCACCGCCGCCCCACCAGACGATGTCTTTCTTGATGGTGTCGAGTTTCTTGAAGGCGCGGTCCAGGTCCAGCGGGTACAGCTTGTCGGCGGGTACGCCGTCGGCCAGCAGCGCCAGTTCAAGCACGCCAGGGCTTGGCCATTTGTAGAGTGCGCGTTTGCCAGGGTAGGTCTTGGTGTCGAACAGCGCGGACCAGTCCTGGGGTTTGCCGGCGCCGAGCTTGCCTTCGTTGTAGCCCAGCACGAAGGAGAAGAAGAATGAACCCACACCGTGGTCGGAGACGAAGCGCGGGTCGATCTTGTCGCGCTGGATCACCGAGAAATCCAGGGGTTCGAGCAAGCCTTCGGCGGCGGCGCGCAAGGCGAAGTCGGCTTCGACGTCCACCACGTCCCACTGCACGTTACCGCTTTCGACCATGGCCTTGAGTTTGCCGTAGTCGGTGGGGCCATCCTGGACCACGGTGATGCCGCTGGCCTTGCTGAACGGGTCGGCCCAGGCCTGTTTCTGCGCGTCCTGGGTGCTACCGCCCCAGCTCACGAAATTGACGCTTTCGGCCGCCAGGGCCGCATGAGTGGCCGTGGCCAATAAGCCCGCGAACAGCACTGCGGTGACACGTTTGTTCAACACCATTTTCACGCCCTCATTTGTTTTGTTATTGAGCGGGCTTGGTAGTGCCCGCCTATCGGGAGCAGTAGGTCCAGCAGGGCCTCTAATCGAGGCCCCGGAAGGCGACCGTGCCAAGGGCTTTTATGGGTGCTTTCCCTGGCGGGTGCACTTGGCAGAAACGTTCGGTCTATGGGATGTCATATTATGGTATTCCAAACTTTGTGCAAGCATTTTGCCTTACCGGTTATCCGTCATTCGGTGAACGCAATGCTCTCCACCACCTCAAGGTCGTAGCCGGTCAAACCGGCATATTTAAGGGGCGGGCCGAGGTGGCGCAGTTTGCCGACCCCGAGGTCCTGCAAGATCTGCGCCCCGGTGCCTACTTCAGAATAGATGCGCGATTGGGAACGGTTGAATTGCCGGGGCGCCTGGGTCAGTTGCGGCACGCGCTCGAGCAATGCCTGGGATGACTCATGGTTGGCCAGCACCACCACCACGCCGCAGCCTTCGGCGGCCACTCGCTGCAAGGCGGCCCACAAGGTCCAGTTGGACGGGCCGCTGTATTCGGCGCCCACCAGGTCGCGCAGCGGGTCGATCACATGCACCCGTACCAGCGCCGGTTCGTCACGACGCAACTGGCCCATGACCATTGCCATGTGCACGCCGCCGTCGATGCGGTCTTCGAAAGTGATCAGGCGGAACGTGCCGTGCACCGTCGGCAGGTCGCGTTCGCCAATGCGCACCACGGTGCGCTCGGTGCTCAGGCGGTAGTGAATCAGGTCGGCGATGGTGCCGATCTTGATCCCGTGCGTGCGGGCGAATACTTCCAGATCGGGCCGGCGGGCCATGGTGCCGTCATCGTTCATCACTTCGACGATGACCGAGGCCGGCGTGTGCCCCGCCAGGCGCGCCAGGTCGCAACCGGCTTCGGTGTGGCCGGCGCGGGTCAGTACCCCGCCGTCCCTGGCGCGCAGCGGGAAGATGTGCCCCGGTTGCACAATGTCGGCCGGCCCGGCACTCATGTCCACGGCAGCGGCCACGGTGCGCGCGCGGTCGGCGGCGGAGATTCCGGTGGTCACGCCGACGGCCGCTTCGATGGACACGGTAAACGCGGTACTGAACACGCTGCCGTTGCTCGGCACCATCTGTTCCAGGCCGAGGCGCTGGCAATGTTCATCGGTGAGCGTCAGGCAAATCAGGCCACGGGCTTCGCGGGCCATGAAGCTGATCGCCTCGGCGGTGCAGCAGTCGGCAGGCAGCAACAGGTCGCCTTCGTTTTCCCGATCTTCGTCGTCCACCAGGAGTACCATTTTGCCCTGGCGGTAGTCTTCGATGATTTCTGCGATGCTGTTGAAGGTCATGTAACGTGCTCGGGTTGTTGGTTGTATGTATTATGGTATACCACAAAACTTAACGTAGAGGATGTCACGATGAAGGCCTACTGGATTGCCCATGTGGATGTGGCGGATGCCGAGCAATACACGCAGTACACCCAGCGCGCACCGGCGGCGTTTGCGAAGTTTGGCGGGCGATTTCTGGCCAGGGGCGGGCGCAGCGCCGCGATGGAAGGCGGGCCGGCAACGCAGCGCAATGTGGTGATCGAATTCGACAGCTACGACCAGGCGGTGGCGTGCTACGAGTCCGAGGAATATCAGGAGGCGAAGGCGCACCGTGAGGGCGTGGCCCAGGCGCAGATCATCATTGTGGAAGGCTTGGCGCTCTGACGCGCATCAGCGGATAAAGTGAATCCTGCCGCTGTCGTCGTTGCCGATGTAAATGCCATACACCCCGGCCTGGCGTTCCTCGATATAGCGTTCGAGGATCTGCCGGATCGCCGGGTAGTAGATGCTGTCCCAGGGAATGTCCTCGGGCGCGAAGAATTTGTAGTCCAGGGTTTCCGGCCCGAACTGGCCGGTAATCTCCAGCGCAATGGCGCGAAAGATGATGTACACCTCGCTGATCTTCGGCACGCTGAAGATCGAGTAGGGCGACACAATCTCCGCCCGCACGCCGCTTTCTTCCCAGACTTCCCGCAGTGCCGCCTGTTCCGTGGTTTCGCCACCTTCCATAAAACCTGCCGGCAACGTCCAGGTGCCCGGGCGTGGCGGGATTGCCCGTTGGCATAGCAGGTACTTGCCGTCCTGCTCGATGATGCAGCCGGCGATGATCTTCGGATTGACGTAGTGGATATAGCCGCAGCCGCGGCACATCAGGCGTTCATGGGTATCGCCCGGCGGCAGTTGGTGACCCAGGTCACTGCCGCCGCATTTCGGGCAAAAGCCAGGGGTGAACATGGTCAGTGACCTATGCGGGGTTCTTTGAGCGCGATGGGCAGGGTGATCTCGGGGATCTTGCCGGTCTCTTCCTGCTTGCGCTTGAGGTAGTCCAGGGCAACGGCGGCGGCGGCGCGCACATGGTCGACGCAGGCCTGGTGAGCCGCGAGCGGGTCGCCGCTCTTGATCGCCTGCACCATGCGCTCCATTTCCTGGTTGCTGGTACCGCGACGGTTTTCCTGGGACACCGACGTGGCCCGCAGGTAGCTGATACGCGCCTGCAACTGACGCAACTGGGTGGCGGCAACATGGTTGCCGGAGCCCACCAGCAGCACGTCGTAGAAACCCTGTACCGAGTCGATGACCTGTTGCAGTTCACCGTCCTTGAGGGCCTTGCGGTTTTCCTCGAGGGCTTTTTCCAGGGCCTTGATGTCCTTGGCCTTGGCGCGCAGGGTGAACAACTGCACGATCAAGCCTTCGAGCACGCAGCGCAGTTCATAGATATCGACGGCATCGGCCAGGGTAATGATTGCGACTTGCGGGCCCTTGGCGTCGGCGAACTCCACCAGGCCTTCGGACTCCAGGTGACGCAAGGCTTCGCGCACCGAGGTGCGGCTGACGCCGAGGCGGTCGCACAGGTCGCGCTCCACCAGGCGGTCGCCCGGCAACAGCTGGAAGTTCATGATGGCGCTGCGCAGTTTTTCCAGCACGATTTCGCGCAGGGTGACCGGGTTGTGATTGACCTTGAAGCTGTCGTCGAGTGGCAGGCGTTTCATGGGGTCTGCTCTGAATGGGGCGGTTAACTGGAGGCCTCGGCACCGGCTTTGGCGAAGGCTTCAGGGGCCAGCCGGGCCGATTGAGGGCCAAAATCTTCGGCAAGTTTATCACGCTGTGTTCTTTAAGCGACAAACCCTCACGGCCCCACAAATGGCCCCGGCAGCCGCCTCACGCCAGGGTAGGCAACGGGCCCAGCTTGCCTTTGTGGTAGATCATCGGCGTCACCGGCTGGTCGGGCAGAATCAGGTTTTTCACCGCGCCCACAATGATCGCGTGGTCACCGCCGTCGTATTCGCGCCACAACTCGCACTCGATGATCGCCGTGGCCTTGGCCAGCAGCGGGTTGCCCAGGTCGCTGAGGTGCCACTCGATACCCTTGGCTTTTTCCTTGCCTTTGCTGGCAAACGCATAGGCCTCGGCAGTCTGGTCGGCGGACAGCAGGTGAATCGCAAAGCGCTTGCTGTCCCGCAGGATCGGGTAGGTGTCCGACGCATAGTTGGGGCAGAACAGCACCAGGGCCGGGTCAATCGACAGCGCGCTGAACGCACTGGCGGTGATGCCGACGATGCCGCCTTCCGGGTCCAGGGTGGTCACCACCGTGACGCCGGAGGGAAACGAGCTCATCACGTCTTTGTAAATGCCGGGTTCGATCATGGTTGTGGTCTCTTAGCGCATCACGAAAGGATCAGGCATCGGTGCCTGGGAAAGGTTGATCCACACCGTCTTCAGCTCGGTGTAGGCCAGCACCGAATCGATGCCGCTTTCGCGTCCATAGCCACTGTTCTTGAAGCCGCCGATGGGCGCCATGGCCGATACGGCGCGGTAGGTGTTGACCCAGATGATGCCCGAGCGCACATCCCGCGCCAGCCGGTGGGCGCGGCCCAGGTCGCGGGTCCAGATACCGGCGGCCAGGCCGAACTGCGAGTCGTTGGCGATGGCCAGGGCTTCGGCTTCGTCCTTGAAGCGAATGACCGACGCCACTGGGCCAAACACTTCTTCCTGCATGATCTTCATCGAATTGCGGTCGCACTCGAACAAGGTCGGCTCGTAGAACCAGCCTTCGCCGAGGTTCTGCGGGCGTTTGCCGCCGGTGCGCAGGCGCGCGCCTTCAGCGATGGCATCCGCCACCAGGCCTTCGACCACGGCCAGTTGCTGCGCGGTGGCCATGGGGCCCATCTCGCTGGCGTCGTCTTGAGGGTTACCGATGCGAATGCGTTGGGCGCGCGCCACCAGGCGCTCGACGAATTCGTCGTAGATTTCATCCTGCACCAGCAAGCGCGAGCCGGAGACGCAGCTCTGCCCGGAGGCGGCATAGATGCCGGCGATGGCGCCGTTGATGGCGCTGTCGAGGTCGGCGTCGGCAAAGATGATGTTCGGTGATTTGCCGCCTAGTTCCAGGGACAGCTTGGCGAAGTTCTCGGCGCTGCTGCGCACCACATGCCGTGCCGTGGCGGCGCCGCCGGTGAAGGCGATCTTGCGCACCAGCGGGTGGCGGGTGAGGGCGGCGCCGGTGCTTGGGCCGTAGCCGGTCACGACGTTGACCACACCTGGCGGGATGCCGGCTTGCAGCGCCAGGCGCGCCAGTTCCAGGATGGTCGCCGAGGCGTGCTCCGACGGTTTGATCACAATGGTGTTGCCTGCCGCCAGGGCGGGCGCAAGTTTGATCGCGGTCAGGTACAGCGGGCTGTTCCACGGAATGATCGCGGCAACCACGCCCATGGCTTCGTGCACGGTGTAGGCAAACAGGTCGGGCTTGTCCAGCGGCAGGGTGCCGCCTTCGAGCTTGTCGGCCAGGCCTGCGGTGTAGTGGAAAAACTCCGGCAGGTAACTGACCTGGCCGCGGGTTTCACGGATCAGCTTGCCGTTGTCGCGGCTTTCGAGCTGGGCCAGTTGCTCTTTGTTCTCGGCAATCAGGTCGCCCAGGCGGCGTAACAGCTTGCCCCGCGCGGTGGCGGTCAGGCCGCGCCAGGCCGGGCTTTCGAAGGCGCTTTGGGCGGCGCTCACGGCGCGCTCCACGTCAGCCTCGTCAGCATCGGGCAACTGCGCCCAGGGCTCGGCCAGCGCCGGGTTCAGGCTGTCGAAGGTCTTGCCGGACAGGGCGTCAACCCATTCGCCGCCGATGCACATCTGGAAGCGTTCAAGTGTCATGCCACGATCCCCTTTATCGGGTGTTGTTGGGAGTGTGCCGTTTCGAGGAAGTCCAGCAACAGCTGGTTGACCAGACGCGGCGATTCGACAGGCATCATATGCCGTTGCTCGGGCAAAACGGCCACGGTCGCACCGGGAATGCGCTCGGCCAGTTGCCGGGCCATTTGCGGTGTCGAGCCGGGGTCCAGCTCGCCGGTGGCCACCAGCGTCGGCGCCTTGATGCTGCCCAGGTCGTCGGCGCGGTACATGTCCTGGGTGGCGAACAATTCATAGGTGGTCAGGTAACCCTGAGGGTCGTTGCCGGCGAGGGTCTGGCGCAACGCGGCAATCTGCGCCGGGTTGGCGGCCTGGTATTCACGGCTGAACCAGCGCGACAGGGCGGCTTCGGCATTCGCGTCGGGCCCGTGTTCGGCGGCCTGGGCGGTGCGTGCGATCACCCCGGCGCGCTGCTCCTGGCTACGATTGAACACACTATTGAGCACCACCAGGCTTTGCAGGCGCTCCGGGTAGTGCAGGGCAAAGGCGCGAGCCACCAGGCCGCCCATGGAAAACCCGATCACCGTCGCCTGGGGCAATTGCAGGTGATCGAGCAGTTCCAGCAGTTGGTCGGCGTAGCCCAGCAGCGGCGTACCGCTCTGCGGGCGCGGGCTGGCGCCATGGCCAAGCATGTCATAGGCAATGACGCGGTACCGGGTGGCGAGGCCGACCACCTGGCCGCCCCACATTTCTTTATTCAGGCCCACGCCGTGGATCAAAACCACAGGCTGGCCTTGGCCGGTCGCCAGGTAACTGGTGCCAGCCGGGGTACGTTCAGCGGTGAGCCGAATCATGGAGCGCTCCTGCATGCCTTTTTGTTTGAGTGACGGGTCTTGCTTACTGGGCTTTTTCAGCCGCCAGCTCTTCCAGGTCGATGTAGCGATTGCCGATGCGCGGGTGCAGGCGACCGCCGTCGGCACAGCCCAGGACCACGACGATTTCATCGGCGCGGGGCGCGTCTTCAATCTTCATTTCCAGGGTGATGTAGTGCGAGCGCAGGCCTTCGTCGTCCTTGTGCATCATCGGGATCTGGATCGAGGTGCCCGGGCCGCCGCGCTTGTTGGTGAAGCTCAGGTAGCTTTTGGCCTTGACCGCTTCACGGTAGTGGTTGCCAAAGCGCAGGGTGTGGATGATCGCCGAGGCGTGTTCGATCTCTCCATCGGCACCCACCACGGCCGCCTTGCCGTAGGCTTCGATCTTCTCGGCGCCGCCGATGATGCCCACCAGGCGCTCGACCATCAGCGCACCCAGGTCGGAACAATTGGCGCGGATTTCCGGCTTCAGGTCTTCGACAAAACCGCGGCCCAGCCACGGGTTTTTAAGCACAACGGCCAGGCCGACCATTTTGACCGGGGTGTCCGAGGCTTTGCCGCCTTCGATAAAGGTTTCTTCTACATAGCTGACGATTTTGCGGATTTCGAAACTCATGAACGGCTCCATCTGACGCAGGTGATTTGCGTATGATGGTATACCATAATACGAGAAGCGCAATAGCGTGATGTGCGTTGCCCTGGGGCAAGCTGACAAATGGCCGGCAACGAGCCCGCCCGCGCTAGGCGGGGCAGGCTGGACAGGCGTGATGGGGAGCGCAGGCGGTGAGCACGTCACCGCCTCGTAGGCGGGGTTAGAACTTGAAGCGCCCGACCAGGCCCTTGAGCTGGCCGGAAATATCCGTCAACCGCCCGGAGCCGGTCTGTGCCGAATGAGCAAAGCCTTCCACCAGCTGGGCATCGGCATGGATCTGCGCGATGTGCCGGTTGATCTCTTCGGCCACCTGATGCTGTTCCTCGGCGGCCGTGGCGATCTGGGTGTTCTGGTCGCGAATCGAGTCCACCGAGCCACGGATCTTGTCGAAGCTGTCGCGGGCCTGCTGGATGCGTTCCACGCTGGTGTGGGAGACCTGCAGGCTGCCTTGCATCTGCAGGGTGACTTCCTGGGTGCGGCGGGCGAGGTTGCCCAGCAGGCTGTCGATCTCGCCGGTGGAGTCGGCGGTGCGGCGGGCGAGGGCGCGGACTTCGTCGGCCACCACCGCAAACCCACGGCCCTGGTCACCGGCCCGTGCGGCTTCGATGGCCGCGTTGAGGGCCAGCAGGTTGGTTTGCTCGGCAATCGAACGAATCGTGTCGAGGATGGTGTTGATGTTCTTGCTGTCCTGTTCGAGCAACTGCATGGTCTGGGTCGACTTTTGCAGGTCTTCGCTCAGCTTGAGCACGCTGCCGGTGGCTTCGCCGATGTGCTGCTGGCCATCGTGCACATCCCGATAACCTTCGTCGGCGCTCGAGGCCGCCGCGCTGCACGAACGGGCGACTTCGTTGGCGGTGGCCACCATTTCGTTGAACGCGGTGCTCACCAGCTCCACGGCTTCGCGCTGACGGCCGGCGGCCTGGTTCATGTTGTGCGCGACTTCACGGGTGTCGGCCGCCGCGGTTTGCAGGTCGGACGAGGCGTTGCCGATGCGCTGCACCAACTGCGCGATCATGCTCAGGAACTGGTTGAACCAGCCCGCCAGGGTGGCGGTTTCGTCCTTGCCCTGGACCTTGAGTTGGCGGGTGAGGTCGCCTTCACCTTCGGCGATTTCCTGCAGGCCGTCGGCCACGCCACGAATCGGGCGCACGATCACCCGGGCGAAGCTGGCGCCGACAATGGCGAAGACCACCGCCAATGCCGCCGCGATGGCGGTGATCAGCCAGGTCAGGCGCGTCGCGCCGGCCATCACTTCGTCACGCTTGATCAGGCCGATAAAGCGCCAGCCCAAATCTTTGGAACTGACCACGTTGGCCATGTACGGCACGCCGTCAATCTCCACCTGGGTCACGCCATCGCCGCGCTTGGCCAGTTCGGCATAGTTGGGGCCCAGGTCGGCCAGGGGCTTGAAGTTGTGCTTGGCGTCGCTCGGGTCCACCAGCACGTTGCCGTTGGCTTCCACCAGCATCAGGTAGCCGCTGTCGCCCAGCTTGATATTGCGCACCAGTTCGGTGAGCTGCTTGAGGGATACATCTAGGCCGACGACTCCGAGGATATTGCCGGTGGCGTCGGCGACGGTGTGCACGGTGCCGATCAGCGTCACATCGTCCGGTGCCTAGTAGTAGGCGCCGGTGCGCACGGTGGTGCCGGGTGCGGCGATGGCGGCTTTGTACCAGGGGCGCACACGCGGGTCATAGTTGTTCAGTTTGGTGTCGTCAGGCCAACTGGCGTAGCCGCCGTCGCTCAGTCCCAGGGACAGGTAGGCGGTGCTCGGATGGCTTTTGGCGAACTGGTCGAAAATCGCCAGCAGGTCTTTATTGGTCGGGGTCAGCGGGATTTGCGCGGCGTCGGCGCCGGCGTAGCTCTTGAGGTCCTTGGCCGCGACAACGCGCGGGTCCTTGGCCACATAGTCGACGTTCTGGCTGATGCCGTCGAAGAACTGCTTCATGCCATTGTCGATCTGGCGGATCTCGCGACCACTGCTGTCGAGGAAATTGGCCAAGGCCCCGTCGCGCACATTCAGTACGACGAGCACGGCCACCAGGATGACCGGCAGGCACGCGATGGCCGCAAAGGCCCAGGTCAGCTTCTGCTTGATATTCATGACTTCACCCGCGGGTATTTATAGTTTTTGGCAAGGAGAAAACAGTAGGGTCGAGCGTCGCATGTGTTGTGGTGGGGCGGTGTCAGCCATGCGTACCCCCTGTATATCGACTGCGGGGGTACGTACTTGAGGCTGGAGGGGGTGTTTAAGTGGAGCGGGGAGGCCAGCGGCCTCAGTCCTCGAATACAGGTCGTGAGGAGCGCTCGATCGCGGCCATGGCTTCGGCCTGGCTCATCAACCCGGACTCTTCCAGGATCGACAGCAGTGAGCGACCTTGCGCCACGGACTGGCGTGCCAGCTGGCTGACGCGGGCGTACCCCAGTTTCGGCACCAGCGCGGTGGCTACCGCCATCGAGTCGGTCAGGTGTTGTTCATTGCGTTGCGCATCAGCCGTTATCCCACTGACGCATTTTTCGCGGAAGCGCTGGATGCCCTGGGTCAGCAGCGCAATGCTGTCGAATACACGGGAAGCCACCAATGGCTCGTAGTGGTTGATCTCCAACTGGCCAGCCTGTACCGCCTGTGCCACCGCCACGTCGTTGCCGATGACCGCGAAGCTCAGTTGAATCATGGCCATCGGCAGCACCGGGTTGACCTTGCCGGGCATGATCGACGAGCCGGCCTGGGCTTCGGGCAGCTTCAGTTCGCCAATTCCGCCGACAGGGCCGGACGACAGCAGGGTCAGGTCCGAGGCGATCTTGGCCAGGGACGCCGAGCAGGTGCGCAGTTCGGCGGAAACCCGGGAGAACACATCCATGTTCTGCATCGCGTCGAAGGCATTCGACGGTGCCTGGTACTCAATGCCGGTGATCTGTACCAGGTGCCGGTACACCGAGGCGCGATACGCCGCCGGCGCGCCGAACCCGGTGCCGATGGCGGTGCCGCCCAGGGGCAGGGTGCGCAGTTTGTCGCGCACGCTGGCAAGCTCCGCGCCCAGTCGATAGGTGAGGTCGGCATACCCGGAAAACACCTGGCCCAGGCGCATCGGCTGGGCGTCCTGCAAGCAGGTGCGGCCCAGGTGCAGGACATCGGCAAACTGTTCGGCTTTCTGGTCGAAGCGGGTTGCCAGTTGTTCCACTTCATCGATCAGCGGGCCGAGCATCGCGTACGTGGCGATCTTCAGGGCGGCCGGGTAAACATCGTTGGTCGACTGCGAGGCGTTCACATGGTCATTGGGGTGCACCACCTCATACGAACCGGCGGCATGCCCCATCAACTGTTGGGCGCGGTTGGCAATCACCTCGTTGAAATTCATGTTGGTGGACGTGCCGCCGGAGCCTTCCAGCAGGTCGACGATCAGCGAGTCGTCGCACTGGCCGGCGATCACCTCGCCGCAGGCCTGCACAATGGCCTCGCACTGGGGCAGGGCGATGACGCCGCAGGTGTGGTTGGCCAGCGCGGCCGCCGATTTGCATTGGGCGAAGGCATCACGAAAGGCGGGGTAGTGGGCGATGGTCAACGGTGACACGCTGAGGTTGTCGAACCCGCGTACCGAGTTCACCCCATACAACTTGCCGGCCGGAATGTGCACATCACCGACGTAATCGGTTTCCAGTCGTGCAGCGGCAGAATCAAAAGTACTCACGAGCATCACCCTCATCTATTTGGATTAACGCCTCCACCCCTTTGTCCAGGGCCTTTAGCCTGGGCAGGAAGGAGTGGAGGATCACATTGCGCGCCGTTTCGCAGGCATCGGCGAAAAAGGCGCTGTATTCATCGCGTCGCGCTACCAGGTACAGCGAGCGCTCCAGCTGCAGGTCCGGGGTGAGGTGTGCGGTCACTTTGTCCACCCACGAAGAGGCCTGCAAAAAACACATCGGGCTGGTCACCGCCCATCCGATGCCCTCGGCGACCATCGAGGTCAATGCATCGGCGTTGTCCAGTTCCAGGCGGTTGGGCACCCGTACATTCAGGCTGCGCAGATGGCGTTCGATCTGCAGGCCGACCTGGGACATCCGGTTGAAACGCACCACCGGCAGCACATTGGCCAGCGCCCGTACGTCCTCGACCGTGTTGATTTCGGTGCGCAGCTGGCTGGGCGTGATCACAAAGTACTTCTCTGAAAACAGCCGGTAGCGAATCACATCGTTGGCGTCCATCAGCGGGTCGCTGGTGACGATCAGGTCCAGGTCGCGGCGCAGCAGGGATTCGCCTTGTTGCGGGCTGAGCCCGGTGCGGATCGACAGCTGCGCGACCTTGCCCAGCAATTGTTTGGTGAACACCGAGCCGCAGGTCGCTGCAAAGGAGTCCACCAGGCCAATGCGCAGGTCCGGGTTCACGCCGCGTCCGGCGTCGATCACCTGGGCCTTGAGATGGGACAGTTCCTCGCTCAACACCGAGCCCCGGTTACGCAAGGCGATGCCGAACGAAGTGAGGGCGAGCGGGCGGGTGGTGCGGTCCACCAGCACCACCCCCAGGTCCTCTTCCAGCTGGCGCACCATCTGCGAGACGCCGGACTGGGAAATGCCCATGCGCGCGGCGGCTCCCGACATGCTGCCCTCTTCGGCAACCGCGATGAATACCTGGACCGCATACATGTCGATAAGCCTGTTCGCTGACATCGTCATCCCTCTTCAACGGTTTACTTCGGGGTGCGCCCCACGGGGCTGGACAGCACCGGCGACAAGCCCGGGTCGATATCGGGCGTGACGCCCGACAAGTCTTCCTTGCTGGTTTCCGGTGCAAACAAGTGGCAGAACACGCCGCCCACGATCAGCACACCGACGCACACGCCCAATGCCGCATGAACCCCCACATGTTGCACCGCAACCGGCAGCAGGAAGGTCGCCACCGCCGAGCCAAACCGGCTTGCGGCCACGGCCAGGCCGATCCCCGAGGCCCGCAGGTGGGTGGGAAACAGCTCCGGTGGATAGACGAACTCCAGGTTCACCGCGGCCGCCATCACGCAGGCAAAAAAGCCGAACGCGAGGATGGTGCCGAGCGGGCCGAAACCGGCGTAGGCCAACACGGCCAGGCCGGCAGCGCTCAGGTAGAAGGTGCCCACCAGAAACACGCGGCGAGAGATGCGGTCGATCACCAGCAAACCGAGCAGGGCGCCGACCAGCAGCAGTACGTTGTAGACCAGGCCACCGACGAACTTGTCCTGCACGTTCAACGCTTCCAGGACTTTGGGTGCGAACGTGCCCAAGGCAAAGAACGGAATCACCTGGCAGGTATAGAACACGCAGCCCACCAAGGTGTTCTTGCGCCAGCGCGGGCTCAACAGCTCGCTCCAGCTGCCGCGTGGCTTTTGCGCAGAGGCCTGGGCGGCCGGTGCGGGCAGATAGACGTGTGGCCCGAACTTGCTGCGCACCACGGCCGAGGCTTCTTCGTTGCGCCCCCGGGCCATCAGCCAGATCGGCGACTCCGGAACCCCCAGGCGCAGCGGCAAGATCAACAGCGCGGGGATGCCACTGAGGGCGAGCATCACGCGCCAGGCATCCGGGCCGATATCGCGGACCGCAAACCCGGCCAGGTACGCCGCCACGTAACCCGCCGCCCAGGCCGCCGCCAGTACACTGAGCAAGCGCCCCCGATACCGGCGGGGAGCGAACTCGGTCACCAGGGATTTGCTCACCACATAGTCAAACCCCAGCACCAGGCCCAATAACAGGCGCAGCGCCAGCAGTTGCTCGGGGGAGGTGACAAAGAACTGCGAGGCGGAAATCACCGCGAACAACAACATGTCCCAGGCAAAAATCGTGCGCCGGCCAAACTTGTCGGCGATCGGGCCGGCAAACAGGCTGCCGAGGAACAACCCGGCCAGGGACGCGGCACCCAGCAGGCCCATCCACAACGCGGTCAATTGCAGGGGCCCTGCCGCCATGCTCACGGCGATCCCGATAATGCCCAGCACGAACCCGTCACTGAACTGGCCACCCGTGCCGCTGAACACCGTCCGGATATGGAAGCGGCTCAGCGGAAGGTCTTCGAACGCTACTTGACCACTCATTCGTCTCTCCACTTGCTTTTTTATAGGTGTGGGATCCGGTGCATCAGCACCCGGTGAGAGCGAGTCTAGGGCGACGACTTCACGAAATCAGCAGGCGCCGGCTGAGTATCAAGATAGCTGATACTTGGCGCCGTTTTTCGTGAAGGTCCGGGTTAAACCGTTGGCTCGATTGAGCAGTACGGCCTGTCGGGGAGCAGGCCGGGAAGGGCAGGAGGCAATTGGCGTGGAGGGCGGGACCAGGCCCGCCTTACAGCGGGGTCAGCACATTCATCACGGTGTCCAGCGCCACGCGTGTGTCATCCAGCTGCACCAGGGACGCATGCCGGGCGCCGAGGGCATCACGGTTCTTGATCGCGGTGAGGATCGCTTTGTGCCGGGGCAGGCTCAGGCCCTGGATATCCGGGCGGCGGTTGGTGATGTTGATCGACTCGCGCAGCGGCAGCGACAGCATGTTGCACATATAGGCAAGCAGGTCGTTGCGGGTGGCGTCGGCAATCGCGCGGTGGAAGTCCAGGTCGGCCTGCAACAGCGTTTCGTGGGTGTTCGCGGTTTCCATGCCCTGGTAGGCTTTTTCGATGGTGGCGATGTCGGCGTCGGTGGCGGTGGTCGCGGCCATGGCGGCGATTTCCGGTTCCAAAATCCGCCGTACACCGGCCAGGGTGTTGAAAAATTCGCTGTGGGGGGTCGACTGCATCAGCCAGGACAGCACGTCCGGGTCCAGCAAATGCCACTGGGCCCGGGGACGCACCATCGCACCGACCTTGGGCTTGGAAATCACCAGGCCCTTGGCGCTCAGCACCCGGGTGGCCTCACGCAATACCGAACGGCTGACTTTGTATTCCTCGCACAGGCTTGCCTCCATGGGCAACCGTTCTTCCGGTTTGAAGCGCCCGGAAACGATGTGCATGCCCAAGTCCTGAACGATTTGGGCGTGCATGCTCTTGCGCGGCTTGGTCGGCTGCTGGTCCATAACAGGAAGGCTACTCTGGCGAAATTGGCGGCATCATAGCATTCCTCCCGTCCCAATTAGTGGGAATGACGTGGCACTTCGGCGCCCCGGCAGCCCACCAGGAAATCGAAGTCGCAGCCCTGGTCGGCCTGCAATACGTGGTCGATATACAGCTGCCGGTAGCCGCCGACGATCAGTTGCTGTGGCGGCGCCAGGTCGGCCATGCGTGCTGCCAGTTCGGCGTCCGGGATGTCCAGGTGCAGGCGGCCGTTGGCGCAGTCGAGTTCGATCCAGTCGCCTTCCTTCACCGTGGCCAACGGCCCGCCGGCTGCCGCTTCCGGCGCCACGTGCAGCACCACGGTGCCGTAGGCGGTGCCGCTCATGCGCGCATCGGAGATGCGCACCATGTCGGTCACACCCTGGGCCAGCAGCTTGGCCGGCAAGCCCATGTTGCCCACTTCCGCCATGCCCGGGTAACCCTTGGGGCCGCAGTTTTTCATCACCAGGATCGAGTTGGCATCCACGTCCAGCTCCGGGTCGTTGATCCGCGCCTTGTACATGTCGAAGTTCTCGAACACCACCGCCCGCCCGCGGTGCTGCATCAGTTCGGCGCTGGCGGCCGAAGGCTTGAGCACTGCGCCGAGAGGGGCCAGGTTGCCCCGCAGCACACAGATACCGCCGTCGGCGCGGATCGGGTTGTCGAGGGTGCGGATCACTTCGTCCTGGCCGTAGATCGGCGCCTCCCTGGTGTTTTCGCCGAGGGACTTGCCGTTGACGGTCAAGGCGTTCGGATGCGGGATCAGGTTGGCTTCACCCAGGCGACGCAGCACGGCCGGCAGGCCGCCGGCGTAGTAGAACTCTTCCATCAGGAAGCGCCCGGACGGCTGCAGGTCGACGATGGTCGGCATGCCGCGGCCCATGCGGGTCCAGTCGTCCAGGTCGAGCTCCACGCCGATGCGTCCGGCGATGGCTTTCAAGTGAATCACCGCGTTGGTCGAGCCGCCGATGGCCGCGTTGACGCGGATCGCGTTTTCAAAGGCTTCCTTGGTCAGGATCTTCGACAGCTTGAGGTCTTCGCGCACCATCTCCACCGCGCGCATGCCGGACATGTGCGCCAGCACATAACGCCGCGCATCCACCGCGGGAATTGCCGCGTTATGGGGCAGGGAAGTGCCCAGGGCTTCGGCCATGCACGCCATGGTCGAGGCGGTGCCCATGGTGTTGCAGGTGCCCGCCGAGCGCGACATGCCGCCTTCGGCCGCGAGGAAATCGTCGAGGGTGATGGTGCCGGCCTTGACCTGTTCGCTGAGCTGCCACACCACGGTGCCCGAGCCGATGTCCTGGCCCTTGTGCTTGCCGTTGAGCATCGGCCCGCCGGTGACGACGATGGCCGGCACGTCGCAACTGGCCGCGCCCATCAGCAGCGCCGGGGTGGTTTTGTCACAGCCGGTCAGCAGCACCACGCCGTCGATGGGGTTGCCGCGAATGGCTTCCTCCACGTCCATGCTGGCCAGGTTGCGGGTGAGCATCGCGGTGGGGCGCAGGTTCGATTCGCCGTTGGAGAACACCGGGAACTCCACCGGGAAGCCACCGGCTTCGATCACCCCGCGTTTCACATGCTCGGCAATCTGGCGGAAGTGCGCGTTGCAGGGCGTCAGTTCCGACCAGGTGTTGCAGATCCCGATGATTGGTTTGCCATGGAACTGATGATCGGCAATCCCCTGATTTTTCATCCAGCTGCGGTACATGAAGCCGTTTTTGTCGGCAGTACCAAACCAGCTGGCGGAGCGCAGGACGGGCTTTTTCTCGGACATGATGTGTTCTCTTATTGTAAGACTATATTGATCTAATCTCGGCTTAACATAGGCGTAAAATCGCCGCTTTGGAAGTGTTGTTGATTAAATAGTAATACTATATAGTCCGATTCAACGAGGCCTGGCCCTGGCGGTTTTCCGCGAGAGGCGACCCGCAACGCTCTATAAAAATAACAATCGGAGACCGCTCACATGAGCCAGGAACAGCGGCTGATACGTCGCATCACGCTCAAACTGATTCCCTTCCTGATCCTGCTGTACCTGATTGCCTACGTGGACCGCTCGGCCGTGGGCTTCGCCAAGCTGCACATGGGCGCGGATGTCGGCATCGGTGATGCAGCGTATGGCCTGGGGGCAGGGCTGTTCTTCATTGGCTACTTCCTGTTTGAAATCCCCAGCAACCTGATGCTTGACCGTTTCGGTGCCCGGCGCTGGTTTGCGCGGATCATGGTCACCTGGGGCGCCATCACCATCGGCATGGCGTTCGTGCAGGGCCCCCACAGTTTCTACGTGATGCGCTTTCTGCTGGGCGCGGCGGAAGCCGGGTTCTTCCCGGGCGTCCTGTACTACATCACCCAATGGTTCCCGGTGCGTCACCGCGGCAAGATCCTCGGGCTGTTCATCCTCTCCCAACCCATCGCCATGATGATCACCGGGCCCGTGGCGGGTGGCTTGCTCGGCATGGACGGAGTCCTCGGCCTGCATGGCTGGCAGTGGTTGTTCATCGTCATCGGCACCCCGGCGATCCTGCTGACCTGGCCGGTGCTGCGCTACCTGCCGGACGGGCCGCAACAGGTCAAATGGATGGACCAGGCCGAGAAGGACTGGCTCACCGGCGAGTTGGCCAAAGACCTGCAAGCCTACGGCCAGACCCGGCACGGCAACCCGCTGCATGCGCTGAAGGACAAACGCGTTTTGCTGCTGGCGCTGTTCTACCTGCCGGTGACCTTGAGCATTTATGGCCTGGGCCTGTGGCTGCCGACCTTGATCAAACAGTTCGGCGGCAGCGACCTGACCACCGGCTTCGTATCGGCGGTGCCGTATATCTTCGGGATCATCGGTTTGCTGATCGTCCCGCGCAGTTCCGACCGCCTGAATGATCGCTACGGGCACCTGGCGGTGCTTTATGTATTGGGCGCCATCGGCCTGTTCTTCAGCGCCTGGCTGACCGTACCGGTGTGGCAACTGGCAGCGCTGTGCCTGGTGGCGTTCGCGCTGTTCTCTTGCACGGCGGTGTTCTGGACCTTGCCCGGGCGGTTCTTTGCCGGCGCCAGTGCGGCGGCGGGCATCGCCTTGATCAACTCGGTGGGCAACCTGGGCGGCTACATCGGCCCGTTCGTGATCGGCGCGCTCAAGGAATACACCGGCAACCTCGCGTCGGGCTTGTACTTCCTGGCGTGCGTGATGCTGTTCGGTGTGGTGTTGACCGCAGTGGTGTATCGGTTGCTGGAGCGCAAGCACGTGCTGCCGCCCGACCAGTTCGCCGCCAGCGCCCGTGGCGCCACGCGTACTTAATTGGCAATCAGGAGAACACTCATGGGTTTAGTGCAGTTTGAATTGAGCAATGGCGAACGCCGGGTGGGCGTGGTCGAGGGCGGGCAGGTGCGCGAGGTGCAATCCGCACGCTCGGTACGCGACCTGGCGCTCGCCGCCATCGAGGCCGGTGTCACCTTGCAACAGCAGGTGGAGCGCCTCGGCCTCGGGGCCAGCCACGACTATGCCGAGTTGCTGGCCGGGCAGCGCATCCTGCCGCCGCTGGATCATCCGGACCCGGCGCATATGCTGGTCAGCGGTACCGGCCTGACTCACCTGGGCAGCGCGTCGGCCCGGGACAAGATGCACCAGCAGGCCGGTGACGAGAGCGCGATGACCGACTCCATGCGCATCTTCAAATGGGGTGTGGAGGGCGGCAAACCGGCCTCGGGCCAGGCCGGTGTGCAACCGGAGTGGTTCTACAAGGGCGACGGCAGCGTGGTGGTGCGCCCGGGGCAGCCGTTCCCGGTGCCGGCGTTTGCCGAGGACGCCGGCGAAGAGCCGGAAATCGCCGGGCTGTATGTGATTGGCCACGACGGCAGGCCGTATCGCCTGGGCTACGCGGTGGGCAATGAGTTTTCCGACCACGTGATGGAGCGCAAGAATTACCTGTACCTGGCCCACTCCAAACTGCGCAGTTGCAGCTATGGTCCCGAGTTGCGCCTGGGTGAGCTGCCCCGGCACCTGGCGGGCACCAGCCGTATCCTGCGCGACGGCGAAGTGCTGTGGCAGAACGAATTCCTCAGTGGCGAAGCCAACATGTGCCACAGCCTGGAAAACCTGGAATACCACCATTTCAAATACAGCCAGTTCCTGCGCCCGGGGGACGTGCATATCCATTTCTTCGGCACCGCCACCTTGTCGTTTGCCGAGGGTATTCGGACCCAGCCCGGGGACGTATTCGAAATCAGCCAGGCTGAGTTCGGCGCGCCCTTGATCAACGGCATTGCGCGGGTCGACGGCGCCCTGGCACCCGGTCGCGTAGGCACCCTTTAAGGAGACAGGCATGACCCGGATTATCGGCCACAACTACATCGGCGGGCAGCGCAGCGCGGCCGGCAGCGTTACGCTCCAGAGCGTCGACGCCACCACCGGCGAGGCCTTGCCCTTTGATTTCTACCAGGCGACGGCGCAGGAAGTCGACGCTGCGGCCAACGCTGCGGCGGCGGCTTACCCGGCCTATCGCACCCTGAGCGCGCAGCATCGCGCGGCGTTCCTGGAAGCGATTGCCGATGAGCTGGAGGCCCTGGGCGATGACTTCGTCGCCTTGGTCTGCCGCGAAACGGCGCTGCCCGCCGGGCGCATCCAGGGCGAGCGCGGCCGTACCAGCGGCCAGATGCGCCTGTTCGCCAAAGTACTGCGGCGCGGTGATTTCTACGGTGCGCGTATCGATCAGGCGCTGCCGGATCGCCAGCCCTTGCCACGCCCGGATCTGCGCCAGTACCGCATCGGTCTTGGCCCGGTGGCGGTGTTTGGGGCGAGCAACTTTCCCCTGGCGTTTTCCACGGCCGGTGGCGACACCGCCGCCGCGCTGGCCGCCGGCTGCCCGGTGGTGTTCAAGGCCCACAGCGGCCACATGGCCACCGCCGAGCGGGTGGCCGACGCGATCCTGCGGGCGGCCCACAGCACCGGCATGCCCGACGGCGTGTTCAACATGATCTACGGCGGCGGTGTGGGAGAGGCGCTGGTCAAGCACCCGGCGATCCAGGCGGTGGGGTTTACCGGCTCGCTCAAGGGCGGTCGGGCCCTGTGTGACATGGCGGCCGCCCGCCCGCAACCGATCCCGGTGTTTGCCGAGATGTCCAGCATCAACCCGGTCATCGTCCTGCCCCAGGCCCTGCAAACCCGGGCAGGCAGCGTCGCCCGGGACTTGGTGGCTTCGGTGGTCCAGGGCTGCGGCCAGTTCTGCACCAACCCGGGCCTGGTGATCGGCATTGCTTCGCCTGCATTTCGCGCCTTCACCCATCAGGTCGTGCAACTGATGGACGGGCAACCGGCGCAAACCATGCTCAATGCCGGCACGTTGAGCAGCTATGGCAAAGGTCTGCAAACCCTTCGCGCCCACCCTGGCATCGAACACTTGGCTGGCGAGGCGCAAGCCGGCAATCAGGCACAGCCACAGCTGTTCAAGGCGGATGCCAGCCTGCTGATCAACGGTGATGAAGTGCTGCAGGAAGAAGTGTTCGGCCCCACCACCGTTTTTGTGGCGGTAGCCGACCAGGCGCAACTGACTGCCGCGTTGCACGGCCTGCACGGCCAGCTCACGGCGACGATCATTGGCGAGCCGGCGGATTTCACTGAGTTCAGCGAGTTGACGCCGCTGCTGGAGCAAAAGGTCGGGCGCATCCTGCTCAACGGCTACCCTACCGGGGTCGAAGTGTGTGATGCGATGGTCCACGGCGGGCCGTATCCGGCGACGTCCGATGCTCGTGGCACCTCGGTAGGCACCTTGGCCATCGACCGTTTCCTGCGACCTGTGTGCTTTCAAAATTACCCTGATAGCCTGCTCCCCGACGCCCTGAAGAATGCCAACCCCTTGCGCATTCAGCGTCTGGTAGATGGGCAGCCGTCTCGCGAAGCGCTGTAACGCGAGCAAGTTCATTACCACCTGAAAACAACAAGAACGCAGGAGGTTTCATGTCGTGGACCGCAGTCACACCGCACCGGGCTCGACTGGGCGAAGGCCCGTTCTGGGACGTGCCGGGCCAGGCGCTGTACTGGGTGGATATCATCGGCCGGCAGGCGTTGCGCCTGCAGGGCGGGCAACTGCACGCCTGGCAACTGCCCGAACCGGTCTCGGCGTTTATCCCGTGTGCAAGTGGCGATGCGCTGGTGACCCTGAGCAGCGGCGTGTACCGGCTCGACCTCGATTCGCCGCAGTCCGACCCACGCCTGACCTTGCTCTGCGTCGCCGACCCGCACCCGGGCAACCGGGCCAACGAAGCCCGCTGCGATGCCCGGGGCCGGCTATGGCTGGGCACCATGCAGAACAACATCGGCGCCCAGGGTGAAGACCTGCCGGTGCTGCGGCGTTCCGGCGGGCTGTTCCGGGTGGATGCCGACGGCCACGTCACACCGTTGCTGCACGGCCTGGGGATTCCCAACACCTTGCTGTGGAATGACGAAGGCACCCACGTGCATTTCGGCGACAGCCTGGACGGCACGCTGTATCGACACGCGATCACCGACGCTGGGCAGCTGGCACCCGCAGAATCCTGGTTCGGGCCTCACCCGCGCGGCGGCCCGGACGGTTCGGCCATGGACACCGAAGGCTATATCTGGAACGCCCGCTGGGACGGCAGTTGCCTGCTGCGGTTGATGCCGGATGGCGAGGTCGACCGGGTGCTCGAGCTGCCGGTCAGCCGTCCCACCAGTTGCGTGTTCGCAGGCCCGGACCTCAAGACCTTGTACATCACCAGCGCCGCCAGCCCGCTGAATCACCCGCTGGATGGTGCGGTACTGGCCATCGAGGTCGATGTACCGGGGAAAATCTGCCACCGGTTCGCCGGATGACCCACAGGCTTCACCGCTGTTCAACCCACTCAAAAACAACAACAAGGAGTCACCCTATGAATCGTCGTCGTGGTATCCGTTCCCTGTGCTGCGCCGCTGTGGCGGCGTCTGCGTTCAGCCTCAGCGGCCTGTTGCTGGCGGCTGAGCCGGTGAAAATCGGCTTTCTGGTCAAGCAGGCCGAAGAGCCGTGGTTCCAGACCGAATGGGCCTTCGCCGAAAAGGCCGGCAAGGACAAGGGCTTTGAAGTGATCAAGATCGCCGTGCCCGACGGCGAGAAAACCCTCTCGGCCATCGACAGCCTGGCCGCAAACGGTGCCAAGGGCTTTGTGATTTGCCCGCCGGACGTGTCCCTGGGCCCGGCCATCATGGCCAAGGCCAAGGCTAACGGTTTGAAAGTGATCGCCGTGGATGACCGCTTTGTGGATGCCAAGGGCAACTTCATGGAAGACGTGCCTTACCTGGGCATGGCCGCCTTTGAAGTGGGCGAGAAGCAGGGCAGCGCCATGGCCACCGAGGCGAAAAAACGCGGCTGGGACTGGAAGGACACCTACGCGGTGATCAACACCTACAACGAACTCGACACCGGCAAGAAGCGCACCGACGGTTCGGTCAAATCCCTGAAAGCGGCAGGCATTCCAGACGACCACATCCTGTATGCGGCCCTCAAGACCCTCGACGTGCCTGGCAGCATGGACGCCACCAACTCGGCATTGGTGAAACTGCCCGGCGGCGCGAAAAACCTGATCATCGGCGGCATGAATGACAACACCGTGCTCGGCGGCGTGCGTGCCACCGAAAGCGCCGGCTTTGCCGCGGCCAATGTCATCGGTATCGGCATCAACGGCACCGACGCCATCGGCGAGTTGAAGAAAGCCAACAGCGGCTTCTTCGGTTCCATGCTGCCCAGCCCGCACATCGAGGGCTACAACACCGCGAGCATGATGTTCGAGTGGATCACCACCGGTAAGGAACCACCGAAGTACACCGCGATGGACGAGGTCACGCTGATCACCCGCGAGAACTTCAAGCAGGAGCTGGAAAAGATCGGTCTGTGGAACTGACGACCGCTGACGTTCCCCGGCGGCCCTGGTGGCGGGGCTGCCTGACCTGTGTGACGAGGTGGTTATGCACGCGCAACTGAAACAACCCGAGAGCGCCGGCGCCAGCCTGTGCTTCAACGGCATCGGCAAGACGTTTCCCGGAGTCAAGGCACTGGACGGCATCAGCTTCAGCGCCCACCCCGGGCAGGTCCACGCCTTGATGGGCGAGAACGGCGCCGGCAAATCCACGCTGCTGAAAATCCTCGGCGGCGCCTATCAGCCCAGCAGCGGCAGCCTGCAGATCGGCGCGCACACCCTGGCCTTCAAGTGCGCGGCCGACAGCATCGCCAGCGGCGTCGCGGTGATCCACCAGGAGTTGCACCTGGTGCCGGAAATGAGCGTGGCCGAAAACCTGTTCCTCGGGCATTTGCCGGCCAGCTTTGGATTGATCAACCGCAGCGCGTTGCGCCAGCAGGCATTGGCTTGCCTCAAGGGCCTGGCGGATGAAATCGACCCCGAGGAAAAAGTCGGGCGGCTGTCCCTGGGCCAGCGCCAGTTGGTGGAAATCGCCAAGGCGTTGTCCCGTGGCGCCCATGTGATTGCTTTCGACGAACCCACCAGCAGCCTGTCGGCGCGGGAAATCGACCGCCTGATGGCAATCATCGGTCGCCTGCGGGACGAGGGCAAAGTGGTGCTTTACGTGTCCCATCGCATGGAAGAGGTGTTCCGCCTCTGCAACGCGGTGACCGTGTTCAAGGACGGCCGCTACGTGCGCACTTTCGAGGATATGAGCAGCCTGACCCACGATCAACTGGTGACCTGCATGGTCGGTCGCGACATCCAGGACATCTACGACTACCGCCCACGTGCGCGCGGCGCGGTGGCGCTCAAGGTCAACGGCGTGCTGGGCCACGGCTTGCGTGAACCGGTGAGTTTCGAGGCCCACCAGGGCGAGATCCTCGGCCTGTTCGGGCTGGTGGGCGCCGGGCGTACCGAGTTGCTGCGGCTGCTGGGCGGCCTTGCGCGCACCACCGCCGGCAGCCTCGATTTATGCGGTGAAGCCTTGCGCCTGCGCTCACCCCGCGACGCGATCGACGCCGGCATCCTGCTGTGCCCCGAGGACCGCAAGAAGGAGGGCATCGTGCCGCTGTCCAGCGTTGCCGAGAACATCAATATCAGCGCGCGCAGTGCCCATTCGCGGTTTGGCTGGTTATTGCGCGGCCGTTGGGAGAAGGACAACGCCGCCCGGCAGATCCAGGCGCTGAAGGTCAAGACGCCCACGGCCGCGCAGAAAATCATGTACCTGTCCGGCGGCAATCAACAGAAGGCCATTCTCGGGCGCTGGCTGTCGATGCCGATGAAAGTCCTGCTGCTGGACGAGCCCACCCGGGGCATCGACATCGGCGCGAAGGCCGAGATCTACCAGATCATCCATGACCTGGCGGCCCGCGGGATTGCGGTGATCGTGGTGTCCAGCGACTTGATGGAAGTGATGGGGATTTCCGACCGGATCCTGGTGCTGTGTGAAGGCGCGATGCGCGGCGAGATGAGCCGCGAACACGCCAATGAATCCAACCTGCTGCAAATGGCCCTGCCGCGCCAACGCGCCGGGAACTGACGAGGTGACTATGACAAGCCAAAACACGGCGCTGCCCACGGCGCGCAAGCCCCTGGACCTGCGCAGCCTGCTGGACAACTGGGCGATGCTGCTGGCAGCGGTGGGGATCTTCGTGCTCTGCACCTTGCTGATCGACAACTTCCTCTCGCCCCTCAATATGCGTGGCCTGGGGCTGGCGATCTCCACCACCGGGATTGCCGCGTGCACCATGCTGTATTGCCTGGCGTCCGGGCATTTCGACCTGTCCGTAGGCTCGGTGATTGCCTGCGCCGGGGTGGTGGCAGCGATCGTGATGCGCGACACCGACAGCGTGTTCCTGGGCATCGGTGCGGCGCTGCTGATGGGCCTGGTGGTGGGATTGATCAACGGCATCGTGATCGCCAAGCTGCGGGTGAATGCGCTGATCACCACGCTGGCGACCATGCAGATCGTGCGCGGCCTGGCCTATATCTTTGCCAACGGCAAGGCGGTGGGCGTGTCCCAGGATTCGTTCTTTGTCTTCGGCAATGGCCAATTGTTGGGGGTGCCGGTGCCGATCCTGATCACCATCGTATGCTTCCTGTTCTTCGGCTGGCTGCTCAACTACACCACTTACGGGCGCAACACCATGGCCATCGGCGGCAACCCGGAGGCGGCGTTGCTGGCGGGGGTGAACGTGGATCGCACCAAGATCATCATCTTCGCCGTGCACGGGGTGATTGGCGCCCTGGCCGGCGTGATCCTGGCTTCGCGCATGACCTCCGGCCAGCCGATGATTGGCCAGGGTTTCGAACTCACGGTGATTTCGGCCTGTGTGCTGGGCGGGGTCTCGTTGAGCGGCGGGATAGGCATGATTCGCCACGTGATTGCCGGGGTGCTGATCCTGGCGATCATCGAGAATGCGATGAACCTGAAGAACATCGATACCTTCTACCAGTATGTGATCCGGGGTTCGATCCTGCTGCTGGCGGTGGTGATTGATCGCATGAAGCAACGTTGAACCTGGTGAGAGCTGTCGAGCTTCAGCTCGACAGCTCTCACCCGTTTAGTTGGCAGAGAATTTCAGCACGGTGTTCTGGGTGTAGGTCTGGCCAGGGTCGAGGCGGGTGGACGGGAAGTTCGGCTGGTTGGGAGCGTCGGGAAAGTGTTGGGTTTCCAGGGTAAACGCGCTCCAGTGGGCGTAGGGTTTGCCACCCTTGCCCTTGATCGAGCCGTCGAGGAAGTTGCTGGTATAGAACTGCACGCCGGGCTCGCTGGTATATAGCTGCAAGCGGCGCCCGGACTGCGGGTCGTGCACCTCGGCGGCCAGTTTGCCGAGGTCACCCTGGGTATCCAGCACCCAGTTGAAGTCAAAACCACCTTGTTTCGGCTCGGCGTATTTCAGCTGGGGATGATCGTCCTTGATGTGCTGGCCGATGGCGGTAGGTTTGAGAAAGTCCATCGGCGTGCCGGCCACCGGGGCCAGTTCGCCGGTGGGAATCAAGGTGCTGTTGACCGGGGTGTAATGGCTGGCATGCAGGGTGGCCAGTTGCTTGAGCACGTCACCGTTACCGGCGCCGGCGAGGTTGAAGTAACTGTGGTTGGTGAGGTTCAGCACCGTGGGTTTATCGGTGCTGGCCTTGTAGTCGATGTGCAACTCGTTGTTGTCGTTGAGGCTGTAGGTGACATCGACTTTCAGGTTGCCGGGAAAACCCATCTCGCCGTCCTTCGACAAGTAGCTCAAGGTCACGCCCACCGAGTCATTCTGCTTGACCGGCTGGGCTTTCCAAACGTGCTTGTCGAAGCCCTGCGGGCCACCGTGCAACGAGTTTGGCCCGTCGTTGAGGGGCACCTGGAAGCGTTTGCCGTCCAGTTCGAACGCGCCTTTGGCCAGGCGATTGCCAAAACGGCCGATGGTCGCGCCAAAGAACGCAGTGCCGGCCTGATAGCCCTGGACGTTATCGAAGCCCAGTACCACATCGGCGAACTGGCCGTGTTTGTCCGGTACCTTGAGCGACTGCAGTACAGCGCCGTAGGTGATGACCGTGGCTTGCATGCCATGGCTGTTACGCAACACGTACTGCTCGACGGCGGTGCCGTCATTGGTCTTGCCGAAGGGTTTGTGTTCGCTGGACAAGCCAGCGGCATGAGCGCCAAGGCTGGCCATCGCCAGGGAGAGGCCAAGGCTGGTAAGCAGGAATCGGGATTGCCGCATGACTGAGCTACCTTTATTGTTGTTAATTAAATAGTTCGACTATTTATCGTATTTCGATCAAGTGCAGTGCTGATATATAGACAAAATCGCAAAATTTGCAATATAAAATAAGACTAAATAGAGCGGAGTGACCGTCACATGCACACTGAAAAACAGCCTGTCGCCCAAGCCACGTACCCGGACCTGCGGGATAAGACGGTGTTGATTTCCGGAGGGGCTTCCGGGATTGGCGAATCCATGGTGCGAGCCTTTGCACGCCAGGGTGCCAGGGTCGCTTTCGTGGACCGGGCGCAAGGGCAGGGTGACCGGTTGGCGGCGGTACTGTCGGCCGAGGGGCATAGCGTTGAGTTCGCCCATTGCGACATCACCGACGAGATCGCCTACAAGGCCGCGATCGGGCGCCTTGCGCAAACCCTGGGGCCGATCGACGTGCTGGTGAACAATGCGGCCAATGACGTTCGACACACCCTGGATCAAATCGACTCAGAGCTGTTCGACCAACTGATTTCAGTCAACCTGAAGCACGCCTTTTTTGCCGCCCGGGCCGTGGTGCCGATGATGAAGGCGGCGGGGCACGGCTCGATCATCAACCTGGGATCCGTCGGCTGGATGATGGCCTCCAGCGGCTACCCGGTGTACGCCGCCAGCAAAGCTGCGGCCCACGGCATGACCCGCGCCCTGGCACGAGAGCTGGGGCCCAGCCGGATCCGGGTCAATACGCTGGTGCCGGGTTGGGTAATGACCGAAAAACAACTGGCGCTGTGGGTGGACGACGCGGCGCGGGAACTGATCAGCCGCAGCCAGTGCCTGCCGGGCAGTGTGCAGCCGGAGCATATCGCCAACATGGCGCTGTTTCTGGCGTCGGACGTGTCGGCGATGTGCTCGGCGCAGAATTTTATTGTGGATGGGGGTTGGGTCTGAAACGCCTCTGCCAAACGTGTTCTCTAAGTTTCTCAAACGTCATCAACCATTTATTTTGGGCGTGATACGCTAGCGTTACTTTTGAATTGGCACTGGTCGTTCCCGCGTACACGGCGACAGTGAGGAGTGAACATGTCGAAAATTTCCCACCACGATCTACGGCGCTCGTTTCGCGAGTTGCTCGCCTCCCAACACTGCTTTCATACCGCTTCGGTGTTTGACCCGATGTCGGCCAGGATCGCTGCAGACCTGGGCTTTGAAGTCGGTATCCTGGGCGGTTCGGTGGCGTCGCTGCAGGTCCTGGCTGCACCGGACTTCGCGCTGATTACCCTGAGTGAATTCGTCGAGCAGGCCACCCGGATCGGCCGGGTTGCACAACTGCCGGTAATCGCCGACGCCGATCACGGCTACGGCAATGCGCTGAACGTGATGCGCACCGTGCAGGAGCTGGAGCGTGCGGGCGTTTCGGCGCTGACGATTGAAGATACCTTGCTGCCTGCGCAGTTCGGGCGTAAATCCACCGACCTCATCAGCACCGAAGAGGGCGTGGGCAAGGTCAAGGCGGCGCTGGAGGCACGGGTTGATCCGCAGCTTTCGATCATCGCCCGGACCAACGCCGCCGTGCTGCCGGTGGACGACGTCATCCATCGCACCAAAGCGTATCAAGAGGCGGGTGCAGACGGCATCTGCATGGTGGGTATCCGTGACTTCGACCACCTTGAAGAGATCGCCGAAGGCCTGACGGTGCCGCTGATGCTGGTGACCTACGCCAACCCGAACCTCAATGACAACGAACGCCTGGCCAAACTGGGCGTGCGGATTGTGGTGGCCGGCCACGGCGCCTACTTCGCCTCGATCAAGGCCACCTACGACAGCCTGCGCGAACAGCGCAACCTCACCCGCAGCACGTCAAACCTGACGGCCAGCGAGTTAACCCATACCTACACCTTCCCCGATACCTACGTGAACTGGGCCAAAGAGTTCATGGACGTTCAAGAGTAAAACCCTGTAGGAGCGAGCTTGCTCGCGAAAAACTCGAGGACACCGCGTGCATTCAGGATGCCAGCGTTATCGTTGACGTTTTTCGCGAGCAAGCTCGCTCCTACAGAGGCTCTAAGCTAATTCCATAAAATTATTTATTTTATTTTTTATAGATCAATATCATCTAACTGAGTTGACCCTTGAAGAGCCGGGAACCGCGCTGCTCAAGTCTTATCCGCTCAGGAATCTATAAAAATGAAAACGCTGAAACTGGCCCGGAATCTCTTCTCGGCCGTGGGCCTCGCTGTCCTTTCCCTAAGTGCTCAATCCGCTGACCTGACCTTCGGCTACATCAACGGCATCGACCCGATCAAGCGCGCGATTGCCGATGGCGAATATGAAAAGGGCATTGGCCAGAAAATCGATTGGCGCGCATTCGATGCGGGCCCGGCCGTGTTGGCGGCGATGGCGTCCGGCGATGTGCAAATCGGCAACCTGGGTTCCAGCCCGCTGGCCGCAGCGGCTTCGCGCAACATGCCGTTGGTGGCGTTCATTGTCAGCGCCCAGATCCGCAGTTCCGAGGCACTGGTGGTGCGCGACGGCAGCGGGATCAAGACTCCTGACGACCTGATCGGCAAAACCATCGCCGTGCCGTTTGTCTCAACCTCCCATTACAGCCTGCTGGGTGCGCTGAAGCACTGGAACCTGGACCCGCGCAAGGTCAACATCGTCAACCTGACACCGGCGCAAATCACCGCCGCGTGGGCCCGTGGCGATATCGACGGGGCGTTTACCTGGTCGCCTGCACTGGGAGAAATCCGCAAGACCGGCAAGATCCTGACCGACGCTGGCGAGGTTTCAAACTGGGGCGCGCCGACCTTTGAAGTGTGGGTCGCCCGCAAGGATTTCGCCGAAAAGAACCCCAAGGTCGTGGCCGACTTTGCCAAGGTCAGCCTGGCAGCCATTGCCGATTATGCGGCGCATAAAAAAGACTGGACTGCCGACTCCGCCCCTGTGAAGAGCATCGCCCGGCTTACCGGGGCTAACGCTGCGGATATTCCCGAGTTGCTGGAAGGCTCTTCGTTCCCGACAGCCGCCGAACAGAAAAGCGCGCAATACCTCGCTGGCGGCACCGCCAAGGAAATCGCCAAGACCGCCGAGTTTCTGAAGGAACAGGGGAAAATCGAAAAGGTCCTGCCGGACTATTCAGCCTTTGTCAGCGACAAGTTCATCGGAGAGTAATCATGGGCCTGACGCTTCATCCCCTTGGCCCTGCCATCGGCGCCGAGGTCGAGGGGCTGGATATGTCCCTGCCTCTGACTGATCAACAGCACGACTGGGTAGAGCAAGCACTGCTGCAGCATCAGGTGTTGTTCTTCCGTAACCAGGCCATTACCCCCGCGCAGCACGTAGCGTTTGCCGCGCGGTTTGGTGATTTGCACCGGCATCCGATTTATCCGCACGTTGACCAGCACCCGGAACTGCTGCTGATCGACACCGCCGTGACCGATGTGCGCGACAACGCCATCTGGCACACCGACGTGACCTTCCTCGCCGCGCCGGCGATGGGCTCCGTATTGGCGGCCAGGCAAGTGCCGGCCTTTGGCGGGGATACGTTGTGGGCCAATGGCGTGGCGGCGTTCGAAGCGTTATCGGCCCCCATCAGGCACCTGCTTGATGGCCTGACCGCTACCCACGAGTTGACCAAGTCCTTTCCCACCGAACGGTTTGGCAGCACGCCCGAAGCATTGGAACGCTACGAAAAAGCCAGGAAGGATCACCCGCCGCTGTCACACCCGGTGGTCAGGACCCATCCCGCTACGGGTCGCAAGGCATTGTTTGTGAATGAAGGCTTCACCACGCGAATCAACGAGCTTGAGGCGGCAGAAGGTGAGGCGCTGCTGCGGCTGTTGTTCAGCCACGTGAGCCGCCCGGAATTTACCGTGCGTTGGCGGTGGAAGGCGAATGATGTAGCGTTCTGGGATAACCGCATTACCCAGCATTACGCGATTGATGATTACCGGCCGCAAAGGCGGGTGATGCACCGCGCGACGATTTTGGGTGACGTGCCTTTTTGATGGAGGATCAGTCGATGGACCTGCCCTTGGTGATCAACCCGGACGACTATCTGGAAACCGAGTTCGGCAGGGAATTCACGCCTGAGCGAAATCGACAGGCATGGCAGCTCGCGTATGCACGGTTGAGGCACGTACTGTCGGAAGCCGCAGCGGGTGCTCATGTTTACGTGGTCATGGGCGTGCAAGGGGCTGGCAAGTCGCGCTGGGTGTCGGAAAACCTTGAGCGGTTGGGTCGTGGGGCGATCGTCTTCGATGCGGCCCTGCCGGCGCGGCGTCATCGGGAGGAGCTGCTTTCCATTGTCAGGGAATATGCAATCCCGGTAACGGGCATCCTGGTGAGTGCACCCTTGGAGCTGGCGTTAGCGCGAAACGCACAACGCAGCGCTGACAAGAGAGTGCCGGAGGCGGCGTTGAAAAGCGTGTTCAACATGCTTGAACCGCCTGATGAAGCCGAAGGGTTTGTGTGGGCACAGACGATTGTCAGCGGCTAAAGGTATTTGCACTCTTCCCGCAGCAGCGTCCTGCGGTGTCAGTTCCCTGAGCCGCAGGCGGTCGGTGTTGATGATGGGGAAGTCGGACACTGTGGGCGTCATCTTTTGCAAAAACGATCCCTAAGGTGTGTTGTACGGCGCAAAAAATCAATCAGGCGGGATGCAAACACACTCTCCTGATCAACCGAGATCAAATGTGGGAGCTGTCGAGCCCCACATTGTTCTGAGCGATCAGTCCTCGCGTTTCACCACCAACGTCAAGATGTCATAACTGGCCACCAACTCACCCAGCTGGTTGGTCACCTCCACATCCCACGCCACCACGCCTTGCGGAATGCCCTGCGGGCTCTTCTTGCCCTGGTCGATCTTGCGCTTGCAGGTCAGCCGCGCCTGGATGGTGTCGCCAATGCCCACCGGGTTGATAAACCGCAGGGTGTCCAACCCGTAGTTCGCCAACACCGGCCCCGGTGCCGGGGACACGAACAGCCCGGCCGCCGCCGACAGCACAAAATAACCATGGGCGATGCGCTTGCCGAATTGCGATTCCTTGGCGGCGATGTCGTCGAAGTGCATGTAGAAGTGGTCGCCCGACAGGCAGCCGAAGTTCACCAGGTCAGCCTCGGTGACGGTGCGGCGGTGGGTCAGCAGTGATTCGCCAATCTGCAGGTCCTGGAAGAACCGGCGGAACGGGTGCACTTCGGTCTCGATGACCTTGGCGCCGCGCACGTATTCGCCGGTGACGGCCGCCAGCATGGTGGGCGAGCCCTGGACTGCCGCGCGTTGCAGGTAGTGTTTCACCGCGCGCAAGCCGCCGAGTTCTTCGCCACCACCGGCGCGGCCCGGGCCGCCGTGTTTGAGCTGTGGCAGCGGCGAGCCGTGGCCGGTGGATTCGGCGGCGGATTCGCGGTCGAGCACCAGCAGGCGGCCGTGCCACGCAGCCGCGACTGGAATGGCTTTGGCGGCGATCTGCGGGTCTTTGGTGATCAGGCTGGCGACGAGGCTGCCTTTGCCCCGTGCGGCGAGGGCGAGGGCTTCGTCCAGGTCGTCGTAGGCCATCAAGGTGCTGACCGGGCCGAAGGCCTCGATGTCGTGGGCGCCACCCTCAGCGTGCGGGTCGCGGGCTTGCAGCAGGGTCGGGGCGAAGAAGGCGCCCTGGTTGACGTTTTCGCCGCGGGGTTCAAAGCCGTCGCGGGCGCCGAACAACATGTCGCTGCTCTGCAACAGGCTTTCCAGGCGCTCGGCCACGTCTTTTTGCTGGTCGTGGGAGGCCAGCGCGCCCATGCGCACGCCCTCCACCGACGGGTCGCCCACCACGACTTTTTTCAGGCGGTCCCGCAGGCGGGTGGCGACGGCGTCGATGTGTTTGGCCGGCACGATGGCGCGGCGAATGGCGGTGCATTTCTGCCCGGCCTTGGTGGTCATTTCCCGGGCGACTTCCTTGATGAACAGCTCGAACTCTTCGTCGTCCGGGCTCACGTCCGGGGCGAGGATCGCGCAGTTCAGCGAGTCGGCCTCGGCGTTGAACGGCACCGAGTTGCGGATCAGGTTAGGGTTGACCCGCAGCTTGGCGGCGGTGTCGGCGGAGCCGGTGAAGGTCACCACGTCCTGGCCTTGCAGGCGGTCGAGCAGGTCGCCGGTGCTGCCGATCACCAGTTGCAGGCTGCCCGCTGGCAGCAGCCCGGATTCGTCCATCAGGCGCACCACGGCTTCGGTCAGGTAGCTGGTGGCGCTGGCCGGCTTGACGATGCACGGCATGCCCGCCAGGAAACTCGGGGCGAATTTTTCCAGCATGCCCCAGATCGGGAAGTTGAACGCGTTGATGTGCACCACCAGGCCGCCACGGGGCACCAGAATGTGCGTACCGGCGAAACTCCCCAGCTTGCTCAACTGCATTGCCGGGCCTTCGTGGACGATATTGCCCGATGGCAATTCCCGCGAACCGAGGCTGGCGTAGGTGAACAGGGTGCTGTTGCCGCCTTCGATGTCGATCCAGCTGTCGGCACGGGTCGCGCCGCTGTGGTGGGAGAGGGCGTAGAGCTGTTCCTTGCGCTCGCTCAGGTACAGGGCGATGGCCTTGAGGCGCTGGGCCCGTTGCTGGAAGTCCAGGGCCATCAGCCCGCTGACGCCCTGGCGACGGCCATGCTCGATGGCTTCGGCGAAGTCCGGGCGCTCTTCATGGGTGCGTGCCAGTTCGTGGCCGTCGATGGCGCTGCGCAGCACCTGGGCGCCGTGTTGGCCGATCCAGCGGCCAGCGATAAAACTTTGCAGGGTAGGGGCGTGAGGCATCACGATTCCTCCGGGTTGAATAAAGAGAGTTAGTGTTTGCTGGCGCCTGCGGCACCAATGCCGGTCATGGAGCGAATGAACTGCGCCAGGTAACGCCCACGCTCAATGGCGGCGCGGGGCGAGCGGTCGGTGACGGAAAAGCCCCAGGCGCTGAAAAACGCCAGGCTCATGGAGAACAGGGCCGGGTTGGAGTACGGGAACAGCGCCTTGTCGTAATGCAGCACGTTGACCCACACCGCCGGGCTCAGCACCAGCAGCACGATGGCCGAGACCAGCCCCGCCAGGCTGCCGGTCACCGCGCCACGGGTGGTCAGGCCCTTCCAGTACATCGAGAGGAACAGCACCGGGAAATTCACCGAGGCGGCGATTGCCAATACCAGGCCCGACAGAAACGCAATGTTCTGCGACTCAAACAGCAGGCCGAGGATGATCGCCAGCACGCCGATGCACAGCGTGGCGATGCGCGACACGCGGATTTCCTGTTGCTCACTGGCCTGGCCCTTGCGGATCACGCAGGCATACAGGTCATGGGACACCGCCGATGCGCCGGACAACGCCAGCCCGGCCACCACGGCCAGGATGGTCGCGAAGGCCACCGCCGAAATGAACCCGAGGAACAGGTTGCCGCCCACGGCCTGGGCCAGGTGCACGGCGATCATGTTGCCGCCGCCGATGATTGCGCCATTGGCATCCCGGAAGCTCGGGTCAGTGCCCACCATGACGATGGCGCCGAAGCCGACGATGATCAGCAGCAGGTAGAAGTAGCCAATGAAACCGGTGGCGTAGAACACGCTCTTGCGCGCTTCCTTGGCGTCGCTGACGGTAAAGAAGCGCATCAGGATATGCGGCAGCCCGGCGGTGCCGAACATCATGCCCAGGCCCAGGGAAATCGCATCGATCGGGTTCGACAGCAAGCCGCCCGGCGCCATGATCGCGTTGCCCTTGGCGTGCACAGCGGTGGCGCCGGCGAACATCGCTTCGGTGCTGAAGCCAAAATGCTTGAGCACCATGAACGCCATGAAAGTGGTACCGAACAGCAGCATCACCGCCTTGATGATCTGCACCCAGGTGGTGGCGAGCATGCCGCCGAAGGTCACGTAGAACACCATCAGCACGCCCACCAGCATCACCGCGTACAGGTAGTCGATGCCGAACAGCAGCTCGATCAGCTTGCCGGCGCCAACCATTTGCGCCACCAGGTACATCAAGGCCACGGTCAGGGTGCCGAAGGCCGAGGTCAGGCGCACCGGGGTTTGTTCCAGGCGGTAGGACACCACATCGGCAAAGGTGTACTTGCCCAGGTTGCGCAGGCGTTCGGCGATCAGGAACAGGATAATCGGCCAGCCAGCCAACACGCCCAGGGCGTAAAGCAGGCCGTCATAACCGTTGAGGAACATCATCGCCGAGATGCCGAGGAATGACGCCGCGGAGATCATGTCGCCGGCGATCGCCAGGCCATTCTGGAACCCGCTCATGCCGCCGCCGGCGGTGTAGAAATCGCTGGCGGAGCGGGTGCGCAGGGCGGCCCAGCGGGTGACGCCGAGGGTGAACAGCACAAACACCAGGAACATGCCGATGGCGTTCCAGTTCAATGGCCGGGATGCACTGTCGGCGGCCACCGCCAAGTCGGTGGCCAATGCCAAAGGCAGGAGAAACCACGCCACAAGCCGGCTCATGCTGCGCACTCCTGCTTGAGTTTGTCGTTCAGCGGGTCGATCACATGGTTGGCGCGGTACACATAAAAGCCGGTCAGCGCGAACGCCAGCAGCACAATCACCACACCCACCAGCATGCCCACGGTGGTCACGCCGCCGCTCAACGACTTTCCGAGGGTGGCCGGGGAGAACGCCACCAGCAGCACAAACCCGAAATAGATCACCAGCATGATCAGCGACAGCGACCAGTACAGGTTCTGTTTGCGGCGTACCAACTGGATGAAATCGGGATGTCGACGGATGCGTTCGATAGCGTCGGGGGTCATGGCGGTGTGCTCCTTTTTATTGTTGTTGTGGTTAAACCTGCGTCCTGTAGGAGCGAGCTTGCTCGCGAAAAACCTGAGGGCGCCGCGTTGATTCAGGCTGCCCGCGTCATCGTTAACGACCTTCGCGAGCAAGCTCGCTCCTACAGGGGAGCGGTGTGTCCTTAAAGCTGATCGAAGTCCAATACCACCTTATCGCTGACCGGGAACGCCTGGCACGACAGCACATAGCCGGCGGCCACTTCGTAGTCCTCCAGGGCGTGGTTGCTGTCCATCTCCACTTCGCCTTCGATCACCTTGCATTTGCAGGTGGAGCACACGCCGGCCTTGCACGAATACGGCAGCTCAGCGCCTTGGGCGTTGCCCGCGTCAAGAATGCTTTGGCTGTTGCGGGGCAGGTCGAAAGCCAGGGCGCGGCCATCGCTGATCACGGTGATCTGGCTGACCTCCGCATCCACTTGGCGCGCCGCTTCACGAGCCTCGCGTTTGTGCTGGCTGCCGGCGGCGGCGAACAGTTCGAAGTGAATGCGCTCCGGCGCCATGCCCTTGGCCTTGAGGCTGTCGCGCACGGTTTCGGTCATTTCCTGGGGGCCGCAGATAAAGGCCGCGTCGAGGGCTTTTACGTCGAGCCAGCGGGAGAACAGTTGCTCGCATTTGTCAGCGTTGATACGGCCGTTGTAGAGGTCGACATCCTGTTGCTCGCGGCTGAACACGAAGATCAGGTTCAGGCGCTGCAGGTAGCGGTTTTTCAGGTCTTCGAGCTGTTCGCGAAACAGCGCGCCAGAGCTGGAACGGTTGCCGTACAGCAGCGTCACGCGGCTGTGGGGCTCGGTTTGCAGGGTGGTCTTGATGATCGACAGGATCGGCGTGATGCCGCTGCCGGCGGCCACCGCCAGGTAATGACCGTGGCGAGCGGGATCCAGGTCCACATGAAAATGCCCGGCGGGCGGCATCACTTCCAGGCTGTGCCCGGCCTTGAGCTGCTCATTGGCAAACGCCGAGAACCGCCCTCCGGCCACGCGCTTGATGGCGATGCGCAGTTCACCGTCATTGACCCCGGTGCAGATCGAATAAGAGCGGCGCACTTCCTCGCCATCCAGCTGGGTGCGCATCACCAGGTGCTGGCCTTGGGTGAAGTGGAAACTGTCTTGCAGGTGCTGCGGAATCTCGAAGGCGATGGACACCGCGTCACGGGTCTCGTTGCGCACATCCTTGATGGTCAGGCTATGAAATTTGCTCATTGTTGTTCTCCAACCAAGCGGGCCGCTGGCCCCTCAGATGCACTTGAAATAGTCGAACGGTTCCAGGCAGTCGCGGCAGCGGTGCAGCGCCTTGCAGGCCGTGGAGCCGAATTCGCTGAGCACTTCGGTGTGGGTGCTGCCGCATTGCGGGCAGGCAATCACCGGGCTTTCGCCGAGCAGGCTGCGCTTGCTGCTACTGCCTTGGGGTGGTGCGATGCCGTAGGCCCGCAGGCGTTCGCGGCCGCTGCTGGTGATCCAGTCGGTGGTCCAGGCCGGGGTCAGCTTGCGTTCCAGTTGCGGCGCACGAAAACCGGCCAGTTCCAGGGCATCGCGGATATCGCCCTCGATCACTTCGGTGGCGGGGCAGCCGGAGTAAGTCGGCGTGACCACCACATGCAGATGGCCGGCCTGCCAGTCCAGGTCGCGCACTATCCCCAGGTCGACCACGCTCACCACCGGCACTTCCGGGTCCATGACCTGGGCGAGGGTGGCCCACGCGGCGGCCAGGTCGGTGGGTTGCGCCGGCCGTGCGCCCTGGTCGCTGGCGATCAGCTCACCAAGTTGCATCGGGGTACGCTCGGGGCAGGAATTGCATTTCCGCCAGCAGAATCCCCAGGTGCTCGCTGTGCAGGCCACGGCGGGCATCCAGGTAGAAGTAGCTCGCGGCAGGCGGCAGGGGCAGGGTGGCGCTGGTGAAGATTTCGCTGACCTTGGCCTGCCACGCCGCAGCCACTTGCGCCGCGTCCGGCGTGATGCCGGCGGCGTGCAGGCGCTGTTCACTGTCGTCGGCGCTGGTCAGTTCCACGGTGAACCGCCACAGCTCGGGGATCGCCGCGAGCATGCGTTTGTGGCTTTCCTCGGTGCCGTCCCCCAGGCGCTCCACCCACTCGCCGGAGCGGCGCAGGTGATAGGTGACTTCCTTGACGGCCTTGGCCGCGATGCCGGCGATGCGGTCGTCGCTGGACTGGGCCAGGCCGTTCAACACCGGCAAGTGCCAGGCGTCATAGAGGAATTGCTTGAGAATGGTCACCGCGTAGTCGCCGTTGGGTTGCTCTACCAGCAGCAGGTTGCGATAGGCCCGCTCATCCCGGCGGAAGGCCAGGTGATCGGCGTCGCGCCCGTCGTCCAGCAGCTCGGCGGCGTATTCCAGCCAGTTGCGGGCCTGGCCCACCAGGTCGAGGCCGACGTTCATCAGTGCCAGCTCTTCTTCCAGCGCCGGCGCGTGGCCGCACCATTGGCACAGTCGCTGGCCCTGGATCAGGGCGCTGTCGCCGAGGCGCAGCAGGTATTCGATCAGATCGGTTTTAGTGTTCATGGTCGACCTCACATGTGCCCGACTTCAGCCGGCAACTCGTAGAAGCTGGCGTGGCGGTAGACCTTGTCGTCGGCGGGGTCGAACAGCGGGTCTTTCTCGTCCGGAGACGAGGCGGTGATCAGCGCGGAAGGCACCACCCACAGGCTCACGCCTTCACTGCGCCGGGTGTACAGCTCCCGGGCGTTCTCGATGGCCATGGTGGTGTCGGCGGCATGCACGCTGCCCACATGTTTGTGATTCAGGCCGTGCTTGCTGCGCACGAAAACTTCAAACAGGGTCCATTCAGACATAACGGTGACTCCACATCAGGTGGCCGATCAGGCGGCGTTCTTGTTCTGTTTTTTACGGGCGTGGGCCACGGCGGCTTCGCGCACCCAGGCACCGTCTTCAATGGCTTTGCGGCGGGTGGCGACGCGTTCCTGGTTGCACGGGCCGTTGCCCTTGAGCACCTCGTAGAACTCGCTCCACTGGATTTCGCCGAAATCGTAATGGCCGCGTTCGGGGTTCCACTTCAGGTCCGGGTCGGGGCAGGTGCAGCCCAGCAGTTCCAGCTGCGGGATGGTCTGGTCGATGAAGCGCTGGCGCAGTTCGTCGTTGCTCTGGCGCTTGATCTTCCAGGCCATGGACTGGGCGCTGTTGGGGGAGTGTTCGTCGCTGGGGCCGAACATCATCAGCGACGGCCACCAGAGGCGGTTGATTGCGTCCTGGACCATGTCTTTTTGCGCCTGGGTGCCCTGGCGCATCATGGTCAGCAGCAGTTCGTAGCCCTGGCGCTGGTGGAAGCTTTCTTCCTTGCAGATGCGCACCATGGCCCGGGAGTAGGGGCCGTATGAGGTGCGCTGGAGCACCACCTGGTTGACGATGGCGGCACCGTCAACCAGCCAGCCCACTGCGCCCATATCGGCCCAGTTGAGGGTTGGGTAGTTGAAGATGCTGGAGTACTTGGCTTTGCCGCTGTGGAGCTTGGCGATTTCTTCGTCGCGGTCGGCGCCCAGGGTTTCCATGGCGCTGTACAGGTACAGGCCGTGGCCGGCTTCGTCCTGGATCTTGGCCATCAGTTGCAGCTTGCGTTTGAGGGTGGGGGCGCGGGTGACCCAGTTGCCCTCGGGCAGCATGCCGACGATTTCCGAGTGGGCGTGCTGGGAGATCTGGCGGATCAGGGTTTGACGGTAGGCGTCGGGCATCCAGTTCTTGGCTTCGATTTTGATTTCGGCGTCGATCTTTTCCTGGAAGGCGCGCTCCTGGTCGGACATCTCCGACAGGTCCTTGATGCGCTTTACTCCGGTTTCTACAAGCTGTGCGTACATGGGGGGTCTCCCGCCTTGTGTTTTGTCGTAGGCATGGAGAACTTTATAAGCGATACGGAAATTAATATCAAACACAAAATTTAGTGTCGGTATTGGGTTTTGTATCGCTTTGGATGGGGTGTATATCCGTTTCTTCGGTAACGGCGGCTTATGGTTTCGCTCTTACAGCGACTCACTTTGGAAAAGCCGGAATGCCGGCCCAGCCCAAAGTAAGCAAAGGGCTCTGCCCCGCCTGTCGGCACCTCGCTTAGGCTCGGTGTTCCCTCACTCCGGGATTGCTCCGCGGGCCGCCGCGACGGGGCAGGGACGCCCCGTCGCGGCGGCCCGCTTCGTGCTGCCGGAGTGCGGGCACACCGAGCCCTAGCGAGGTGCCGAGTGGTGGGGCAAGAGCGTTTTGCTTACTTTTGCGCTGTTCAAAAGTGAGCCGCTGTAAGAGCGGAACCCATATCAGCCATCCCCTAAATAACGGATATGTACCCCACCCAAACGAGCAAAAAAAAGCCCCACAAATGCGGGGCCAAAAAGGTGCAGCAGTCATGCTTTAGGGCGCTTGTCCATCACATGGCAAGCCTTGCCCTCAGACCGCTTGATCGAATGCAGCGGCTGCAAAACGATACGCGAGCTGATCCCGATATACGTCTTGATGTGCTTGCTCAACTCACTGGCCACAGCTTTCTGCTGCTCATCATTGAGATGCTGATGCTCAGCCTTAAGCTCCACATGCACATCAACGCTGTCCAGGTTCCCATTACGATACAGATGTATCTCATAACACTCTGAAAGCTGTTTTATTTTGAGCACCTGCTCCTCAATCTGCGTGGGAAACACGTTAACCCCGCGAATAATCAGCATGTCATCACTACGCCCGGTGATCTTGTCGATACGCCGCATCGGCCGCGCAGTCCCCGGCAGCAACCGCGTCAGGTCCCGGGTGCGATAGCGAATCATCGGCAGCGCCTCCTTGCTCAAGGAGGTGAACACCAGTTCACCCATCTGCCCATCCGGCAGCACTTCACCCGTCACCGGGTCGATGATTTCCGGGTAGAAGTGATCCTCCCAGATCGTCGGCCCGTCCTTGGTATCCGCGCACTCCATGGCCACCCCCGGGCCCATGATTTCCGAGAGCCCGTAGATATCCAGCGCAGTGATCCCCAGCCGCGCCTCGATGGCACTGCGCAACTCAGCAGTCCACGGCTCGGCCCCAAAGATCCCCAAACGCAACGCCAACTTGTGCGGATCAATCCCCTGGCGCTCGATTTCATCGGCAATGTTCAGCATGTACGAGGGCGTGACCATGATGATGTCCGGCTGGAAATCCTTGATCAGTTGCACCTGCTTTTCAGTCTGCCCGCCGGACATCGGAATCACCGTGCAACCCAGGCGCTCAGCGCCGTAGTGAGCACCGAGGCCGCCGGTGAACAGCCCGTAGCCATAGGAAATATGCACCTTGTCGCCACGCCGGCCACCGGCAGCGCGGATCGAGCGCGCTACCACATTGGCCCAGGTGTCGATGTCGTTCTGGGTGTAACCCACCACCGTCGGCTTGCCGGTGGTGCCGCTGGAGGCGTGCAGGCGCACCACCTCGTTCATCGGCACGGCAAACATGCCGTAGGGGTAGCTGTCCCGCAGGTCGCTCTTGGTGGTGAACGGGAATCTGGCCAGGTCGTCGAGGGACTTGATGTCATCGGGGTGCACCCCCAACGCGTCGAAACGCTGACGGTACAGCGGCACATTCTGGTAGGCGTGGCGCAGGCTCCAGCGCAGGCGCTCCAGTTGATGGGCGCGCAGTTGGTCGACGCTGGCGGTTTCCAGCGGGTCCAGCACAGGGTTAAGCACGGCGTTTGGAATAGGCATGTTCATGAGTTCACTCGAATTATTTTTGTGTATCAGCCCACCGCACACCGTGGGCTTTGAGTGCATGCCCCAAGGATACCGCTAGGTTCCTCGGGAATCGCGAATCTTTAGTCGGACAACCGCTCGATGATCAGTGCGATGCCCTGGCCCACGCCGATGCACATGGTGCACAGGGCGTAGCGGCCGCCTCGTTCTTCCAGCTCATGCAGGGCGGTGGTCACCAGCCGTGCGCCGCTCATCCCCAGCGGATGGCCGAGGGCGATGGCGCCGCCGTTGGGGTTCACCCGTGGGTCGTTGTCCCCCAGGCCCAGTTCGCGCAACACCGCCAGGCCCTGGGCGGCGAAGGCTTCGTTGAGCTCGATCACGTCCATGTCCGCCAGGCTCAGGTTGGCCAGTTCCAGCACCTTGCGGGTCGCCGGCACCGGGCCGATGCCCATGATCCGTGGCTCTACGCCGGCGGTAGCCATCGCGACCACCCGGCCGCGGGCAACCAGGCCGTGACGCTTGGCAACTTCCGCGCTGGCCAGCAGCAGGGCGCAGGCGCCGTCGTTGACCCCGGAGGCGTTGCCGGCGGTGATGCTGCCGCCTTCGCGGAACGGCGTGCCGAGTTTCTGCAGTTGCTCAAGGGTGGTGTCGCCGCGTGGGTGTTCGTCGTGTTCCACCACCTTGGCCGGGCCTTTGCGCTGGGGGATTTCCACCGCGACGATTTCCTTGGCCAGGCGCCCGCTGGCCTGGGCCGCCGCTGCCCGTTGCTGGCTGCGCAGGGCAAAGGCATCCTGGTCGGCGCGGGAGATGTTGAACTGCTCGGCGACGTTTTCGGCGGTCTCCGGCATCGAGTCGATCCCGTAGGCTTTTTTCATCAGCGGGTTGACGAAACGCCAGCCGATGGTGGTGTCGTACAGCTGCGCATCGCGGGCAAACGCCTGCTCGGCCTTGCCCATCACCAGCGGCGCACGGGACATCGATTCCACACCGCCCACCAGCATCAACCCGGCCTCGCCGCAGCGAATCGCCCGGGCCGCGCTGCCGATGGCGTCCAGCCCCGAGCCGCACAAACGGTTGAGGGTGGTGCCCGGCACGCTCACCGGCAGCCCGGCCAACAGCGCCGACATGCGGGCCACGTTTCGGTTGTCTTCGCCGGCCTGGTTGGCGCAGCCGTAGATCACATCGTCGACGCGGCTCCAGTCCACTTGCGGGTGGCGGCGCAGCAGTTCGCGCAGCGGCACCGCACCGAGGTCGTCGGCGCGCACGCTGCTCAAGGCGCCTGCGTAGCGGCCAATCGGGGTGCGTACCGCGTCGATGATCAAGGCGTCATTCATTCGGATTCTCCTGCGCCAGCACCGTGCCGCGCACTTTGTAGGATTTGCCATGGAACAGCGCAATCAGCTGGCCCAGTTGGTTTTCGATACGGACGTCGTAGTTGCCGGTGCGGCCCGAGCGGCTTTGCTCGCGGCAGTCGGCACTCAAGGTGTCGCCCAGGTGTGCCGGGGCGATGTAGTCGATGCTGCAACCCAGCGCCACGGTGGCGTCGTTGTAGCTGTTGCAGGCGAGGGCGAAGGCCGAGTCCGCCAGGGCGAACAGGTAGCCGCCGTGGCAGGTGCCGTGGCCCTGGATCATGTCGGCGCGCACGCTCATGCCCAGGCGTGCGCAGCCCGGCGCCACCGAGAGCAGGCGCATGCCCATGCCCTGGCTCGCGGCGTCGCGGCTGAACATGGCCTGGGCGCATTGGTTGGCCAGGTTCATGGCTTCATGGTTGGTCATGCAGTGCGCTCCTTTCAGCGGCCCTTGAAGCTTGGGCTGCGTTTTTCCATGAAGGCGGCGACGCCTTCGCGGTAATCCTCGCTGCGCCCGGCCAGGCGTTGCAGGTCGCGCTCCAGCTCCAGCTGTTCATCAAAGGTGTTGCTCAGGCTGGCGTTCAGGCTGCGCTTGATCAGCGCCAGGCCGTAGGTCGGTTGGGTGGCCAGGTGGCGGGCCAGGGTCAGGGCTTCGTTGCGCAGTTCGGCGTCGTCCACGCAGCGGTAGATCAGGCCCCATTGCTCGGCTTGTTCGGCGCTCAGGCGATTGCCCAGCAGGGCCAGGGCCTTGGCGCGGGCCATGCCCACCAGGCGCGGCAGGGTCCAGGTGCCGCCGGAGTCGGGGATCAGGCCGATCTTGCAGAACGCCTGGATAAAACTCGCCGAGCGGGCGGCCAATACGAGGTCGCAGGCCAGGGGTATGTTCGCGCCGGCCCCGGCGGCTACGCCGTTCACCGCGCAGATCACCGGCAGGGGCAGGTCGCGCAGTTGGCGGATAAGCGGGTTGTAGAACTTCTCGATGGATTCACCCAGGTCCGGCACCGCGCTGCCGGGTGCCACGTTGCGGTCGCTGAGGTCTTGCCCGGCGCAGAAGCCACGACCTTCGCCGGTCAGCAGCAGCACGCGCACGTCGGGGTTTTCCTGAACCAGCTTCAGTGCCTGCTGGACCTCGCCATGCATCTGCGCATTGAAGCTGTTGAGCTGGTCGGGGCGATTGAGGCTGAGCAGGGCGACGCCGGCCTCGATGGAAAACAGGATGTGTTCGAAGTTCATGGTCGTGAGGCCCTCACGGTGCACGCTCGGCGGTCAGCCGGCTCATTATTGGATCGGCAAGGTCTGCCGGTTTTGCCGGAGTATAGCTTTAACGTGATACATAAATGCAATGATAAAATTGGTTTGGTGTGTCTTGTTTTGGAAGGTTTGAAAATGGATTGGTCAGGTTGTTGGCCGGTAAACACCTGATAAATCCCATATTTTATTGGCTTTAAACCGAATACATAGGACGTTTTAGTCTGCTTGGCCGATAGGTGATCCAAGCGATACGCTTTTTCAGCTTTGTGCTTATAAAATGATGTGATACAAAATAAGCCAAGATCGGCATCGCTTTGCGAATACGCCATAAAAGGAATCCTCCATGACCTGCTACAGCCTCGACGGCCTCACCCCGGTGGTCGACCCCACGGCCTACGTTCATCCCTCGGCGGTATTGATCGGCGATGTGATCATCGGCCCTCATTGCTATGTGGGGCCGCTGGCGAGTCTGCGCGGCGACTTCGGGCGTATCGTCCTCGAAGAAGGGGCCAACCTGCAGGACACCTGCGTGATGCACGGCTTCCCGGACAGCGACACGGTAGTGGAGCGCAACGGCCATATTGGCCACGGCGCGGTGCTGCACGGTTGCCGGATCGGCACCGATGCGCTGGTGGGCATGAATGCCGTAGTAATGGACAACGCGCGCATTGGCGCTCGCTCCTTTGTCTCGGCGGCGGCCTTTGTCAAAGCCGGTTTCGAGTGCCCCGAGCAGTCGTTGGTGATGGGCACGCCGGCCAGCGTCAAGCGCAGCCTCAGCGACGAAGAGGTGCACTGGAAGCAAACCGGTACCCGCGAATACCAGCGCCTGGCCCAGCGCTGCCTGGAGCAGATGCAGGAATGCGCCCCCCTGAGCGAGCCTGAAGCCGACCGGCCACGGATCAGCGACAGCGGCCTGCGGCCCAAGGGCACATGAATCGCCTGCATCCCGACGCCGCTAAAAACGGTATATTTTCTCTTTTTGCCTCGGTACGCCCATGTCGTCACTGACACCCCTGAACCAACTGATCACCCGCTTCCAGGAGCAGACGCCGATTCGCGCCAGTTCCTTGATCATTACCTTGTACGGGGACGCCATCGAGCCCCACGGCGGGACGGTGTGGCTGGGCAGTCTGATCCAGTTGCTCGAGCCCATCGGCATCAACGAACGGCTGATCCGCACCTCGATCTTCCGCCTGACCAAGGAAGGCTGGCTGACCGCCGAGAAAGTCGGGCGCCGCAGCTACTACAGCCTGACCGGTGCCGGGCGCCGGCGTTTCGACAAGGCCTTCAAGCGGGTCTACAGCTCCAGCGTGCCGGCGTGGGATGGTTCGTGGTGCCTGGTGATGCTCACACAGCTGACCCAGGACAAGCGCAAACAGGTGCGTGAAGAACTGGAATGGCAAGGTTTTGGTGCGATAGCCCCGACCGTGCTGGCCTGCCCGCGCAGCGACCGCGCCGATGTCAACGCCACCTTGCTCGACCTCGGCGCCCAGGAAGACACCATCGTCTTCGAGACCACGGCACAAGATGTACTGGCCTCCAAAGCCCTGCGAGTGCAGGTGCGCGAGAGCTGGAACATCGAGGAACTGGCGGCCCATTACAGCGAGTTCATCCAACTGTTCCGACCGCTCTGGCAAGCGCTTCGCGAGCAGGAACAGCTTGCGCCTGCGGATTGTTTCCTGGCACGGGTCCTGCTTATTCATGAATACCGCAAACTACTGCTGCGCGACCCGCAATTGCCCGACGAATTGCTTCCCGGCGATTGGGAAGGCCGCGCCGCCCGCCAGTTGTGCCGCAATATTTACCGGTTGATCTACGCCAAGGCCGAGGAATGGCTGAACAGCGCGCTGGAAACTGCCGACGGCCCGTTGCCGGACGTGGGCGAAAGTTTTTACCGGCGGTTCGGAGGCCTGAAATAAGGAGCGACGCTGTTCAGGAGAACGGGTGGAGTGATGTGGCGTAGAGAATAAAAATAAGCCTGCGTGAGGCCTGAACATGATGTCTTCAATTGCACAGCGCTGTGATGGGTTCGACCAATGGATCCATCAGATCAATCAGATCTGCGGCGCGTTTGATGCACAAGTCCTGGGGGATGGTTTTTCCGGGCAGATCCGCGAATACCAGAGCGGCGCGCTGAAGCTCAGCTTTGTCGACGCCTGCCAGGCGCGGCTGTTTCGCACCCCCACGCAAATCGCGGCGGGCGAGGGCGGCAAGTACTTTGCCGTGTTCCAGCTCGACGGCACGGCGGGCATGGCCCAGGGCGACAGCAAGGCGCTGTTGCGCGCCGGCGACATTACCCTGATCGATGCGGCGCACCCCAGCGACTTCACCTACAGCGAGAACTCGCGGCAGTTGTCGTTGATCCTGCCGGCGTACCTGGTGGAGCAGACCTTGCGCTTCAACCCGGTCAAATGCGGGCACCGCATCGAGGCCACGTCGCCGATGGCAATGCTGTCCCGGCAACTGATTTTGCAGGCCACCCAGCAAGACAACCTGACCTTGCAGGAAAGCGAGGCGACGCTGGAAGCGATCATCAACCTGCTGCGCCCGGCCATCAGCCAGGCGGGCGAAGTCGGTGATGCTCACGAGCGGGTGTTTCGCAAGACCCTGGAGTGCATCGACCAACACATTCGCTCCGAAGAGCTGTGCCCTGAATGGCTGGCGCGGGAGGTGGGAATGTCGGTGCGCGGGCTGTACCGGATCTTTGCGCGCAAGGGTTTGGTGGTGGCGCGGTACATCAAGAACCGGCGGCTGGATTTGTGTGCTGAATCGCTGCGCCAATCCAGGGTGGAGGAGAAGCTTTCGGTGCTGGGGTACTCGTGGGGGTTTTCGGATTCGAGTTACTTTTCGACGGCGTTCAAATCGCGGTTTGGCATTGCGCCGGGTGAGTATCGCAAGCAACACGCCTGAACTGTAGGAGCTGGCTTGCCTGCGATAGCGGAGTGTCAGCTACCCATTCCTGGCTGACCCACCGCTATCGCAGGCAAGCCAGCTCCCACAGGGTTCAGTTGGGCATTCCGTCTTCGATCGCAATCCCTTGCGCGCGCATCTCCTTGATCAACCCCGCCCGCGTCCCCGGCAGGTTGAGCATTGCCTTGTGCCGCAACTCAGTCACTTCCGCAGCGCTATAAGGCTGGTAATCCACCGGCGTACTCTTGCCCGCCATCCCGTCCGGGCGCATCAGCCAGTTCAGCAGATCCGCCAGTTGCCCATCGTTCAGCGCCGACTGCGACATCCCCGGCACCCGCACCAAAAACTCCCGGCCACCCGGCACCTTCAGAAAGTTGCCGACAAACCCGGTCATCCTCGGCGTGTCGTTCGCCGCCGAGCCCATGCCGCTGCCCAGATGGCAGCCGGCACACTGCAGCTGATAGTTGGTCGCCACGCTGTACCCGGCCTGGGCGATGGGCGTTTGCGGCGACTCATTACCCGGTGCGTGCTTCTGGTTCGGATTGGGAATCGCCCGGGCCTGGGCGAGCGGGGCGGCGAAGACACACATCAAGCTCAGCAAAAACAACGTACGCATGACAAGCCTCTTTGCACTGACCTGTGGCGAGGGTGCTTGCTCCCGTTGGGCTGCGCAGCGGCCCCAAGATCTTTGGGAGCGCTTCGCACTCCAGCGGGAGCAAGCTCCCTCGGCACAAGGGTGAGTTAAACCGCGACGCCGCGAATGATCGAGACCGTGCAGTGGTAGATGTGGGATTTGGCCGCCAGGCACCAGTTCACATCGTTGTTGTTGAACGGCCGGTACGCCGGTTCTTCACTGTCGTTACGCGTGCACGCGCATTGGGCGCAGCTTTGCTTACCGCAGCAGTCGTTATAGGAAATGATGTAGTCCTTGCCATCCGCCGGGTTGCGGCAGGTGCCGATCCAGGTCACCTGGGACGCCTCGGTGCCCGGTGGGCAGGACGTCACCGACCCGCCGCAGCAACTGCACAGGAAGCCGTCGATGGAGCAGTAGCGCCAGTAGTCGCAGCTGTTCGGGTCGCCCGGGTCACCGGCTTTCGGGTTATCGGCGGCCAGCGCCTTGCTGGTGCGGTCCAGGGGCAGCAGCAGGGGCAACGCGGCGCCTGCGACCATCAGCGAACCCATGCGGGCCAACAATTTGCGCCGTGACGTGGTGTCGGCCAGGCGACGGGTCGAGCGCTCGAATAACAGATCCAGCAATTTCATGAGAGTCTCCCTGCCTTAATCAGTGGCTATGGCCGTGGCTGTGGTCGTGGGGCTGCGGCTGGCTGTTGAGGTATTGCTGCAGCGTGGCGCTTTTCAGGTGTTCGACTTCGAACAGGCTGTCCAGGTGTTCGCGGGAATTGACCAGGCCCTTGGCGCGCAAGGTGCCGCTCTTGTCGATCAGTGCAGCGTACGGCAGCTTGCCGATCTGGTAGGTCATGCCGACTTCCGGGCCGACCACGTAGGTGACGTCGTCCAGCTTGTGCTCGGTGATCAGTGCTTGCTGGGCTTCCATGTCACCGTCGCTGATAAACACCACATCGAGACGGTCGGCCTGTTCCTTGGCGATGGATTTGATCGCCGGCAACAGGGATTTGCAGATCGGGCAGGTCGGCGAGAGGAAGAACAGCAACTGGTTCTTCTCACCGGCATAGCCGAAGTTCACCGGGCGACCCTTGCGGTCGGAAGCAGTGACTTGCGGCGCCGGCTCATTCACCGCCACGCCCTTGTCCACCATCAGCGCGCCAGCCGGGGCGATGCGCCCGTGCAGCACGCCAATCTGGCGCACCAGGCCCATCACGGCGAACGCCAGCGCCAGCAGCAGGACCCACAGCAGTACGTTAGAAACAATCAGGCCTTCCATTGATCACCTACCAATCAGTTTGAGCAGAAGAGGGGAGTTCGCCAGCAAGCCATCGGCGGCGGCGTAAATCAGCAGCGCGACGGCGCTGGCGGCGACGGTGACGAAACCGTCGAAAAAACCCAGGTCACGGGCAATCGGCGACACGCAGGCCAGCAAGGCCACGGCCACCAGTGCGCCGTTGCGCAGCAGCAGGATCGGTCGCAACGGCTGCGCCTGGTCGGGGCCTGCGCAACCACAGTCGATGTCCCGGCGGCCGCGCCACAGGTTGATGCCGATGGCGGCGGCGTACAGCACAATCAGGCCGGCGGCACTGAAGGCTGCCCAGGAACGAGTGGCCGGCACCAGCAGGGCAAAGGCAATCACCAACTCCAGCACCGGAATCACCCGGGCGCCGGGACGGGTCAATGCCTCGGGCAGCAACTGGTAGTCCGCCAGTTGCCGGGCGAAACGTGCCGGTGCGCGCAACTTGTGGGTTGCGGCACTGGCCAGCAACACCGCAATGGCGAGGGCGCTGGCAATGATGAAGATCGGGTCGATATGCATGGCCGAACCTCTTTAGTAGCTCATGATCTGGGTGGCGGTCTTCGCCACCTTGGCCATACTACCGGTGAGTTTGTTGGTCTTCAGGTCGAAGATCTGCAAGCCGCCTTCGACGTCGGCGCCCAGCAACAGGGGCTTGTCGTCGCCGGTGGCCTGCATGCTCCAGACCGGCGTCGGGGCTTCCAGGGTGGCTATCTTTTTCTGGGTCTTGAGGTCGTAGGCCCAAATGATGGTGCTTGGGTCTTCCCACTTCATGGGTTCGTGGTTGTCATGCATCAGCACGTACATACGGTTGAGCTTTGGTGCCACGGCCATCAGTTGCCAGCCACCCGGGGCCCAGCCGGTTTTCTTTTCTGCATCGGTGGTGAGTGACCACGATGGCAGGATTTTCGGGGCATCGCCGGAGAAGTCGACGGGGCGTATCGTGCCGGTGGTGGTGGTGAAGTAGTAGGTGTCGCCTACGTTCACGGCGCGCTCGTTGAGCTTCTCGGCGTTGGGGTCGAAGAAGTGGGTGCGGTTGCGCGAGGTTTCCTGGCCTTGGTCATTCAGGGTGACCACTTGCAGACTGCCGTCGCCGCACAGGGAGGCGAAACGGCGGGTGCCGACCGGGTAGTTGAGCACGCAGCCGGGGATCGCGATTTCGGCGGTGACGGCGCGGGACTGGGTGTCGACCACGGTGACCGAGGTGGACGGGGTGAAGTTGTAGACGTAGACGAAACGGTCGTCGCCGCTGGTTTTCAGGCCGTAGCGTTGGGTCAGGGATTCGGCGCGTTTGTTCGGGATCAGTACTTCCCACGACGGCGATAGGCTGGAGCTGTCCCAGGCGGTGAGCACGTCGGTGCGATCGCCACGGGTGCCGCGGGAATAGTAGATATCGGCGCTGTACAGGGTCTTTTGGTCGTGGCTCAGGGCCGAGGGGGCGGCGAAGCCTGTGGGGACCATGCCCAGGACGCGTTTTTTATCCGGGTCGACGACGGTGACGCGGCCTACGACGAAGCTTTCGAATTCGACGTCTACTACGAAGGCGCGGTGGGCCTCCGGCGGGAAGGCCAGGGTGGTCTGGCCGATGGTGTCTGGCGGTAGGTCCGCTTGGGCGCTGTTCAAGCCGAGTACAAGCAGGCCCAGACCCAGCGCTGACTGTACGTTGATCCTGTTGCTTCGCATTAGGGGCACTCCCTGAATTATTGTGTTTTGCTAATCGCGGGTGCTTTGGCAGATTCTTGCAAGTGGATTCTGCCTTGTGGGGGGATTGCAAGAATTGTTGTGGCTGCCAAGTGGTTGTGTGTCTGTGCCAATGGTTTGGGGTGGGGTGTATATCCGTTATTTTTGTTATGGCCGCTTATGGTTCCGCTCTTACAGCGGCTCACTTTTGAAGAGCGCAAAAGTAAGCAAAACGCTCTTGCCCCACCACTCGGCACCTCGCTAGGGCTCGGTGTGCCCGCACTCCGGCTTTGGACCGTGGGCCGCCGCGATGGGCCATCCTTGGCCCAGCGCGGCTAACCCGGCGTCCTGCCGGGTTACCCACGCTCCAAAGCCTGCGTTCGGCCAGCGTGGTTTAACGGGGCGCCTAAGATCAAGATCAAAAGCAGATCAACAGCAAAAGCACAGCGGCCTGAAAGCCGACCTGAGTGTGGTGAAGCAAAGGCAAAATCAAAATCTAAAGCGGGCACGGTCCACTGTAGGAGCTGGCTTGCCGGCGATGGCATCACCTCGGTGTATCTGATGTACCGAGTTGTCC
>NZ_JAOTOA010000029.1:0-72376 GCF_036346535.1 Pseudomonas sp. Z18(2022)
GCGGGGCGAGTACTCAGTCCAAGACCCTGAGCCTGGAGGTGGAAGCCCTGGCATCGCAGGAATGGGACCTGGTGAGTATTCCTGAGGCCACAGGCGGGGTGATTGAAACCAGCGGTGCCTACACCGTCCGGATTGATGCCTGGCCGTTCATGGTGGCCGGGCAACTGTTGACCGTATTCCTGCGGGGCACCACCGATACCCTGCTGTTCAGCAGGCCAGTGACCGCTGCTGAAGTGACCGCCGGGCGTGTCACTGCGCCTATCCCGGCAGATTATCTGCGGACACTGGCAGCGGACAGCACCCTGAGGGTAGAAGCCAATGTGTCGCTGGATGGCAGTGGCAACCAGGCCACAGCCCAGGCGTTTGAGGTAGCTCGTTATGACGTCAGAAGGTCTGCGGGGATCGTGGGAACAATCACGGTCGGCAATGCGCCAGCATTTATGACGCTTAGCCCGGATAACAAAAAACTTTATGTGGGCTACAACAACCTCAATACGGTTCACGTCATCAGTACCGAGACAAATGCCATCGTGCACACTATCCCACTCCAGGCAGTAGCCCGAGGCCTTGTAGTAAGCCCAGATAGTTCACGCCTGTATGTAGGGCTCCTATCAAACACTATAACCCTATATGAGTACGAAACTACGTTTTATACTACAGTTCAAACATCCAACGTCAATTACACCACCTATTTCATGGCTCGAAACCCAAGCGGATCAAGGCTTTACCAAGGATACTTCAGCTACATCTATAGCTATGACACATTCAATTTAAGGATAACCGCACCGACCTTTTCTCTAGGCGTCAATAAACAGCTCTCTTCCATAATTATGAACAGCGATGGCACTCGCCTTTATGCTGGGAACTCTCATGGATTAATGGTCTTCACTGCTGCTGGAGTCGTAATAAGAGATCTGCAGCTAGCGCTCCCCAACCCCTACTTTAATAGCTTAGCTTTAAGCCCGAACAAACCCAGGCTGTATGCCAACAGCAGCACAGGAGAAAACTCTTACCTGGGAATTTTTGATACGGATACCATTACACTCGTCAAGTCTATTCCCGGCTTCAGAACTCCGTTAGGTTTGGTTTTCAATCCCGACCCGGCGGTCTATCGTGCCTACGTTACGGAAAACACAGGCAATTCAGTGAGAGTGATCGACACAGAGGCTGAAGAGTCTATTGCTAGTATCACAGGCTTTGACAGACCGTTCGGTATTGTCTTCAACTCTGATAGTAATACGCTCTATGTTGCCAATAACGGCACCAATACCATTTCGGTGGTGAACGTATAAACGGTCAATAGTCACCGCAAAAAAAATGCCCCGTATCCTTCGATACGGGGCATTTGTCGTTATGCAAAAGTCCTGGGGTTCAATTCATCGCTTAGCACAACGTACTGCTCATCCCACCCTTAGAAGTCGTAACGCACGCCCACGTTAACGCCCCACGGCTGGTCGATGCTACGGCCCTGGCTGCGCTCCACGTCCGCATGCACCTTGAAGTTCTTTGACACCGACATCGCCACCCCGGCCCCGACTTCGATGCGGGTGCCCGACAGGTCGTTGTTGAACTTGTTGTCGTTCACGAACACCTTGTTGCTCTGGTTGAACTCATGGGCCACGGCGGTGCGCAAGTAGGGTTGCAGGATGCTGCCACTGTCGAGCTGGATATTACGCCCGGCGGTCACACCGGCCTTGCCCACTACAGAAGCGGTACGGTCGCCCTTGGCATGCAGGCCGTTGTCCAGGTCGTAGCTCTGACGCTGGATGAATGCCGTCGCCAACTGCCCGTAAGGCTCTACGAAGTAACCGTCATCCAACTTGATATGACGACCAAACTCAGCAGAGGCACTCACCGCGTTTTGAGTGAAGTCGCCCTTGGCCTTCTTACCGTCACTCATGGCCACCTTGGACTCGTTGTGCAACCGGTTGAACTTCATCACGCCATCGAAGTAGAAGCCGCTCTCGGCATCCAGCCAGGTGGCATAACCACCGACGTAGTAGCTGTTGATCGTCGCGCTGCTGCCACGCTTCAAGTCCAGGTCCGAGGTGCTGTGACCGGCCATGAAACCGGCCAGCCACTGGCCGTCGCCGCCGGAAAGTGGCACGTCGGCACCCAGGGTAAAACCACGTTGGGTCTGGTTGTAATCAATGCCCTTGTTCTTGTTGGACACTTCGTACTTGTTGCCATAGGCACGGCTCCACAGGCCCGACGACTTGCCGTCGCTGAGGCGCAGTTCGCCCATGCGCGTACGCAGGTTGGTCATCTCGCCGTACAGCACGCTGGGTGCGGCGTTGGCCAGGGCCAGCACCGAGTGGGTGCTTGGGCTGATGACCTTGCTGCTTGGGTCCAGCAACCAGTCCTTTTGGTCATTTTCGTTAATCAGGCTGTAGGAGTAGGTACCTACGTCAACGCGATCATTGACCAGGCTGAACTGAGCGCCGCCGTCTTCGGTATGCACGACATGCAAACGATCATCGGACAACGGGTCGGCACCGCTGCTGGCGATCAACAGCTTGTGGTCGCCTGACGACGTCCCGGTGACATTCAGGAAGTCCCCCGTCAGGGTCGCGAAATCAGCGGTCATGATAAAGGTGCCGTTGCCTGACAGGTTCGCCACGTCCAACTGATAGAAGGTACCCGGCTCGCCGAACCTGATGTTGCCGTTGTTCAGGGACAGATCACCCACCTGCTGGTTGTCGACCATGACCCAGGTGGCATTGCTGTTGATCGCCAGCGCGTCGACGTTTTCCAGGCGCCCGGTCAGCACCGAGCTGTTGCTCAGCCCGACGCTGGCAGTGCCGCCGGAATTGATCACATCGCCGGTCATCAATGCGCCGTCCAGGCTCAGGTCCAGCACGCTGTCGGCACCGACCTGAACGTTGCCGACCAAGGCGCTGTTATTGACACGCATGTTGGCATTGCCGCCGTTGATCAGCTCCAGCATGTTGCCGTTGCCGCCTGCCAGGCTGGAGCCGTTATTGACGTCGATTTCAGCGGTGATCAGCCGGTCAACCAGGATCGCCGCACCACTGCCGCCTTCCACACGCGACCCCTCCAGCACCAGCGACGGCGAGGTGTCCGCTGCAACGCGATCACGAACCATCGACACGCCATTGGTGCCACCGCTGATGGTGCTGTTGACCGCCGTCGCATTGCCGGCCAGTAAGCGCAGCCCTTCCTGACTGCCGCCAGTCAACGTCGAGTCACTGAGCGTCAGGTGACTGAATGCCGAGACTGCAGCACCGTAGGTGGCACCCTTGAGCGTGCTGTTGTTGACCTGCACCTGGGTACCACTCAGGGCCGACGGATTGCGACCCATGTCCAGGGCGCCCGCCGCGTTACTGGTAATGGTCGAGTTGTTGATCGTTGCATTACTTTGAATCAACGCCACGGCCGGGTCCGTGGTCACATACGAGCTGACGTGAGCGTTATCCATGTTCAACGTGGAACCGCTGGTGGCGCGCACTTCACGCGCAATACCACCGTCCACCAGGTTCAGCGTACCGCCTCTCTGCAAGACAAAACTGTCTACACCGAAGGAGCGGTCCACCGTCACGACGGGACGACCGAACTCGCCGGTGCCATCGACAGTGGTCACTGCAAATGCAGCGTCAGCCAGCAGATAAATAGGCGCGACTGCCAGCAACTTGATGCTGGTGGCCAATCGTGAGTATTGAAAATTTGATGCAGTAATAGCAGTCATCTGATGCGTCTCTGAGAAAAAGATCCAGTTCGAACCCGGAACCTGTATCGAATAGGTTTCCGTTTTCTGCGGAGGCAGAGACTAGAGAGCAAAGGGGAACGCTTATGTAGGATAAATCTGCAATGCATAAGTAAAAAGTCCCCTTATTGGAGGGGACTTTTAGGCAGTCGCAAGCAAAAACTTGCAGGGGACGGGTTAAACCAAAGAACCGCGCAACGTGATTGGGACACAGGTGCCGCCTACCGCGCCACTACGGATATCCCAAAACACCACCACCGGATCGGAAGAGCCTCGCTCCGGTGTCGGCAAGTCGCGAATGATGCTCCACATCACCTCCACCCAGCCCCGACGCCTTGTAGGGTCGCCGTCAAAGTAAGGCAGCACAAAGTTGTAGGTAAACCCGTTGAGTCGTTCAGCCGGCCCGACCCCCAGTTCAGGGCTGTCCACTGCGGTTCCGGACACGGGTACCGCAGGTCGAACGGCACCCGTGTACTCATAACGCACCGCCGAAATCACCACCCGGTCGCCTTCCTTGAGCGACACCGGGTCGAACACTCTGATGGGCACATTCACCCAGGGGGTCTGTGGGCAGCGGATCTCTCCCTCGGTAGTCAGATTGGTAAAGATCGGGTCGGCCAGGCCGGTCAGCGCAAAAACATCGACCCGTACATCCTGTGCCCGCGATTGCTTGTAGTTAATCGCATTGCGCACTCTGTACCAGCAGGGAATCTCGCCATTGCCGTACTTTTCAATCAGATCGGCGGCAATCGACAATGTCACCACAGTGGTGCCGGTTTCAGTCCCCAGCACCGTATAGGTACTGGCAAGATCGCCCTCGCCCGTACCGTAATACAGGTCGATGAACTCCCCGGCGGCACGCCCTTCGTAAATGAAAAAGGTCGCATTGATGACGCCGGCCAGGTCGGTGGCAATCAGTGAGTTGTCTACCGCCGAATCGCCACGCACCACCGGCAAGGCCAGCGACGGGTCGATCGGGCCCGGGCCGACAACGGGGGTGCCGGGTTCAACCAGGTTAACGGCCACGGTGGCATTGGGTGAAGGGAAGTTATCGGTCCCACGCAGAACCTCATAATTGACGGTCGCGGTGTAGTCGCTTCCGCCCGCTGCGATGGTGGCGTAGTCCGCCACGAACTCAAAGGGAAAGATCGGCGTGACACCCAACCGCTGGGTACCGAACTCATTGCCATTCCAAAAGATGTGCATGACATCATTGGGCAGAAATCCGGTAATCGCCGGCACACTCACCAATACCCCCTTACGAGCCTCTTCCTTGTCAACCAGCGGAGCCGCCAGCGGGATCACCGGTGCTTCAAGCACAGGTGGGTCACTGAGCCTTACCGAAAGGGTACGCGGTATCGAAGTCTGGGTATCGTTACCCGCCCGGTCGAAGAACTGGTACTCCAGCAGGAAGTCACCCGGGCCAGACGCGTTGATCTGTGCAGTGGTGAACGTGTAAGTGATGGGGCCCGTGAGCGGCACGGTTCCGGTCTGGCCATCCGGGTCGCCCGAACCATAGAAAATCTTGAACGTATCGCCAGACCTTGAATCAATGGGCCGTGGCAGGGTTAAGGTCACTCCGCCATTAGTGGCCAGGTAGTCCGGTGTCACTCCGTTGGCCGGCAAGTTGGTGGGCAAGAGCAGTGCGTTTGGCCTGAGGTTATTGTTCGGGTCAATGGTGTCGACAAAGATAGTCACCGGCAGGGAAGTCGCGACATCAGGCGCCGCCCCCGAGAGCCCAATGGAATAGGTGAACTGCTTGGGCCCATGGCTGCGCAGGCGTGCCGACCGCACCAGAATATCCACGTCCGCCGTGATGGGGCCTTCAAACTCCTCTAGGTACACTTGGTTGTTATCGATACTAGCAATCACCACGTCGAACTCGCCGGGAAACTCAGCTGCATTTGGCCAGAGCGGGACCGTGACCGGCAGTCCGTTCAACTGCTCCTCAACACTCACCAGGTTGTCCTGTTCAGGATCGTTTGGATCGTTCGGTACGGTTTGAATGACCGGAGGAGCGGCAGGTGGCTCAGCGAGCCTCGCGGCATCGGCCTTTTTCGTTTTAATCGACGTAACCTGCGAGTTCCGGTGGAGCGGATGCTTTGACATGACCATAAACTCCTTGCAGTGGCGACGAGCTCCAGGATGTGTATAACTTCCCGGAACAGTGGGTAGCGGATTAACTCCATTCGTCAGTGTTGGGAGACCACTACTTGGCTGTCTGACAGTGACGGCAGATTCATTTAACAAGCTTTCGCCCGAGGGCGTAACTGTGAAACTTGACAGGTTGCAAAACGCGAAAATTGCAGGTCTGCAATCATGGATTGCTAACGGATCATCTGAAAAATGACCGCCTGCGCATCGGAAGGGCGAGGCGCCCTTCCGACGGTTACAGGCCCGCAACAGCATTTTCAGTCATCAGCAAGGCATGGCGGTAAATTGGGACGAATCAGGGATATGGCAATCAACACCCGACCGGAATCGCCAATACCCGCACCCGCCTGTTTGATCACCCGGTACTGCACCACCGCAGAGCCATTACGCGGGTTGATTTGCCCATCAGGCGGCTTGACCAGGCCAGGCAGCAGGATGTACGGGTCAAAGGGCACCCGAAAATCGTAGCCTTCCTCAGCCTCGCGCGACGTCAGGGTGTGTCTGAAGGTTTCTGACGTCCCCGGAATAAGACCGCTGGCATTGCCGTTGGTATTGGCATAACTGGCCCAGGACAAGATCACTTCGTCGCCACCGTCCAGGCGCGTGACATCACCGGGGACCCTGACCCTGGCGCCCCCGTCCCACGGGCGCAAATCACAGTTGATGAAACCTGAACCCGGCCCCGGCCCATAGTGCACATCGGGAAACTGGGGAGACAGCAAACCGATAATCGTCACAATATTGACAGTCACCAGCGTATCCACCGAGCGCTGCCGGTTGAACCCGTTATACGTCCAGTAGAAGGCCGGAACAGTGCCGCCCGGCACGGACTCGATCAACGCCCAAGGAACAAAAAACTCGATCTCGTCGCCCACCCGATCCTCAGGTTGTACGGTATAGGTGTCGGCAAGTACCCCGGGGCTGCCCCACATCAACTCGAGCACTTCATTGGCCACGGGGTTGTCATAGAGCGGCAATACCACGCGGGCGGGCTGGTCCTTGTCGCTGGCGGTCAGAAGGTTGTCGCCGTCGACCCCCTTGACCGTGACCTGATCCAGCAAGCGGTTGATCGGGTCCGGGTTATCCGGGTTCACAGGCCCGGCAACTGTCAGGTTCACTGGAACAAAACGTGGGTCTGAACGTCTCGTCGGCATCGTGCCGCGCTGCCAGGTGTAATCGGCCCTGATCAAGCCCGGGGCAAATTCGAAGCCACCGCTGGCCAGGGTTGCATAGTCGATGGGAACCCGGATTGGCCAGGCCTGGGCGAAGCCGACGGTAATCGGGGCAAGAAGGATCAGATTCCAGAACGGCTGCAGCACGTCGCCGGCTGCCGAGCCGAACACCTCCGGTATTTCCATGTAGACGCCACCCGGAGCCCGGGCATCTTCCAGGTCAATCAGGCCGTCAATCAACAGTTGCGGAACGTCTACGGGACGCAGAAGCGTTGGCGTAGGAGTGAGGTCGATCAGCAGGATCGAAATGCGCGACGGCGGGCCTTCGTTATCGGCGCGGTCGGTCAAATAATAATGGGCATTGTATTCACCGTTGGCATGCCCGCGCAGTTCATCGCCCTCGAACACCAATTCAATAGGCGCTCCGTCCTTGTGTAACTGGTTGATGGTGACCGTGGCGACCACATCCACAAACCGATTGCGCAAGCTTCGTTTATTGCGTAACGCCAGCAGCGACAGATAGCCGTCGACACGGTCCTCCAGCCGCATGTCAGGCCAGCGTGGCACCTCGGCCACGACCCGGTCACCATTGCTGGCCAGGTACGCGTCGGTCACGCCATCGCGCTGTACGTCCAGCGGAAAGATCAACGGCCCACCACGGTTATTCTGGTTCGGTGCCTCTTTGTCGAGATTGATCAGAATCGGATCGGAGAGCTCCGTCGCATTTCCCGGCACCAGTTCGACCTCATAGCGCAGCAGGTGCAGGCCCGGCGAGTCGAGCTTGATCTGCGGTACAAAACCGACCACCGGCAAGTCGGAAGCGTCATAAGGCGCTTCAATCGACTGGGTATCAAAGGGGGTGGGTTCGTCATCCCAGTAGAAATGAATCAGGGTGACCTCGCCCGGGTCAAGGGTGTCGGAGCCCCCCCATAGCACTGTCACCTCGACCGGCAAATCCTCCGCCTGGGCCAAACGCGGGATGGTGTACGCCGTCTCGTCACTGAGCAGTGGCAACGCATAGGGAGGGGGCACCACTGGCGGCGCAGAGATTCTCAGGCTCGCACGGCCATGCGCGTGCGAGTATGTGGCCGATGGTCTTTTCTTGGACATTTCCACTCTCCTTAACAATCGATCAATTGACCGGCCATTGACCAACGACTGGTGTCTACCAGAGCGTCCAGGCCAGGAGACTAGTTAAGGGATAAACAGAGATGGCGGATACTGTCAGAAATAACAGGTAGGCCCCGGCACCACGCACTGCTGCCGGGTGTGACGACGGGTCCGAACCAGTCGCCGCGCAGCTTTCAGGGAATCGGGGCGGCCTTGCGCCACCCCGTGCTTGTCAGACCGACGGCAGCGCCCAGTGGATGGGTGCTTCGCCATTCTGCTCTAGAAACTTGTTGGTACGGCTGAAATGCCCGCAGCCGATGAAACCTCTATAAGCCGACAACGGTGAAGGATGCACCGACGTCAGCACCAAGTGCTTGGTGGCGTCGATCAGCTTTTGCTTGCCCTGCGCGTGGGCGCCCCACAGCAAGAACACCAGATGCGGCTGATGCTCGCTCACCAGCTCGATAATCCGATCGGTAAAAAACTGCCAGCCCTTGCCCGCGTGGGCGTTGGCATTCGCGCGCTCCACCGTCATGGTGGTGTTGAGCATCAGCACGCCCTGATCGGCCCAGCTTTGCAGGTAGCCGTGGTTGGGGATGTCGATGTTCAGGTCGCGCTTGAGTTCTTTATAGATATTGACCAGCGACGGCGGCGCCGGCACGCCCGGTTGCACCGAGAAGCACAGGCCATGGGCCTGGCCCGGGCCGTGGTACGGGTCCTGGCCGAGAATCACCACCTTGACCTTGTCCAGGGGCGTTGAGTTGAGTGCGTTGAAGATCATCGGGCCCGGCGGGTAGATCTCCTTACCAGCGGCGTGCTCCTGGCGCAGGAATTCGCGCAACTGGGCCATGTACGGCTGGTCGAACTCGTCACGCAGGGCGTGTTTCCAGCTGGGTTCGAGTTTGATACGGTCGTCGGTGGTCATGGTTGCATCCAGAAAAAACAATGGTGCGAACCCTAGGAAAGCCCACCCTGCTTGTCAATTGATCTGACGCAGAACCGGCACTTTCCCGCGAAGCGATCATACTGAACCTTCACTTTCTCGATTGAGGTCATGATGAACCTGCACTTCGAAGAGCTGATTGGCACGGGCGGCGCCCGCGTCGGCGTCGCCAGTCTGGACGCTGAGAAATCCCTCAACGCCCTGTCCCTGCCGATGATCCTGGCCCTGGCCGAACGCCTGGATGCCTGGGCCAAAGACCCGCACATCGTCTGCGTGCTGCTGCGCGGCAACGGCCCCAAGGCCTTTTGCGCCGGCGGTGAAGTGCGCAGCCTGGCCCAGGCCTGCCGTGAACATCCCGGTGAAGTCCCGGCGCTGGCCGCGCAGTTTTTCGCCGCGGAATACCGTCTCGACTACCGCCTGCACACCTACCCCAAACCACTGATCTGCTGGGGCCACGGCTATGTGCTGGGCGGCGGCATGGGCTTGCTGCAAAGCGCCGCGGTGCGCATCGTCACCCCGAGCAGCCGCCTGGCCATGCCGGAAATCAGCATCGGCCTGTACCCGGATGTGGGCGCCAGTTGGTTCCTGTCACGCCTGCCCGGCAAGCTGGGTTTGTTCCTGGGCCTCACCGGCGCTCACATGAATGGCCGCGACGCCCTGGACCTGGGCCTGGCCGACCGTTTCCTGCTGGATGAACAACAGGACGAACTGCTCGAAGGCCTGCTGCAGTTGAACTGGCAGGAACAGACCGAGATGCAGCTCAACAGCCTGCTCAAGGCCCTGGCCCAGGAAGCCACCGGCCAGTTGCCCGAAGCCCAATGGCTGCCGCGCCGGGCGCAGATCGACGAATGGCTGGATGTGGGAGATGTGCGCTGTGCGTGGCGCGCCTTGAGCCAATTGCGCGACCACGCAGACCCGCTGTTCAACCGCGCCGGCAAGACCCTGAGCGAAGGCTGCCCGCTGACCGCGCACCTGGTGTGGGAGCAGATCCAGCGGGCGCGGCATCTGTCCCTGGCCCAGGTGTTCCAGATGGAATACACCCTGAGCCTGAACTGCTGCCGCCACCCGGAATTCAGCGAAGGGGTGCGGGCGCGGCTGATTGACAAGGATCAACAGCCTCACTGGCACTGGCCGGATATCAACTTGATCCCCGAGGCGGTGGTGCAGGCGCACTTCCACAAGGTGTGGGAGGGGCGGCATCCGCTGGCGGATTTGTCTGACTATTAAGTAAGCGCTCGTCAGCGCGTTGAGCCTTCCAGCGTGAAGGCGCAATTATCGGGCTGACGGTCGTCGCACTGAAATATCTGTTGCCCGAAAACGTCAGTGCCGGGTCGCCAGTGCGTGGTATCTGCCAGCGACATCGTCCCTGCGCTGCGGACCGAGCCGTACCTCAAGGCGACCATATTCTCCCTTGCCGTTTTATAAAGGCACTTTTCCAGATAGCCATTCTTGCGTTCACCCGGCTCCCTTGGAATAAAAATCGCCCCCACGAATGTTTCCACGAAGTCCTGGCCGTCCATTGGCGGGCTTACCCATGGGGAGTCTTTGGCAGTTCCCTGAAAGTGCCCATCAACGTACCGGATGGCACTCGGATACGGGCAGGCTTGCGCTGCTGCTAACGTGTTAATGCCGAAAAGACCAAAAAGTAACAAATAGAGCGTACTGGCTCTCATCCCACGGGCTCCGTCAATCGATGTTGAAAACGACACGTCAAATAGACGACCGCCTCCAACTAACAACAGCCGTGCCTCCTAGTCTAGCTGTCAAATATGACAGTACCGACCAGCGGTATAAAAAACGGCGCCTGAGCGCCGCTTTTCCAACAAATACGATCAGCGATGCCCGCCACGGCCTCCGCCCTGATTGCCGCCGCCCTGGCCACGGCCACCGCCATTACCCCAGTGGCTCCCCCAACCCTGGTTGGGGTAAGGCCGGTAACCGGCTCGCGGCCCGGCAGGGTAGTAACGAGGTGCCGGCTGGTAATACCGCGGCGATGGGTAGTAACGCTGCGGTGGCGGATAGTAACCCTGGCGATAATGGTAGTAAGGCCCGCCACCGTAGTAATACGCCGGCGCAGGCGCCGTGTAGACCTCGGTACCGTAGTAGGCCTGCCCGCCACCGTAATAGGGCGCGCACGCAGAAAGGGTCAAGCCGAGCAAAGCGATGAGAAGCAGTCGACGATACATGGCGGCCTCCTGGACCGCGGAAGAGCACACCCAGCGACGCTGGGGGGCGGCAAACAGCTTTCACTGATTGACGAAATATCTGACATCAAAATCTGAATCTGGTGCGATTTCGACATAGATTGATACATCTGATCGTCGCCTCATTGCAGTGCAACCCCGCACCAGCACAACGCACATTCTACAAGCCATGCGCCCTCCTCCTCGCGCCAACCCGCGCCGTTGCTGCGCCGGTGCCACTTGGCACGACTCTCGCTTTACCTCTCCCGTGCAGGAGTCATCACAGGTTCGCGGCACCACAATTTGCAATGGCTGACTAGGGTTCCGGCTCGCTAAGGCGAGTGGCTGGTCCGAGAGTCGGCGACCTCCAGTTGAGGTTACACGGCGGGATAAAAGCCCGGGAGACAAGCCACCGTTCACGGTGCCGCGTTGCTCCTGCTCGCCCTTGATCAACTGGAGAAGCATCCATGCCCTCGATACGTTTACCCGCCCTGCTCGCCGCCGCCTTCGCCGCCGTGGTGAGCTTTTCCGCCCAGGCCGCCCCCAAAGACCATTTCAGCGTGTGCTGGACGATTTATGCCGGCTGGATGCCATGGGAGTACGCCGGCAGCCAAGGCATCCTCGACAAGTGGGCCAAGAAGTACGGCATCAAGATCGACATGGTGCAGCTCAATGACTACGTCGAATCCATCAACCAGTACACCGCCGGCCAGTTCGACGGCTGCACCATGACCAACATGGACGCCCTGACCATCCCCGCCGCCGGTGGCGTGGACAGCACCGCGCTGGTGGTCAGCGACTTCTCCAACGGCAACGATGGCGTGGTCATCAAGGGCGAAGGCAAGACCGTCGCCGACCTCAAGGGCATGAACGTCAACCTGGTGGAACTCTCCGTGTCCCACTACCTGCTGGCTCGCGCCCTGGAGTCGGCCGGCCTCACCGAAAAAGACCTGAAAGTGGTCAACACCTCCGACGCCGACATCGCCGCCGCCTTCAACACCGATCAGGTCAAGGCCGTCACCACCTGGAACCCGATGCTCTCGGAGATCAAGGCCAAGCCCGGCGTCACCGAAGTGTTCGACTCCAGCAAAGTGCCCGGCGAAATCATGGACATGATGGTGGTCAACACCCAGACCCTCAAAGACAACCCCAAGCTGGGCAAGGCCCTGACCGGCGCCTGGTTTGAAGTGGTCGCGCTGATGAACGCGAAAAACGCCGCCAGCACCGACGCCCTGGAACACATGGCCAAGGCTTCCGGCACCGACCTCAAAGGCTTCCAGTCGCAACTGGACACCACCAAGCTGTTCGCCACGCCCAAGGAAGCCCTGGCCTTCGCCACCAGCGCGCAGTTGCCGGCCACCATGGGCAAAGTCGCCGAGTTCTCGTTTAAACATGGCCTGCTGGGTGAAGGTGCCAAGGACACCAACGCCGTGGGCATGAGCTTCGCCAATGGTGTGACCCGCGGCGACACCGCCAACCTCAAGCTGCATTTCGACCCCAGCTACGTACAGATGGCCGCCGACGGCACGCTGTAAGAGGACCCGGCCATGCGCCTGATCAACCGTCACCCGGAACGCTCCAGCCGCCTGTTGTTGGTGCTGCTGCCCTTCGCGTTGCTGCTGTTCGCCTACTTCGTGGGCTCGGCCGAACGCCTGGCAGACAACCCCAACGACAAGCTGCTGCCCAGCGCCGTGCAAATGGGCGACGCGGTGAAACGCCTGGCCTTCAGCGCAGACGCTCGCACCGGCGAATACGTACTGTGGCAAGACAGCGCATCGAGCTTGCGCCGCCTGGCGATTGGCCTCGGCATCAGCGCCCTCGCCGGCCTGTGCCTGGGCATCGCCGCCGGCACCTTGCCGCTGTTCGGCGCACCGTTGTCGCCATTGCTGACGGTGCTGTCGATGGTGCCGCCGCTGGCGATCCTGCCGATCCTGTTCATCGTGTTCGGGCTTGGGGAATTGTCGAAAGTGATGTTGATCGTGATCGGCATCACCCCGGCCCTGGCGCGGGACCTGGAACAGCGAGCGCGGGAAATTCCCGTGGAGTTGCTGGTGAAGGCGCAGACCCTCGGCGCCTCCACCTGGACCCTGATGCTGCGGGTGGTGCTGCCGCAATTGCTGCCGCGCCTGCTGATCTCCCTGCGCTTGATGCTGGGCTCGGCATGGCTGTTCCTGATTGCGGCAGAAGCCATCGCCTCCACTGACGGTTTGGGTTACCGGATCTTCCTGGTGCGCCGCTACCTGGCGATGGACGTGATCCTGCCCTACGTGGTGTGGATCACCCTGCTGGCCTGGCTGATGGACTGGGGCCTCAAGGCCCTGACCCGGCGTGCGTTCCCCTGGTACGAAGGAGCGCGGGCATGAGTTTTATCAGCGTCAACAATGTGTGGCAGCGCTATGGCGACCAGGTGGTGCTGGAGCGCCTGAACCTGCACGTGGCCGAAGGCGAGTTCTGCACCCTGGTCGGGACTTCCGGCTGCGGTAAATCGACCTTCCTGCGCCTGCTGTTGGGCCAGGAAACCGCCAGCCACGGCGAGATCCTGCTGGACGGTAAACCATTGGCCGCCGAGCCCGACGCCAGCCGTGGCGTGGTGTTCCAGCGCTACTCGGTGTTCCCGCACCTGACGGTGCTGGACAACGTTGCGCTGGGCCTTGAATTGCCGCGTTCACCCTTGCTCGGCCGGCTGTTCGGCAGCGCGAAAAAACAGGCGCGGGAACAGGCAGCGGCGCTGCTGCATAAAGTCGGTTTGGGCCATGCCCTGGACAAGTACCCGGCGCAGCTTTCCGGCGGCATGCAACAGCGCCTGGCCATCGCCCAGGCGCTGATCATGAAGCCGCGCATATTGCTGCTGGACGAACCCTTCGGCGCCCTCGACCCGGGCATTCGCAAAGACATGCACCTGCTGTTGCTGGAGCTGTGGCGCGAAACCAGGCTGACGGTGTTCATGGTCACCCACGACCTGAGCGAAGGCTTCAGCCTCGGCACCCGCCTGCTGGTGTTCGACAAGGTGCGCCTCGACCCGCACGCCCCGGGCGCGTATGGCGCCCGCATCACCTACGACATCCCTTTGAACAGCGAGCGCCGCAAGGCGATCGCCGCCGAACTTGGAGCCACTTCCAAATGACCGACTCAACCCAATTGTTCCCACCCTTCGCCGAGGAAATGCTCCCCGGCGGCGGCCACCGTTCCTTCGTGCTCAAGCGCGGCCAACTGCTGCGCCTCACCGACATTCGCGGCGGCGCCAACGTCAGCCTGACCCTGCTCAATGCCAATGAAAAAACCGAGCGCCTGAACCTGCCCGACAGCCTCAAGTGCCAACACACCGCCAAGCTCACCAGTGGCCATTGCCTGTACTCGGACATGGGCCGCGTGCTGGCCGCGATCACCGCCGACACCTGCGGCTGGAGCGACAGCATCGGCGGTGTGTTATGCGCCTCCGAGGTCGCCGAAAAATATGGCAAGGGCCGCTATCAAGAGCTGCGCAACGGCTTCTACCGCAACGGCACCGACAACCTGCTGGTGGAACTGGGCAAGTGGGGCCTGGGGCTTTCCGATCTGCTGATGACCCTCAACCTGTTCAGCAAAGTCACGGTGGATGACGCCGGCGGCCTGCACTTTGCGGCCGGTCATTCCAAGGCCGGCGACTACATCGAACTCTATGCACCGATGGACACGCTGGTGGTGCTCACCGCCTTGCAACATCCCATGGACCCCAACCCCGAATACGCGCCGCAACCGCTGAAACTCAGCTGGATGAACGCCGACAAAAGCGTCGCCGAACACTGCCGCACCTCGCGCCCGGAGAACGAGCGCGGCTTTATCAACACCGACCGTCTGTTCGCCTGAGGACCTGCCATGTCTATCGCACTCGCCAAACAACCGGACGCGGCCGTGTACCGCGCGACCATTCCCGCCGGCGAACCCTGGCTGATGGAAGTCAAGGCCGGCCAGACGCTGCGCATCCTCGACCTTGAGGGCAACCAGGCCGTCGACACGCTGTTCTACAGCCTGAAAAACCCCCGGGAACGCTACGACGTGCAGCGCACCTTGCGCCGGCAAAACAGCGTGTACCTGGGCACCGGCAGTGTGCTGTATTCCAACCTCGGGCAGCCGATGCTGACCATCGTCGACGACACCTGCGGGCGCCACGACACCCTTGGCGGCGCCTGCGCCCAGGAGAGCAACACCGTGCGCTACGCCCTGGAAAAACGCTACATGCACAGCTGCCGCGACAACTACCTGCGGGCCTGTGCCCACGATGGCCGGCTGGGTAAAGGCGACATCGGGCCGAACATCAATTTCTTCATGAATGTGCCGGTGACGGCCGATGGCGGGCTGACGTTTGAAGACGGCATTTCCGCCCCCGGCAAATACGTCGAGCTGCGGGCCGAGATGGACGTGATCGTGCTGATCTCCAACTGCCCGCAACTGAACAACCCGTGCAACGGCTACAACCCGACCCCTGCGGAGTTACTGGTATGGAACTGAAAATGAAGCGGTTACGTCAGTGGTTGTTCGCCCTCTGTCAGGCCCGGGCGGGGCAGTGCCTCCAAAAACACTGAAGATCAATTGTAGGAGCTGGCTTGCCTGCGATAGCGGTGGATCAGCCAACACATGGGGTGACTGACCCACCGCCATCGCGGGCAAGCCCGGCTCCCACAATTGATCTGCATTGATGTTGAAATTTGCGCTTCGGACGACCGCAGCGCCATCCACATTTGCGGGACGGCCCGCATCCCAGGACAAGGCCGAACACACATCGGCCTGCGGGGTTTTGCCATGTTCGAAAAACTGTTGATCGCCAACCGTGGCGCCATCGCCTGCCGCATCCTGCGCACCTTGCGCGAGCTTTCGGTCAGGGGCGTTGCGGTGTATTCCGAGGCCGATGCTGCCAGCCTGCATATCCAGCAGGCGGATGAGGCCTACAGCCTGGGCGAAGGCGCGGCGGCCGGCACGTATCTGTCGGTAGAGAAAATCCTCGCCACGGCCAAGGCCTGTGGTGCCACGGCGATTCATCCCGGCTACGGCTTTCTCTCGGAAAACGCCGCCTTTGCCGAAGCCTGCGAAACAGCCGGCATCGCCTTCGTCGGCCCTACACCGGAACAGCTGCGAGTGTTCGGCCTCAAGCACACCGCCCGCGCGTTGGCCAAGCAACACAACATCTCCTTGCTGGAAGGCACCGAGTTGCTCAACAGCCTCGACGCCGCCCTGCTGGCCGGGGAAACCGTGGGCTATCCCATCATGCTCAAAAGCACCGCAGGCGGTGGCGGTATCGGCATGCGCGTGTGCAACAGCGCCGATGAATTGCGCGACTGTTTCGAGACGGTCAAACGCCTGGGCCAGAACAACTTCAGCGATGCTGGCGTGTTTATCGAGAAGTACATCCAGCACGCCCGGCATCTGGAAGTGCAGGTGTTTGGCGATGGGTGCGGCGAGGTGATCGCCCTCGGCGTGCGCGACTGTTCGGTACAGCGGCGTAACCAGAAAGTGCTGGAAGAAACCCCGGCACCGAACCTGCCCGAAGGGATGGCCGATGAGCTTTGCCGAGCAGCAATCACCTTGGCCAAAGCGGTGAACTACCGCAGTGCTGGCACCGTGGAATTTATCTTTGATAGCGCCGATGGCCGCTTCTATTTTCTGGAAGTGAACACCCGGTTGCAGGTGGAGCATGGCGTCACCGAGCAGGTATGGAACGTGGATCTGGTGCGCTGGATGGTGCAACTGGCCGCCGGGGAATTGCCGCCGCTGCGGGAGCTGGAGTTGCAGCCCCACGGCCACGCGATTCAGGCACGCCTGTATGCCGAAGACCCGGGCCGGGATTTTCAGCCGAGCCCGGGGTTGTTGACCTGTGTGGATTTCCCCGCCGCTGAAGGCCTGCGCATCGACACGTGGGTGGAGGCCGGTTGCGAGATCCCGCCGTACTTCGACCCGATGATCGCCAAGCTCATCACCTGGGCACCGACTCGCGAACAGGCACGCCTGGACCTGCAACAAGCATTGAGCAACAGTCAGTTGTATGGCGTGGAAACCAACCGGGATTACCTGCGCCAGATTCTGCTGGCCGCACCGTTCGCCAGCGGGCAGCCGTGGACCCGCTGCCTGGAAGGTCTGGTGTACCGCGCCGATACGTTTGAGGTGCTGAGCGCCGGCACGCAGACCAGCGTTCAGGATTACCCGGGGCGCCTCGGTTACTGGGCCGTGGGCGTACCGCCGTCGGGGCCGATGGACAGCCGCGCCTTGCGGCTGGGCAATCGCCTGCTGGGCAATGCCGAGGGTGCTGCGGCGCTTGAGATCACCATGAGCGGGCCGTTGTTGCGCTTCAATTGTGCGGCGGTGGTGGCGGTGACCGGCGCGGACATTGCGCTGCGGTTGAATGATGACGTGGTGCCGATGAACACCGCGTTACTGATCCCGGCAGGCGCTACCTTGAGCCTGGGCACCATCGCCGGGGCTGGTGCGCGCAGCTACCTGTGCGTGCGCGGCGGGTTGCAGGTTCCGGATTATCTGGGCAGCAAAAGTACCTTCACCCTGGGCCAGTTTGGTGGACATGGCGGGCGGGCTTTGCGAGCGGGGGATGTGTTGCATCTGCTGCCGCTTTCGGACGTTAGCGCGGGCCAACAACTGGTACCCGAGCCCCTTGCCGAGGTGCGAACACTGCGGGTGATCTACGGCCCTCACGGCGCACCGGAATACTTCAAGCCTGAGTACATCGACACCTTCTTCGCGACCCAGTGGGAAGTGCACTTCAACTCCAGCCGCACGGGCGTGAGGCTGATCGGGCCGAAGCCATTGTGGGCGCGTACCGATGGTGGCGAGGCGGGGCTGCATCCGTCGAATATCCATGACAATCCCTATGCGATTGGTGCGGTGGATTTTACCGGAGACATGCCGGTGATCCTCAGCCCCGACGGCCCGAGCCTGGGCGGGTTTGTGTGCCCGGTGACGGTGATCGAGGCGGACTTGTGGCAGTTGGGCCAGCTTAAGGCCGGTGACAAAATCTGCTTCACCCCGGTCGACATTAAGACCGCCCGCGACCTCGCCCTGAAATGGGATCACTGTAGGAGCAAGCTTGCTCGCGATGCAGGCACCTCGGTACATCCGGAACACCGCATTGATACCATCGCCGGCAAGCCGGGCTCCTACAGTTCACCTGTGGTTCTGGATATCGGCACACAGGACACCCGCCTGGTCGCCCGCCTCGCCGGCGACACCCACCTGCTCCTGGAAATCGGCGCCCCGGAACTCGACCTGGTGCTGCGCTTTCGTGCCCACGCCCTGATGCAAGCCTTCGAAGCCCGGGCCCTGCACGGCATCATCGACCTGACACCCGGGATCCGCTCCCTGCAAATCCACTACCAGCCCGAACAACTGCCCCTCGCCGATCTCCTGGCGTTGATCACCAGCGAATGGCAAACCGTCTGCGCCAGCCAAAACCTGCAGGTGCCCTCGCGCATCGTCCACCTGCCACTCTCCTGGGACGACCCGGCCTGCCAACTGGCCATCGAAAAATACATGACCACCGTGCGCAAGGACGCCCCCTGGTGCCCGAGCAACCTGGAGTTCATCCGCCGCATCAACGACCTGGCCAACCTCGACGAAGTGCGCCACACCGTGTTCGATGCCAGCTACCTGGTGATGGGCCTGGGCGACGTCTACCTCGGCGCGCCCGTGGCCACGCCCCTGGACCCGCGCCACCGCCTGGTCACCACCAAGTACAACCCGGCACGCACCTGGACCGCTGAAAACTCCGTGGGCATCGGCGGCGCTTACCTGTGCGTGTACGGCATGGAAGGCCCCGGCGGCTATCAGTTCGTCGGGCGTACCTTGCAGATGTGGAACCGCTATCGGGAAGTGGCCGCGTTCGATGGCAAACCGTGGTTGCTGCGCTTCTTCGACCAGATCCGCTTTTACCCGGTAAGCGCGGACGAGCTAGTGCAGATTCGCCGGGATTTCCCCCTCGGGCGCTTTGAGTTGAGCATCGAACACAGCCAACTGAACCTGACGGATTACCAGGCCTTTCTCACCCGGGAAGCCGAGAGCATCGGCGCGTTTCGCGGGCAACAGCAAAGCGCGTTCAACGCCGAACGCGAACGCTGGATCGCCAGCGGCCAGGCGCATTTCGACAGTGAGGAACTCGCCCCGGCATTGGGCGAAGACACCCCGTTGCAGGCCAACGAATACAGCATCGACAGCCACATCGCCGGTAATCTCTGGCAGGTTCAGGTGGCCGTCGGCGAACCCGTCGCGGCAGGCGATGTGCTGGTGATCCTGGAGTCGATGAAAATGGAAATCCCGGTGCTCGCGCCGTTCGCCGGCACCGTGCGCGAAATTCCCGTGCGGCCGGGCAGCGGCATTGGCGCCGGGCAACGGGTGGTCGTGCTGGAGCGTGATTTGCAATAACGCGGCGGGGCTGTATCGTGCAAGGCACACCGGGTTTCACCGGGACCTTGTCCGATACAGCCTGAACCGACCGATGACCACGCCAACCCTCTGCCCCGCCTGCGGCGCCCGCAACGACTGCGCCCTGGCCGACCCGCGCACGGCCGACCAGGCCTGCTGGTGCTACTCCGTCAGCATCGACCCCGCGGTGCTTGAAGCCTTGCCGCCGGAGCTGCGCAACAAAGCCTGCCTGTGCCCGCGCTGTGCCCAGGTGGACGAGCAACTGCGCGGGAACGAGCGGTCGTAATGCGCGTAGACCGCTTCCTCAGCAACCTGCCCCGTTTCAACCGCAAACAGGTTCGCCTGTTGCTGGTGGAACGACGGATCACTGTCGACGGCCGGGCCGTCAGCGATCCGCATCACCCGGTGACCGAGTTCAACCGTGTGTTGCTGGATGACGAGGTGCTGCAAGCCGGCAAACCCGCGCGCTACTTCATGCTGCACAAACCCCAGGGCTGCGTGAGCGCCACATCAGACCCACAGCACCCCACCGTGCTCGACCTGTTGGATGAACCGGACAAGCACGAGCTGCACATCGCCGGTCGTCTGGATTTCAACACCACCGGTCTGCTGCTGATCACCAACGACGGCCAATGGTCGCGCCGCCTGACCCAGCCGCAAACCAAATTGCCCAAGGTTTACTACGTCGAGACCGAGCAGGAGATTGGGCCGCAATACGCGGCCACCTTCGCCGCCGGCCTGTACTTCGCCTTCGAAGACCTCACCACCCAGCCGGCGGAGTTGGAGCTATTGGGCCCCAGAACGGCGCGCCTGAGCATCATTGAAGGGCGTTATCACCAGGTGAAGCGCATGTTCGGGCACTTCGACAACAAAGTGATGCGCCTGCACCGCGAGCGCATGGGGCCGCTGGAATTGGACCCGGCCCTTGCCCCGGGGCAGTACCGGGCGCTGACGGCCGCTGAAATCCAACAGGTCTGATGACCGTTCAGCCGATGATGGCAAAAAACCACGCCTGTGACTGGCGAACTGGCATCCCTGATGCTTGAATCAACCCAGCCAGCCGCAATCTGACTGGCGAGTCACCCCTACCTACAAGAAACACTTTGCCCGTCCGCACCCTTTATCTGCGGGCCTCTCACGGCAAATTGCCCGCCATAACAACACCCGTCGGCCAGCCAGTTTCGGATCGACATGGGCCCTCACTTCCAGGCGTATGCCTACCTGTCACAAAGCTCGTGCAGAGTGATCTGCGCGCATTACCCGCTTGCCAGGAGTCTTATGACATGAGGCCAGAAATCGCTGTGCTGGATATACAGGGTCAGTATCGGGTTTACACGGAGTTCTATCGCGCGGACGCAGCCGCCAAGACCATCATCCTGGTCAACGGCTCAATGGCCACCACCGCGTCTTTCGCTCAGACCGTGAAAAGCCTGCACCCGACGTTCAACGTGGTTTTGTACGACCAGCCCTACGCCGGTCGCTCAAAAATCCACAACCGCCACGAGCATATGCTGACGAAAGAAGTCGAAGGCCAGATTCTTCTGGAACTCATCGACCACTTCGCCGCCGAACACGTGCTGTCCTTTTCCTGGGGCGGCGCTGCGACCCTCGTCGCCCTCGCCCACCGGCCGCGCCGTGTGGAAAAGGCCGTGATCAGCTCGTTCTCCCCGGTGATCAACGCCCCCATGCGCGACTACCTGGAGCGCGGCGTCGACTACCTCGGCAACCTCGACCGCGACCGCGTGGGCCATCTGGTCAACAGCACCATCGGCAAACACCTGCCGTCGCTGTTCAAGCGCTACAACTACAAACACGTGAGCGGCCTGGCCGAGCATGAGTATGGGCAGATGCACTTTCACATCAGCCACGTGCTGAACAGCGACCGGCTGTGCTACCTCAAGGCGGCGAAGCAGATTGATATACCGGTGCTGTTCTTGAACGGCGAATGGGACGAGTACACCAGCGCCCAGGATGCGAAGCTGTTTGGGCAACATATTGCAAAAAGCAGCTTCGGGACGATCCAGGCGACCGGGCACTTTTTGGACATGGAGCACAAGGCTGCATGCCGGGATAGCCGGGAGGCGTTGATGGGCTTTTTGAGGCCGGAGCAGCAACCCAGCCGGTTGCGATACCACGCGTCGCAGCCACAGCATGCCTTTGCCGTATGAGCGACGGGGTTGTGGGTGGGCTGGATTTCCCAGGGGATTCGCCTGCCCACGACCGGCCGTTGGCACGTAAAACACAGATTTTTCGAAGAAAAACTTCAAATCCGCGAGCACATCTGGTACAAAGTCAGCCGTTCTGAGCGGGTATAGTTTAGTGGTAGAACGAAAGCTTCCCAAGCTTTAGATGAGGGTTCGATTCCCTCTACCCGCTCCACTCAGATTTTGGTTTCACGTCAGGATGGTTTTGACGGGAGATGATAAAAAAACCGGCTCTTGGTGGCCGGTTTTTTTATGGGTGACGGTTTCGCGTTTAAGCCTTCTAAAGACAAGCTCTAGCCTCGGTAGATGATGGCCTCATTCAAAGCCGCCACGACCTTCGAAATCCAAGAGAGGTCTTTATCCTGCAGCGCTTGTTGTTCGCCAGAGGAGGTAGAAAGGACAATAAAATAAGTGCTTTTTTGTAAATACAACCAAGCACCACCCGCTAACACCAAACCAATCGAAATCAAATTTACTCCCTTGTTATAACCAACGATCAAGCCAACCACGAGCAATATCAAAGGCAGCAATCGATTCGGATCAATTTGTGAAGTTTTTACGGCGGTGACGCCGCTCATGGCAAAAGTCTTCTGACCCGGCAAAATAAAGCGAGTGTTGGTAACTTTGACTGCGCGCTCGTCAAAAAATACCTTTTCCTGTTGAGCTTCCATTGCTTCTCCAATTTACGTAGATGACCAGATTTCAGCCGGTCCAAAATGAGCGACCTCACTAGCAGCAAAAGGCCATCTACAGAGTAATGCGTAATGCCTAAAACTCCTATTCGGGCGTGCAGGTAGCTTTAAATCTATATCGAATGGCGGTGACGACAAGAGATTCATATCCCACGACAGGAAACTTGGCTGCCCTTCCCTTGGTATGTGCGGCCTGGAAGGGAAAGCCTTTTACAGAATCAAGAAACGCGATCCACTCGGTCCTGCACGGCCTCTACCAGTAGAAGCCCCAACTCAATCATTTGCTGAATCGCCAAGGCCAGACAGCGATGCTCGTCTGGCAGGTTATCTGCAAATTCGTTGGTCATGGCGCCTGCGCCAGCAATGGTTTCGTAGGCGTTGGCGAGCAATGCATCGGTGCCGATTTCGGGACGTACGCTGAATATTCTTACGGGTGAATTATACGAGTCAGTACACATCTGTTGATCCTCAAGAAGGACCACCGCCCAATACTGCGGAGATAGGGTGGCAGCTGTACGCAGGTTAGTAGACCGGGTAGCTTTCAAAACCGGCGCGCCCGAAGACGCCCTGCGCACAGCTACCGTCAAGTACAGGCATTGAAGTGCCTGACTGATGGGACAGCCATACGCCAAAAGCTACAACGGGCTACTAAACCCGACCGCTGATGGGCAGCGGCTGACGAACCTTAAAGAGGTCGCCCAAGGCGTACAACCGGGACGATTCTGATGGTTGTGTAGGCAACGCCGCAAGATTCATCATTGCTTGCTTAACCAAATCAGACTGCAATCTCTGGCAACAAGAAAGCAGCAGAGAGCGTCCGGGATAACTCTCCGAAACCTCATCGCACCTGCCTACTGGTAACTCACATCCAGGGAAGTGTACGCAACAATAGCTGCCCCGCCGTCCTGTTCAGCGGTCTGGTTGTAATTCCCGGCCTTGAAATACAGATTAATGCCCTGCCAACTCGATGGCGAAATATCAAACTCCCGGCTGGATTGCCTGCCATTTGCCGCAGCGGAAACCACCAGGACCATGCCGTCTTCGGAGCCCTTGACCTCAATCTTGTAATTCAGCTTGTCGTTAAGCTTCAGCCCCGTCAGCAAGACCGTCCTCTGCTCCTTCTGTCCATAGCGCGTTTTGGTCCCGGCGACGATTGAGCCATCCTCCCAGCGAAGCTTCAGCAGTTCCGATCCTCCCGCCTTGTCGCCATGTATCTGGGCAAAAATGATGGATTGGGTGCTTGGGTTTTGCACCACATAAAGCTCGCCGGACTGGGCGTTATCAAATACCTCGCCTGCGGTGAACTCTCTTTTTGCCCGCAGCTCAACCCGGGGATAGTGACTGTTGGGCGTCGCGTTAAGGCCCGAGGGTGTGTTGAATACCACCGCTCCTTCCGGCACGCCTTGATGGCATCCCAATGAGCGATAACAGTTTGTGTAGAAATAGGCGTTCTGAAGATTTTCGCCGATCGCTATTTCTTCAGGCGTACCTTGTGCATTGAAGTCCTGAAGCACGTACGCACGGCTCAGGTTGGGCAGGTTGCTGCCTGGGGATTTTGTGACATCCAGGGCAAAGGCATTTGCACCGTCAAAAATCGCTCCAATGGCCAATACCGACACCGCGATGAATCTAGCGCCAAACACTTTAAATTCGTGCATCACCGTCACCGATTATTCGTCAAAGCCCCAACTCCAGCGCCAGCAAATCCGACAGCGGTTGCGGGCGTCGAATCAATTTCCCCTGCCCGTGCTCGATCAACACTTCCGGCAGCAGCGGGCGGCTATTGTAATTGGACGACATGGCGGCGCCATACGCGCCGGTATCGTGTATCACCAACAAATCGCCCACCCGCGCTTGCGGCAACATGCGGGGCGTGATGCCCTGTTCATCCTGCGTGAAAATATCGCCGGCCTCGCATAACGGGCCGCCCACTACGCACAGGTGCTCCGGCCGGCTGACCGGCACACCTTGGGCGTCCAGCAATGTCATGTGGTGATAGGCACCATAGAGGGCGGGCCGCATCAGGTCGTTGAAGCCGGCGTCCACCAGGATGAAGTTCCTGCTGCCGACTTTTTTTACCGCGCGAACTTCGGTGACCAGACAGCCCGACTCCGCGACCAGGAAGCGGCCCGGCTCGATTTCCATGCGTACCGGATGACCGAGCCAGGCCTCAATCTCCTGTTTGGCCTGACGCCATGTGCTCGCGTAACTCTGGATATCCACCGGTTCATCTTGCGCCCGATAAGGCGTGGCAAGCCCACCACCGATGGAAAATGCCTCGATATCGTGGTCCAGTGCTTTCACCACCGAGACCATCGCACAGCCCACTTGCTCAAGGTGCGCGTAATCCACGCCGGAGCCGATATGCATGTGCACGCCCACCAGCTTCAGGCCAAATTGCCGGATCACGTTGAGCGCGTCCCGGACCTGCTCGTGCCAGATTCCGTGCTTGCTGTTTTCACCACCGGTGTTGGTCTTGCGGCTGTGACCGTGACCAAACCCCGGATTGATCCGCAGCCAAACCCGGTGACCGGGCGACCGCTGACCCAGTTGGCGCAGCATATCAATCGAGCCGGTGTTCACTTCCAGCTGCAGTTCCACCACACGGCGCAACGTCGCTTCATCGAATAAATCACAGGTAAAAACAATGCCCGCCGGGTCACCGTCGGGGCTGAATCCAGCCAGCAGTGCCCGCTCGATTTCCCCCTGCGATACCGCATCGATCCGCATGCCTTGTTCGCGAATCAACCGAAGAATATGCAGGTTGGAGCAGGCTTTCTGCGCGTATCGAACCACATCAAAACCCTGCAACTGGTCTATTCGGGCCCTGATGGTCTCGGCCTCGTAACACCAGAGCGGGGTACCGTGCTGTCTTGCAGACGCGGCCAATGACTGGAAAACGGAGGTGTTGGGCATGGCGTTTTTCTTTCTGAAATAGGGAGAGAAACCAGCATGCCCGGCGCTTGGCATTCAATAAAATACCTATTCTTTGCCGCGCGATTCAGTTTTGATATGGTTTTGGTTAATTGGGTAGAGGTCTGGGATGGAAGTCTCCATACGGCATATCGAGGTGTTCCGGGCCATCATGCAGGCCGGCAGCGTCACGGGAGCGGCGCAGTTGCTATTTACTTCCCAACCGACGGTCAGCCGGGAGCTGGCGCGACTGGAAAAACTCTCTGGCCTGAGACTCTTTGATCGCGCGGGTGGGAGGCTGGCACCGACAGCCCAGGCGATCATGCTGTTCGAGGAGGTTGAGCGTTCCTACATCGGCCTGGAACGAATCAACAGCGTTGCACAGTCAATTCGTCGCTTTGAACATGGCCAACTGAGCGTCACATGTCTTCCGCTGTTTTCCCAGACGCTTTTGCCCAAGGTCTTTAAGCGCTTTCAGCAACAGCATGTCGGCATAGCCTTGAGCATTGCGGCACAGGAAACGCCCCTGCTGGAAGAATCACTCAGCGCACAGCGTTACGACCTCGGATTGACCGAAGGCGAACATGCGCCTCAGGGCACTCAAGGGAAATTACTCTTTTGTTCCGACATGGTGTGCGTACTGCCGGACGGTGATCCTTTGTTGGCTAAACCGTTGCTGACACTGGAAGACTTTCAGGGGGTGAATTTCATCAACCTGTCGGGCCTGGACATCTATCGTCAAACCCTGGATGAGCATTTCCGCCGGGCCGGTGTGGACCGGCATATTGTCGTCGAAACAACCAACGCTGCGTCGGTGTGTGCCATGGTCAGGCAACAGCTGGGAGTGGCAATTATCAACCCGTTGACGGCGGTGGCGGAGGCCGGTGACGGGCTGGCCATTCGGCCGATCAGCGTATCGATTCCGTATCGGGTCATGCTGATCAGGCCCGATTATCGACCGTCCTCTCTCTTCGTCGACGCGTTCTGTGACGCGCTGATTGAAGAGGCAGCGAGTCTCGCAGACCGTTTGGATTTGAGGCGGGGACGTTCGAGCTAACAGAAATTTGGCTTCCTTCCCCTTGGTATGGGCGGCCTGGGAAGGCAAGCCTGTTACAGGATGCCTAGGCGACTGAGTCCACGCGGTCTTGTGCCGCCTCCACCAGCATCAGGCCCAACTCAATGGTTTGCTGAATCGCCAAGGCCAGACAGCGATGCTCGTCTGGCAGGTTATCTGCAAATTCGTTGGTCATGGCGCCAGCGCCGGCAATGGTTTCGTAGGCGTTGGCGAGTAATGCATCGGTGCCGATTTCGGGACGTACGCTGAATATTCTTACGGGTGAATTATACGAGTCAGTACACATCTGTTGATCCTCGGTTAGGACCACCTTCCAGAGCTACTAAACAAAGGGTGGCGGCTATACGCGGGTTAGTAGACCGGTTGATCAACGAAACCGGCGCGCCCAAAGGCGCCCCGCGTACAGCCACCATAAAGACCAGACATTCAAACGTCTGAGAAATGGCACAGCCATACGCCGTTGATCAAATCGGGCTACTAAACCCGACCGCTGATGGGCAGCGGCTGACGAACCTTAAAGAGGTCGCCCAAGGCGTACAACCGGGACGATTCTGATGGTTGTGTAGGCAATGGAGCAAGATTCCTCTTCCAGATAGTAGTGCCCCAACAATCTCCGCTTGACCCCTCCGCGTCCCTACGCACGAAACATCCCCCTCACACAGGTCATATCAACTTCGACCGACGGAAATCCGTGCGCCCCTCCCTCAAGATCCATCCCCCAATTAACCGCTTTTTTATACATATAAAATATGCATAATGAAAACCTTCAGAATCCAGTATGACTACACAAAGAACACCCTGAATCAACTAAAGCACAAAGGTGTGAGCCTGGCAGATGCTGAACCGGTATTTCACGACGCGAAAGCACTGATGATAGAAGACCGCGACCACGATGAAGAACGCTGGATAGTCGTGGGCAAAGACGCAAAGGACCGAATATTGGTGGTGGCCTACACCTATCGTGATCCGAATTTCGTACGCATCATCAGTGCAAGGCTCGCATCCAAAAATGAACGACGCCAGTATCTGGAGGTTTGAACCATGAAAGACGAATACGATTTCAGCACAGGCAATCGTGGTGCTATCGCAAGCAACAAAGGCAAGACACGCATCACCATCATGCTGGATGACGTCGTGATCGATGCAGCCCGCGCGTGCGCCGAAAACGCTGGTACTGGCTATCAGACGGTGATCAATAACATTCTGCGTCAGGCGCTGGTCTCTCAGGATGCACATAACCTGGTAACCGCCCCGAAAAAGCGGGCTAAAACCTTGCATGTCATCAATGACGGGATCAATGCATCCGATGTCGAAGCGCTAGAACAGCAACTGCTTGCTGTCGCGGGGGAGTTGCATCGTGTGCTGGGAACGCACAACTCGGGCAAACATAAAGCCAAGCCTCAACCGTGATGCTTCCCAATGATCAAACGGCGCGTGCCACTCACCGAATCCGCTTGAAATAAACCAGTTCCGAATCGTCCTCATCCAGGTTTTCGATAACGCCGCTTGGCGAAAAACCGGACCGGCGATGAGTTTTCGGGATGCAATGTCGGACGTACTCGCTGAGGTAAAAAGCTTCGACGTCTTGCAGACCAGTTCAGACGCAGCAAGCAAACGAAGCGCTATCCCTTGGCGTTGGAATGCCGGAGAAACAACGACTAACGAAACAAACCCGTTCTCGAAAAAGTCGTGCTTCAGAACGAGATAGCCCACCACACTGCCAGACTCGACAGCCACGAGACATTCGCATGCCTTAACGGCCTCGCGGACAAACTCACTGCGGCGGATATCCGACTTGGCGTAGTCATCAAACTCGAGCATTGCGCCCCCCATCCTCAAGCGTCGCCAATCGGATGAATGAGGCTGTGTTTGTTTCTCTGTTCCAACTCATCGGTGCGGAGTCCTAGTGAGGGCAGACCACTTCAGTAGACAATAACATTGGTAATCTGCCCTCCAACAACCCAACCCTAAAAGCCCTCCAACTGCGCAAGATCCGCAAGCAGCCCCGGCCCCACCGGCTCCCATCCCAACGTCCTGCGGGTAACCACACTGGACGCTGGCATATCGTGAGCGGTAAACATCGACAACCACCCAAAAAAACCTTGAGCCTCTTCCGCCGAAATGGATTTAACCGGCAACCCTAGCCGCGTCCCCAACACCTCGGCTATCTCCCGCTGCGACACACCCTCCTCCGCCACCGCGTGATACCTCGCGCCCGGCTCAGCCTTTTCAATCGCCAGCCTGTAGAGCCGCGCCACATCCAGAATATGCGCCGCCGGCCAGCGGTTTTGCCCTTGCGCGATGTAGGCGCAAACACCTTTCTCGCGATACAACTCGATCACCGGGCTGACCAGCCCCTGTCGGAACGTGTCATGTACCTGTGGCAAGCGCATCACCGAGACGTTCACGCCCGTCTCGGCTACAGCGTTGGCCGCTTCTTCCGACGCTGCACGGGAAATCTGCGCTGAGGTCACCACCGCACCATCCTCCGTTGCCAACTGCCCCGGCACGGTGCTCGCGATTCCGACGCCGGAGGTGATGATCAGCGGTCGATCCGACCCGACAAGCGCCTCTCCCAGCGCCTGGATAACCCGGCGGTCATCCTCGCAGTTCGCGACGAATGTCGAGAAGTCATGATTGAACGCCAGGTGAATCACGCCATCCGCTTGGGCGGCCCCGGCCTTGAGGCTTGCCAGGTCCTCAAGCGACCCACGGTGCACTTGGGCACCGGCCGCCTCCAGCGCTGCCACCTTGTCGTCCGACCGGCACAACCCCAGCACTTCATGGCCCGCCGAGATCAGCTCCTTGACGACCGCCGACCCGATAAACCCGCTGGCACCCGTGATAAATATGCGCATGAACCGTATCTCCGTGTGTATTCAGAGACTAATCTGTGCGCTTGCCCTATACGGGTAAAGTAGTGAAGTTATCAGGGTATAGAGGCTAACAGGCTATGAGCGGGAATCTGCTGGGCACCTATCTGAAAGACCGACGTACCCGGCTTGATCCGGCGGCGTTCGGCTTCTCATCGGCACGCCGTCGTACGCCCGGGTTGCGTCGTGAAGAGGTGGCGCAGCGCGCGAATATCAGCCCTACCTGGTACACCTGGCTGGAACAGGGCCGTGGCGGCGCGCCGTCGGTGGAAGTGCTGGAACGCATTGCCCAGGCGTTGATGCTGACGGATATCGAGCGCGAGCATCTGTTTCTTCTGGCCTTCGGACGCCCACCCGAAGTGCGCTACCAACAGAACGAAACGGTGACGCCACGCCTGCAACGGGTGCTGGATGCCTTGAACCCCAGCGCCGCGATCCTGCGCACGGCGACCTGGGATGTGGTGGCCTGGAACCAGGCGGCGACGGTGATGTTGATGGACTACGGATCCCAGGCACCGGAACAGCGAAATATCCTGCGGTTCATGTTCCTGGATCCCAATTCCCGCGCAGCTCAATACGATTGGGAAAGCGTGGCGCGGTTTGTGTTGGGCGCCTTCAGGATTGATACGGCGCGCTCAGGTGCGGCAGAGCAGGTGCAGCCGATGGTGGATGAGCTGTGTCGGCGCAGTCCTGAGTTTAAGGCGATGTGGAGTGAGAACGATGTTCAGGGCGCCCATGGTGATGGCATCAAGCGGATACGCCATTCGGTGTTGGGGCCGATTGAATTTGAGTATTCGGTGTTTGCGGTCGATGGGCGCAAGGACCTGAATATGGTGGTGTACAACCCGGCGACGCCGGAGGATGCGCAGCGGATCGCATCGCTGATGAGATAGGTATTTGTGTCGGCGACCAGTAAGAAAAAACCGGCCTTGAGCCGGTGTTCTCTAGCCAGAATTTGAGCGCCCCTGGTTCGGACCAGACGCTTTACCGATAGCGTTACTAGTACTCAAGCGCCGCCAACACATGGCCAGGATCATTGTGGATAGCACGCAGTAACGCTCTCGCGGGACCTTCCGGCTCTCGCCTTCCCTGTTCCCAATTTTGAAGCGTTCCCACAGGTACATCGATTGCCTTTGCAAAGCGCGCTTGCGAAAGCCCTGTGGCCTGCCGAATCATTTTTACCTTCAGGGCATCAACATGAAATTCACGGGACGGCGCGCGCTCGCCACGAACGATTTCGTCCATTTGGGTCATGCTTTCGACCAGCCGATTGAAGAGCTTTTTTTCCATCACTCCCACCCTTTGTTTAACTCACTCAAGATCTTCTTCTGCGCCGAAGAAAGATCATCCTTGATTCCTTTACGGTAGATCAGAATCAACCTGATTTGATACGCAGCGCAGAGGAGATAGTAGATCACTCGAACGCCACCACTTTTGCCTTTGCCTTGAGCGATCCAGCGAACTTTTCTGAGGCCGTTGGTCCCTTGTATGACATCACCTGCTGTGGGATTTTCAGCCAAATACTCTTGAAACTCGCCGTAACTTTCATCACTCAGTAGGTCTGCCACATCTTCTGTAAATGCTAGCGATTCGATGAATATCATATTCACGCCTATGCGTCATTGGCGCATAGCCAGATTATTCGGTAGCATCCTGTCGCGCAATATCCGCTCGTCACTCATACATCGGCGCGCGGGGCATTGCTTACCAACCTTTATGACGTAGATTTTCGGTAATGACGGTGTTCTTCGCATCTCTTCGCTCCGGTTATGAAGCGACAACTCTACAACCAGGCAACCGTTGCAATTACGTAGGAAGGAACTGAATTCCCCATCAGAAAAGACAGCTATCCCGCCTCAAGCTTCACTCCCCGCTGCACCACCCACGCCAACGGCAACGTCAGCAGCAACATCCCCGCCAACACCATCACCGCCACCGGCACGCCCATCGAGTCGCCCAGCCCGCCAAACAGCACCGGCGCCAGCGCGCCACCGCCGATGGTGCCGGTGTAGAACACGGCAAACGCCTGTTCCCGTTTCCCTGCGCCCGCCAGGTCCGGCACCGCGCCGTACAGCACCGACGACGTGCCATTCAACGCCAGCCCCAATACCGGCAACATCACCATCAACCCGGTCAACGGCAGGTACACCGCCGCGACGATCAACACCGCCGTGCTGGTCTCCGTCAGCCACACGGTTTTCATCATGCCGATGCGTGCGCCGAGGTAGCCGCAGAGCAACTTCCCAAAGGCGCCGCCGATAAACAGCATGGTCAGCGCCAGCCCGATACCCGCAGTGCCGGCGCCTTTGGCTTGCAGCAGAAACGGCAGAAACGTGAGAAAGCCCATCCGCACAGCACTGTCCAGAGTGCCCGTGACGATCAGCGCGCGCAGGCCGCTGACGGAGCCGCTTCCTACCAGTGTCTTGGCGGTTTTCCCTGAAGTGGATGCCGCGGCCTGCGTGGGGATCAGCCACCAGAGCAACCCCGCCGCCGCCAATCCCAGCAGGCCCAACAGCGTAACGCTCGCGCGCCAACTGATAACTGTCAGCAACAGTCCCACCAGCCCGGGAACCAGGGTTTTGCCGATGTCTCCGGAGAAGTTGTATTGCGACAGCGCTTCCTTGACCCCGCCGCCGCCCTCATAGGTGTCGGTGATCATCGAGGACGCCAGCGGATGCTGGGTGCTCGCGCCCAGCCCGCCCAACAACAGCGCCAGCAACAACATGCCCAACCCGGTAGCCTGCCCCACCAACAGATAGGCAACACCGGCAAGCGCCGTCCCGCCCACCAGCATCGGCGTGCGCCCCCAACGTTTGGCGGCGCGGCTGGCCATCAGTTGGAACACCGCCATCATCCCGGAGTAGGCGCCACGCAGCAGGCCGATCTGGGCGTAGGTCATGCCAAATTGCGCTTGCCAGATCGGCAGCAGCACGTAGATCACATCGGTCAGGCCATCGTGAATCGCGTGGGCGCTGCAGCCGGCGATCAACGAGCGGCGACGGGCGGAAGTCTCGGGTACGGGCACGGCAACGGCGTCGGTCATGAGGTCTTGCTCAGTTCAGGTTGGAGGGGCTTCCAGCCCGCCAGGGCGATCAGCAGCGACAGTAGCTGGAAACCAATGATCAGCGCCACACACCCCATCCAACCCCAACGCTCCCAGATCAGCGCCGGGGCGACGGCACCGAAGCTGCCGCCCAGGTAATAGCAGGTGAGGTAAAGGCCTACAGCCCCTGCCTTGTTGTGGCGGGCGGTGGCGGTGGTGAAGGCACTGGCAGCGGCCTGGGCGAGGAATACGCCGGTGGAGCTGAGGGCCAGGCCCAGCACGATGCACCACAGGGACGGCAATAAGGTCAGGGCCGAGCCGCAGACGCCAAGCGCCGCAGCAGCGGTCAGCAATTCGGATTGCGGGCGCGATTTGCTCAGGCGACCGGCGACGGGGATCACCACCAGTGCCAGCAGGAACACCATGTAGATCGTGCCCAGCGCCGCCGGGCCCAAGTCGAATGGGGCTTGGCTGAGATATAGGCCCGCGTAGGTAAACGTCGCCACTTGGGAGAACAGCACGCAAAATCCTACTGCGTACGCAGCCAACAGCGGAGTGCCGAGCACATCGCTCCAGGTGGTTGAAGGTCGTGCAGCGCGGGGTGGATTGTCCGGCAGCAGAAACTGGATAAACCCGCCCACCATCAGGCTCAACACCGCCAACAGTTCAAAGGCTTCACGCCAGCCGACATACTCGGTCATCACGCCGGTGACGAAGCGTCCGGCAAACCCGCCCAGCACAGTGCCGGCCACGTAGAGGCTGGTGACTTCGGTCACGGTGCCGCCGCGCCAGCGATCCCCGATGTAGGCCACGCTGGTGGCGAACACCACCGGGATCAGCATCCCTTCGATAAAGCGCCACACCAGCAACTCGGCAAAGCTGTTGGCATAGGCAGTCATCAGCGCCGGCACGGCCAGCAACAGCGCAGCAACCGAGATCACCGTGCGCTGCTCAAAACGCCCGGTCAGGCGGCTGACAAAGGGCGCGGTCAGCGCCACCGCCAAGGTGGTAACGGTAATGCTCCAGCCCGCCGCCTTGGCGCTCACCTGAAAGCTGGTAGCGAAGGTCTGCAAAATACTCTGGGTGGCGTAGAGGTTGAGAAACGCCGCGCAGCCACACAGGAACAGGGCAAGACGGGCACAATGCAGGCGCGGTTTCATGAAACCTCTCGTTTTATTATCAGAGGCCTTTATAGAATGACCCGTGCACCCGAGACCAATACCGATTTCGGACCGATCAATACCCTGGGGCCAGGATGCTCGACCTACGCAAACTGCGTTACTTTCTGACCGTCGCCGAAGAATTGCACTTCGGCCGCGCCGCCCTGCGCCTGCACCTGGCCCAGCCGCCGTTGACCCGGCAGATTTCCGCGCTGGAGGCTGAACTGGGGTTTCGCCTGTTCGACCGCACCAGCCGCACGGTTTCGCTCACCGCCCAGGGTCGTTCGTTCCTGCCCTACGCCCGGGCGGTGCTGGAACAGGTCGACCTCGCCGAAGTCATCGCCGGCAAACTCGCGGCAGGTGCCGCCGGGCAACTGGCGCTGGGTTACGTCAGTTCGATTGCCCTGTCGGACTTGTTCAGCCAGGCGATTCAAGCCTTTGCCCAACGCTTTCCCGATGTGCAATTGACGCTGGTGGAGTGCGCCTCCGGCAGCCTGGGCGCGCAGGTGGCTGATGGCCGCCTGGATATCGGCCTGAGCCGCTTGCTGCCCCAGGAGGGCCAGACGCACGTGCAGGCGTTGTCGTTGGGCGAGGAGCGGCTGATGGCGGCGGTGTCCAGCGACAGCCCGTTGGCCAGCCAGGCCGAAGTCAGCCTGGCGCAACTGAGTGGGTATCCGCTGATTCTGTTTCCCGCCGATTACGGCTCGGGGCTTAACCAGTCGATCGAGCAGCTTTACCGGCACAAGGGTTTGCCATTGCGTGCCGGGCCAACGGGACGGCAGATCACTTCGATCATTGCGTTGGTGGCGGCAGGGCAAGGTGTGGCGCTGGTGCCGGCATGCACCCAGAGTTTGATGAACAAGGGCGTGACGTATCGGCCGTTGGTAGATCCGGATGCGTATGCGCAGTTGCTTATGCTTACGCGTACTGATGGGCGCAGCTTGATGGTCACGGCATTCCTGACAGTGATTGATGAGTTGTTGCAGGCTCGCAAAGAAGCCTAAAAACCCGTCACGAAGTGACTCGTACAATTCCTACACATCAGCGCGAAAAGTCGGCTCTCTCAAATGGTAGGTACGGTGTTGATAACTCAATATTGGTAGTTATAGTGAATACCCTTTTGAGGGCCCCAAAATGCTGTACCCATGGGCAAGGCACAGAAACTCAACATCACGTTGCCCGGCTACCTGCTGAACCGCATTGACGAATACGTCCTGCATCACCCGGAAGAAAAAAGCCGGTCGGGGTTTCTTGCTTCTGCGGCGCTCAAGGTGTTGCAACAGGACCGCTAACCTCAGCACCTGAATTCAACCGCAAGAAACGTAGTTCCACCATGGACCGGCGGATTTACAGTAACGCCATACCCCCTCAAGGAGCCCGACCATGTCCTGTGAATACACGCTCATGCCCTCCCCCGTCGGCCAGTTGACCCTCGTGGCCCGTAACGGAAAACTCACCGCCATCCTGTGGGAAAAAGAGCGTCCCAACCGTGTTCGGCTGGGCGCCCTGCAAGAAGCCAACGACAGCCCGGTATTGCAGGAAACCGAGCGCCAGTTGAAGGAGTACTTCGCCGGTACCCGCAACCGTTTCGAGCTGGAACTGGACTTTGCCGGCACCGACTTCCAGAAGAAGGTCTGGCAGGCGTTGTTGACCATTCCGTTCGGAGAAACCCGTAGCTACAGCCAGATCGCCGTACAGATCGGCAACCCCAAAGCAGTGCGTGCGGTAGGCGCCGCCAACGGGCGCAACCCGATTTCGATTGTCGCGCCGTGCCATCGGGTGATCGGCGCCTCGGGCGGGTTGACCGGGTTCGCTGGCGGCCTTGAGGCCAAGCAGTATTTGTTGGAGCTGGAGAACGGCGACGCGGCAAACGCCACTCTCTGATCACGCCTGGACCACGGGACCACGCACGAACGCCTGGTTCCCGAACAACCCTTTGAACCCCAGCTTGCGATAAAGCGACACACCTTCCGGCGCAGCCTCGAGAAAGCAGCGTCGGGCGCCCAGGGCCTGGGCGTGAGCCAGTGCGGTGTGAATCAATTGCGTGGCATAACCTTTACCGCGGTCGGCGATATCGGTGCCGATATCGTTGAGCCTGGCCAACCCGTCGCACATCGACAACGTCAACGAACACACCACAATGGCGTTGACTGACAGTGTGAAGTGGTAAAGGCTTTCATCGCTGTCCAGGGCACGCTGATGCCGGGCCTGGTAGTTTGCGATAGCATCCTCTGTCAGCCTGAATGCGTTGCCTACCGGGCCGGCCCAGTCGCTCAAATGCCGTGTCAGGTTGATCTGCAAGTGGCTGCCTGACACCGAAGGGATAAACGTCGACAGATCAAGGACCATCGCCGTGGTCCTGTCGAGCGCAACAAAGCTCAGCCCCGTCAGCGCCTCCTGAAGGCCTTCGACCTGATCGTCATGAATCACCACACGTATACCCAACGAGGTCCGGCGGATCAAGGCCAGCGGTTCCACCATTGCTTCGTCCAACACGGCACTGCCCACCCGGATAATCAACAGGTTCCACGGGACAGGATCCACATCGATAAAATAGGCATTTACACCGGCGCTGTAGCGGCGGTGCAACGGACAGACCGCCGCAAAAAAATGCTCGTCGGTCTGGTGATAGAGCGTGGCCAAGTCGCAGGCTGCGGTGAGGTGCATAGGGAAGTCCGGAAAAAAACCAAGTCTTCCCCGCGCCGCGTCAGGCCACCGTAGGATCACTCCGAAAGCCCCTGCAGAAAATGTACAATTTTGTTCAAACAACCAATTGTAAAAAGAAATTTCAGAGCACCTCTGCGGTCAGTATTTTCATCACCCACCTTAAAAGGAAAACGGTCATGAAATTCTCCGCCATCTCACAGTCCCTGTCCCGCTGGGCAGGCAGTGCCCGCACGTTCTACGCGGCCGTGGGATTGATCCTCCTATGGAGCTTGAGCGGGCCGTATTTCCACTACAACGACACCTGGCAGCTGATCATCAACACCTCCACGACCATCATCACGTTCCTGATGGTGTTTTTGATCCAGAACACCCAAAACCGCGACAACGACATTTTGCATATCAAGATCGACGAACTGCTGCGCGCTACCAAGGACGCGCAAAACGCCGTGTTGAGCCTGGACGGCCTGGATCGCAAGCAGCTTGAGAAATTGCGCAAGGAATACAAGACCATGGGCGACAGCGAAACCATCACCGTCACCACGCTGACGACTGAAGGTGAACAGCCCAAAACCGACCTGAACCAGGCATAAAAAAACGGCGACTGGAGTGATCCAGTCGCCGTTTTTTATAGCGTACTCAAGGCAATCAACCGTCGCCTTGGTGACCTCTTCCGTAAGTCGACGCCAGCGCCCGGGCTTTCTCCAGGCGTTCTTCCAACTTCGGCAGGGTCTCGTCCACCAGGGCCTTTATTTCCGGGATATCGGACTCGGCGCCTTCCTGCTTGAACAGGGCGATCGCGTCTTCATTGGCCTTGATCTGCTGGGCGGTGTAGGCAGCGTCAAAGGAGTCGCCGTCCTTGAGCTCCGGCATCAGCGACTCGGCCTTGTCGACGATCTTGTCCCGAGGGGCCACCGGCAAATCGAGCTTCTTGGCAATGGCGGCCAGATGCTGATTGGCCAGGGTGCGTTCATTGATGACTTCGATGGTGTAGTCCTTGATCTCCTGGGACGAAGTCTTGGCGTGTGCCATGCGGCTGGTCTCGATATCGGCCATGCCCTTGGCCGAAGCCTGTTCGATGAAATCGGCAGGCGACTGGGCGAAAGCATTGCTGGCGCCGAGGCCCAGCAGCATCGCGAAACTGGCGGTGCGTAACCGGATAGCCATGCGGCTCATGATGGGTTCCTCCAGGTAATAAACAGGTGCAGGGAAACGAGCCCCGCTCTGAATCTGAATTTTGAAGGCGGTAAAGGTTTAGAAAAAACTTGTTAGTGCGACGAACGGTCGTCAGGTCTTGCTTCCAAACGGGTAAGACAATACTCCCTGCACCTGCCCATTCAGCCATTGCAACGCCGGGTCCCCATCCCGACGCGAATGCCACGCCAACACAAACGCAAACGACGGAATATGAAACGGCGGCGGCACCGTCAGCAGTTGCTCGTGATCCATGTTGAGCAGCCCGCGCGACGACACGGTAAGGATCAGGTCCGTGCCCTGGATCAACTGCGGCGCTACACCCCAGTGGGGCAAGCTGATAGCCACGTGCCGGCGCTCACGAATCGCCGTCAGCGCCCGTTCGATTTCCGGGGTGCCGCTGCCGCGCATTTCCAGCAACACGTGGGGCCGTGCCAGGTAGGTCGGCAGGTCGAGCACGCCGCTTTCCGGCAGGCTGGCACGGTCTACCAGGCACACGTAATGCTCTTCAAATAACGGCGTGCTGCGCAGTTCGGCGGGCATGTCGGGAAACACCCCGGCTGCCAGGTCGATGTCGCCGTTGAGCACGCCATCCAGCATGCCTTCGCGGCTGGCCTGGATAATCTGCAAATCAATCCCCGGCGCTTCCCGACGCAAGGTGCGCACCAGCCCCGGCAGGAAAATCGCCGCGCTGTAGTCCGACATGGCCACCCGAAAGGTGCGTTTGGCCGAGGCCGGATCGAAGCGATTCGGCGCCAGCAGCGCCTGTACCTGGGCCAATGCTTGCGCCAGCGGCATCGTCAGTTCCAGCGCGCGGGTGGTGGGCACCAGCGAACTGCCCTGGCGCACCAGCAACGGGTCCCCGAGCAAATCCCGCAGCCGCGCCAGGGCGTGGCTCACCGCCGGCTGGCTCAGGTGCAGGCGCTCGGCGGCGCGGGTCACGTGTTGCTCGGTCAGCAAGGCGTCGAGGATCACCAGCAGATTAAGGTCGATGCGTCGAAGATCATTCATCAGCTGCATGTTCTGCATAAGAACTTGGAATTTAAATTTGCGCGACGAATAGCCTAGAGTCCAGCAAAACCTCTGGGAGATGAATCATGACAACCTTGCATTGGGTGGGTTTATTGCTGCTGGCGGCGTTCGCCGGGGCGGTGGTGCCGTTTCAAAGTGCGATCAACGCCAACCTGGGGCGCGGCCTCGGCCATCCGCTGTGGGCCACCCTCGCCTCGCTGCTGGTGAGCATCATCGTGCTGCTGCCGGTGATACTGGCCCTGCGCCTGCCGCTGCCAAACCTGGGCTTTATCACCAAGGCGCCGCTGTGGATGTGGAGCGGCGGTGCGTTCGGCGTGTGCTTTATTTCGCTGGCGTTGATCCTGATGCCCAAGCTTGGCGCTTCGGGGTTTATCGCCCTGGCGATGGCCGGGCAGATCATAGCGTCGTTGATGCTGGACCACTTCGGCCTGTTCGGGCTGGTGGAGCGGCAATTGACCGCGCCCCGGTTGATCGGGGCGTTGATGTTGATCGGCGGGGTGGCACTGATTCAACTCAGCGCCACGCCCACCCGGTCACTGGTGACTGCGGGCTGATCAGCGCTTGTCGAGGGTGCGCAATTTTTGCGGCAAGCCCCACAGCAACAGCGCCGCCGCGATCAGCGCACACACGCCGATGACATACAGCGCCGGCGTGGTGCTGCCGGTCAGGTCCTTGATCCGGCCGACCATCACCGGGCTGACAATGCCGCCGAACTGGCCGAGGGTATTGATCACCGCGATCCCGCCCGCCGCGCCTGCACCGGCACCGGCCAACAACTTCGGCGGCAAGGTCCAGAAGGTCGGAATCGAGGCGATGATCCCGGCGCCCAGCAGGCTCAGGGCGACGATCAGGAACGTGGTGTGATCAGCAAAAATACCGGCACAGAAGAACCCTACTGCGCCCAGTGCGACCAAGCCGCTGACGAACTTGCGGCGCTCGCCGGTAGCGTCGGACAAACGCCCGATCACCACCATGCTGATGGCGCCGCAGACGTAGGGAATCGCCGTCAGCAGTCCGATCATCACCGGGCTCTGGGTACCGGCGCTGCGGATCAGTTGCGGCGCCCAGAAGTTGAGGCCGTAGGACGCCACCTGGATCAGGAAGTAGATAAAGCCCAGCATCAGGAACCCGGGAATACGCAGTGCCGCGAGCAGCGAGCCACCGCTCTTGTGGGGTTCATGCACGGCGATGCGGCTGGCCAGCAAGGTCTTCTCCGCCGAGGTCAGCCAGTGGGCATCCTCGATACGGTCCTTGAGCAGCTTGAGCACCATGAATCCCAGGCCCACACAGGGTAAGCCACCGAGCAAGAACAACCAGTGCCAGCCGCGCATTTGCAGCACGCCATCGAGGTGTTCCAGCACCAGCCCGGAGAACGGCGCGCCCACCAACCCGGCAAACGCCGACGCCAGAAACAGCATCGACGTGATGCGCCCACGGTAGTGCTGCGGGAACCATAGGGTCAGGTAATACAACACGCCCGGCGCGAACCCCGCCTCCATCGCACCGATGATGAAACGCAGCGCGTAGAACTGCCATTCGGCCGTGACAAAGACCATGGCCGCCGTCGCCAGCCCCCACGACATCATGATGCGCGCGATCCAGCGGCGGGCGCCGACCTTGTACAGCATCATGTTGCTCGGCACTTCGAAGATCACATAGCCCACCACGAACAGCCCGGCGCCGAGGCCGTAGGCGGTGTCGCTCAGGCTCAGGTCGGTCTGCAACTGGAACTTGGCGAAGCTGATGTTGATGCGGTCAAAAAATGCGAACAGATAGCAGACCATGATCAGCGGCATCAGGCGCCAGGCGACCTTGCTGACCAGGGCTTTTTCGGCATCGTGTTCAGCGGCCGGGCGCACGCCGGCCTCCAACGTATTAAGGCTCATTGTTTCTCTCCAGCGGACTGCTCGCAGGCGTCCGATTGTTTTTGTTGTCTGGTTACGGCTTACAAAGTGGCGATGTAGGCCGGTGGCGGATGCAGGTCGCAGTTGCGCCCGGCCTTGGCCACCTGGCCCGGCAGTTCATGGCCCAGCAGGGCCGGCAATAGCCGCGACATCTGCAGCAAGTGCGGCAGGTCGATACCGGTGTGAATCCCGACTTCCTCGCACAGGCTGACCAAGTCTTCGGTGCAGATATTGCCCGACGCACCTGGGGCAAACGGGCAGCCGCCGAGGCCGCCCAATGCCGCATCAAACCGTCGGGCACCGGCTTCGTAGGCAGCCAGCACATTGCACAAACCCAGGCCGCGGGTGTTGTGGAAATGCAGGGTCAAATCGCTGGCCGGAACACGTTCCAGCACGCGCTTGACCAGGCGCTCCACCTGACGTGGATTGGCCATGCCGGTGGTGTCCGCCAGGCTGATGCCCTGGATGCCCAGCTCGCGGTAGGCATCGACTAATTGCAGCACGCGGTCTTCGTCGATCTTGCCTTCGAACGGGCAACCGAAGGTGGTGGCGATGCTGCCGTTGAGGCGCACCGGAAAGTCGGCAGCAAAGCTCACGATATCGCTGAATGCGGCCAACGAGGCCTCGCAACGCATGCGCATATTGGCCAGGTTGTGGGTCTGGCTGGCGGACATCACCAGGTTCAACTCATCAGCCCGGGACTCGATGGCACGCTGGGCACCCTTGAGGTTGGGGATCAAGGCCACGTAGACAATCCCGGGGCGGCGAGTGATGCCCTGGAACACCTGCTCACCATCGCGCAAGGCGGGAATGGCCTTGGGCGACACGAACGAACCCGCTTCGATCCGGGAAAAACCGGCCAGGGACAGCTGATCGATCAGGGCGATCTTGTCGGCGGTCTCGACCCAGGTCGGCTCGATTTGCAGGCCGTCCCGAGGTGAGACTTCCTGCACGACCAGGGCATCGGAATAGTTTTTCATTGCACCACTCCTGAAGTTTTCAGGCGTTGAATATCGGCACCGCTCAAGCCCAGGTCGCCGAGGATCGAGTCGGTGTGCTGGCCCAGGCTCGGGCCCTGCCAATTAACGGCGCCGGGGGTTTCCGACAGTTTGGGCACGATGCCGGGCATCTTCACCGTGAGGCCGCCGGGCAGGTCGGCACTGAGCAGCATGTCCCGGGCCTGGTAGTGCGGGTCGGCGACGATATCGGCCACTGAATAGATGCGCCCCGCCGGTACTTCGGCGGCTTCCAGGGCGCTGAGCACCTGGTCGATGGGCTGGCTGCTGGTCCAGTGAGTGATGGCGGCGTCGAGCAGGCCGCTCTTGGCGGCGCGGCCGTCGTTGTGGGCGAACTCGGGGGCTTCGGCCAGGTCGGCGCGGCCGATGGTGGTCATCAGGCGCTTGTAGATCGGGTCACTGTTGCCGGCGATCACCACGTAGGCGCCGTCGGCGGTCAGGTAGGTATTGGACGGTGCGATGCCCGGCAAGGCGCCGCCGCTGCGCTCACGCACATGGCCGAGCATGTCGTATTCGGGCACCAGGCTTTCCATCAGGTTGAACACACTTTCGGCCAGGGACACGTCGACAATCTGGCCGTCGCCCTGGCCGGTCTTGACCCGCAGCAGCGACATCAGCGCGCCGATCACGCCGTGCAACGAGGCCAGGGAATCACCGAGGCTCACACCGACCCGCGCCGGTGGCGAATCCGGGTTGCCGGTGGTGTAGCGAATCCCGCCCATGGCCTCGCCGATGGCACCAAAGCCCGGGCGGTCGCGGTAGGGGCCGGTCTGGCCGTAGCCGGAGATGCGCACCAGGGTCAGCTTGGGGTTGAGGGCGTGCAGCACGTCCCAGCCCAGGCCAAGTTTTTCCAGGCCGCCGGGGCGCAGGTTTTCGATCAGCACGTCGGCGTCGCCCAGCAGTTGCTTGACCAGGTCCAGGCCTTCGGCGGACTTGAGGTCCAGGGCCAGGGACTTCTTGTTGCGCGATTGCAGGTACCACCACAGCGACGTGCCTTCGTGCAGCTTTCGCCATTTGCGAAGCGGATCGCCCTGGCCCATGGCTTCGATCTTGATCACCTCGGCGCCAAACTCGGCCATCAGCCGGGCGGCGAACGGCGCGGCAATCAGGGTGCCGATCTCGATCACCTTGATACCGCTCAGGGGAGCCGTCATGGGGTGTACCTCTTGTTCTTGGAATGTGGGCCAAGGCTAGAGGACAGGGGCAGCAGAAATCCAACCGTCAGTTGGCAACGAGCGTTCGCGAAATGCGAAGGCTTGGGGATTTTGGGCGCTCTTTAAATCGCCATCGCGGGCAAGCCCGGCTCCCACAGGGGATCGATTTTTCCCCAAACAACTCGGTCAACTGTGGGAGCCGGGCTTGCCCGCGATGAGGCCAGCAGCGTTTCGCTTAGCCCGGCTCCCGACGCAAATAATCGAACAACAACCGACTCACCGGCGACAGCTGCGCCTCATCACGCACCACCAGAATCAGGCTGCGGTCCGACCAGGCATCCGTCAGCGGCACCGCATGCAACCCCAGCGCCCGACCAAACAGTTCATAGGCCTTTTGCGGCAGGATGCCGATGCCCATGTTGGCCTGGACCATCCGGCACATCGCATCAAAACCCGGCACATGGATCCGCAGGCGCAGCACCTTGCCCGCCTCCCGTGCCGCAGCGTGGGTGCGCATGTTGATCGAACTGGCGGAATGCAGCCCCACGTAGTCGCTGTCCAGCGTCTCGACAAAAGCCACTGCCTTGCGCGCCGCCAACGGGTGATCCGCCGGCATCAACACCACCAGTTTGTCCCGGCGATAGGTCACGCCGGGCAGGCCTTTGGTGTCGGTGTCACTGGAGCAGATGCCCAGGTCCGCAACCCCATCGATCACACCCTGGACCACGCCATTGCTGGGACGCTCTTCCAGGTCGGCTTTCACCTGTGGGTGCAGCGCGGAAAAGTCACGCAGATCCTCAGGCAGGAATTGAATGATCGCCGAGAGATTCGCCAGCATCCGCACATAACCGCGCACGCCATGGCTGTGTTCGCCCAGCTCCAGGCCCATCTTCTCGACGTTGAACAGCATCTGCCGGGCATGGTGCAGCAAGGTCTCGCCGGCGGCCGTGAGGTGCATGCCCTTGGCCTGGCGCACAAACAGGCTCACGCCCAACACCTGTTCCAGCTCCATCAAACGCTTGCTCGCTGCCGAGACCGCGATGGCCTCACGGGCGGCGGCGCGGGTCAGGGTGCCTTCTTCATGCACCGCGACGAACAGCTGCAGGGTGATCAAGTCAAGGCGGCGAACCAGGCTTTTGTGCAGCATCTAGGTGCGCTCGTTGGCCAGGCGGTTGATGTCGGCCTGCTCCACCACCGGTTGCGGTGCACCATGCCGGACGGCCGAGAGCATCGCACGGCCGACGGTTTCCGTACTCACCACCCAGGCCGGTCGCACATGGCGCAGCAACGACAACAACGGGCCGGTCACGGTGTAGAGGGATTGGTAGAGCGGGGTCTTCGAACGCACGCCGTGCAGCGGCTGGATCACCCCGGGGCGGAACAGATACACCGCCTTGAACGGCAGGCGCAGCAAGGCGTTTTCAGTCTTGCCCTTGATTCGGGCCCACATGGTTTTACCGGTTTCGCTGCTGTCGGTACCGGCGCCGGACACGTAGATAAAGGTCATCTGCGGGTTAAGCCGGGCCAGGGTGCTGGCGGCCACCAGGGTCAGGTCGTAGCTCAGGTGGGTGTACTTGACTTCGTCCATGCCCACCGAGGACACGCCCAGGCAAAAGAAGCAGGCATCGAAGCCTTGCAGCAGATGCTCCAGGGGCTGGAAATCCAACATATCGGCATGCAGCACCTGGTGCAGCTTGCCGTGTTCCTGGGTCAGCGCGGTACGGCCGACGGCGACGACTTCCTGCACATCACTGGCCAGCAGGCACTCGCGCAGCACGCCTTGGCCGACCATGCCGGTGGCGCCGAATAATAGAACTCTCATAAGGTTGGTTCCTAAGCGACAAGCGGTTAGCTTCAGGCGGCTAGTTAGAGACAAACACACTAGCAACTTGTAGCTTGCGGCTTGCAGCTTACTGCTCAACAGGATCTTTTGCCCCTTGAAAAGCACCACCACCCTCGCCATCGCCTGCAGCGCGGCCTTTCTGTCCCAGGTTGGCATCAGCAGTTACCTACCCGCCGTACCGGCGATTGCTCGAGCATTGCCTGCCGCCGAGGACCAGGTGGCGCTGGCCCTGGCGGTGTATTTGATCGGCATGGCGTTGCCGATGCTGCTATGGGGCAGCCTCGGTGAGCGGGTTGGCAGAAAGCCGGTGCTGCTGGCGGCGTTGGCGCTGTATGCACTGGCGAGTGCGGCGATTCCGTCCGCCTACAACCTCGAATCCTTTCTTGGCCTGCGGCTGGTGCAAGGGCTCGGCGCGGGCGGTGTGTCGGTGATGGCGCGGGTGCTGGTTCGCGACAGTTTCAGCGGTGCGCTGTTGGCCAAGGGGCTGTCGTGGCTGGGCATGACGTTCGTGATCGCGTTGGGCATCGGGCAGTTTGTGGGCTCGCTGTTGCAGGTGGCGTTTGGCTGGGAAGCGATCTTTTATGGGCTGGCGATGGCGGCTGCCGGCTTGATGATTGCGCTGCAACGGGTGGTGTTTCCGACACTGGAAAAAGCCGCCGGGCACGTCTCGGCCTGGCGCATCTACGGCACGATCCTGCGCCATCCGGCGTTCCTGCGCCCTGCATTGGCGGGCGGTTTGGGTTACGGCGTGATCATCGCCTTCAACACCTGCGCACCCTTGATCTTGCAGGGCCATTTCCAGTGGAGCGCGGCGCAATATGGCTGGCTCGGCTGGCCGATCAGCGGGGCGTATCTGGCGGGGGCGTTGATGGTCAATCGCCTGGTCGCCCGCACTGGGCGCCTGTCGATGATGAGTTGGGGCGTGGCGTTGGTGATGTGCGGCAGCGCAACGATGTTGCTGGGCAGCCTGTTTGCCAACGGCCTGGCGATTCTATTGTGGTTGCCTTACTGCCTGGCGGTGTTCGGGCAGTCGATGAGTTATCCCATCAGCCTGTCACTGGCCAATGATGAGTCGCCGGTGAGCGGCTCCTACGCCATGGCCTTGAGCGGCTTTATGCATCAGTTGATGGCGGCGGTGATCGGCGGTGTGGCCAGCCTGCTGGCGAGTCAGCAGGCCTGGCCGTTGGCGGTGTTGTGCGTGGTGCTGGCGGGCGGCGCACTGCTGAGCGTCGCCCTGATCAGAGCCGATCAAAACGCGCTGCGAAAGATCTCCTCAATCTGACGCTGATCCGCCCGCCGTGGGTTGGTCAGGCCGCAGGCGTCCTTCAGGGCGTTGCTCGCCAGCAGCGGGATGTCCTGCAACTTGGCGCCCAGTTCACGCAGGCCAGCGGGAATCTCGACATCCTGGGACAGGCTGCGAATCGCCGCGATGGCGGCCTGGGCGCCTTCTTCCGGCGACGTGCCTTTGATGTCTGCACCCAGGGCCCGGGCCACATGGCTCAGGCGCTCGGCACTGACGCTGGCGTTGAAGCTTTGCACATGGGGCAACAACACCGCATTGCACACGCCGTGGGGCAAGTCGTACAGGCCGCCCAACTGGTGGGCCATGGCGTGCACGAACCCCAGGGACGCATTGTTGAAGGCCATGCCGGCGAGGAACTGGGCGTAGGCCATGTTCTCCCGGGCGGCCATGTCTTTACCGTCGAGCACTGCAATGCGCAGGTTGGCGCTGATCAGTTCGATGGCCTTGATCGCGCAGGCGTCGGTGATCGGGTTGGCCGCAGTGGACACGTAGGCTTCGATGGCGTGGGTGAGCGCGTCCATACCGGTGGCGGCGGTCAGGCCCTTGGGCATGCCGACCATCAACGCCGGGTCGTTGACCGACAGCAGCGGCGTGACGTTGCGGTCGACGATGGCCATTTTCACGTGGCGGGTTTCGTCGGTGATGATGCAGAAGCGCGTCATCTCGCTGGCGGTGCCGGCGGTGGTGTTGATGGCCACCAGCGGCAGTTGCGGCTTGGCCGACTGGTCGACGCCTTCGTAGTCACCGATGTGCCCGCCGTTGGTCGCACACAGGGCAATGCCCTTGGCGCAGTCATGGGGCGAACCGCCGCCCAGGGACACCACAAAATCGCAGGCGCTCTGTTTCAGCAACGCCAGGCCTTTTTCAACGTTTTCGACATTCGGGTTGGGCTTGGCGCCGTCGTAGATCACCGAGTCGATGTCTTGAATCGCGAGTTTCTCGGCGATCATGCTGGCGACACCGGCCTTGGCCATCCCTGCGTCGGTCACGATCAGTGCCTTGCGAAAACCGTAGTTGCGAATCGCGATCATGGCTTCGTCGAGGCAGTCGATGCCCATGATGTTGACGGCGGGAATGAAGAAGGTGCTGCTCATGGTGGCGAATCCTCGAAAGTCGTTATGCCTACAGCATCGACCTCGATTGCCTGCGGCATCTTGACCAGGATCAACGCCCGCTCGTGATAAAGTCACCGCCCAGCCGATTTTGAGTAGACCCGCCGCAATGAAGGATTCCCAGGATTTTGATGCCCACCTTGAAGACTGGAACGCCTTGCGCAGCAGTACCGCCTTCAGCGGGATCCTGATCGGCAACGGCGCCAGCCGCGCAGTGTGGGAAGACTTTGCCTACGACTCACTGTTTGAAAACGCCCGCACCGTGGAAGAAAAACCCCTGAGCCAGTCCGAACTCAGCGTGTTTGACGCGATGCAGACCCGCAGTTTCGAGCAGGTGCTGGGCGCGCTGAAAACCACCAGTCGGGTGAACAAGGCCTTGGCCGTGAGCTCGGCGGCGCCGCGTAATCGCTACTACGCGATCAAGGAAGCGCTGATCAACACGATCCACAGCGTGCACATTCCGTGGCGCCTGGTGAAGCCTTCGACGTTGGCGACCCTTCATCAAGAGCTGGCGAGTTACCCCACGGTGTTCACCAGCAATTATGACCTGCTGAACTACTGGGCGATCCTGCATGCGCCTGGGATCGACGATCTGTTTCGCAGTGCCGATGCGAGCTTTGACCTGCGTAATACTGCCAGCGACACCACGCGCATTTTGTACCTGCATGGTGGCCTGCATCTGGTGCGTAACCTTGATGGTACGGCGCGTAAATTGCCGACCACAGACAGCACGTTGCTCAGCAGTTTTGCGATCAACAATACGATCAAGACGCTGGATGATGTGCCGTTGTTTGTCAGCGAAGGGAAGGTTGAGGAGAAGCTCAAGACCATCCGCAGTTCTGACTATTTGTCGTTCTGTTATGAGCAGTTGTTGAGCCATGAGGGTGGGCTTTGCATTTTCGGGCATCACCTCGGCGTGCAGGATGTGCATCTTGTGCAGGCGATTCGGCAGGCGAAAGTCAGCACTTTGGCGATTTCGGTGTTTGGTCGTAGTGCGGGGTTTATCCAGCAGCAGAAGCGGCGTTTTGCCGAGCTGTTTGAGGGGATGGGTGTGGAGTTGCGGTTTTTTGATGCGCGTAGTCATGCGCTTGGGAATTCGGGGCTTTCGGTGCCGGTGGAGCGGTGATGGGCATATCCGTTATTTAGGTAACGGCCACTTATGGTTTCGCTCTTACAGCGAGTCACTTTGCAAAAGCGGCAAAGTAACCAAAACGCTCTGCCCCGCCTGTCGGCACCTCGCCTAGGCTCGGTGTTCCCTCACTCCGGGCTTGCTCCGCGGGCCGCCGCGACGGGGCGTCCCTGCCCCGTCGCGGCTAAACCGGCGTCCTGCCGGTTTACCCGCTCCTCAATCCCTGCGTTCGGCCTCGGGCTGAATGGGGCAGTCAGATCAAAAGCAAGATCAAGATCAAGATCAACAGCACGGCGGCCTGAAAGCCGACCTGAGTGTGGTGAAGCAAAGGCAAAAGCCGCTTTTCTGTAGGAGCTGGCTTGCCGGCGATGCGGACAACTCGGTGCATCAGATACACCGAGGTGATGCCATCGCAGGCAAGCCAGCTCCTACAGTTGACCGTGCCCGCTCTGGTTTTAGATTTTGATGTTGCCTTTGCTTCACCACACTCAAGCCGGCCTGTAGGCCGCTGTGCACTTGATCTGCTTTTGATCTTGATCTTAGGCGCCCCGTTAAACCACGCTGGCCGAACGCAGGTAGTACGGAGCGGGTAAACCGGCAGGACGCCGGTTTAGCCGCGACGGGGCAGGGACGCCCCGTCGCGGCGGCCCGCGGAGTAATACCGGAGAGAGGGCACACCGAGCCTAGGCGAGGTGCCGAGTGGTGGGGCAAGAGCGTTTTGCTTACTTTTGCGCTTTTCAAAAGTGAGCCGCTGTAAGAGCGGAACCATAACCGGCCGTTACCTAAATAACGGATATGCCCCCGACAAGCCGCAACCCCACAGTCACTCGTCAGTGCTATGCACCACCACCAAAAGCTGCGCCTGAACCTCCCCCACCGACCGAATCCGATGCGGCTTCTGCGCATTGAAATGCAACGCATCCCCGCGATTCAACACCACCCGCTCACTCATGAAATCCACCTCCACCTGGCCTTCATGCACAAACAAAAACTCCTCCCCCAGATGCTCCTTGAAGGTCTTGTCGGTGAACTCCGCCGGCGGATAAATAATGAACGGCAACAAACTGCGCTCACTGACCTGATGGGCCAGCACTGCATACCCCGGTGACCCATCGGTGCCCGACAACGCCTGACGCTCGTGGCTGCGCACCAGGCTGTAGCTGTCGAGGCTGACGCTGTCCTCGCTGAACAGCTCTTCAACCTTCACGTTCAACGCCTTGGCCAGTTTCAGCGCGGCCGCAATCGACGGCGTATTCAGCCCGCGCTCGACTTTCGACAGGTAACTCTTGGTCATCCCGGATTTTTCCGCCAGGGACTCTAAAGTCACGCCAAGTTTTTTTCTCAATATTTTCAAACGGATAGACATGCGCAGCGGTTAATCCATTAAAGAGGCGATGATGAATACTTGCCAATGACACTTTGTGTCATATAGTCTCTTTAGTGTCATTTGCGACCAACAAGGACACTGATATGGCCAAGACATTAGCACTCCCGAAAGACCAACTGGTCAAGCAAGCACTGACCCAGATGCAAAGCACCCTGGCGGATAATACGTGGACCGACCGGCAAAAGCTGGCGCTCACCTGCCGGATTCTGTTCGAAAACGGCCACGACTCCGGCCTCGCCGGGCAGATCACCGCACGCGGCCCCACGCCTGGCACTTATTACACCCAGCAACTGGGCCTGGGTTTCGATGAAATCACCGCCAGCAACCTGCTGCTGGTCAACGAAGACCTGGAAGTGTTGGAAGGCCACGGCATGCCCAACCCGGCCAACCGTTTTCACAGCTGGGTGTACCGTGGTCGCCCGGATGTGAACTGCATCATTCATACCCATCCGACCCACATCGCCGCGCTGTCGATGCTGGAAGTGCCGCTGCAGGTGTCCCACATGGACCTCTGCCCGCTGTACGAAGACTGCGCCTTCCTGGAAGCCTGGCCCGGCGTGCCGGTGGGCAACGAAGAAGGTGAAATCATCACTGCTGCCCTGGGGGACAAGCGTGCCATCCTGCTTTCCCACCACGGCCAATTGTCCACCGGGGCAAGCATCGAGGAAGCCTGTGTGATCGCGCAGTTGATCGAACGCGCGGCGAAATTGCAGTTGCTGGCAATGGCCGCCGGCACCATCAAGCCGATCCTGCCGGAGTTGGGCCGCGAAGCCCATGACTGGATCTCCAAGCCCAAGCGCCACGGCGCCGCGTTCAACTACTACGCTCGGCAGAACCTGCGCCAGCACGCCGATTGCCTGAACTGAACCCCTTTTTCGACCGGAGACTTTTCCATGTCAAGCCCTTCTATTCACGGCATCATCGGCTACACCATCACCCCGTTCAGCGCCGACGGCCTGCGCATTGACCTGGACGCCCTCGGCTATTCCATCGACCGCTTGATCGACAGCGGCGTACACGCCATCGCGCCGTTGGGCAGTACCGGCGAAGGTGCTTACCTCAGCGATGCGGAGTGGGATGAAGTCGCCGCCTACAGCCTCCAGAAGGTGGGCAAGCGCGTACCGACCATCGTCAGCGTCTCCGACCTGACCACCGCCAAGGCCGTGCGCCGGGCGCGGTTTGCCGAAAGCCACGGTGCAGACGTGGTGATGGTATTGCCGGCCTCGTACTGGAAGCTCAGCGAGGCGGAAATCCTCGCCCACTATGCGGCCATCGGCGACAGCATCGGCGTGCCGATCATGCTCTACAACAACCCGGCCACCAGCGGTACCGACATGTCGGTGGACTTGATCCTGCGCATCGTCGACAGCGTCGATAACGTGACCATGGTCAAGGAAAGCACCGGGGATATTCAGCGCATGCACCAGCTGCATCGACGCAGCGAGGGACAGCTGCCGTTCTATAACGGCTGCAATCCACTGGCGCTGGAAGCGTTCGCGGCGGGGGCGAAGGGTTGGTGCACGGCGGCGCCGAACCTGATTGCGCAGCTCAATCTGGATTTGTATGAAGCGGTGCTGAGCAATGATCTGACGAAAGCGCGGGAGCTGTTTTATCGCCAGTTGCCGTTGCTGGAATTCATCCTCAAAGGCGGCTTGCCGGCGACGATCAAGGCCGGTTTGCGGTTGACCGGGCTGGAATCGGGGGATCCACGGTTGCCGGTGTTCCCGTTGGGTGAGGCTGGCCGTGCTCAGCTTCAAGAGCTACTGACCACATTGCGGTAACCCCCCTGTAGGAGCTGGCTTGCCTGCGATGGCATCACCTCGGTATTCCTGACAAACCGAGGTGCCTGCATCGCAGGCAAGCCAGCTCCCACACTGATACGTGTATTTCGATAGAGACAAATGACAATAATTCTCGATATCATTCGCGACTTTTCTACGTCGTGCTTCGCCAAGAAGGATATCCATGTCTCGCCCCAAGCCCGACCCGCTGTCGGCCGATGCCTTTCGCGGGTTTTATGCAGATATCCTGCATTTCCTGCGCAAACGCACGGACAACGCCAGCGACGCGGCAGACATGACCCAGGATGTCTTCACCCAATGGCTGGACTACCGCGACCAGGCCAAGGTCGAGCAACCACGGGCGTTTCTGTTCCAGATGGCGCGCAATCTGCTGCGTGATCATTGGCGCAAACAAAAGGTGCGGCACACCGTCCACCAGCAACAGGCCGAACTGGATGCCTCGCTGGTCAGCGACCCGCGAGACGATCCCATGGCCGCCGCGCAACGCCTGCAACGCCTCGAACAGTTGAAAGAAGTCCTCGCTGAACTCTCGCCCAGAAGGCGAGAAGCCCTTATGCTGCACCGCTTCGAAGGCCTGAGCCAGGCCCAGATCGCCGAGCGCATGGGAGTTTCGGTCAGCATGGTGGAAAAGCACATCGCCTTTGCCCTGCTGCATTGCAAGCAGCGACTTCAACAAGAACACGGCAAGGAGCAGCCAGAATGAACCGCCTGAGGGACATCGACACCTGTGACATCGAGGCCAGTGACTCGATCGATGCCCAGGCCGCCAGCTGGTTTGCACGCAACCGCAATGACGCCGGCCGCGCCGACCGCAAGGCGTTTGCCGCCTGGCAGTCCGAGCCGGCCCATGCCCGTGCCTACGCCGAATTCGAACAACTGTGGGCCGACCTGGCCCAGTTGCAGCAACTGAACAAACCCACACCGCTGCCCGTACGCAAAATACCTGTGTGGCGCCCGGCCCTGGCGGTGGCTGCCGCGTTGGTGTGCGCCCTGCTGGCAAGCAATCTCGGCGCCCCGCGCGAGTTGTTCCACACTCAGGTCGCGGCCCATGCCAAAGGCATGCGCACCTTGCACTTGCCCGACGGCAGCACCTTGTACGTCAACGCCAACACGCGCCTGCGGGTGGACTTCAACAGTCACCAGCGCCTCGTGCATCTGGACCAGGGCCAGTTGTACATCGAGGTGGCCGCCGACAAGGAGCGGCCACTGTTCGTGCAGGCCGGCGAGGCCAATGTGCGGGTGGTCGGCACCGGCTTCGATGTGCGGCGCAGCAAGCAGCAACTGGTGGTCAGTGTGGCCCACGGCCAGGTAGCATTCGAGGCCGATGCCAAGGTACCAGTCGCGATGCTCGGCGCCCGGCAGCGCGCCACGTTCAGCTATGCCAAGGGCACCGTGCAGCAGCAAACCCTCACCGCCGAAGAGGTCGCCGATTGGCGCGGCGGCCACGTATCGTTTCGTAATCGCGAGCTGGCCAGCCTGATGGATGAATTGAGCCTGTACCGGCCCCAGGCGCCCTTGCTGGTGGACAGCGCGGTGGCGCAATTGAAGGTCTCGGGCAACCTGGACGTGAACGACCCCGACGCCCTGCTCAACGCCCTGCCCGCCTTGCTGCCGGTAAAAACCGTGGCCCTGGCCGACGGCAATATCAGGATTGAACCCCGCAAGTAACCCCGCGAAATTGCTGTTTGAGAATATTTTGCATTCGCATGTGAGGATTATTTTTCCTGCCGCGTCTTCCTCGGGTCTGCGTTTGATACGCACACCTTTTTGGCCATTTGGCTACTCCGGGGGATTTCATGTTTCGCGCGCCTTGCCACGTTCAGCACCTGTTTCTTCGACCCACCGCCATTGCCGCCTGCCTGGCCTTCAGCCTGAGTGCCCAGGCCGAGTCGTTCAAACTGCAACTGCCGGCCCAGTCCCTGGCCACGTCCCTGAGCCAGGTGGCGCAGCAGGCAAAAATCCAGCTGCTGTTCGATGAAACACTGCTGAAAAATGTCCAGGCGCCGGCCATCAATGGCGACTTCACACCGGAAGTGGCGATTCGCACCCTGCTCAAGGACGGCGAGTTCGTGTTGCTCAAGGTCGGCAGCACCTACGTGGTACGGCCCGAAGAAGGCAAGACCACCAACAGCGGCGCGATCCAGCTGGAAGCCCTGAGTGTGATCGGCACCGGCAACGAGGTCGACTCCACCACCGTCGGTCGCTCCACCCTGAGCCAGGCCGACATCGACCGCTACCAGTCCAATAACATCCCCAGCCTGCTGCAAACCTTGCCCGGCATCAGCCAGGGCGGTTCGCTGAAGCCCGGCGGCCAGACCATCAACATCCGTGGTTTCGGCGACGCCGAAGACGTGCCGCTGACCGTCGACGGCGCCACCAAGAGCGGCTTTGAGCGTTACCAGCAAGGCACGGTGTTTATCGAGCCCGAACTGATCAAGAGCATCGAGGTGGAGAAAGGCCCCAACTCGCCCTTCAGCGGCAATGGCGGTTTTGGCGGTACGGTCAACATGACCACCAAGGATGCCCCGGACCTGCTCAAGGACGGGCGCAACAGTGGCGCCATGCTCAAGTACGGTTACTCCAGCAACGACCATGAACAGGTCTACAGCAGTGCGGTGTACGGGCGCACCGATGACGGGCGCTTCGATGCCCTGGCCTACCTGACCCAGCGCGACGGCGGCGACATGAAGCTGGCCGCCACCCTGCCCAACGACAACAACCAGTACCCGATCAACCCCAAGCGCCTGCCCAACAGCGCCCAGAATGTGGACGGCAAGCTGTTCAAAGTGAATGCCCACTTCACCGATGAGCACAGCCTGGGCCTGTCGTATTCGCGCTCCAACAGCCAGCGCTGGACGCCCTTCTCTGCCGCCAGCTACCCCACGCCGCCGACCCAGGCCAACATCGACCGCTATGGCTACGAAGCCGCGCTGAAGCGCTTCCTGGCCAACCGCAATACTGTCGACACCACCTGGACCAGCAAGTACGAATACCAGCCGATGGACAACCCGCTGGTGGACTTGACCATCAAGTATTCCGAGTCCAATACCGACCAGACCGACGAGCGTGATGCCACGGCGTTTTTCCAGTTGGCCACTGGCGGGCGCAAGATGGACACCTCCTACAACGACAAGAACCTCGACGTACGCAACGTCAGCCTGTTTTCCACCGGCCCGTTGCAGCACGCGATGACCACCGGGGTACAGATCCGCAAACACACCCGGGAAACCGAAATGTGGATGCCCGGCGCCACCTACAACACCCCGAAATACAACTACGGGCACTTCCAGCCGGGCTTCATGCCCCACGGCAAGGTCGACACCAACAGCTTCTTTATCCAGGACGCAGTGACGCTGGGCGATGTCACCATCACCCCGTCGATGCGCTATGACCATGTGCGCAACCGTGGCGAAGCCAACGACGCGCCGTACTACAGCAACCCGGACCCGGCCATCGGCCACGACTACAGCGACCGCACCTACACCGGCTGGTCGCCGCGCCTCGCGGCCTACTGGACCATCACCCCGAACGTGGCGATGTTTGCCAACTGGAGCCGCACCTGGCGCGCCCCGGTGATCGACGAGCAGTATGAAGTCCAGGGCCTGGGCAGCCGCACAGCCACCAGCCTCGACCTGGACCCGGAGCGCATCACCTCCATCACCCTGGGCAACGTCACCAGCTTCGCCGACGTGTTCACCCACGGTGACAACCTGCAACTGCGCACCACGCTGTTCCATAACAAGGTCGAGGACGAAATCTTCAAGGCTACCGGCGTGGGCTGCCAGAACCAGGCGGTCAACGGCGGGACGATTTCCAGCGCCTGCCCGCCGGGAGCGATGTCCAACTACCGCAACATCGGCGGCATGACGATCAAGGGTTTCGAGGCCGAGAGTTTCTATGACTCCACCTACGTGTTCGGCTCGGTGTCGTTCGCCTACACAACCGGCAAACATGAAGGCGCCTACACCAACCCGTGGGGCCCGGACGTCTGGGCGCGGGATATTCCGCCGACCAAATGGGTGGTGGTACTCGGCACCAAGATCCCGAGTCTGGATATGCAGGTGGGCTGGCAAGGGCAGTTCGTCGGCGCCACCAGCCGCTTGCCGAGCGACAAGTACTCCGGCGGCCCGGGCACCAGCATCGGCGACCTGTTCTACGATCAGTACGGCAACAAGCGCTACAACACCCAGGGCCTGTTCGCCAGCTGGAAGCCGCAACAGGCTTATCTGAAGGGCACCGAGGTCAACTTCACCGTCGACAACCTGTTCAACAACAACTTCCGCCCGGCCCTGAGCGGCGACCGCGCCTATACCAAGGGCCGCGATGCCAAAATCAGCGTGACGCGGTTCTTCTGACCCTTCACCAGCATTCGGCTTGAAAACCCGATCAGTGTGGGAGCTGGCTTGCCTGCGATGCGGGCGACTCGGTCTCTCAGTTAAACCGCAGCGATGCCATCGCGGGCAAGCCCGGCTCCCACACTAGATCAACTGAGCACCAGCCTTCGGGTTTACAAGACTCAAACCCGGGGCGTGAACCCGCTGCTTGCTCAAATACCGCGTGCAACTCACCCGCAAAAACGAAGCGAAATTCACCACCTCTCCGCGGTAGTCCATCACCTCTTCGTACAGCTTGGTGATCAGCTGATTGGTGGTCATGCCATCCACCTCGGCGATTTCGCTGAGGATGTCCCAGAACTGGTTTTCCAGGCGCACGGTGGTGACCACGCCGCAGATGCGCAGGGAGCGCGAGCGGGATTCGTACAGAATCGGGTCGGCCTTGACGTACAGCTCGCACATGGCGATGACCTCCGTTTTACAGAGTGATTCTGGTACCCAGCAGGCCAAGGAAACCCGCCAGCCAACTTGGGTGCGCCGGCCATGCCGGAGCAGTCACCAGATTGCCTTGAACGTGGCTGTCGGTCACCGGGATATCGATGAACGTGCCACCCGCCAATCGCACTTCCGGCCCGCACGCAGGATAGGCGCTGCACTCACGGCCTTCCAGGATGCCCGCGGCCGCCAGCAGTTGCGCGCCGTGGCACACCGCAGCGATGGGCTTACCAGCCTGGTCGAACGCCTTGACCAGTTGCAGGACTTTTTCGTTCAGGCGCAGGTACTCGGGCGCACGACCGCCGGGCACCAGCAGCGCGTCGTAGTCGGCGGCGTCGACCTTGGCGAAGTCGGCATTCAGGGCAAACAGGTGCCCGGGTTTTTCGCTGTAGGTCTGGTCGCCTTCGAAGTCGTGGATCGCCGTGCGCACGGTCTGGCCGGCGGTCTTGTCCGGGCACACGGCGTGCACGGTATGCCCCACCATCAACAGCGCCTGGAACGGCACCATCACTTCATAGTCTTCGACGTAATCGCCGACCAGCATCAGGATTTTTTTCGCAGCCATGGGACATTCCTCCGGTTGAACGGTTGGGCAGACAAGAGTAGCCAAGATAGACCCGCAGGCTTGATCCGGGTAATGGCCCGCTACTACATCAGCACCCCGGCTTGTGTGGGAGCCGGGCTTGCCCGCGATGCAGACACCTCGGCCTGACAGGTAAACTGCGTTGATCCCATCGCAGCCTCGCCAAGGCTCGACAGCTCCCACATGAACCCAAAACTGTACGGCTCAATCTGCACCTAGCTGTAAGCCCGTGTTTGCGGGGCTTTGTGGCTAGATGAACGTCCACTTCCGGCCCATTCGATTCTGGTTCCTTCCATGAGCTCCCGCGAAAATACCGGCATGGCCCTCGGCCTGCTGGGCGTCGTCATCTTCAGCCTTACCCTGCCCTTCACCCGTATCGTGGTGCAGGAAATCCACCCGCTGCTCAATGGCCTGGGCCGGGCGTTGTTTGCGGCGGTGCCGGCGGCGGCGTTGTTGCTGTGGCGCCGTGAGCGCTGGCCCACCTGGCGCCAGGTGCGCGGGCTGACGCTGGTGATTGCCGGGGTGATCCTGGGTTTCCCGGTGCTCTCGGCCTGGGCCATGCAAACCTTGCCGGCGTCCCATGGCGCCCTGGTCAACGGGTTGCAGCCGCTGTGCGTGGCGCTGTATGCGGCGTGGCTGTCCCATGAGCGGCCGTCAAAAGCCTTCTGGGCCTGCGCGGCGCTGGGCAGTGCGTTGGTGCTGAGTTATGCGTTGATCACCGGGGCCGGCAGTATCCAGGCGGGCGACCTGTTGATGCTCGGGGCGATTGCGGTGGGTGGCCTGGGTTATGCCGAAGGCGGCCGTTTGGCCAAGGAGATGGGCGGCTGGCAGGTGATCTGCTGGGCGCTGGTGCTGTCGACACCGGTATTGATCGGGCCGGTGGCGTACCTGGCGCTGCAACACCAAGGGCCGATTTCCATGCACACCTGGTGGGCGTTCGGCTATGTGTCGCTGTTTTCGCAGTTCCTGGGGTTCTTCGCGTGGTACGCGGGGCTGGCCATGGGCGGCATCGCCCGGGTCAGCCAGATTCAGCTGTTGCAGATCTTTTTCACCATCGCGTTTTCGGCGCTGTTTTTTGGTGAGCACATCGAGCCGATTACCTGGCTGTTTGCCTGCGGGGTGATTGTGACGGTGATGCTGGGGCGCAAGACCAGTGTGAAGCCTGCGCCAGCTGCCAAGGCCAGCACGGTCTAATGTGGGAGCTGGCTTGCCTGCGATGCGGGCACCGCGGTGTATCAGGCAAACCGAAGTGATGCCATCGCGGGCAAGCCCGGCTCCCACAGGCTGGCTTTCACATTTTTGATTTGCGTCGTTCTCAGGCCAGGTAACCGTCCGCTCGAAGCAGGGTTTCGAGGCAATGTTCAGTGATGTTGTAGAACGCCTTGAGCTCCTGGATTTTCTCCAGGAGTTGGACGTTATCCACCGGCTCGGCGCGTTTCACGGCAAGGATCATCTTGTTCTTGTTGGTATGTTCCAACGAGATGAACTCAAACACCTTGGTCTCATAACCGCACGCTTCAAGAAACAACGCCCGCAGGCTGTCGGTCACCATTTCCGCCTGCTGGCCCAGGTGCAGGCCGTATTGCAGCATCGGCTTGAGCAGCGCCGGGCTCTGGATCTGCAAACGAATCTGCTTATGGCAGCACGGCGAGCACATGATGATCGACGCCCCGGAGCGAATGCCGGTGTGAATCGCGTAGTCGGTGGCGATGTCGCAGGCATGCAGGGCGATCATCACGTCCAGTTCGCTGGGCGCGACGCTGCGCACATCACCGCACTTGAATACCAGCCCCGGGTGCTCCAGGCGGGCGGCGGCGTTATTGCACAGGGTCACCATGTCTTCGCGCAATTCCACGCCGGTGACTTCACCTTCGGCATTGAGGGTGTTGCGCAGGTAATCGTGGATGGCAAACGTCAGGTAGCCCTTGCCCGAACCAAAGTCCGCGACCCGCACCGGCTGGTCCAGCTTCAGCGGTGACGTGGTCAGCGCATGGCTGAACACTTCGATGAACTTGTTGATCTGCTTCCACTTGCGCGACATCGCCGGGATCAGCTCATGCTTGGCGTTGGTCACGCCAAGGTCAGCAAGGAACGGCCGGGTGAGGTCCAGGAAGCGATTCTTCTCGCGGTTATGCTCGGCAGACGGCGCTTCGCGCAGTTGTTGCGGCTTGCTTTTGAACAGCGAGCTTTTGTTCTTCTTGCTGTATTCCAGCTGGGCTTCGTCGGTCACCGAGAGCAGGTGCGCGTTCTTGAACGACGCCGGCAACAGCTCGGCAATCGCCGCCACGCCGTCAGCCAGGGAGAAATTCTTGGTGATGTCGCGGGTCTTGTAGCGGTAGACGAAGGACAGGCAAGGCTGATCCTTGACCGTCAGTTGCTTGATGATCAGCTTCTGCAGGTCGGGCTCGGTGCCGACGTACTTGGCCAGCACCAGCTTGATAAAGGCGTTTTGCTCAAGGCTCGCGCCGAGCAGTTCGAGGAACTGCGCGTGATGATCCGGCGCGGGGCTGGCAGGTTTAGCGGTGGCAGACATGAACAAAAACGCCTCGGGCAGGGAATGCCGGGAATTTTACACTACTCCAACACCACCAACCGATTCGGTAACTCATTGCGCGCATGGGTCACCGGCACATGCTCCTTGAGCAGCTCCCCACAGGCTTCGATGCAGCTGATAAACCCGGCCAACGTCTGGCCTTGTTTCACCTGGCGGGTGAAGTCCTTGACGATCGCGTCCCAGCTGCTGTCATCCAGGCGCGTGGAAATGCCCTTATCCACCAGGATTTCCACATACCGCTCCGCCTCGCTGACAAAAATCAGCACCCCGGTACTGCCCAGCGTGTGGTGCAGGTGCTGCTCCAGGAACTGCCGCCGCGCCAGGTTGGACGCACGCCAATGCCGCACCGAGCGCGGGATCAGCCGCGTGGTGACCTTGGGCAACCGGAACACCAGGCACAGCACGACAAACGTGCCCCACTGCGCCAGCAGCAAGGTGTACATGGTCAGCCAGCCCGACAAATAGTGAATGATCCCCGGTACCACCAGCGCCAACAGGCTGGCCCACAGCAGCGGGATGTAGGCGTAGTCGTCGGCACGGGCCGCGAGCACGGTCACCAGTTCGGCGTCGGTCTGTTGCTCGACCCGGGCGATCGCCTCGGCGACCTGGCGTTGCTCGTGTTGACTCAGTAATGCCATGGTTGTTGATGCTCTCTAGTTATTGTCATTACCAGCCGCCCGAGGCGCCACCGCCGCCAAAACCACCGCCGCCGCCCCTGAAGCCACCACCGCCACCGCCTCCCCCGCCGCCTCGGCCACTGCTGCTGAGAATCGCCAGCAGGATAGCGCCAACGGGCAGGCCCATGCGATTGCACAGCCACAACACCGCCAGCAGCAGGATAAACAGACCAAAGGAGATGCCCGGGTTTTGCGTGGCGAAGTTGGCCTCGGACACATGCGCCGGCACCGCCAGCGGATCGCCGCCTACCACCTGCAGCATCGCCGCCACGCCGTCGCTGATGCCCTTGCTGTAGTTGCCCGCCTTGAACGCCGGGGTGATCACCTGGTTGATGATCACCCAGGACTGCGCGTCCGTGAGTACGCCTTCCAGGCCATAACCCACTTCGATACGGATCTTGCGCTCGTCCCGGGCGACGATCAGCAGCGCGCCGTTGTCCTTGCCCTTCTGGCCGATGCCCCAGGCGCGGCCCAGTTGATAACCGAAGTCTTCAATAGGCACGCCTTGCAGGTCGGGCACGGTGACCACCACGATCTGGTCGCCGCTGGTCTGCTCCAGCGCCTGCAATTGCTGGGTCAGCTGTGCGCGTACGGCCGGGTCGATCATCTGGGCGTTGTCGACCACCCTCCCGGTCAGGGCCGGGAAATTCAGGGCGGCCTGGGCAGTCAGGCTGAAGGCCAGCAGCAGCGCCGCCAGCAGCCAAGCGCGCTTGCCCATCAGAATTTCACTTGCGGCGCTTTATCGGCATCGGCACTGGTGGCCTCGAAGTTGGCGCGGATCGGCAAGTCGCTGTACATCACGCTGTGCCACAGGCGGCCAGGGAAGGTACGGATCTCGGTGTTGTAGGCCTGCACCGCCTGGATAAAGTCGCGGCGGGCCACGGCGATACGGTTTTCGGTGCCTTCAAGTTGCGATTGCAGGGCCAGGAAGTTCTGGTTGGCCTTCAGGTCCGGGTAGCGCTCGGACACCACCATCAAGCGGCTGAGTGCACCGCTCAAGCCGTCCTGGGCCTGCTGGAACTGCTTGAGTTTTTCCGGATTGTCGAGGGTGCTGGCGTCCACCTGGATAGAGGTGGCCTTGGCCCGCGCTTCGATCACCGCGGTGAGGGTGTCCTGTTCATGGGCCGCGTAGCCCTTCACCACTTCCACCAGGTTGGGAATCAGGTCGGCGCGCCGCTGGTACTGGTTCTGCACCTGGGCCCAGGCGGCCTTGGCCTGTTCGTCCAGGGTCGGGATCTTGTTGATGCCGCAACCGCTCAGCACGGTGCTCACCAGTATCAATGCCACGGCCTTCCAGCCCCAACGGTAACCTTGTGCTGCTTGCATGGTGTTTCTCCTGCCAAACCTATGAAATTTGCCGACTGACGCGTTAGCCACGGGCTTAGGGCATAATCCGCCACCACCCACTGGATTGCATCGGGCCAATCAGCTAAAAGATGCCCAGCGCCAATAAGAGTTCAGAAGTGTGCTGCATTTATCTGAACAACACCCGAACAACAATAGACGCTCTCCGGTCCCAAGGCTGCGAGAAAGGATTTTCATGAAGAAGCTGTGTTTGCTGGGCCTTGTTGTCAGTTTGGCCACTCATTCCGTATTAGCCGAAACAAAGCCCGCAGTGCTCAAGGACAAGGACGCCTTCGTCAGCGATCTGCTGAAACAGATGACCCTCGATGAAAAGATCGGCCAGTTGCGCCTGATCAGCATCGGCCCCGAAATGCCCCGCGAGCTGATCCGCAAGGAAATCGCCGCCGGTCGCATCGGCGGTACCTTCAACTCGATCACCCGCCCGGAAAACCGTCCGATGCAGGACGCAGCCATGCGCAGCCGGTTGAAGATCCCGATGTTCTTCGCCTATGACGTGATCCACGGCCACCGTACGATTTTCCCCATCAGCCTGGCCCTGGCCTCCAGCTGGGACATGGACGCCATTGGCCGCTCCGGGCGCATCGCTGCCCAGGAAGCCGCCGCCGACAGCCTCGACATCACCTTTGCGCCGATGGTCGACATCTCCCGCGACCCGCGCTGGGGCCGTACCTCCGAAGGGTTTGGCGAAGACACCTACCTGACCTCGCGCATTGCCGAAGTGATGGTCAAGGCCTTCCAGGGCAGCAGCCCCGCCAACCCCGACAGCATCATGTCCAGCGTCAAGCACTTCGCCCTGTATGGTGCGGTGGAAGGCGGTCGTGACTACAACGTGGTCGACATGAGCCCGGTCAAGATGTACCAGGACTACCTGCCGCCCTACCACGCCGCGATCAAGGCCGGTGCCGGCGGCGTGATGGTTGCGCTGAACTCGATCAATGGCGTGCCCGCCACCGCCAACACCTGGCTGATGAACGACCTGCTGCGCAAGGACTGGGGCTTCAAGGGCCTGGCGGTCAGCGACCACGGTGCGATCTTCGAGCTGATCAAGCATGGCGTGGCCAAGGACGGGCGCGAAGCCGCCAAGCTGGCAATCAAGGCCGGCATCGACATGAGCATGAACGACTCGCTCTACGGCAAGGAATTGCCCGGCCTGCTGAAATCCGGCGAGATCGAACAGAGCGACATCGACAACGCCGTGCGCGAAGTGCTCGGCGCCAAGTACGACATGGGCCTGTTCGCCGACCCGTACCTGCGCATCGGCAAGGCCGAGGATGACCCGGCCGACACCTACGCCGAAAGCCGCCTGCACCGTGCCGACGCGCGCGATGTGGCGCGCCGCAGCCAAGTGTTGCTGAAAAACCAGAACAACACCCTGCCACTGAAAAAGACCGCGACCATCGCCCTGGTCGGCCCGCTGGCCAAGGCGCCGATCGACATGATGGGCAGTTGGGCAGCTGCCGGCAAACCCGCGCAATCGGTGACCCTGCTGGACGGCATGAATGCCGTGATCGGCGAGAAGGGCAAAGTGATCTACGCCCGTGGCGCCAACATCACCAATGACAAAAAAGTCGTCGACTACCTCAACTTCCTGAACTTCGATGCCCCGGAAGTGGTGGATGACCCGCGCTCGTCACAGGTGATGATCGACGAAGCAGTGAAAGCCGCCAAGGACGCTGACGTAGTCGTGGCTGCCGTGGGCGAGTCCCGCGGCATGTCCCACGAGTCGTCGAGCCGCACCGACCTGAACATCCCGCAAAGCCAGCGCGACCTGATCAAGGCCTTGAAAGCCACCGGCAAACCGCTGGTGCTGGTGTTGATGAATGGCCGTCCGCTGTCGATTGTGGACGAGAACGAACAGGCCGACGCAATCCTGGAAACCTGGTTCGCCGGGACCGAAGGCGGCAATGCAATCGCTGACGTTTTGTTCGGCGACTACAACCCGTCGGGCAAGCTGCCGATCACCTTCCCGCGTTCGGTGGGGCAGATTCCGACCTACTACAACCACCTGAGCATTGGCCGGCCATTCACCCCGGGCAAGCCAGGCAACTACACCTCGCAGTACTTCGATGACACCACCGGGCCGTTGTTTCCGTTTGGTTATGGCTTGAGCTACACCAGCTTCAGCCTGTCGGACATGGCGCTGTCGTCCACCACCCTGAACAAGACCGGCAAGCTCGACGCCACCGTGGTGGTGAAAAACACCGGCAAGGTCGATGGCGAAACCGTGGTGCAGCTGTACATCCAGGACGTGGCCGGCTCGATGATCCGCCCGGTGAAGGAATTGAAGAACTTCCAGAAGATCATGCTCAAGGCGGGCGAAGAGCGCGCCGTGCACTTCACCATCACCGAGGAAGACTTGAAGTTCTACAACACCCAGCTGAAGTTTGCGGCTGAGCCGGGCGAGTTCAATGTGCAGATCGGGCTGGATTCGCAGGATGTGAAGCAGCAGAGCTTCGAACTGCTTTGATCTAAAGCTGTAAACGCAGTCAGTGTGGGAGCTGGCTTGTGTGGGAGCCGGGCTTGCCCGCGATTGCATCACCTCGGTGCATCTGAAGTACCGAGGTGTCTGCATCGCAGGCAAGCCAGCTCCCACACAAGCCAGCTCCCACATTTGATCTCAGCGTCCTGGCTAGCCGCGGCGATCCAGCAGGTTAACCACCAACCGATCAATCCACCCCCACACCCGCTGCTTCACCCTCCGCCACAAAGGCCGCGACCGCCACGCCTCCAGGCTCACCGCCTGGCTCAGGGCAAAATCCCGCTCGAAACTCCCCTCCACCGCCAACGTCAGTTCCGGGTCCAACGCTTCCAGATTCGCCTCCAGGTTGAAGCGCAGATTCCAGTGATCGAAGTTGCACGAACCAATGCTCACCCAATCATCCACCAGCACCATCTTCAGGTGCAGGAAGCACGGCTGGTATTCAAAAATCTGCACCCCTGATTTGAGCAAACGCGGGTAGTAACGGTGCCCGGCGTACCGCACCGACGGGTGATCGGTGCGCGGCCCGGTCAGCAGCAAGCGCACATCCACGCCCCGCCCCGCCGCCCGGCGCAGGGCACGCCGTACGCTCCAGGTCGGCAGGAAATACGGCGTGGCCAGCCAGATACGCTGGTGCCCGCTATTCAGTGCGCGGATCAGCGATTGCAGGATGTCCCGATGCTGACGGGCATCGGCATACGCCACACGGCCCAAGCCCGGCCCGGTGGCCGGCACCTTGGGCAAACGTGGCAGGCCAAAATGCATGGCGGGTTTCCACGCCCGGCGATCGTCGTTGGCCAGCCATTGGCGGTCGAACAACGCCTGCCAATCCAGCACCAGCGGGCCGCGAATCTGCACCATCACTTCGTGCCAGTCGGCGCTGTCTTTTCCGGGGGTCCAGAATTCATCCGTCACGCCGGTGCCGCCGACCACGGCGATGGTCTGGTCGATCAGCAACAGCTTGCGGTGATCGCGGTAGAGGTTGCGCATCCAGCGGCGCCAGCTCAGGCGGTTGTAGAAACGCAGGTCCACCCCGGCCTCGATCAACCGCCGGCGCAAGCCCAGGGTAAACGCCAGGCTGCCGTAGTCATCGAACAGGCAACGCACCCGCACGCCACGCTCGGCGGCGGCCACCAGGGCCTGAACCATCGCTTCGGCACAGGCGCCCGCCTCCACCAGATACAGCTCCAGGGCAACCTGTTGCTCGGCCTGATTGATCGCTTCGAGCATGCGCGGAAAGAAACTCGGACCGTCGATCATCAGCTCGAAACGGTTGGCGCTGCGCCACGGGAACACTGCGCCGCTCATGTCAGCGCGCCGTGAAAATCAGTACCGCACCCACCGGCACCGACAGGCTGATCTGCGACAGGCCGGCAGCCTTGCGCAACGCGGCCACGCCCGGCAGCAAATCGAAATCCTCGGCATGTACTACCAACGGCTCCAGGGTCACCACTTGAAAGCGCCGGTCATCCAGGCGCGTGGCCAGCAGCTCGGCGCTGTAGGTTTGGGTCTTGCCGTGCAGCGTCACCGACAGCGGCAGGCGCAGCTCGTACTGCGCGCCGGGGGCCAGGTCGTTGATCGGTTGCAGGTTGATCTGGGCGTTGATCACGGCGTCGGGGAAGGTCTTGATCTCGAACAGGTCGTTGCGCATGCGTTCGTCGCGCAATGGGATGCCGCTGTTGATCGACTCCAGCTCGACTTCCAGCTGCGCCGCACCCTTGCTGTCGACCTTGCCGTGCAGCACCAGAAAGCGCTGCACTTCGGCGATGTCGGTGTTTTTGGTGGTGACGAACGACAGGCGTGAGGACTCGTTGTCCAGGTACCAATCGGCGTGGGCAGGCACGGCAGCAGCGGCCAGCAGCAGGAAGGCCATGGGTTTGAACAGGGACATAACGACTCGTGGGGCAAAAAACCTGAACGAACCTTAAGCGCAATGTAACGAGCGGCGCAAATCCAATGTAGGAGCTGGCTTGCCTGCGATACAGGCACCTCGGTCTGTCAGTTGTTTCGAGGCGATGCAATCGCAGGCAAGCCAGCTCCCACAGCTTGCTGTACATCGCGAATGGTCGACTCCAGGCTGGCCAGGTGCAGGCTCAACACCCGCTCCACCGGCGCCTGATCCATCGGCCAATGCAGCGCCATGCTGCCTACCAACCGCCCGTTGGCTCGCACCGGCAACGCCACGGCGCGAATCAGGAACGGCAGGCGCACCGGGTATTCCCAGTAGCCTTCGGTGCGCTGGCCAAATCCCTGGTGCTGGGATTGTTCACACGCCCGGTATTGCTCGTCTTCTGCCACCCGCTCACGGCCGGCCAGGCGCTGCACTTCATCGGCCGACAATTGCGACAGGCACGCCTTGCCCATGGCCGAGTGAAACAGGCTGGCGTGCTGGCCGACGATCTGGCAGTTGTTCGGGTAGAGCTTGCGCAGCACCGTGGGAATCGCGCTTTCCATCACCTCCAGGCGTTCACCGTCGAAGCTCGACAGGTCCACCACCAGGCCGGTGCGCTCGCTGAGGTCGAGCAACCAGGGCGCGGCACTTTCCACCAGCTGGCGCTTGAAGCGTTGCTGGGTGTCGCCGAACAGGCGCCGGGCTCGCAGGCGGTAACGCCGGTCGCTCAGGCCGCGATAGATCCAGCCCTGCTCCTGCAAGGTCAGCAGCATCCGCGAGACGGTGGCCTTGGGCAGGTGGGTCAGGTAATGCAACTCTTCGAGCCCCAGCGCCTGGTGCTCGCCGAGCAATTCGATGATCGCCAGTGCCCGCCCCACTGAGCGTACGGTTCCCGTCTCGGCGTCGCTGCCCATGTGTCGATCTCCTTGAGGCCAATGGATGATCTGATTTCACAGCAAGATACAGGCCCGTAGCGGCTCAGCCGGTCGGGGTAAGGCAACTGGGCGGTCGTCGTTGCACCCAGCGGGTCAGTTGTTCGTGGGCATAAGCCAGTTGCAACACCGCCCTGTCCGCCTGGGCCGGGCCGATGATTTGCAGGCCCATGGGCAAGCCCTGGGGGTTGAAACCCACCGGCACGTTCATGCTCGGCAGGCCGGCCAGTGTGGGACCTATCACCACCTCCATCCAGCGGTGATAGGTGTCCATCTCGCGCCCTGCGACGATGCGTGGCCAGGGCTGTTGTGCATCGAAAGGGAACACTTGGGCGGTGGGCAGCAGCAGGAAATCGTAACGTTCGAACAGTTTGCCGAGGGCGCGGTACCAGTCACTGCGGTTGACCGAGGCCTGGTAGACGTCCGCCGCGCTCAGTTGCAAACCGCCCTGCACTTCCCATTGCGCTTCGGGCTTGAGCAGCGCGCGTTTTTGCGGGTCTGCGTAGGCTGCGCCGAGGGAGCCCTGGATCAGCCAATGGCGGTGCGTCAGCCAGGTCTGCCACAGACGTTCCAGGGAGAATTCCGGCTGGCAGTTTTCCACCTCGCAGCCCAGTGCCGCAAAGTCCTTGAGGGCCGATTCACACAGGCTCATCACGCCGTCTTCCATCGGCAGGTAACCGTTGTAATCCCCCAGCCAGCCCAGGCGCGCGCCTTTGAAATCGCGCTGCAACGGCTCGCCGAACACCGCCGGATCCTCCTTGAGCGAAAGCGGCACCCGAGGGTCGTAGCCGGCCTGCACACTCAGCAGCCGCGCCACATCCGCCACACTGCGGCCCATCGGGCCTTCAGTGCCCAGTTGCTGCACGAACAGGTCCGGCGCTGGCCCATAGGGTACGCGGCCCAGGGACGGACGCAGACCAAACACGTTATTGAACGCCGCCGGGTTACGCAGCGAACCCATCATGTCGCTGCCATCGGCCACCGGCAGCATGCGCAGGGCCAACGCGACGGCCGCCCCGCCGCTGCTGCCACCGGCCACCAGGCGTGGGTCATAGGCGTTGCCGGTGGTGCCGAACACGCTGTTGTAGGTCTGCGAACCCAGGCCGAACTCCGGCACGTTGCTCTTGCCGATGATGATCGCGCCGCTGGCCCGAACCCGCGCCACGCTGATCGCATCTTCTTGCGGAACATGCTCGGCGAACAGCGGCGAACCGAGGGTGGTGCGCAACCCCTTGGTGGCCGCCAGATCCTTGATCGCCTGGGGCATGCCGTGCATCCAGCCACGGGATTGGCCCTGGTCCAGCTCCCGGTCGCGCTGCACCGCTTCGGCCAGCACATCCTCATCGGAGCGCAGCGAGACCAGCGCATTCACCGCCGGGTTGAAGCGCTCGACCTGAGCCAGGTACGCCTGCATCACTTCATGGCAGGAGACCTGCCGCGCATGGATCGCCCGAGACAGTTCGATGGCATCCAGTTCAACAATACTCAAGGTTTCACCTCGCTGGAAAACGGCGCCGGTCGTTTCGCCCGTGGCGCCTCATGCATGCAGTAAGTGCCCAGCAGCGTCAGGACGCAAGCGAACAGCACATAAAACGCCGGGGCCACCGGTGTGCCCAGCACCTTGCTGAGCCAGGTGACGATCAGCGGCGCAAAACCGCCGAACACCATCACCGCCACGTTGTAGGCCACCGACACCCCGGTGGAGCGTACTTCGATGGGAAACTGCTCGGCCAGGGCCGTCGGCGCCGGGCCGAAAAAGCCGCCGATGGCCGTGCACAGCATCACCTGCATCACCAGCAAACGCTCGATGGACGGTGCCGCCGCGACCCACACATACAGCGGGTACACCATCACGAAAAACGCCAGGGTGAACGCCATCAGGACCGGGCGCCGGCCCAGCCGATCCGACAGCAGGCCGGACAGCGGAATCACCACGGTCATCAGCGCCACCGCGAACATCTGCACCATCAATACCTGGTCCAGCGGCAGGCCGAGATTCTTGTGGGCGAAGGTCGGCATGTTCACCAGCACCACGTAGAACGACACCGTCGCGCCGCAGGCCAGGCCCATCGATACCAGGATGCTGCGGCGGTGATCGCGGATGACCTCCATCAAGCTCGGCGCCGCACCTTTGGCCTGTTTGCGTGCCTCGATAAACTCCTCGGGATCTTCCATGTGCCGACGAATCCACAAGCCCACCGGCCCGATCAGCAAGCCGAAGATGAACGGCAGGCGCCAGCCCCACACTTCAAGGGTTTGCGGTTCGAAGAAGTGCGTCACCAACGCCACCATCGCCGCGCCGCCAAACACCGCCAGGCACTGCCCCACCAACTGCCAGGAACCGTACAGGCCCTTGCGATGGGCCGGCGCGCTTTCCACCAGGAACGCCGTGGCACTGGCGTATTCGCCGCCGGTGGCAAAGCCCTGGAGCATGCGCGCGACCACGATCAGCATCGGCGCGCCCATGCCGATGGCGGCGTAGCTGGGAGCAAACGCGATCAGCGCGATGGAGATGGTCATCAGCCGGATGATCAACTGCATCGCGGCCTTGCGACCTTTGCGGTCCGAATACATGCCCAGCAGAATCCCGCCCACCGGGCGCATGAAGAAGCCGACGCCAAACGTCGCCAGGGCCATCAGCAGCGAGGCGTATTCATCCTCCGATGGGAAAAACTGCCGGGCGATGATGCTGGCGAGAAAGCCGTAGACGATAAAGTCATACCATTCGAGCGCATTGCCGATCACGGCCGCCACCACCTGGCGGGTGCGCGATACACCTTGTTTTGTAGCCTGCATGGGAACACTCCATTCAACCTGTTGGGAAAGGGTCCAGCGGCAGAAAAAGGAGGTCGTCAGGCGGGCTTGAGCCAGCTCTCGGCCAGCGCGCCCCAGTAGGCGGCGCCGGTCAACAGGATGTCGTCGTTGAAGTCATAGGCGGGGTTGTGGACCATCGGCCGCGAAACGCCGTTGCCGATAAACAGGTAACTGCCGGGGCAGCGTTGCAGCATCCAGGCGAAGTCTTCGCTGCCCATCAGCTTGTTGGTGTTGCCGTCGACGGCCTCTTCACCGAGCAGGGCGATGCCGACCTGGCGGGCGAATTCGGTTTCTTCGGGATGGTTGACCAGCACCGGATACGCCGGGCGATGCTCGATCTGCGCGGTGCAACCGAAGCTCGCGGCCTGGGTCAGGATGATCGCCTTGACCCGCTCCAGCATCAGCTCACGCACGCTGGCGTCCAAGGCCCGCAGGCTCAGGCGCAACACCGCCTGTTGCGGAATTACGTTGGCCGCCTGGCCCGCTTGCAGGGCGCCGACGGTGACTACGGCGGCTTCCTGGGCATTGATATTGCGCGCCACCACGGTCTGCAAGGCCATGACCATGCTGGCGGCGGCCACCAGCGGGTCGACCGTCAGGTGCGGCATGGAGCCATGGCCGCCGACACCTTCGAGGGTCACGGTGATCAGGTCCTGGGAGGCCATCATCGGCCCGACCCGCAGGCCCAACTGGCCGGCGGGCAAGCCCGGCATGTTGTGCATGCCGAACAATGCATCGCAGGGAAAACGCTCCAGCAGGCCGTCGGCGAGCATGGCTTCGGCGCCGCCCTGGCCTTCTTCGGCAGGCTGGAAAATCAGGTTCAGGGTGCCGTCGAACTGCCGGGTCGCGGCCAGGTAACGGGCGGCGCCAAGCAGCATCGTGGTGTGACCGTCATGGCCGCAGGCGTGCATGCAGCCAGCGTGTTGGCTGCTGTAGCTGGCGCCGGTGTTTTCGATGATCGGCAAGGCGTCCATATCGGCGCGGATGCCCAGCTTGCGCGAGCTGCTGCCATTGCGCAGCACGCCGACCACGCCGGTGTGGCCGATGCCGGTATGCACTTCATAGCCCCAGCTTCGAAGGGATTGCGCCACGAGGGCGGAGGTGCGGTTTTCTTCAAAGCCCAGTTCGGGGTGGGCGTGAATGTCCTGACGCACGGCGTGCAGGTCGCTGGCGACATCGCTCAGCCAATCCAGGATGTGCTGGTGTGGGCTCATGGTGATTCTCCTCGCAGGCGGGTGTTCCCGTTCTTTTTCGTTGCACACCGCCAGATAACCGCGATGTGCGCGGGAGGACAATCAAAGGTGGTTCCACCCTGTGGAACCTCAGCCCCACCTGTGGCGAGGGAGCTTGCTCCCGCTGGGTTGCGCAGCAGCCCCAACAAGAGCGCCGGGGCCTCTCAGACAATACTCGTTGGCCGGTTTTGGGGGCGCTTCGCACCCCAGCGGGAGCAAGCTCCCTCGCCACAAGTTTGGTGTGTTGGCTCAGGGTGTGAGGCGGCAGCCCTCGCGTTGGCCCAGCCATTGAGCACTATGGGTGCGGCCCAGGCCGCTGGCGGTGACCACGTGTTTTTCCGGGTTGTCGGCGAAGGCGCTGGTGGGCACGTATTGCTTCACATACCCCACGCAATAGTCGGCGGGGTTGCCTTCCACGTAGCGGCAGGAGCAGTACTCCTTGGCGGTGTAGGCCGCGATGATATCGGGGAAGGCTTGCAGGTTGACCCGCTCCTGCCAGACCCAGCCGAGCAACGCGAGCAGCAGCAAAACCAGCAGGCTGATGAAGGGATGGCGGCGGATCATGGTTGCACCGCCGCGAGGACGCGCTTGAGCAGTTCATTGTGGTGATAGCTGCCGTCGCGATCGTCGCCGTAGCGCACGATGACCAGCTGTTTTTCGGGCATCACGTAGAGCGCCTGGCCCCAGTGGCCCAGGGCGGCGAAGGTGTCGGCGGGGGCGTCGGGCCAGGGTTTGGCGGCGCCCTGTACTTCGCGATTGAGCCACCATTGGCCGCCTGGGACGGCTTCGTCCTGGCCGGCCTTGTAGTGGTCGAAGGGTTGGCGGTTGAAGTCGATCCACTCCTTGGGCAGCAACTGTTGCTCGCCCCAGCGACCATCGCGCTGCATCAACAGGCCGACACGCGCCAGGTCGCGGGCGGTGAGGTAGGCGTATGAGGAGGCGACGAAGGTTTCCTCGGCGTCGCTTTCCCAGGTGGCATTGCGAATGCCCAGGGGTTGGAACAGCGCGGTCCACGGGTAGTCGACGTAGGCCTTGTGGCCGAGCATGCCTTTGAGGGTGGCGGACAAGATATTGCTGTCACCGCTGGAATAGCGGAACGCCTGGCCGGGGGCGCTGAAGGTGGCGGTGTCGGCGGCGAATTCAGCCATGTCGTGATGGCCGCGGGTGTAGAGCATGGCGACCACCGAGGATTTCAATGGGGCGTATTCGTAGTCTTCCTGCCAGTCGAGGCCCGAGGCCCAGTGCAGGAGGTCGGCCATGGTCACGCTTGGGTGCTGCTTCATCGGTGGGTAAAAGCGTGCGGCGGGGTCGGTGAGTTTGAAGCGGTTTTCGCCGAAGGCCACGCCGAGCACGGTGGCCATCAGGCTTTTGCTGATGGACCAGGTCAGGTGCGGGGTGCTCGCGGTGGTGGGCGTCGCATAGCGTTCATAGATGATCTGGCCGTCGCGGATGACCAGCAAGGCGTCGGTGCGGATGCCTTTGCGGGTGGAGTCGTCGCGGGGTGGGAAGGCGTAGTCATCCAGGGCTTTGGCGGCCGGGCCGGTGAGTGGCTCGCCTTGGGTCCAGTCTTTGGACGGCCAGGTTTCGGCGTGGGCCGTCAGGGTGAACAGCAGCGCGGCGTAGAGCAGGCCTTTGAACATGGGCTTGGGACTCGGGCATTCAAGCCCGCGAGGCTAGCGGAGGGAAATGACGGTTTTGTTACTGGGCCTTGGAGGGAGTGCATATCCGTTATTTAGGTAACGGCCGGTTATGGTTCCGCTCTTACAGCGGCTCACTTTTGAAAAGCGCAAAAGTAAGCAAAACGCTCTTGCCCCACCACTCGGCACCTCGCTAA
>NZ_JAOTOA010000030.1:0-61496 GCF_036346535.1 Pseudomonas sp. Z18(2022)
CTAGCGAGGGGCCGAGTGGTGGGGCAAGAGCGTTTTGCTTACTTTTGCGCTTTTCAAAAGTGAGCCGCTGTAAGAGCGGAACCCATATCAGCAACAACCCAAATAACGGATATGTACTCAACCCCTCAGACACCCAAAGTCAACCACAGAATTGACCCTAGGTACGCCGCAACATCAACGCCGCCACCGCACACGCCGCCAACCCCACACACGCCAGAAAGAACGCATCACTGTAGGCCATCAAAAACGCCTGGTGCCGAACACTCTGGTCCAACAGGCTCAACACCACTTGGTGACCCGGCAACTGCTCCTGCAGCACCCCACCATCGGGCAAACGCGCTTGCAGGGCCGGGTCAAACAGCGTCACCGACTCGCCAATGCGCGCCGAATGCACCTTCTCACGCACCACCACCAATTGCGCCAGCAGCGCTGTACCCACCGCCCCCCCCAGGTTACGCAGCATCGAAAACACCGCCGACGCCGACCCGGCCTGCGCCTTGGCCAGCCCGTGCACCGCCAGCACCGACAACGCCACCATGATCAGCGGCTGCCCCATGCCCCGTACCACGATCGAAGGCACGATCACATTGCTCGCGCTGTCCGCCGACAGGTGCGCCCCCATCCAGCACCCCAGGGCCATGATCGCAAACCCCGAGGCCACCAGCATCTTGGCACTGACCCACTTCATCAGGCGCGGCAGAAACGGCGCCATGATCAGTTGCACCATCCCATACGCGATCAGGCTCACGCCGATTTCGCTGGCGTTGTAGTGCTGCAACTGCGACAGGTAATTGGGCACCAAAAACACCAGGCCATAGGTGCTGGCGCCGAAGATAAACATCGCCACGCTGGCCACGCCAAAGTTGTAGTGCCCCAACAGCCGCAGGTTGATAAAGCTGTGGGCGCCCCACAACTGGCGCGCCACAAAACCGATCAAGCCAACCACCGCCAGCAGCGTCATCCATACGATAAAGTTCGAGCCGAACCAGTCCTTGCGCCCGCCCTCCTCCAGCACGATCTGCAACGCACCCAGGCCCAGCACCATGCAGCCGATACCCAGCCAGTCGCCCTGGCGCAACAGGCCCAGTTGCATCGGCTGGCGGTCGATGGACCAGGCCACCGCCGCCAGCAACGCGATCCCCGGGAACAGTTGCAGGTAGAAGATCCAGCGCCAGGAATACGCGTCGGTCAGCCAGCCGCCAATCGACGGCCCGGCGGCCTGGGCAACGCTGTTGGCCAGGCTGAACAAGGCCATGCCCAAGGGGATCTTGCTGGCCGGCAGTTCGGTGATGATCAGCTGGAATGACAGCGGAATCAGCACCGCCCCGGCCGCGCCTTGCACCACCCGGATCAGGATCATCACTTGCAGGTTCGGCGACAGTGAGCACGCCACCGAGGCCACCAGGAATATCCCCGAGCCCCACAGCATCACCCGGCGCAGGGAGAACACCTGCACCAGCCACGCCGTGAGGGGAATCATGATGATTTCGGCCACCAGGTAGGCGGTGGAAATCCACGAGCCTTCCTCGAAGGTCGCCCCCAGTGCGCCTTCGATTTCCGGCAGTGCGGCGCTGGTGACGTGCACGTTCATCCCGGCCATGAAGCAGCCGAACAGCCCGCCGATCACCGCGACCCAGGCGCGAAACGACACACGCCCTTCAGCCTCCATGAACGTGCTCCTGGCGGGCGGCCGGGCGGGTGTCCACTGTGGCAATCACCGACATGCCCGGCAGCACCCGCGCCTCGCCGGGCTCCAGGCGGATCTTCACCGGGAACCGCTGGACGACCTTGGTGAAGTTGCCGGTGGCGTTGTCCGGCGGCAACAGCGCGAACACCGCGCCGGAACCGGGGGCGATGCTTTCCACCTGGCCGTGCCAGTGCGCGCCGGAAAAGCTGTCGACGGCGATCTCCACCGGCTGCCCGGGCGCCATGTGCTGCAACTGGGTTTCCTTGTAGTTGGCAATCACATACGCCTGCTCCACCGGCACCACCGCCAACAGCGGCAGGCCGGGCATCACGTATTGCTGGCGCCGCACCTTGCGCTGGCCCACCACACCGTCAAACGGCGCGCGGATCTCGGTGTCCTTCAGCGCATTACGGGCCAGGGCCAGGTTGGACTCGGCTTCGCCAACGCGCGCCTGATACTCAAGGATCTGCGCCTGGGCCTGTTGCCGACGCGCCTGCAAGACCTGCAACTGCGCCTGCTGGCGCGCTACCTGGGCGTTCGCTTGCGCCATCGCCGCCTGGGCCTTCGCCTGGCTGGCGCTGACGGTTTCCAGGTGCTGGGCGCTGGCCACCTGTTGCGCGACCAATTCACGATAACGCTGGTAATCGAGCCTCGCGCGCCGGGCTTCGGCCTCGCCACTGCTCAAGGCGGCCCGCGCCTGGGTGATGCGTTGCTGCTGCTCGCTCATTTGCGCGTCGAGGGTTTTCACCGAGGCCTGTTGTGCAGTAGCGGCTGCCTGCGCCTGTTGCAGTTGCGCCTGGGCGCTGTTGAGGCGCTCGGTGAAATCTCGGTCGTCGATACGCACCAACACATCTCCCGCCTTGACCGGCTGGTTGTCTTCCACCAGCACCTGGGCCACATACCCGGCGATCCGTGGGCTGATGGCGACCCAATCGGCACGCACATAGGCGTCGTCGGTTTCTTCGAGAAAGCGCCCCCACTGCCACCAATACCCGGCAAAGGCGGCGAGCCCTACCAGCGTAGCGAGAGAGGCAGTGGTCACCAGGGCGCGACGATGACGTTGCATAACGGTCAGGCGAATAGGTTCAACAGCCTGGTTCATGGTGTGGCTCCATTGACAGCGACAGATAAGGGGGCGGTTGGATCGTCACGCTGCCAGCCGCCACCGAGGGCCTGGAACAGGTCGATCTGGCGGTTGATCAAACGCAGGTCGGACTCGGCCACGCGGGCTTCAAGGCCCACCAGGCTGCGTTCGCTGTCCAGCAGTTGCAGGGCATCCAGCGCGCCGGCGTGGTAGCCGCGGGACGCCAGGTCAAAGGCGCGACGGTTGTTGTCCAGGGCAGCGGCCAGCGCCTGGCGACGCTGCTGCTCGCCCTGGTACAAGGCCATGGCCTGCTCCACCTGCTTCAGCGCGTTGAGCACCGTACCGTCAAACTGTGCCAGGGCCTGGCGCGCTTCGGCCTGGCTTTGCTTGACCCGCGCCTTGGCGATCTGCCGATTGGGAAAGCGCCAGGACACCAACGGGCCGACGGAATAAACGGTCGCGTAATGGTCACCCAGTTTGCCCAGGCTGCTGGCAGACGAACCGAGCATCGCACCGAAGGTAATCCGCGGATAAAGCTCGGCACGGGACAAGCCCACCGTCGATGTGGCTGAGCGCAACTGGCCCTCGGCGCGGCGGATATCCGGCCGCCGTTGCACCAGCGCCCAGCCCTCGCCCACCGGCAACGGCGCCTGCAGTTGCGGGCTTTGGGCGCAGCTGTGAGGCGTGACCTGCTCCGGCGGCAACCCGCTGAGCACGGCCAACTCATACAAGGCACTGCTGCGCCGGGCCGTGAACATCGGCAACGGCGCGCGGGTTTCTTGCAGCAGGCCTTGCAGGCGACTCAAGTCCAGCTCCGTCGCCGCGCCGGCTTTTTGCAGCTTTTGCGTGACCGCGACGCTTTGCTCCAGCAACTGCACCGAGTGCGACTGCACCTGTTCCTGCAAGCCGTAGACGCAGGCCTGGGCATAGGCACGTGCGATCTGCGCGGCCACCGTCACCCGCAATTCGTCTTCCAGCGCCCGCGCCACTTGGGCATCCGCCCGGGCCGCGGCAATGCGGTAACGCACCTCGCCCCACAGGTCGAGGGTGTAGCTCAGGGAAAATTCGGGGGTGTGGCTCCATTCCGCACCGGCATGGCCGTGGGTGGCCTGGGCCAGGGTCTGGTCATCCCGACTGCGACCGTAGGCCAGGCCATAGTCCAGCGACGTGGACGGCAGGCGCTCGCCGTCCACCTGTTCCAGCCGCGCCAGCAACGCGTCGACGTGGGCGGCCGCGGCTTCCAGGTCTTTGTTCTGGCGCAGGGCGCGCGCCACCAGAGCGTCCAACTGCGGGTCGCGGTACAGCTGCCACCAACGGGCGGGCAGCGGCTCGGCCGATTCGGCGGAAAGCTGCGGCGCAGGCGTCGCCGTGACCGTCGACGGCTCGCCGGGCACGCCACTGCACCCGGCCAGCACGCTCAACAGCGCGATGGGTATCCATGGATGAAAGAAAGGGCTGTGCATCACAAGGCTCGCTCAAGAAGGAGCCTTGCAGGTTAGGCAGGTGGCTTATCCGATTCGCCCGCGTCAGGGCCATGTATCGTCGCTAAACGGACAACAACGTTACATGACGCAACACTACGCCCCCGGCCGAAAATGACTCGGTGGGTAGCCCAACGACTTGCGAAACATCGCACTGAACGCACTCGGGCTCTGATACCCATGCTCCAGTGCCACCTCCAGGATCGACACGCCCTGGGCCAGCAGCTTCAAACTCAAGGCCAAGCGGGCACGCTTGCGCCATTCGCCGAAGCTCATGCCCAACTCGCGCTGGAACACCCGGCTCAGGGTGCGGGCGCTCATGTTCAGGCTGTCGGCCCAGGATTCCAGGCTGCTGTCGTCGGAGGGGTTGCGGATGAAATGGGTGCACAGCCGGGCCAGCCGCGCCTCGCCGGGCACCGGCACGTGCATCGCCACCACCGGCGCGGCGAGCAGCTCCATGCGGATCAACTCGACCATGGCCTGCAGGCGCGGGCTGCTGTGCCCGGCGATCAGGGTCGCGGCGACGATCAGCTCCCGCAGCAACGCCGACACTTCGATCACCTGACAGGTGCGCCCCAATCCCGGCTCCGCCTCGGGCATCAGGAACAGCGTGCGCATATGCACTTCGCCGGCCATGCGGATTTCGTGCGGGGTGCCGGCGGGCACCCACAGCGCATGCCCGGACGGCACCAGCCAACTGCCCTGGGCGGTGCTGACCACCATCACCCCGGACACCCCGTGGATCAGTTGCGCCTGGGCGTGGCAATGGGGATGCACCACGTCATCGTTGCGGTAGTTGTCGGCATAGGCTTCAAGCCACGGGCGGGGTTGGCTGTTCATCGGCTCAGGTCTCGCGTCAATCAGGCATTGATTCTAGCGAAAAGCCCTGTGGCGAAAACGATAGATATAGACAGCCATCGTCGCATTTCAGACAGCCGGTGAACTTGTGGCCCACGCCATCAGTCAGCTGATTGGACACTCTGAAAAAGGTTGGGTGGGCGATGCGTATTTCGTTGGAGCAACAAGTGGCGCTGGTGACAGGCGCCAGTTCCGGAATCGGCGCGGGGGCCGCCAAGGCCCTGGCCGAGGCCGGAGCCGCGGTGGTGCTGAACTACAACGCCCAGGCGGCGCCGGCTGAAGCCTTGGCGGCGCAGATCAATGCCAACGGTGGCCGGGCGATTGCGATTGGTGCCGACGTGTCGAAAGAGGCCGATGTGGAACGGCTGTTTGCGCAAACCCTGGAAGCATTCGGGCACCTGGACATTCTGGTGGCCAACTCGGGCATGCAAAAAGACGCCGCCGCCGTCGACATGAGCCTCGACGACTGGAACGCGGTAATCGGCGTCAACCTCACCGGCCAGTTCCTCTGCGCCCGCGCGGCCCTGCGTATCTTCAATCGCCAGGGCATCCGCGAAGGGGTTTCCCGGGCCGCCGGAAAAATCATCCACATGAGTTCGGTGCACCAGGTGATTCCATGGGCCGGGCACGTGAATTACGCCGCGTCCAAGGGCGGCGTGGAAATGCTGATGCGCACCCTGGCCCAGGAAGTCAGCCAACAGCGCATCCGCATCAACGGCGTGGCGCCGGGGGCGATTCGCACGGCCATCAACCGCGCTGCCACCGAAGGCGCGGCCGAGGTGGAGCTGCTCAAACTGATTCCCTATGGCCGCGTGGGTGACGTCGAAGACGTGGCCAATGCGGTGGTGTGGCTGGCCAGTGATGCCTCCGACTACGTGGTGGGCAGCACCTTGTTTATTGATGGCGGCATGAGCCTTTATCCGGAGTTTCGTGGCAATGGTTGATCTGAAAAACGAACCACAAAGTGCTATCGATGCCCACGGCATCATTGGCGACATGCGCAGCGCGGCGCTGGTGAATGACAAGGGCAGCATCGATTTTTTCTGCTGGCCGGAGTTCGACAGCCCGTCGATCTTTTGCTCGCTGCTGGACTCCCCCGCCGCCGGGATTTTCCAGCTCACGCCGGACCTGCCCGACGCCCGCCGCGAGCAGATCTACCTGCCGGACACCAACGTGCTGCAAACCCGCTGGTTGAGCGATGAGGCGGTGGTGGAAGTCACCGATTTCCTGACCATCAGCGAAGACGTCGACGACCTGCCGATCCTGATCCGCCGCGTGCGGGTGGTCAGCGGCAAGGCGACCCTTCACCTGCGCTGCGCGGTGCGTCATGACTACGCACGCGCCCAGACCCGCGCCACCCTGGATGACGCAGACGTGCGCTTTGAAGCTGACGGCCAACCCGGCCTGCGCCTGGCCGGCAGCCACGCCATGCAGCTCGATGGCGACGCCGCCATCGCGACCTTTGACCTGGGCCAGGAAGAAGGCGCCGAATTTGTCCTCGGCGGCCTGGACGATGCGCGGGTGAAAAACGACTGCACCGACCTGTGCCTGGAACGCACCCTGAAATTCTGGCGTGGCTGGATAGCCCAGTCCAACTACCGTGGACGCTGGCGCGAGATGGTCAATCGCTCGGCCCTCGCCCTGAAGCTCCTGACCTCGCGCAAACACGGCGCCATCCTTGCCGCCGCCACCTTCGGCCTGCCGGAAACTCCCGGCGGCGAACGCAACTGGGACTACCGCTACACCTGGATCCGCGACGCCTCGTTTACCGTCTACGCCTTTATGCGCCTGGGGTTTATCGAGGAGGCCAACGGCTACATGCGCTGGTTGAAAGGCCGCGTGGGCGACTGCTGCGACCAGCCGATGAAAATCAACATCCTGTACGGCATCGACGGCCGCCAGGAACTGCCGGAAACCGAACTGAGCCACCTCAGCGGCCACGGCGGCGCGCAACCAGTGCGCATCGGCAACGAGGCCTACGACCAGGTGCAACTGGATATCTACGGCGAGCTGATGGACGCGGTGTACCTGGTCAACAAATACGGTGAAGCCATCTCCCACGAGGGCTGGAAACACACGGTGGAAGTGGCGGATCAGGTCTGCGAAACGTGGAACCACAAAGACGTTGGCATTTGGGAAATGCGCGGCGAGCAGCATCATTTTCTGCATTCACGACTGATGTGCTGGGTGGCCCTGGATCGGGCGATTCGCTTGGCGTCCAAGCGTTCGCTGCCGGCACCGTTTGCCCGCTGGGACCAGACCCGCCAGGCAATCTACGCAGACATCTGGAGCAATTTCTGGAACGAAGAACGCGGGCACTTTGTGCAGCATATCGGCAGCACCGCGCTGGATGGCTCGATGTTGTTGATGCCTTTGGTGCGCTTCGTTGCCGCAACGGACCCGCGCTGGTTATCGACGCTTGAAGCCATCCAGAAAAGCCTGGTGCGTGACGGCATGGTGTACCGCTACCGCAACGACGACAGCCAGATCGACGGCCTGCAAGGCACCGAAGGCGCGTTTGCCGCGTGTTCGTTCTGGTACGTGGAATGCCTGGCCCGGGCCGGGCAAGTGGAGAAGGCGCATCTGGAGTTTGAACAGCTGCTGCGCTATGCCAACCCGCTGGGGTTATATGCCGAAGAGTTTGATAACCAGGCACGGCATTTGGGGAACACGCCACAGGCGTTGAGCCATTTGGCGCTGATCAGCGCGGCGACCTTCCTGGACCGCAAGTTGAGCGGAGAGAAAACGGTTTGGCAGCCTTAAGGCCGTACCCCCTCTGACCACAAATGAGTAACCCTGTGGGAGCTGGCTTGCCTGCGATGGCGGTGTTTCAGTCATTGATGCATGAGCTGATCCACCGCCATCGCAGGCAAGCCAGCTCCCACAAAGACCGCGCCAGACTTGGAGACGAAGTGTTCCCGATGCACAATGCGTGGCCCTTCGATCCCAGCCAGGATTCCAATGCGCCAGGTTTTACTGATCATCGACGTACAACCCTCCTTCGCTCCGCCCGACTGGCTGGTGGACGGCATCAACGCCCTGCTGGGCCGGATGCCGTCAGTGGCCACCGTCGAGCGTCACGACGAAAGCATCACCCCGTTCGCCCGCCAACTCGGCTGGCAACCTGCGCCCGATGACAACAGCCTGATCGCCGCCGACCATATCTTCATCAAGCACGGCTACGCCCCCACGCCCGAGACCCTCAGCCACCTGAAAAGCCTCGCGCCAGAGCGGGTACTGGTGTGCGGCATCCAAACCGACACCTGTGTATTGGCGGCCGGGTTTGCGTTGTTTGATGCCGGCTTGCAACCCACACTGATCAGCGATTTGACCGTGGGTTCGTCGCTGGACCGTTCAGGAAAACTGGGGGCGGATTTGTGGCGGCATCACTTCAAGCACATCGTCACCCGCGCAGAAATTTAACCCTGCCCCCCAACTGTGGCGAGGGAGCTTGCTCCCGCTGGGGCGCGAAGCGGCCCCAAACGACTCACCGCCATCTCACAGCAAGAGTACAACCAACAAAACCTGGGGCTGCTGGGTGATCGTCTAGACAAGTAAAGCAATTGCAGCCTTTCGGATGACGTTTGGTCACTCGTTTGGTCTACAGTTCCACCACTTTCCCTCCATCCTCGGAGCCTCCATGTCTGCCCTCGCTCAGTTGCTGCACATCCGCACACCGATGCTCGATATCGCCTACGAGGCCCATGGCCCGGAAGGTGGCGAGGTGGTGATCCTGCTGCACGGTTTCCCCTACGACCCACGCGGCTACGACGCGATCGCCCCGGTAGTCGCCGGGCGTGGCTACCGGGTGCTGGTGCCGTACCTGCGGGGTTATGGCCCGACCCGCTTCATCGACGCCAATGTAATGCGCTCCGGCCAACAAGCGGCGCTGGCCAAGGATCTGCTGGATTTCATGGATGCCCTGTCCATCGAAAAAGCCACGCTGGTGGGCTATGACTGGGGCGGACGCGCCGCCTGTATCGTCGCGGCGTTGTGGCCTGAGCGGGTGCACGGGCTGGTGACCGGCGATGGCTACAACATTCAGGATATTGCCGCCTCGACCCGGCCCCGGGCGCCGGAAACAGAGCATCGGCTGTGGTATCAGTTTTACCTTCACACCCAACGCGGGGTCGATGGCTTGACCGCCAACCGGCGTGAGTTCTGCCAGTTGCTGTGGGCGCTCTGGTCGCCGTCCTGGGCCGAGGGGCCGAGCCTGTATGGCCAGACCGCTCCCTCGTTTGATAACCCGGATTTTGTCGAGGTGGTGGTCCACTCCTACCGCCACCGCTTCATGTACGCACCGGGTGACCCGGCGCTGGAAAGCATCGAGCAGGCGCTGGTGCAACCGCCGCCGATTTCGGTGCCGAGCATCTCGTTGTGCGGCGCCGATGACGGCGTGGGCCCGGCGCCGGTTGAAGATGACGACCTGGATAACTTCAGCGGGTTTTACCGGCGCGAGGTATTGGCCGGCGTGGGCCACAATATTCCCCAGGAAGCACCCCAGGTCACCCTTGAGGCGATCTTCGAATTGCTGAGCCTTAACCCCCAGCCAAAATCCTGAAGCTGAACACGCTGCCCTGCCCCGCCACGCTTTCGGCCCACAGGGTGCCGCCATGGGCTTCGATAATGCCGTGGGAAATGTACAACCCCAGCCCGCTGCCGGTGGGGTTGCCCTCGCGGGAGGTCCAGTAGCGATCGAAGATATACGGCAGTTGCGCCGGGTCGATGCCGATGCCGTTGTCGCACACCCGGAACAACACATCGTCACCGTCAGCCTCGGCAATCACCTCGATCACACCGCCCGCCGGGGTGAATTTCAGGGCGTTGCCCAACAGGTTGGAAAACACCTGGAACAACCGCTCCGGGTCGGCCTGCACACACAGCCCTGGCGCAGAACGCCATGTCAGGTCAACGCCCTTGGCTGCCGCCAGCGGCTGCCACATCGAGCAGATCTGTTCCTGGGTCGCCGCCACATCCAGCTGTTGCAGCGAAACACTGTAGCGCCCGGCCTCGATGCGCGAGATATCGATCAAGTCTTCCAGCAGCGTGTTCATGCGGGATGTAGCGTTTTGCATGGTCTCAATCGCGCTGGAGAGGCGCCGGCTGGTCTTGTTGTCTGCGGCGGGCAGCATGCTGCGCATCATGCCGCATTGCATCAGCAGGATGGTCAGCGGGCTGCGCAGGTCATGGGAGACTACGGCCACCAGCTCATCACGCGCCCGTACGGCCTCATGTTCACGCTGCACCTGGCGCGCGAGGTCGTGCTCCAGGGCATTGCGACGCAGGTTTTCCACCGCCTGCAATTGCGACAGTGTCCAATACAGCGCCTTGCCGTCAACCTGCTGCTTCCACAGTTCAAACGACAGGCGCGGGCTTAACGTCGTGCCGCCCGGTTCCTGGTGTTTGATCGGCTGGCCGCTCCACTCCACCGTCGACTGAACCTCCGGGCGAAACCACATCACTGCGTTGTCTACCGGCTTGGGCAGGCAGAACGCCAACAGGCCACTGGCATGGGCCTGATAGGCCGCCGCCGGGGGAAAGTCCGCAGACAGCTGATGGCTGTGCACCACGCCTTTGCCTTGCCCGCGCACCCACCGGTACAGCTCGTGGATCTCAGCCCGCGTGGGGCAAACGCCGAACACATGCAGGCGCTCTTCCACCAGAATCGCCAGGCCACCGGCGGCAGTCAGGTTCAGCAGCGATTGCGCATACGGCAGCAGGCTTTCCATTACATCGCACTGATCTGCCGTCATGGCCGCCACCAACTCTTCAACCATGGCGGCCTTTTCGCGTTGCTGGCCGCGCTCCTGCTTCTCCTGGAGCAAAGTGATCTGCATCGACAGCAGTTGGCCGACGCTGGTGCACGCCGTGCGCAGTTCATGGGGCACGCGCAACGGCTCACGGTGACCACAGGTGATCAGGCCCCAGAGCTGGTCATCCTTGAGCAGCGAAATGCTCATGGAGGACCGCACGCCCATGTTCTTCAAATAGTGGCAGTGCACCGGGGACACGCTGCGCAACACGGCAAAGCTGAGGTCCAGGGGCTGGCCGGTGTCGGGGCGCAGGGCCGGCAGGATCGGCACCGGCTGGTACTCGGCGTCGGGGATCGCGCGGATCCAGTTCAGCCGGTACAACTCGCGGGCCTGGGGCGGAATGTCCGAGGCGGGGAAACACAGCCCCAGGTAGGGTTGCATGCCGTCGCTGAGGGCTTCGCCGATGACCTTGCCGTGGCCTTCCTGCTCGAAGCGGTACAAGGTGACCCGGTCATAGCCGGTCAGGGCGCGAATTTCGGTGACGCAGACCTGGTACAGGCTTTCGAGGGTCTTGGCCGACTGTAGCCGGCGCAGCGTGCGGGCGAGCTGGCTCACGGCGCTGTGCTGAACCGTCAGGGCTCGCTCCAGCTCGAGAAACAGCAGGCCCTGATGGCGGTGCAAAAGGATGTCGTAGGCGTAGCCTTCAAGCGTCAGTTGGTGCAGTTCATCTGCGTCGGCGTCCAGGTCGGCCAAGGCGAGGACGACCTGCGCCGCCGCCTTGCTGCCCAGCACACTGGCCAGGGCCTGGCCCGAAATGCGCTCGGCGTCCAGGCCCAATGCCACGGTCAGGTTGCTGCTGGCTTGCAGCACCTCAAGCGCCGGCTCGCTCAATGTCAACAGCAGGCCGTGGGGCTGGATCGAACCGGGAATGTGGATGGGCTCACTGGCGCAATCGTCTATCAGCGTATCAAGCGTGGTCATCGCAGCACCCCGCAATGGTCCAGCCACTGCTCGAAACACAGGAAGGTCGACTCGGCGACGCTTACCGCCTCCAGGCGTTCGGCGGGGGATTGCAGTGGGTACAGGCAGTCGAGGAAGCGCTGCCACAGGGCGCTGGTCTCAGCACCGTACACATTCATGAACGCGCCACCGTTGGTGGAGCCAACACCAATCTTGATCTCGATCAGGTTGCGCAACACCTGGCCGCCGAGGGTGGCGCCTTCCAGCACGTAGAGGGCGCCCAAGGCTTGGGCCACGTTGGTAATGGCGGGCAGTTCGGGGCATATCGGCAAGGCGTCGATCTGCGGGTTTTCCAGGCCCAGCGCCAGCAAATCCGCCTGCAAATACGGGGTTTTGCTGCGCCGTCCCCATTCCAAGCCAGGGATGATTTCTCCCCAGGGCGCCAGGGCGCGCTCCAGCGGTTGATAGAAGCCGTAGTAGGCGCTCATCAGCTCGCGGTAAAGCGCCAGGTCCATGCGGGAAAAAGGCAGCCGGGTATCGAGGCGTCGATGCAGTGCAGCGGTTGCCGCGCGCAATTCAACAAGGACAGGAGGTAGTGAATTCATAAGCAGTGCGTACGCCGGAAGGGTCGAAACCGCGACGTAGAGGCCTGGGATCAAGTCACTGCGCAATGGACTGTGGGTAACATAGCACCTTGATACAAAAACATTCCTATTCGTTCAATTTCGATCAGTTCTAACAGGGGCGGAAAACCGTTCGCGGTAGACCTGGGGCGTGATCGACACCGCCCGCAGGAAGCTGCGGCGCATGGTTTCTTCGCAGCCAAACCCGCAATGCACGGCAATGCGCTTGATCGACGTGCTGCTGTCCGCCAATTGCCGGCGGGCGGTTTCCACGCGGATCAGCTCGACGGCCCGCGCAGGCGTCTGGCCGGTTTCGCTGCGGTAGTGGCGCACGAAGCTGCGTTCGCTCATGCCCGCCTGGGCGGCCAGTGTGGCGACGTTCAAATCCAGGGTCAGGTGTTCGGCGATCCAGGCGTGCAATTCTGCAAAACGGTTGCCGCCCTTTTGCAGTGACAACGTCACGCTGAACTGCGATTGCCCACCGGGGCGCTTGAGAAACACCACCAGGTGCCGCGCCACTTCCAGGGCCACGGCGCGGCCCAGGTCCTCTTCCACCAGGGCCAGGCACAAGTCGATGCCGGCAGTCACCCCGGCGGAAGTCCACAGGTTGCCCTGCTGGATGAAAATCGGGTTGGCTTCCACCGTCAGCTGTGGGTATTTGCGCGCAAGCTCTTCACAACGGGTCCAGTGAGTCGCCACGCGGCAGCCGTCGAGCAAACCGCTGGCGGCCAGCAAAAAGGCGCCGGTGCACACCGAAGTCATGCGCCGTGACAGCGTGGCTTTTTGGCGCACCCAGTCCACCAGGGCCGGGTCTTCGGCGGCACCGTACACGCCCCAGCCGCCGGCGATCACCAGGGTGTCGCACGGTGCGTCGGCGGCCGGCAGCGGCTCGGCCACCAGGGCCAGGCCCGCCGAAGTCATCACCGGCTCGGCCTGGGCGGCGATCACACTCACCGCATAGGGCAAGGGCAAACCTTGCTGGCGCGCCAGGTCATTGGCCGAGGCAAACACTTGCAAAGGCCCGGTGACGTCGAGCACCTGCACATTGGGGAACGCGAGTACGTTGATGATTCTGGGCATGATTGGCGTGATTCGTGGGTTGAATGGCGTATGCGCCAAAGCCTAGGTGACTAGAGTGAAGCCGTCCATCCCTTTATCAGGAGCAGTCCCCATGACCTTGCAGATCGGCTTTTTGTTGTTCCCCGGCATCCAGCAACTGGACCTCACCGGGCCCTACGACGTGTTGGGATCGCTGCCGGATGTGAAGCTGCATCTGGTGTGGAAGGACCTGGCGCCGGTCACCTCCAGCACCGGCCTGGTGTTTACCCCCAGCACCACCTATGAGGCGTGCCCGACGCTGGATGTGATCTGCGTGCCGGGCGGCTCGGGGGTTGGGGCGTTGATGGAAGATGAACCAACCCTGGCGTTTCTCAAGGCCCAAGCGCAAACCGCGCGTTATGTGACCTCGGTGTGCACCGGCTCCCTGGTGCTGGGGGCGGCGGGCTTGCTGCGCGGGCGCCGCGCGACCACCCACTGGGCCTACCACGACATGCTGGCCCCGCTCGGCGCGATCCCGGTGCAGGAGCGCGTGGTGCGTGACGGCAACCTGTTGACCGGTGGCGGGATCACCGCCGGGATCGATTTCGCCCTGACCCTGGCGGCCGAGCTGTACAGCGAAGCGGCGGCGCAACTGGTGCAGTTGCAGATTGAATATGCCCCGGCCCCGCCGTTCAACGCAGGCCGGCCGGAGACCGCACCGGCGCACGTGCTGGAAGAAGCCCGCAAACGCACCGCCGAGTCGCGCAAGACCCGGGGCGAAATCGTGGCCCGGGCGGCGGCGCGGCTGGGTTAAGCGTTCGCGTGCCCGTGGCGGTCGGCGGGCACCAGATGCCCGATCGTGCCGTCGCCATACGCCCGTTCCACCTTGGAAATCACCACGTGATAACCGCCGTACCAGCGGCGGTACAGGCGCTTGGCTTCCAAGTGGGTCGGGTGGCTGGCAAAGGCGCGGATCGACGCTTCATCGCGCCAGTAATAACTGGCGTTGATCAACCCGCCATCCGCCGAGCGCCACGACTCGGCCCCCACATATCCCGGCAGCCTTGCCGCCAGTGCGTCGATCAAATCAGTGAGGCGCTGGAACTCATCATCCCGTTCACCGGGCTTGTAGATAAAGGCTGCGATGTACATGGGTAACGTCCTTTTATAAGTGGTTTATCACGCTGGCCGAGACATCAGCGCCAACCGCACGGCCAGCACCATCAGCACGGTGGCCAGGCCCCATTTCTGTAAGCCTGCGCTACCCGGTTTGCCGGCAAAAAACCGGCTCACCGCCCCGCCAAAAATCCCCAGCACGGCATGAAATACGCCGCTGATCAGCGTCAGGATCACCCCAAGTTGCACCAGTTGCAGCGCGATCGGCCCCGCCTCGGGGCTGACGAATTGCGGCAGGAACACCATGAAAAACAGCAACGCCTTGGGGTTGAGCACACTGTTGAGCATCGCCCGCACAAACACCCGGCCCAGGGGTACGCGGGTGACGTGGGCGGTGTCCAGGGCCGGTGTTTTTTGCAGGGTCTTGAACGCCAGCCACAGCAGGTACACCACCCCGGCATAGCGGATCAGGTCGAAGGCCGGCGGCCAGCTCGCGACCAGTGCGGTGACGCCGGTCGCGGTCAGGGCCGTGAGCAGCAGGTCCGCCACGCTGATGCCCAGCCCCGACGCCACACCGCCACGCCAGCCATAGGTCACACCGTGGCTGATGACGAAGGCCATGTTCGGGCCCGGCGATAACAACAGCAGCAGGACTGCACCAGCGAAAACAGCCAGGGTTGCGAGGTCGATCATGCTCAAGCCATCCACCGGGAAAGCCTGTAGATTAATCAGCTCACCTGATACAAACAAAAAATTGATCTAGATACGCTTTGCACAGGAACGCGCCATGGCTCAGGTCCGCTACAAACTGATCGTCGATGAACTGGCCACGCGGATTCGTGCCGGAAAGTTACCGCCGGGCACCCAGTTACCGACCGTGCGCAACCTGATGAACAGCCATCGCATCGCCCTGGCCACCGCCTTGCGGGTGTACAGCGAACTGGAGGCCAGCGGCCTGGTGGTAGGTGAGCCGGGGCGCGGCACTTTTGTGCGCGACACCACGTTGCTGCGAGGCATGGGCCTGGTGCAACAGCCGCTGCAACCGGGCACCGTAGACCTGAGCCTCAACTACCCTTCGCTGCCCGGCCAGGCCGAGATGCTACGCGACGGTTTACGCGCCATCGCCGCCTCGGGCGACCTCGATGCGCTGCTGCATTCCGCCCCTCAGGGTGGCCGCGCCCATGAACGGCAGACGGCGGCACGGCACCTGCGTAATCGGCAGATTCGCGTAGGGGGCGAGCAGGTATTGATCGTCAATGGCGCACAACAAGGCCTGTCCGTGAGCCTGATGGCGCTGCTGCAACCGGGGGATGTGCTGGCGGTAGATGCGCTGACGTATCCCGGGTTGAAAACCTTGGCCCAGTCCCAACGCATCGACCTGGAGCCACTGCCACAACCGGCTGGCCATACGGACCTGGATGCGCTGGAGGCCTTGTGCAAACGGCGCCCGGTGCGAGCGTTTTATTGCATGCCCACGTTGCACAATCCGCTGGGCACGGTGATGGGCGAAGCTGACCGCGAGCGCCTTGCCGCGTTGGCTGAGCGCTACGATTTTCTACTGATCGAAGACGGCGCCTACGCCTTTCTCGCCGAGCCCGCACCCAAGCCGTTGTTCACCTATGCGCCGTTGCGCACGGTGTATGTGTCCGGCCTTTCGAAGAGCGTGGCATCGGGGTTGCGGGTGGGGTTTATCGTGGCGCCCAAGGCGTTGGTGCCGGCGCTGGAGCAAGCGATTCGCGTTGCAACCTGGAGCACGCCGACACTCACGGTCAACCTGGCGTGTCGCTGGATCGAATCCGGCGCGGTGGATGCGCTGGAAGAGCACAAGCGCCAGGATGCGCGCCAACGTCAGGTGTTGGCCCGGGAGGTATTGCGAGGGTGCGAGGTGATTGCGCACGCGGCGTCGTATTACCTGTGGCTGGTGTTGCCTGAGGGTTTGCGGGCGGATGCGGTGGTGGCCGCGCTTGAGGGCCAGGGTGTGCGGGTGACCAGTGCCGAGCCGTTTGCCTGTACGGCCCATGTACCCCATGCGTTGCGGGTGGCGTTGGGGTCGATTGATATGGCGACGCTACGGGTGGCTTTAGGGAAGATTCGCGAGGCCATTCGGATATGAATAAAGGGCCAGCAGGGTAAATCCCTTTAATTTGAGGGACGTTTCCGAGACAATCTTTCGGCCTTGTGCCTGTCGGAACCGCTGGCTAGTCTTCGCCCCTTCACTGCTCATCAGTGAACGGGTTTAGTCGCCCGGTTCTGAAAAGGCGCATGGTCCCATCATGAGGTTTTATGGTGGCTGTGCGCAGGGCACCTTCGGGTGCGCCGGGTTTTTCCTTTTCGGCCGGTCGACTAACCTGCGTACAGCCGCCACCCTACGTTTAGTCGCGAAGGGATCGGCTCCTTAACCGAAAAGGAGTTACACCATGAATAAACCCGTCCCCGACCCACCCATCGACCATTTCAAAAACCGCGCCGCGTTCAATCGCGCCCTCGAACACTACCTGCCCTCCCAGGGTTTCCACACCGTGAGCGAAGACCTGAGCTTCGAAGACTCCCTGCTCTACACCGCCAGCCTGCTCAGCAGCGCCTCGGCCACCGCGCTCGATTGCGGCGAACTGCTGCGAAGCCCCGAGCGGGCGAAGTTATTAGCGGTGTGGCACTTGTTGGAAATAGCCAAGACCACGGTTGACCGATCAATTGAGTGCCTGCACCTGCGCAAGGCTTAACAACAACGCGGTCAAAATTGTGGGAGCGGGCTTGCTCGCGAAAGCGGTGTATCAGTCAACGCATGCATTGACTTGAAAACCGCTTTCGCGAGCGACCTTGATCCAGAACCGACCTACACCAAAGCAGGAAGCGTCCGACTACTCACTTCTCCTCCTCTCCCCTAGCGTGCCCTGTCCTGAACATTACAAAAGGACACATCAGGGATGAAGCGTTATCACATCACCGTAGGCGCAAAGACCACCGCCGACGGCACCGTACGCACCGGCAATGCGCGTTGCAGCATCGATGGAATGGCCCAGTCTGTTGAAGGTGACGAGATCGATTGCCCGGCCTGCGAAAGCACCGGGGTAATCGTCTGCGACGGCCCACGCCGGGTGGACAGGATAGACGGGCGAAACGCCGCGTTGAACGACGATCTCTGCCACTGCAAATGTGACCCGCCGCCCCGATTAATTGCCAATCAGAGGCGCAGCTCACAAACCATTGAGGTCAACGCGTCATCCTATGCCAAGGCCGAAACACTGACCGCCACCGTGCCCAAGGGCACCGAGGTGCGATCGACGCAAAGTCATCCCAGACAATTCTTTACCCCGCAACCCGTACCCACCTGTGAAAACACCTGGCGCAGATACCAGGACCAGGCCGAAGCCATCGTGGCGCCGGGCGGCACGCTGATTGCCGATCCCAAGGCGCGTAACCGGGCAATCAACGCGGCTTATGCACAGTTGTGGCGGCTGGATAACCGCTTTCAGTGGGCGGGGCTCGCGGCGTTCGCGTCCAAGCAAGTGGGGTGTGGTTTGTTGCATGCGTCTGAGTCGATGGAAAAGATTCAGGCTGAACATGAAGCGGCACAAGCGCTGAGAAAAGGTGCCAGGGACGGGTTCTGGAGCTTGTTCAACCCTCTTGAAACACAGCGACAGGCGAAGTTGCTGGAGTACGAACAACGGCAGCTTGAGTATGAACGGGCCATTCGCAACAACCCCTTGCCCGGTATTGATTGGCGGCGCGACGGCGAGCCGTTTTCAGCAGTGCAGCAGCTTTACCGGCATGTGCACGAGATGATGGCGATGGGGAATACGACGTTGTTTTTGGATGTGTATCCGTTGCATGTTTTTTATATGGAACGGGGGTTGAGGTTGTTTGAGAGTTGTTTGTCTTCGCGCCAGAACATTTATGGGGGTGGCCGCCCTTCGGTGTTGTGGCCGGTAGGGCATGAGCAGTTGAGATTTGGCACTGATCACGAGGCAATCCTGCAAGCCTTCGAGGCCATCAACGCTGGCAATATCGCCAGAAGTGTTGAGCGTCTGGCATGGCACGAACAGCAAAATATCCTTCAGCCAACAATGTATACCGACCAAAAACTGGTAGCGCTGCTGCGTAGCAACCATCTCTCCTACGTTACGGGCATTCCCTCCGGTGCAGCTCAAGCCATTGAACTAACGCTGGCAAGCCAATGCCGCCCCGTTGATGATGGCCGAACCATCGAATTCAGCAAAAACCCCGTCGCCAACCTCGCCGATATCGACCAACGCATGAACTTCGTCCTGAGAGCTGCGGCGCAGTTTGATACGCTGCTGCGCAGCAATGAGCGACAGCGAATCGAACAGGCGCTAGAAGATATCGCTGAAGGCCGGGTTGTCCAATGAGCAGGATCACGCAGATCAATTGGCGACGTGCTGGGCTTGGGCTGGTTGCCGTACTTCTTGCGTGGGTTGCCATACGCCTAAGTGCAGAAGATCTAGAAATCGCGCTGATACTAGGCGAGCCTTGGGAAGAGATGCGTAAGCGTTCCAGCGCTGCTATCGGCCCTGCCATCCCCGGCCATTACTGGGGAAGGCTGCCAAAATCTGACGCCCGCCTTCGCTTCATAGACCCTCAATATGGGTTCGTGACCCCATTGGCACGTTTCTTCACGGTGACTTTCGAGGATGGGCGAGTTGACAGTATTCGCATGTCTCCCCAAATCGAGCCGCTGCTACTCGACGATACGCTAAAGGTCGTGCTGGATTTGCAGGAGCAATGGCGCAAGGCTGGTTGGGAACCCATTCGAGTCGCATCCAACCCTCCGTTCGCTGACACCCCTGAATGGCGTGCCCGATTAAGAAATGTGAAAGGGGGCGGAACATCCTATTGGCGAGCATGTGACAAGTATCAAGTAATGCTGGTGGTGGGACGGTTCAGGGACGATCGGCACCCGACAGAGGAGCGTTACCTCATGACGCTTGCACTGGCCTCTCCATGGGGACCGCCATGACGCGAAACTCAGTCTGGCAACCCGCCCGAGTGGGTTCGGTTAACCACTTCCCAACCTCCCAGCCCACCTAAGCATTAAAGGCAACCCCAAAGCCTAGTACCGCGCCGACGGGGTGAAGGATTCATCTCTTCACCACTCGTCGCTTGTCCCCAAAAACCCCCGCATCCCACCTCCGTCAAAAAAAGGTTTTCCTCCTCGGCAGGAAAATTCTCAAATTTGTTCCTACACTCCAAAACGCCAGCATTTTGTTCTCATAAAACCCGGGAACCCGACCAGGACAGTCAACAATCTGTCACGGCTAATAATACCTGGAGCGTCTAGGACAATACTCTTATAAGAAAGTCAAAACCTTGACGAATCGAAGAAACGGAACCATCATTTAGCCATTACCCCGCAAATTCCCTGCAGATAGATAGGTAATTGCGTTTTACCCAGCGAAGCGAGCCGTTCGTCTGGCGCCACTTATAAAGCAAGCCCTGCCTTTATGGATGAGCAGCCGAACAAGGAAGCCCTGGTGTGCAATGAGGGATGTTTTTATGCGCGAGAAGTCGTCAGTCGACAGCCTGTTTTTGACCCGGGCCGGTTTCATTGAGTTTTTTGTGGTTTTCGTAAAATTGATGCATGGCTTCACCGCCGTTTTACCAGCACTGATCCTGCTGTTTTATCCAGACCCCATGGCTCCTGAGCTGCGCGCCCACTTTCTCGGCCTGCTGCTGTTTTTCGCGATCCTGACGATTATTCTGTTCCAGGCCATGGGGGTTTACTCCGAGGAGCTCTTCAGCAACCGTCTGCGGTTTCGCACCATGCTGGTGGCCTGGTCTTCGGCCTTTTGCATCCTGCTGTTCATGTACCAGATTCTGCTGATGTTTCCGCAGCTGAGCCCCCGCAACCTGGCGTTCTGGTTTGTCACCAGCCTGGGGTTGTTCGGGCTGGAGCGCATGGTGATGCTGCGCCTGTTCCGCAACCTGATGGCCAGCGGCAAATACCTGCAACGCACGGTGATTCTCGGCTTCACCGACACCGCGGTGCACGTGGCCGACCACTTGCAGCGCAACGGTGATATTCGCTCCGGCCTGATCGGTTTTATCGATGACCGCACCGAACGCATCCCCAAGGAATTGAGCAACCTGCCACTGCTGGGCAACACCCGCGACCTGGAAAAACTGATCCGCTCCGAGCAGGTCAACCAGGTGATGATCACCCTGCCCTGGGCCGCCGAACAGCGGATCAACGGGCTGGTGAAGCGCCTGCGGCAGATGTCGGTCAACGTGATGCTGGTGCCCGACATGGCCGCCCTGCGTTATGGCCACAGCCGCATCACTGATGTGGGCGGCATCCTGATGTTCAATACCTCCCATGTGCCGCTGCGGGGCTGGTCGCCGTTTATCAAACGCTGCGAAGACTTGATTCTGGCGGCCCTGGGCCTGGTGGCGTTGTCGCCGATCATGCTGATCACCGCCATTGCCATCAAGCTCGACTCCAAGGGCCCGGTGCTGTTTCGCCAGAACCGGTTTGGCTACAACGACAATGTGATCCGGGTGTTCAAGTTCCGCTCGATGTACGCCGAGATGAGCGACTTCAACGCCGACCGCCAGACCACCCGCGGCGACCCGCGCATCACCCGCGTGGGCCGGATCATTCGTAAGACCAGCATCGATGAGCTGCCGCAGCTGTTCAACGTGCTGCTGGGCAACATGTCGATGGTCGGCCCGCGCCCCCACGCCACCGCGACCAAGGCCGCCGGGGTGCCCTACGAAGTGGCCGTCAGCGAGTACAGCTCGCGGCACCGGGTGAAACCGGGCATCACTGGCTGGGCGCAAATCAACGGCTATCGTGGTGAGACCGACACCCTGTTCAAGATTCAGAAACGCGTTGAGTACGACTTGGAGTACATCTCGAAGTGGTCGGTGTGGCTCGACTTGTACATCGTTTTCATGACGGTCCCGGCCGTCCTTTCGACCAAGGAAGTCTATTGATGAACACCCTCAACGGATTAATTCCCTGCATCATTTCCGGTGGTTCGGGCACCCGCCTGTGGCCGGTGTCGCGGCAGAACATGCCCAAGCCCTTCATGCGCATGCGTGACGACCAGAGCCTGTTGCAGAAGACGTTCCTGCGGGCCAGCCACTTGCCGGGCGTGGAAAGCGTGCTGACGGTGACCAACCGCGACCTGTTGTTTCGCACCCTCGATGATTACAGGGTGGTCAACAAGGCCCACCTGGCCCTCGACCTGTTGCTGGAGCCATTCGGGCGCAACACCGCTGCCGCCATTGCCGTGGCCGCCCTGCATGTGCATGAAAACTTCGGCGGCGAGGCGCAGTTGCTGGTGATGCCCGCCGACCACCTGATCCTTGATGAAAGTGCCTTCGCCGAGGCTGTCACTCAGGCCCGTGACCTGGCGGAAGCCGGTTACCTGGTGACCTTCGGCATCCAGCCCGACCGCCCGGAAACCGGCTTCGGCTATATCGAGCAAGGTGAGGCACTGGGCCAGGGCTTCCGGGTCAAGCGCTTCGTCGAGAAGCCTGACCTCGCCACCGCCCAGGGTTACCTGGACGGCGGCAAGCACCTGTGGAACGCCGGGATGTTCTGCTTCAAGGCCGCCACCCTGCTGGAGGAGCTGGCCCTGCACGCGCCCGCCGTACTGGACGCCGCGAAAGCCGCCCTCGACCACAGCCACAGCCTGAATAACAACAACTGCCGCCAGCGCGAATTGAACGCTGAAGGCTTCGGTGCTGCGCCGGATATCTCGATCGACGTGGCGCTGATGGAAAAATCCGCGCAAGTGGCCGTGGTGCCCTGCGACATCGGCTGGAGCGATATCGGTTCCTGGGACGCGGTGCGCCAACTCACGCCGAGCGACGCCAACGGCAACCAGGTCAACGGCGAAGCGATCCTGCATGACGTGCACAACTGCTACATCGACTCACCCAAGCGCGTACTGGGTGCGGTGGGCGTGAGCGACCTGATCATCGTCGACACTCCGGACGCGATCCTGATTGCCGACGCCCGCCGCAGCCAGGACGTGCGCTACATCGTCGCCGAGCTCAAGCGCCAGGACCATCCGGCGTTCAGCCTGCACCGCACCGTGACCCGGCCGTGGGGCACCTACACCGTGCTGGAAGAAAGCAGCCGCTTCAAGATCAAGCGCATCGTGGTCAAGCCACAGGCCTCGCTGTCGTTGCAGATGCACCATCACCGCAGCGAACACTGGGTAGTGGTCAGCGGCGCGGCGATGATTACCAACGGCGACCGGGAGTTCCTGATCAACGCCAACGAGTCCACCTACATTCCCGCCGGGCACAAACACCGCCTGACCAACCCCGGCATCATCGACCTGGTGATGATCGAGGTGCAGAGCGGGGAGTACCTGGGCGAAGACGACATCGTGCGTTTTGACGACATCTACGGCCGGGCTCCGGCCGAAGTGAAGAAGTGATGCGTACCGCCCTGATCATCCCGACCCGCAACGCGTCCAGCCACCTCGACCGGCTGCTGCCGGCGCTGCGCATGCAAACCCTGCAACCGGACGAAACCCTGGTGGTCGACAGTGCCTCCAGCGATGACACCGTGGCACGTTTTCGCGAGTTCGGCGTACGGGTCGAAGTGATCGATGCCAAGGATTTCAACCACGGCGGCACCCGCCGCTGGGCCAGCGAACAAGTCGACGGCGACGTGCTGATCGTGATGACCCAGGACGCGATTCCCGCCGAGCCCGAGACCTTCGCCAACCTGGTGGGCGAGCTGCAGCTGGACCCGCTCAATGGCGTCGCGTATGGCCGCCAGTTGCCGCACCCGGATGCCGGTGTGCTGGGCGCCCAGTCGCGCCACTTCAATTACCCGCCACAAAGCAGAAGCAAAAGCCTGGCGGATGCGCCGGAGCTCGGGATCAAGACCTGCTTCAGCTCGGATTCGTTTTCGGTGTACCGGCGCAGCGCCCTGCAAGCCGTCGGTGGCTTCCCCGCGGATGTGATCGGCAGCGAGGACGCCTACGTCGCCGCCCGCATGCTGCTGGAAGGCTACAAGGTGCGCTATGCCGCCACCGCCCTGGTCTATCACTCCCACGATTACCGTCTCATGGATGAGTTTCACCGCTACTTCGACATTGGCGTTTTCTACGGCCGCGAGCCGTGGATTCGCCAGGCTTTTGGCGATGCCGGCGGTGAAGGTAAACGCTATGTACTGGCCGAGCTTCGAGCATTACGCGAAGCCGGTGCATTGCACCGCGTACCCGAAGTACTGGTGCGCAGCGCGTTCAAATTGCTCGGCTACCGGCTGGGCCATCTGGAGCGCCAGCTCCCCCTCGCCCTTAAGCGGCGCATCAGCATGTTCCCCGGTTATTGGAGGTGAGCATCATGACCTACAGGAAGACCCCTTTGATGAAACGAACCTTGCTCGTCCTGGCCATGATGGCATTGGCCGCCTGCAATACCCCGGCGCGGATCGTCGCCCCCGACGGGAAAACGGTGGATGAGGGCAAGCAGGCCCTCGACCGCATGGCCCAGTTGCCGCCGGCGGTGGAACGTATCCGCATCGGCGACCAGCTGCGCATCGTGCGCGATGCCGGGGAAATGCCGACCCTGTCGGCGTTCAACGTCAGCACGATTTACGAGCTGACGCTGTACACCGTGCAGAACGACGGCAAGATCAACTACCCCTTCCTGGGGCCGATCCAGGTGGCGCGGCGAACGCCGGCGGAAGTGGCCGCCGAGCTGAGCCAGAAGCTCGCACCGGTGTATCGCGAGCCGCGGGTGACGGTGAACATCAACCAGGCACCGGGTAACACGGTGATTGTCGGCGGCGCGGTGTTAAACCCGTCGGCGATCTCCATCGCCACGGCCCCCACCATGGAGCAGGCGATTCTCGGTGCCGGCGGCGTGAGCTCGGTGGGCAACGCGAGCATGGTGGCCCTGTTGCGTGAAGATGGCCAAGGCATCTACCACGCCTACTTTCTCGATTTCAGCCAGTACCTGAAGAACGGCGCACTGGGCCGCAAGCCCGTGGCGCTGCAACGCGGTGACGTGGTGTTTGTACCCAAGTCCAACGTCGGCGAACGGATCCAGGGCGTGGACACTTACCTGAACCAGCTGATTCCCTTCACCAAATCCATTGGTGTGGGCTACAGCTACACCACGAACCACTAAAGGAGCGACATCCCATGATCGAGATCCGTTCTTTTCGTGATCTTCTGCGTCTGTTCTTCATCTTCAAGCACGAGTTCAAACTGGCGGCGCTTGCCGCGCTGGTGATTATTTTGCTGGGGGCGTTTTTGCTGCCGGCCAAGTATGAATCCACCGCGCGGCTGCTGGTAAAACCGGGGCGTGACTCGACGATGCCGATCGAGGTCGACAACCGTCAGCCGATCGTCATGCCGAGCACCCAGCGCGACCCGATTGTCGACGAGGAACGCCTGCTGACCGGGCGCCCCATCGTGCGCGCCGTGGCCGAGCATTACCTGGACGTGATGGACAAGATGCAACCGCCGGAAGGCGTGTGGAAGCGCACCAAGTGGTACGTCAAAAAAGGCATCAGTGCCGTGTTTGACGGGGTGCGAGTGGTGCTGGAAACCGTCGGTATCGTCGAAGAAACCACCCCGGTGGAACGCCTGGCGAAAAGCCTGGAGAAAAACTTCGAGGTAACCCACGCCGTCGGCTCTACGGTGATGGACATCAGCTTCCGCTGGGATGACCCGCAAATCGCCCAGGCGGTGGTCAAGGATTGGGTCGAAACCTACATCGACGAACGCACCCAGGCGTTGGGCCGCAAGAGCCTGTACGCGTTCTATGAAGGCCAGGTGTCTTCCAGCGCTGCCCAGATCAAGAGCTACAAGGACCAGATCCTCACGCACTTGAACGAGATCGGCGCGTCGAGCATCACCGATCGCCTGGAAGACTTGTCCGAGCGGATCAACGTGCTGCGTGGCGAAGTGTTCAACTCCACTCGCCTGATCGCTTCTTCCGACGTGGCGTTGCAGAGCACCCGTGACCAACTCAAGGGCCAGCCCAAAGAGGTGACCACGGTTCGCCAGATCGCGTTGAACCCGCAGCAACAAGACTTGCGTCGCCTGCTGAACCAGAAGCTCCTGGAAAAAGCCGACATGATGCGTACCTACACGGATAACGCGCCACCGGTCAAAGCCCTGGACGCTTCGATCCGCGCCATGCAGGCCCAGGTTGCCGGTGAAAGCGACACGGTGCAAAGCTCCGAGAACCGCGCGCCGAACACCCTGGAAATCCACTTGCAACGGGTACTGCTGGATGAGACCAGCCGCAACCAGTCGCTGCGTACACAGTTGGTGCAACAGCAAAAACAACTGACGGAACTGGAAGCCCAACGCAAGGACGCTCTGGCCATCGAGCCGGAACTGGCGCGCCTGGCCCGTGAGCTGAACGGCACCGAGAAAAACTACGCGCTGTATGTGGACAGCCTGGAAAAATCGCGCATCGACCGTGAACTGGACAAGAGCCAGATCAGTAACATCGCGGTGATCGAAGAAGCCACCCTGAACCCTGGGCGCGTCTTCCCGAAAACCCTGTTGATGCTGTTGCTGGCGATCCCGTTCTCGATCGTGGTGGGGCTGCTGGTGATCTACCTGTGCTACCTGCTGGATCAACGGATCCACGACGGCGGCCTGGTGGAAGGCAAATTCGGCCTGCCGCTGTGGACCACGCTGCCGGAGCTGGACACCAGCACCGCGCAAAGCACCAACGCCTTCAACGCGAGCATCTATCGCCTGTATGGCTTGCTGCCGCTGGAGCGGATTGCCGAACAGGGCCTGACCCTGGGCCTGACCTCGGCGCGACACGGTGAAGGCGTGAGCTTTATCGTCGAGCAGTTGCGCCAGTTGCTGGAAGAGAACGGCGTGCGGGTGCGGGTCGGCGGGATTGAGCCGGCGATTCCGGGCCAGGTGGTGTTGCTGGATGCCTCGGCGCTGCTGGACAACCGCGATGCGTTCATCAACCTGCGCCGCGCCGACCTGATTGCGCTGGTGGTGGAAGCGCAAAAAAGCACGGTGCCGGTGGTGGAACACGCGCTGTCGATCCTCACTACGGCGTTCGGCAAGGTCGATGGCATCATCATCAACCGCCGCAAGTTCGAGGTGCCGGTCAAGGTGCTGAAAACCATCGCCAAATACCGGGGTTCGTTCTGATGCGCATCGCCCTGCTCGCTCCCCTGCCGCCGGAAAAGAACGGGATCGCCGATTACGCGAACCATTTCAAGACGGCACTGGAGCAACTGGGCGTCGATGTGATCACGCCCTTGACGGGCGTGGTCGGCAGCACGGCGGCGATCCAGCAGGCCATTGCCGGTTTCGACTGGCAGGGGGTTGACCTGGTTCACGCCGAGCTGGGCGGTGGGCGGCTGGGGGAGTTTCTGGCCCTGCGCGAATTGCGCAAGGCCTACCCTGCCCTGCCGTTGACCGCCACGGTGCATGACCCGGAACGCATGGTCTGGCGGCGCGAGCAATTGCCCTTTCCGCTGAACCTGCTGGAATCCTTGCCCAGCCCATTGCCCCAGGCGGCAGTGGTGCTGGCCGATCCCTTGACCCTGCGCGAAGAACGTCACGTCGCACAGGGCCTGACCCGGCTGGTGACCCTCACCCGCCTGGGCGCCGACTGCCTGACGGCGCGCATGCAATTGCCCGCCGGCAAGGTGGCGGTGATCAACCACGCGAACCTGGACATCCCGCCCGTGGCCTTGCCGCCACTGGACACGCTGCACCTGCTGTATTTTGGTTTTATCTACCGTGGCAAAGGCATCGAAGACCTGTTGCAGGCACTGGCCGCCGTCTTCGAAAAAGCCCCCGAATTGCGTGACCGTGTGCGCCTGACCCTGGCCGGTGGCACTGCCGCCGAAATGGCGTTTGGCGCAGGCGGCAATTACCTGGAGCAGTTGAACAGCCAGATCGCCGAACTCGGCCTGGCAGGCTCCATCGACTGGCGGCTGAATTTGCCGGCCAGCGAGATTGCGCAGACGATCCAGGCGCACCATGTGATGGTGCTGCCGTATCGTGAATCGAAAAAACTCGGCCTGCTGGGCCGCCAGCGCGGCACCAGCGGCGCGTTGTCGTGGGCAGCGGCTTGCGGGCGCGGTGCGATTACGTCCGATGCCCGGGCGTTTGCCGAGGAAGTCGCCAGCGGCAACGGCGCCATCTACCCACAAGGCGATGTGGCTGCGCTCAGCGAGCAGTTGCTGTTGCTCGCCCGCAACCCGCAACGGGCCAGGGACTGGGCCGAACGCGCCGCCGCGATTGGCCGTGAACGGCTGTGGCCGTTGACCGCGCAGAAGTTCGCAAGCCTGTTTGAACACGCCATTGCAGGAGGCAACCATGGCACGTAAACGGACTTACCTGGCGACCCTCGTAGTCGTCGCAGCATTGGGCTTGACCGCCTTTCTCTGGGGCCGCCCGGCCGATGCCGAGAGCCATGTACTCAAGAGCAACAAAGAGATCGTGTGGAAGGATTTTCTGGGGGTGAACGCACAGTTCCTGTGGTTCAGCCCCGAGCGTTACCAGAAGCAGATCGACCGGCTCAAGGCCCTGGGCCTGGAATGGGTGCGCCTGGACCTGCACTGGGACCAACTGGAAACCGCCGAGAATCAGTACAACGTCGCGACCCTCGACGAGCTGGTGAACAAGCTGCAGCAGAACCAGATCAAGTCGGTGTTCTACCTGGTGGGCTCGGCGAAGTTCGCCACCACTGCGCCGGCCTCCTCGCCGTATCAGGACCAGTTCCCACCGAAAGACCCGGGCATCTTCGCCAACCGCATGGCGTTGCTGGCCCAGCGTTATCCCAGCGTGGAGGCCTGGCAGGTGTGGAACGAGCCGAACCTGCTGGGTTTCTGGCGCCCCGTGGCCGACCCGGCCGGCTACGCCAACCTGTTGCAAGTCACCGCCGCCGCGCTGCGGGTGGTGAACCCGAACACGCCGGTGGTGGCCGCCGGCATGGCGTTCTTCAGTGAAATGCCCAACGGCCAGAACATGCTCGACGGGCTGCTGCAACTGGGCGTGCCGAGCCTGAACACCGTGATGTCCTATCACCCCTACACCCAATTGCCCGAAGGCAACACGCCGTCGAACCTGGACTTTGTCGAAAAGACCAGCGCCCTCAACCAGAAACTGCGGGCGGCCGGGGTCAAGACCCTGTGGAGCACCGAGTGGGGCTGGTCGAACTATAAAGGCCCGAAAGAGGTGCAGGACTTCATCACCCCCCAAGGCCAGGCCGACTACATCGTGCGCCGCGTTGCGCTGATGAGCGCGCTGGATTTCGACAAGATCTTCCTGTTCACCCTGAGCGACCTGGACCAGCGCGCCAGCGTGCGCGACCAGAGTTACGGCTTGCTGGATATCGACACCAACCCGAAGCCGTCGTACACCGCCTTGCAGAATTTCCTCAAGGTGAGCGGGCCCAAATTGACCCCCGGCGACCCACCCACCGCCGACCAGTTGCCCGACGGCCTGTTCAGCATCGGCTGGACCCGTGCCGACGGGCGCAAGGTGTGGTTCTTCTGGTCGGCCCGTGGCGGCAGCGCGCATTTGCCGGGCATGACCACCGCCACCTTGTATGACCCGTTGCGCGGCACCGAAACACCCTTGAGTGGCACCAATGGACTGGACGTACCGGTCAAGCCGAACCTGCAAATTCTGTTATGGGATTGAAGCCACCCATGCGCATCCTCTGGATCCTGCCCTACTCGCCTTGGCCCGCTACCAGCGGTGGCAAGACGCGCCAGTTTCATTTGCTGCGCAGCCTGGCTGCGCGCGGGCACCGGATCACCTTGCTGTTGCATGACAAGCACGCGGTATCGCTCACCGATCGCCAGGTGCTGGAAGCCTTCCTGGAGCAGGTGATCATCCTGCCGCGCCGCCCGCTGCGCAGCCTGAAGACCCTGCTGGCCGGGCTGTTTGCACCGTACCCGTTGCTGGCCAGTGTGAATGGCCTGTCGGGTGCGATACAGGACACCTTCGAACGCTTGCTGGCCGAGCATTGGGACGTGGTGCAGATCGAGCACACCTATACCTTCCAGCCTTATGAAGATGCACTGGCCCGTCGCTCCCAGCCGTTTGTGCTGACCGAACACAACGTCGAATCGTCCCTTGGCGCGGCCACCTACGATCGCCTGCCGGGCTGGGCGCTGCCCTTTATTCGCTACGATCAATGGCGCTACGGCCGCTGGGAACGCCGGGTGATGCGCCAGGCCGCGCAAGTAGTCGCCGTGACTGAAGCCGACGCCCGGACCCTGGCGCAGATTGCCGGCAAGCCGGTGCCGGTGGTGGTCAATGGCGTGGATTGCGCGCACTTCGCCGCCGCCCGCCCGGACCCTGCGACCCGCCGCGTGCTGTTTCTCGGCAACTATGAATACGCGCCCAACGTCGATGCCATCGAGTGGGCGCTGGATGAAATCCTGCCGAAAGTGTGGGCCCGCTGCCCCGATGCGCGCATGAGCGTCTGCGGTTTTGGCATGCCCGAGAGCTGGCGCGAACGCTGGAAGGACGGGCGCATCGAGTGGCAAGGTTTTGTGCCCAACCTGCTGACACTGCAATCGAGCTGCTCGGTGTTTTTGGCACCGTTGCGCCATGGCGGCGGCTCCAAGCTCAAGGTGCTCGAGGCCCTGGCCGCCGGCCTGCCGCTGGCGAGTACCGACCAGGGCGTGTCCGGCCTGGACCTGGTGCAAGGCCTGGATTACCTCGGCGGCCAAACCGCTGAAAGCCTGGCTGACGCCGTGGTGCGCCTGCTGCAACAGCCTGAAGTCGCAGCCCCGATGGGCGAAGCCGGTCGCGCCTACGTGCGCCGTGCCCATGACTGGAGCGTCGCCGCCAGCCAGCTGGAGCAGGTGTACGCGCAACTGTCGCCCCTGAGCCAAAAGGAGCCGGCATGCGCATAGGCCTCGACTACCGCACCGTCGGCACCTCGCCGCAATCGGGCATCAGCCGCCAGGTGTACGCCCTGGAAGACGCCCTGCGCGCCATGCCCGGTATCGAGCTTGAACGCTTCAGCGTCGCGCCGCTGGGTGACGAGCTGCGCCTGAATGCCCATTGCCCGGAATGGGGCTGTGCCAAGACCGCCATGCACCAGCCCCACCAGCGCCTGCGTTTCGAGGCGGGGTTCTTGCCCAAGGCCCTGCGCGATGAGCGCATCGATCTGTACATCAGCACCTTCAATATGGGCCTGCCGCTGCCGCCCAAACCCAAAGGCCTGCGCACCGTGGTGTTGCTGCATGATCTGTTTCAGATCACCCTGGACAACTACCACGCCAACCGCCTGAAGGCGATGATCTACAAGGCCAGCGATCGCCTGTCGATCACTTATGCGGTGCACACGGCAGACCGGGTGTGGACGCCTTCGCAGTACAGTGCCGATGAAACGGCGCGCCTGTTTCCCAAGGCGGCGAGCAAGATTCGGGTGTTGCCCAATCAAGTGGTGGGCTTTGCCGGCGTGCCGGCGGACCTCACGGCCCGGCAACTGCCCGAGCACTACTGGCTGCTGGTGGGCACCCGGGAACTGCGCAAGAATGTGCCGTTCCTGGTGGACGCCTGGCAGCAAGCGCGCCGCCAATCGCCGAGCGTGCCGGAACTGGTGCTGGTAGGCAGCCTTGATCATTTGCCCGAAGCCCAACGCAGCTATCCCGGGATACGCGCGTTGAGCGGCGTATCCGACACCGAACTGCACGGCCTCTACCGCAAGGCCTCGCGCCTGTGGCAGCCTTCTTACGCGGAAGGGTTTGGCTTGCCGGTAATCGAAGCCCTGAGCGTCGGCACCCCGGTCGCGGTGGCCAGCGGTACCTCGCTGGATGAAATCACCCCGCCGTTGGCGCCGCGTTTTTCACCCACCGACGGTGCAGCCCTGGTGCAATTGATGCTGCACCTGGCCGACCAACCCATTGAACAGCCACCTGAACAGTTACGCAGCTGGGCCGAACGTTTCAACCACCAGGCCTACCGTCGGCGCCTGGCCGAACTGATCGAGGAATTGAATTGAGAATCTCACTGGGTAGCCTCGTCGCCATCGTCTTCGGCCTGCTGTTTGGTGGGTTGATCCTCTTTCTTTCCCCGGCCAAGGCCGTGCTGGCGGTGATCGGCCTGGCCGCTGCCGTGACGATTTTGCGGTTCCCGTTCTGGGGGCTGCTGCTGTTCGCCCTGGTGGCAACGTTCATGCCCTACTCTACCCTCAACCTGGGGATTCGCAGTACGGTCAGCGAAGCGCTGATCGCCCTGACGTGGGCGGCGGTGATCTGGCACGGTTTCCTCTCGCGCCTGCCGGCTGCGCCACCGCTGTCGCGGCGCCCCACCGACCGCATGTTGATGTGGCTGATGATCTTTACCGTGGTGCCGTTTATCGTCGGCCAGGTCAGCATCACCGCCGAGGCCAGCGGCCTGGCGAACTGGTTGCGCTGGTTGTTGAACCTGTCGGTGCTGTTCCTCGCCGCCAAGCTGCTGGTTGAGCAGAAAAACCGCGAAGCCCTGGTGATCGCGCTGTTGCTGGGCACCCTGGCGATGCTGGTGATGTCCATCGGCGTGTTTATCCGCTCGCGCTCGGCCTCGGGCATGCTGCCGATCCTGACCTTGATGAACTACGGCAGCCTCGACACCCTGTCCCTCGGCTTGGGGGCGATGGCCTCGCGGATGGGTTCGCCGTGGATGCACCCCAATGCCACCGGCGGGATCATGGCGTTGCTGCTGCCGTTGGCGTTCTGCTACGGGATCACCAACACCGGCTGGAAACGCGGCCTCGGCCTGGGCGTTGCCTGCCTGGGCGCGGCCGCCCTGCTGTTGGCCAGTAGCCGGGGCGCGATGGTCAGCCTCGCGCTGGTACTGATCTGGATGGCATCGCGGCGAGTGCCGTACACCGGGCGTTTGCTGATGATCGGCGTGGCGCTGGCCGTGGCGCTGGTGCTGTCGTATCCACCGTTGCAGGAACGTCTGGCGACGATCTTCTCGGCCCAGAACGCGAGTACCGAAGTGCGCTTCGACGAATACCGGATGTTCCCCCAGGCCGTGGCCAGTTACCCGCTGGGCATTGGCTTCAAGGTAGACCCGCCGGTGCCGGGCACGCACCTGCTGGGGATTTCCAACCTGTGGCTGAACTTCGTCTACAAGACCGGCGTGATCAGCATGCTGCTGTTTATCGCCGTGACCTGGCGCTGGTGGCGCGAGTCCCGGCCGGAGATCGGCCCGATCCGCCTGACCAAGGACAACGCGATCTGGCTGGGCAGCACGGCGGGGATTCTGTCGGCACTGGTCAGCGGCTTTTTTGACCACTATTTCAGCTTCGCGCTGGTGATGATTGCGCTGTTCTGGCTGATGGTGGGGATCAACGTGCTGGAGGCGCGGCGCCTGTTCCCGGCGCGCCTGCCAAAGGCCAAGACCGTGTCCTACCGCAAGCCCGTGCTCGATAGCGTCGGGCCCTAGGCATGCTCGGATCGGCGTTCTGGTTGACCCTGGCGACCCTGCTGGGGCTGTGCCTCGGGTTTGCCCGTGAGTGGTTGTTGGTAGCGGCCTGGGGTGCGGGCGAGCGCAGCGATGCGTTCCTGATCGCGCTGTTTTTGCCCGAAGCGTTGCGTATGTCCCTGGCCGGAGGCGTGCTGAGTGCCGCCGCCTTGCCGCTGTACCTGCAACGCAAGGACGGCGAGCGCCTGGACTGGCTGGCGGTGTTGTTCCCGGCGCTGCTGTTGATTGCGCTGGTCACCAGCCTGCTGTTGACGCTGCTGGCGCCATGGCTGGTGCAACTGCTCGGCCCGGGCCTTGCGGCGACGGCCACCAGCCTTGCCAGCAGCAACTTGCAGATCCTCGCCTGGAGCGTGCCGGGCTTGATGCTGCATGCGCTGTTCAGCATTCCGTTGCAGGCCAACGAGCGCTTTGTGGTCGCGGGGCTCGGCTCGTTGCTGTTCAACCTGCCGCCGGTGACCTACCTCGCCCTCGCCGGTACCGCCACGCAACCGCATTCGCTGGCGTTGGCCTGCCTCACCGGCAGCCTGCTGATGCCCCTGGCGCTGTTGCCATCGATGTTACGCCTGGGCTGGCGGCCGTGGCGGCTGCGAGCGTCGACCCTGGAATTGCGCGAGTTGGGCGGGCGCATCGGGCCGTTGCTGCTGAGCAACGGCGCCAGCCAGGGCTTGGCATTGATTGAACGATTGGTGGCGTCGTTGCTGGGTGAAGGCGCCGTGACCTGGGTCAACCTGGCCCGCAAGCTGATGAACCTGCCGCTGATTGCCCTGATGAGCCTCAACCAGGTGCTGCTGGGCATGATGAGCCGGCGCCAGGGCGATGAGCGCCTGGCCCTGCTCAAGCGCGGCCTGGAAACCGCCAGCCTGCTGACCCTGCCCGCCGGCGTCGGCCTGGTAGCGGCGGCGCCGAGCCTGGTGGCGTTGCTGCTGCCGAAGCAGTCGGTGGATTCGCCGTTGCCGCTGCTGCTGGCCTGGTTTGCCGTGCCGCTGGTATTTGGCGCCTGGAACGCCCTGCTGGCGCGCTATGCCTACGCTGCTGGCGACACTCGCCAGCCGCTGCGTTGCGAGCTGTTGGGCAGCCTGGTGAACGTGTTGCTGCTGGGCGTGCTGCCGTTTGTGTTTGGCCTGGCGGGCATTCCGCTGGCCGCCCTCGCCGGCGTGCTGTGCACCGCGTTGCTGTTGATGCAACGCCAGGACTTGCTCGGTGCCCTGCCCTGGAAGTGGCACTGGGTATTGAGTGGGCTGGTGATGGGTTTGGCCGCGTTGGTGTTGTTTCGGATTCAAGGTATCTGGCTGCAGCTGGGGTTGAGCACCCTGGCCGGAGCCGTGGTGTTGCTGGGCATGGGCCTGTGGCTCAAGCCGTGGCGCAAGGCAGGTTTATAGAGTGGGAGCAGTCAGGTGAAAAAACGCTGGATTCAAATGGATATTGCCAAGGGCATTGGCATCCTGATCATCGTGTTCGGGCACGGCTGGTTCGTGGAGCATTCCCCGAACTTGCTGTACCCGATACTCGCGGTCTTCATCCTGCCGCTGTTCTTCTTCCTGTCGGGGGTGTTCTTCAAGCCCGAGCAGCCGTTTGTTGAAATGGCCGTGCGCAAGGCCGATGCCCTGCTAAAACCGTTCTTCACCACGATGCTGGTGTACGTGCTGGTGCGCGACATCCTGCGCGGCCAACCGCTGCTGCCCGACATTGGCGGCGTGCTGTACGCCTCGGTGGACACCCTGCCCTGGCAGGCGTTGTGGTTCCTGCCACATTTCTGGGCGGCGATCCTGTTTGCCTGGGTGATGCTGCGGCTGATGCAACGCCTGGGCCTGTCCCTGGTGTGGAGCTGCGTGGTGGTGGGCGTGCAGTTGCTGCTGGGGGTCTGGACCCTGGACTGGTTCTGGCAGGTACCGATCACCGTCGGCGGCCAGACCTGGACGATGCCGGGGCTGCCCTTCAGCCTGGATGTGACGTTGATCAGCAGCACCTATTTCATCCTCGGCTATCTGCTGCGGGACGTGCTGCGCAGACACCAGAGTTCGCTGTTGAGCATGGTGGTGGCGCTGGTGGTGTACTTCGCGATTTTCATCCCGACCTGGGACACCATGGACCTGGCCCAGCGCCGCTATGACCATTGGCTTTGGACCAGTGCCCTGGCGGTGATCGGTGTGTACATCTGCTGGGCGCTGGCCGGGTTGATGATGACGTCGGCGGTATTGACCCGTGCCATGACCTACATCGGGCAGTCGACGCTGATCCTGTTGATTTTCCACGGCGAGATCCAGCACAAGACCATCGCCCTGCTGCAGCACCTGGGGTTGCCGGATGTGGCGGCGGCGTTTATCGGGCTGGTGGTGGCGGTGGTGGTGCCGTTGATGATCGGCGAGGTGATCAAGCGGGTGGCGTTCCTGCGGTTCTTCTACTTCCCGTTCCCGGTGCGCAAGGCGCCGGTGGTGGCCGGGGAGAAGCCTGGGGCATAAACCCCAGGCCTACGGCCGCTAGAAGTCGTACTTGAGGCTGGTCATCAGGTTACGCGGCGCACCATACATCCCATGGTTGCCCGCGTAGCTGAGGTACTCCCGGTCAAACAGGTTGTTGAGGTTGACCGAGGTGCTCAGCTTGGGCGTTATGTCATAGCGCACCAGCAGGTTGGCAATCGCATAGCTGCCCTGGCTGAAGGTGTGCAGGTCCTCGCCGACCTTGCTCTGCCAGTTCACCCCACCGCCCACGGTGACCTTGTTCAAGTCGCCCGGCAGGCGGTACGTGGTGAAGGTCTTCAAACTCTGGCGCGGCAAGGTGGTGACGATGCGCTTGTCGTCCGCATCGGTGCTCACCGCGTACGCGTAGCCGGCAGAGGCTTGCCAGCCTTCGGCGAGTTCACCGCTGAGTTCCAGCTCCACGCCTTCGGTGGTGGTGCCTTTCTCGTTGCGATAGGTGTTGCCGCCCGGGGTGTCGATCCAGATCGCCAGGTTGTCCTGCTCCAGCTTGAACAATGCCAGGCTGGTGTTGAGCTGTTCATCGAAGAAGCTGCCCTTGAGCCCCACCTCGTAGCCTTTGCCCTCCATCGGCTCCAGCGGTTTATTGTTGATGTCCCGCACCCAGGTCGCCTGAGGGTTGAAGATCTTGGTGTAGCTGGCATACGCCGACCAGTTATCGGTCAGGTCATACACCACCCCGGCGTAAGGAATGTAGACCCCGGTTTGTGATTCATCGGTACGCGTGGCGTCGCCCACATACGGACGGTCCTGGGTTTCACGCTTCCAGTCGATCACCCGGCTGCCGAGGATCACGCTGAGGTCATCGGTGACCCGCAACCGCGTGCTCAGGTAGGCCGCGTACTGGCTCTCATCCGCCGAGGACTTGCCGGTGACGTTGAAGTCGGGCTTCGCCGAATGCCCATCCCAGGTGAACAGGTTGTCGATCGCACCGGCCGGCGAACCGGAATAGTCGTAGTGCCAGCCTCCATAGCTGGGCACGCTTTCGCGGTATTTGGACAGGGTCACGCCGGCGATCAACTCATGCTCACGCCCCAGCAAGTCGAACGGCCCGGTGGCGTAGAGGTCGAGGTTGTCCTGGCGCGGTGTGCCGGAGAAACGCACCGGCAATTGAGTGGTGCCGCTGCCGTCACGATTGAGGGAGCCGTTGACGTAGTTGAAGACCTCGTCGAACTGGTTTTCGCTGTGGGTGAATTCGGCCTTGGCGCTCCAGCCGTTATCGAACGTCTGCTCGATGGAGGTGAAGAAACTGGTCTGTTCATGGTCGTTATAGGACCAGGCCGGCGCGGTGTTCAGCGAACGACTGAGGTTGGTTCGCGAGCCGTCGGTAAAACGTGTGGGCAAGCCGGAACGGGCCGGCGAGTCGACGTCGGTGCGCAGGTAACTGAAGCCCAGGGTCAGCAACGTGTCTTCGCTCAAGTCGAATTCGGTGATGCCATAGAGCAGTTGGGTTTCCTGTTTGTAGCGGTCGATCCAGGCGTGTTCGGTCTTGTAGTCCGCCACCAGCCGCCCGCGCACGTTGCCGGTCTCGGTCAGCGGGCCGGACACGTCGAAGCCGCTGCCATAACGGTCCCAGTTACCCGCCTCGGCCGTCACGCTGGCCCGGGCTTGCGCCGTCGGGCGTTTGCGAATCAGGTTGATGGTGGCCGCTGGGTTGCCCATGCCGCTGATCAGGCCGGTGGCGCCGCGCACGATTTCCACCCGGTCGTACATGGCCATGCTTTGGGTGTAATTGTCCATGCGGGTGACGGTGGGCACGCCGTCGATTTCGAAGTTCTGGACCTGGAAGCCCCGGGAGAAATAACTGTCGCTTTCCGAGCCCAGGCCGTCACGCAGCACGATGATGCCGGGGGTGGCGTCGAGGGTATCGCTGAGGGTGCTCAGGCGCTGGTCATCCAGGCGTTGGCGGGTCATGACTGTCAGCGATTGCGGGGTTTCCCTGGGCGTGAGGTTCAGGCGCGTCGAGCTGCTGGAGGACTGGGTGGTGTAGGAGCCGGTGCCCTCGGTGGTCGAGCCCGGGGCCTTGCCGGAGATCGACACCGTGCCCAGTTGCAAGGCTCCGCCGGTGGGGCGCGGTTCCAGGGAATAGCTGTCGGCACTGCCGTGCACAGCTTGCAGGTCGGTGTTGCCCAGCAGAATCGCCAGGCCGCTGTCCAAGTCATGCCGCCCTTGCAGGCCGGGGCTGGTTTTGCCCTCGGTGAGCACCGCCGGGTACGACAGCAGGATATGCGTGACCTGGCCAAACTGGTTCAGCGCACCCGCCAGGGAGCCCGGTTTGATATCAAACCTGTATTGCTCAGCCGCCTGCACCCACGCCGGCGCCAGCAGCACCGGTGCTGCCATGGTCAGGCCGGCAATGCCCCGGACCACCGCAACGGCCAGTGTCTTTTTCAATGTGGTACGTATCGGTTGTCGCGCTTGCATGCCCTGCTCCCCAGTAAAGTTGGCTTCTGGGGATACGAGTCTCGTGAGAAACGCAAACGGACCACCCTCGGGCAAAAATAAATTCAGGCCAGGTTACGACGCGGCTTGAGGGTGACCCAGAACCGTGTGAAATGCTCCACGTCCAGCTTGAGGGTTTGCCCCAGGGTGGTGAGGATGCGGTCGGTGTCGCCCAGCGGGAACGTGCCGGACACCCGCAGGTCACTCACGGCCGGATCACAGGCCAGATGGCCGCGCCGGTAGCGGCTCAGCTCGTGAAGGAAGTCTTCCAGGCGCCGCCCCTGTGCGACCAGCATGCCGCGACTCCAGGCCAGCTCGCCGTCGCGCTGGGGCCTGCGGGCCAGCAGTGTATTGGTGTCAAAGCTGATGATTTCCCCGGGTTGCAGGCTGATGGTGCCCATGGGGATTTGCGCCGACAGCACGCCCTGGTCGGCGCCCAGTTGGGTGAAGCCGCCACGCTGACGAATGCTGAAGCGGTTGGCGGTGGCACGGGTCAGGCCTTCGGCGGTTTTGACCCAGAGCGGGCGCGTGTCCGCCGGGTTGGGCAACACCAGGATTTCGCCCCGCAGCAGGCTGATCTGCCGAACATCCTCGGTGTATTTCACGTCGATGGCGGTGTCGGTATTGAGCTGGACTTCCGTGTTGTCCGCCAGGTCGATGCGCCATTGTTCGCCGACACCAGTGCTGTAGTCACTGGTCCAGTGCTGCACCAAGGGGGTATCCCGGGCGGTCCACGCCACACTGCCGGCTGCCAGCAGCAGCGCGAGGTTCTTGATCACCCGGCGCCGCGACAATGCCGGCAGCAGTGCCGCACTCACCAATGCCTGATGAGCCGGCGCGCGCACGTCGTGCATCCGCTGGAAAAACCGTTGGGAATGCTGCCACGCCAGTTCATGTGCCGGGTCTTGCTGGCGCCAGGCAAGCCAGTCGTTACGGGTCTGTTCACTGACATCCGGCGACTGCAACTCCAGTTGCCAATGCATGGCCTGCTCGGCCGCTTCCAGGGACAGTGGCGACGGCTTCATCAACGCTGGCTGTCCAGCAGGATGCACTGGGCGCCCGCCTTGACGATGTAGCGCTTGACCGTGGTGATGCTCGCGCCAAGGCGCTCGGCAATTTCGCCATGGCTGAGGCCGTCGAGCTGCGACCAGAGGAACGCCTGGCGCACCGGCAGTGCCAGGCGGCTGAGGACTTCGTCGAGGGCAGCCAGGGTTTCCAGGAGGATCCACTGGGTTTCGGCGCTGGGGGCCGACTCTTCCGGCAACAGGGCCAGAGCCTGCATATAGGCCCTTTCGAGCTTTTGCCGGCGGAAGTGATTGGACAGCACGCTCTGCGCGACCTTCGCCAGAAAGCTGCGGGGTGCCAGGACTTCAACGGGCTGGTTCTTGGCGAGCAAACGCAGGAAGGTATCCTGGGCCAGGTCGGCAGCGCTCTGCGAGCAGTTCAAACGACGCCACAGCCACTGCTGCAACCAGCGGTGTTGCTGCTGGTAAAGCGTGGCCAGGTCAGTGGGAGTTGCCGCAGAAGTCGGGGACATGAAAGGCGCGCAGAGTGCAAATGATAACGCTTATCATATGACTCATGACGCCAGTGCTGCAAGTTTCTACCGCAAGGCCGGCTGGCCAGCTCTTGCGGGGGTTCAATCATCCAGTGCAGGTTGGGGCGCTGCATGCTTGGTGTTCTTGCCAGCCTTGGCGCCAGGCTTGGCAGCCGCTGGAGCCGCGGGCTCAGGCTCGGCCGGTGCGGCAAGGTCCTTTTCAGCCTGGGGCATCTGGTCAATCGCGCTGAAGAAATCCGCCAGGTTGAGGGTATCCGGTGGCACGGTCTTCTCGAGTTTCTTCTCGCCGTCCTTGCCCACCAGAATCACTTTGGTGCCACTGCCGGCGCCCAGCTTGAGCGCGCGGATCAGTGCGTTGGTTTCAGGCGGTGCGAGCTTCTTGTTGTCCTTGGCATCCTTGGCGAACTTCTCGCCCTCGGCACCAATGCTGCCGAAAGATACGGTGTAGAGCACCATGTTGCGCTCTTCAAAGGACTGCTTGTTGGCAGGCTCGTCCAGCTGTTTCTTGAGAGTGGCCAACGTCGGGTTACCGGAGTCGAGTTCCACCACCACCAACGGGCGTGACTTGCCCAGGTCCTGCTTGAGCGGATTGAGATCATCCGCGGCCAGCAGCGGCCCCGTAAAAGCCATCAAGGTAGCCAGGGTCAGCGACCGGATGAGCATGCACACCTCCTTTGAATTCCATGCAGGGTTCTTGAGTTTCATGTCTGCGACAGTCAAATTCAAGGATGATTCCTACGACAGCTTCAGAAAGCGTAGGTCAGGACGCCCGCGAAGCAAGGCGTTTAGCCACCTGACGCCTCATTGTTTCTTTTGATTGCGGATGCCCATCGTGGCCATTGCCGGGGCTCCTGCAGTGGCTTGAGGTGTTAGGCTAGTCCGTTCATTCGTTCAACGGGAAGCCATCATGCACAGCAAACGCGTCACGATCGAAGACTGGGACGGCGACGGCGCCATTCGCCTGCCGGACGAAGCCTTGCAGGAACTGGGGCTGGATGTGGGCGACACGCTGTACATCGTCGAGACCTATGTGGGCACGCAGAAGGGCTTTGTGTTGTCGACCACGCCGAAGATCGCCGACCGGATGGATGAGTTGGTGGAAGAGCTGAGCCACAAGCCCTAGCGAGCCAGCCTGGCTTGCAAGCCTGCTTTAACCTGCGGCCATTCCGGATCAATGATGCTGAAGCGCACCGAGTTGCGCTTGCGGCCATCGGGCATGATGCGCTCGTGGCGCACAATGCCTTCCTGTACCGCACCGAGGCGCAGGATCGCGGCCCGGGATTTTTCATTCAGTTCATCGGTGGTGAACTGCACTCGCACACAGTCCATCACTTCAAACGCGTGGGTCAGCAGCAACAGCTTGGCCTCGGTGTTGATCCCCGATTTCTGCACCGACTGGCTGATAAACGTGTGGCCGATCTCCAGCTTGCGGTTGACCCGGTCGACCTTCCAGAACCGCGTACTGCCCACCACCTCGCCGGTGTCGCGGCGCACGATCACAAACGGCATCATGGTGCCCGCCTCACGCCCGGCCAGGGCAATGTCCACGTACTTTTCGACGGTGTCGGGGCCTGGCACGTTGGTCACTTTGAGGTTCCATAGTTGCCCGTCGGCGGCGGCCTGTACCAGGGCGGCCGAGTGTTCGCGTTGCAGGGGGCGGAGTTCGACCGTGGTGCCGGTCAGGGTGATTTCAGTCATGGGAATATTGCGCCGTCTGGTGGTCGTCAGTGGCCAAGATTGCAGGCTCTCGCCGCTGCAAGGCAAGCCGTTTTAGAACAGGCCCATCTGGCCACCCACCAGGGTGCCGAAGTCGTCGTTTACGAACGGCAGGATCGCATCCGCAACCGGTTGCAGCTGCCGGGTGACGTAGTGGTCGTAGTCGATCGGTGCCTGGCGCACTTCCAGCGGTTCGGGGCCGTTGACGGTGATCACGTAGCTGATCCAGCCACCGTTCTGGTACTGGCGCGGGCGGCCCTGGCGGTCGTTGTATTCGTCGGCCAGGCGCGCGGCGCGCACATGGGGCGGCACGTTGCGTTCGTAGTCGCCCAGTTGCCGGCGCAGGCGTTTGCGGTAGATCAGTAACTCGTCGAGCTCACCGCTCAAGGTGCGGCGCACGTAGTCGCGCACGTAATCCTGATGGGGCTGGCGGTGGAAGATCCGCTGGTAGAGCTCCTGCTGGAATTGCCGGGCCAGGGGCGACCAGTCGCTGCGTACGGTTTCCAGGCCTTTGTAGATCATGTCTTCGCTGCCATCGGCGCGGGTGACCAACCCGGCATAGCGCTTTTTGCTGCCCTCTTCCGCGCCGCGAATGGTCGGCATCAGGAAGCGGCTGAAGTGGGTTTCGTATTGCAGCTCCAGGGCACTCTGCAGGCCGAACTCATTCTGCAGGCGCTCGCGCCACCAGGTGTTGACGTGCTGCACCAGGTCCAGGCCGATGCGCGTGGCGTCTTCCTGGGAGTGGGCGCTGCCAAGCCAGACGAAGGTGGAATCGGTGTCGCCGTAGATCACTTCATAGCCGCGGGCTTCGACCAGTTCGCGGGTCTGGCGCATGATCTGGTGGCCGCGCAGGGTGATGGACGACGCCAGCCGGGTGTCGAAAAACCGGCAACCGCTGGAACCGAGTACGCCGTAGAAGGCGTTCATGATGATCTTCAGGGCCTGGGACAGAGGCGCATTGTGTTCGCGCTTGGCCACTTCGCGGCCTTCGGAAACCCGCGCGACAATCGATGGCAGGCAATGCCGGGTGCGGGAAAACCGCGCACCGCGAAAGCCTTCCACCGACTCACTGTCTTCGGGGTGACGCAGGCCTTCGATCAGGCCCACCGGGTCGATCAGAAAGCTGCGGATGATCGACGGGTAGAGGCTTTTGTAGTCGAGCACCAGCACCGATTCGTAGAGGCCGGGGCGCGAGTCCATGACAAACCCGCCGGGGCTGGCCTGGGGCGGTTTGTCGCCCAGGTTCGGCGCGACGAAACCCTGGCGGTGCATCAGCGGCATGTACAAATGGGTGAACGCGGCCACCGAACCACCGTTGCGGTCCGCCGGCAGGCCGGTGACGCTGGCCCGTTCCAGGAGGAATTTAAGCAGCTCGGTCTTCTCGAAAATCCGCGTCACCAACTCGCAGTCCTTGAGGTTGTAGCGCGCCAGCGCGGGCTTGTCCTCGGCGAACATGCGGTTGATTTCGTCCATGCGCTGGTACGGCGTGGAGATCGATTTGCCTTCGCCGAGCAAGGTCTGGGCGACGTTTTCCAGGCTGAAGGATTCGAAACTCCAGGTGGCCGAACGCAAGGCTTCGATGCCGTCGATGATCAGCCGCCCGGCCGCCGCAGCGAAGTAGTGATTGCGGCTGCCGTGTTCGCGCCAGCCCATGGCATCGCCGCCACGGCCGAGCAGCAGCGGTACATTCAGACGCTGGGCATGTTCGTGCAGGACGCGCAGGTCGAACTGCACCAGGTTCCAGCCGATGATCGCGTCGGGGTCATGGGTGGCGAGCCACTGGTTCAGGCGATCGAGCAGTTCGGCGCGGGTGTCGCAGTAGTCGAGTTTGAAGTCCACCGCGTCGGTTTTATTGGGCGGGCCGAGCATGTACACCTGGCGCTCGCCGCAGCCTTCGAGGGCGATGGAATACAGGTCGCCCTGGGCGGTGGTCTCGATGTCCAGCGACACCAGCTTGAGGGGCGGGCGGTAATCCGGCGCGGGTTTCATCTGCGCCTCCACCAGCATGCCGCCCTCGCCCGGCGTGCCGCCGAACCACACCGGCGCGGTGATGAAGCGTTCCATCATGTAGCGCTCGGGCGGGCGCACGTCGCCTTCGTAGACGTCGATGCCGGCTTTGCGCAGGCGCTTTTCCAGGTCCATCAATTGGCGATGCTGTTTGGTGTACAGGCCCAACACCGGGCGATGGTGGAAGTCGCAAAGCGCCAGGTCGCGCAACTCGATGCCGCGCTCACCCTTGAGCTGCAGTTCGGCCGGCTTGCGATGGGCCTGGGGGATAAACATCACGGAGGTCTGCACCGGCAGGCGCAGGAACCTTGGGCCTTGATCGGTGGCCAGCCAGAAACTGACCTCCGTGCCCGCCGGGGTGTCGCGCCAATGCCGGGTCAGGACAAACCCCTGCTGTAAATCCACCTTGCCACACCTCAAGAATCACTTTCAGGGCGTGATTCTACTCGGCCTGTGACAAGGCGCGGCGATTTAACGGAAATGACCTACGCACACGCAGCGAGCAGTCTCACAAAACTGTTGCAGAACATTAATGACAATCACTATCATTCGCACCGGAGTCGTATCCGCGCAGCGAGGACGCGCAACGTTGTTGCCCTTTTCCTCACAGTGACGGTTCGCCGTCAGGATCGACCATGCCCATTTCCACCCGCTTGGCTGTGCCGTTTCGCCCTACCCTGCTCGCCCTTTGCTGCTCCCTGAGCCTCGCCGCTCACGCCGCAACTCCAGAAACCCCGCAGGATGCGAACACCCGTCAGGATGGCAAGGCTCTGGAATTGGGCGCCACCACCATCAGCGCCGACGCAGCCACGCCCAGCGCCCTGCCCCCGGTGTACGCCGGCGGCCAGGTGGCTCGCGGCGGGCAGCTGGGGGTGCTGGGCAACCAGGACATCATGGACGTGCCGTTCAGCATGTCTTCCTACACCGAAAAACTGATCCGTGACCAGCAGGCCGAAAACGTCGGCGATGTGCTGCTCAACGATTCGTCCGTGCGCCAAGCGTCGGGTTATGCCAACCAGGCCCAGGCCTTTGTCATTCGCGGCCTGCCGCTGAATGGCGACGATATTTCGTTCAACGGTTTGTACGGCATCCTGCCGCGCCAGATCATGTCCACCGACGCCCTGGAACGGGTTGAAGTGTTCAAGGGCCCCAACGCCTTTATCAACGGCGTGACGCCGGGCGGCTCCGGGATTGGCGGCGGTGTGAACCTGCAACCCAAACGCGCCGATGATGTGCCGCTGCGCCGTTTCAGCACCGATATCAGCAGCGATGGCCGGGTCGGCGAGCATCTGGATATCGGGCAACGTTTTGGCGAGGACAATCGGTTTGGCGCACGGGTGAATCTCTCCCAGCGTGAGGGCGATACCGGGATTGATGATGAAAGCCAGCGCTCGAAGCTGTTTGCGGTCGGCCTGGATTATCGCGGTGATGCACTACGCCTGTCGGGGGACTTTGTCTACTCGAAACAGCAGATCAATGGCGGGCGCAACACCGTGCTGATTGGCCAGAACCTGACCCACATCCCCAACGCGCCTTCAGCCGACACCAACTACGCGCCGAGCTGGGGCACCAGCAGCCTGGAAGACACCTTCGGCATGTTGCGCGCCGAGTACGACCTCAACGACAACTGGACGGCGTACATCGCCGGCGGCGCCAAGCACACCAACGAGATCGGCCGTTACTCCTCGGTCACCCTGAATGACACCCTGGGCAACGCCACCGTCACCGGCTCGCGCATCGCCCACCAGGAAGACAACACCAGCCTGATGGCAGGCTTGAATGGCAAATTCCAGACCGGCGCTGTCAGCCACAAGCTGAACTTCGGGTTGACCGGGATCTGGGCCCAGACGCGCAACGCCTATGACTTCGATCTCACCGGCCACGCCAGCAATATCTATAACCCGGTGGACGTTGCCGGGCCAGCCAAGGGCGGCTTCGTGGGCGGCGACCTGAACGACCCGGGCATCACCGCCAAGACCTTCGCCCGCAGTGCAGCGATCTCCGACACTCTGGGCTTTATGGATGATCGTTTGCTGGTGACTGCCGGTTTGCGCCGCCAGGAACTGGTGGTTCAGGGCTTTGCCTACGGCACCGGCACTCGCACTGCCGACTACGACAAGTCGATCACCACACCGGTGTACGGCCTGGTGTTCAAGCCGTGGGACCATGTGTCGTTCTATGCCAACCATATTGAAGGTTTGGCACAGGGGCCGACCGCGCCTCAGACCGCCGGCACGAAAACACTCACCAACGCCGGCCAGGCCTACGCCCCCGCGCGCTCGAAACAGACCGAAGCCGGGGTCAAGGTCGACATGGGTACCTATGGCGCAACCCTGGGCGTGTATCGCATCGAGCAACCAACCGACGGTTACTCACAACTTAGTGCCGACGGGTTAAGCGCCACGTATGTTCGCCAGGGCGAGCAAGTCAACAAAGGCGTGGAGCTTAACGTGTTCGGCGAACCCATCGCCGGCCTGCGCCTGCTGGGCGGCGCCACCATCATCCACACCGAAGTCCACGGCACCCAGAACGGCACCAACGACGGCAACCGCGCCATCGGCGTACCGACCTTCCAGCTGAATGCCGGCGTGGATTGGGATGTACCGGGCCTGCAAGGCGTGACGGTTAACGGCCGCATGCTGCGCACCGGCGGCCAATATGCCGACGCGGCCAACAACCTCAGCCTGCCCGCCTGGAACCGCTTCGACGTGGGCGCACGCTACACCTTCAAGGTGGACCAGCGTGACGTCACCCTCGGCGCCACCGTGGAGAACGTCGCCAACACCAAGTACTGGGAATCGGCCCTCGGCGGTTACCTGACCCAAGGTGACCCGCGCGTGGCGAAGTTGTCGGCCAGCATCGACTTCTAACCCCAACCAATGTGGGAGCTGGCTTGCCTGCGATGCAGGCACCTCGGTGTGTCAGATGCACCTCGGTGACGCTATCGCAGGCAAGCCAGCGCCTACAGAAATGCAGATCTGCTTTCAGCCCTTTTGTTTGCCGGATATTGGACAGCCGCGTGCCAACTGCGTAGTTTTTCACCCACTGCGCACAAGGACCCCGGCATGTCCCCCGACCTCACTTCCATCGAGCTGTTCCTCAAGGCGGTCAAGCTGGGCAACCTGTCCCGGGCGGCCGAGCAATCCCACCTCTCCCTCTCTGCCGCCAGCCGGCGCCTGTCGCTGCTGGAGCAGCACTTCAAGGTGGCCCTGCTGACCCGCACCTCCACCGGCGTTTCGCCGACGGCGGCCGGGGACGTGTTGGCCCAGCATGCGCAGTCGATCCTGCGGGCGGTGGACGGCATGCACGCCGACCTCGCCGACTACGCCAAGGGCGCCACCGGCCGGGTGTGCCTGTACGCCAACAGTTCGGCGATGAGCCAGGAACTGCCGCGCCAACTGACCCAATGGAATACCTTGCACCCGGGCATCCGCCTGGATATTCGCGAAGAGCGCAGCCGGGAAATTCTCCAGGCCGTACGTGAAGGCGTGGCGGATGTGGGCATCGTCACCACCCGCTCCAGCGGCGAAGAGCTGCGCTTTGAGCCCTACTGCCAGGATCGCCTGTGCCTGATCGTACCCAATGATCATCCGTTGAAAATGCGCCATGCGCGTTTTGAGGATTTACTCGGCTATGACTTTGTCGGGCTGGAAGACAACGCCGCCATCACCCCGTTGATCAGCGAAGCCGCCGCCGCCATCGGCATGCCGTTGCGGCTGCGGATGCAGGTGCGCAGTTTCGAAGCGGTGTGCCGCTTGATCGCCGCCGGCCAGGGCGTGGGCGTGCTGCCACAAGGGGCGGTGCAGATTTTTCGCAAGGAGATGGCCTTGCGCTTTATCGAAATCGACGACAGCTGGGCCGACCGGCAGATGTACCTGTGCATGCGCAAGGAACAGCCTTCACTGACCAGCCTGGCGCTGTTCGACTACCTCAGCGCCAACCCGGCGTAAATCTTCGGCCTTCGAATTTTGCGAAGGCCGATTCCACAATTAGCAATTCCCCTGTTGTTGCAGCTGTGCCAAGAATGCCCTCGCCAGACCTTCCTATAAAAACAACACAGGAGACACGGCGTGTCCCATTCCAACACCCGCTCCACCCACCGCATCGCCGTGATTCCCGGCGACGGCATCGGCCGCGAAGTGGTGCCCGAAGGCCTGCGGGTACTGGAGGCCGTCAGCCGGCGCTTCGGTATTCACTTTCACTTCGACCACTTTGCCTGGTGCAGCGAGTACTACCTGGCCCACGGCACGATGATGCCCGACGACTGGGCCGAGCAGATCGGCAGCCATGACGCAATCTTCTTCGGCGCCGTCGGTGCGCCGGACATCATTGCCGACCACACCGCCGTGTGGGAGTCGCTGCTGAAGATCCGCCGTCAGTTCGATCAATACGTGAATATCCGCCCCGTACGCCTGATGCCCGGCGTGCCCTGCCCGCTGGTCGGCCGCGTGCCGGGAGACATCGACTTTATCGTGGTGCGGGAAAACACCGAAGGCGAATACTCCAGTGTCGGCGGGCGCATGTGGGAAGGCACTACGCGGGAAATTGCGGTGCAGGAGTCGATCTTCTCCCGCGAAGGCGTGGACCGCGTGGTGGACTACGCCTTCAAGCTCGCGCAACAGCGGCCCCGGAAAAACCTGGTGGCGGCGACCAAATCCAATGGTATTTCGATCACCATGCCGTTCTGGGACGAGCGGGTGAACGAGATTGCCCGGCGCTACCCGGACGTGAAAACGGCCAAGTTCCACATCGACATTCTGTGTGCGCACTTCGTGCAGCATCCCGACTGGTTCGATGTGGTGGTGGCCTCCAATCTGTTTGGCGACATCCTTTCCGACCTGGGCCCGGCGTGCACCGGCACCATCGGTATTGCACCGTCGGCCAACCTCAATCCGGAGCGGCGCTACCCGTCGTTGTTTGAACCGGTGCACGGCTCGGCGCCGGACATTGCCGGCCTCGGCGTGGCCAATCCCATCGGGCAGATCTGGTCGGCAGCGCTGATGATCGAGCACCTGGGCGACGGCAATCCGCTTTATCAGGAAGCCGCGGCGGCCATCGTGTCCGCCATCGAAACGGTGCTTGCCGAAGGCCCGCGCACCCGGGAAATGGGCGGCAGCGCCAGCACCGTCGAAGTGGGCCGCGCCATCGCCGAATGCGTCGCAGGGAACAGGAGCTGAACATGACCAACGCACATTACATCGCCAACCAATGGCAGGCGTCGACCTCGCGGGAAGACATTCCGGTGATCGACCCGAGCACCGGCGAAACCTATTCGAGCATCGCCCGTGGCACGGCCGCGGATATCGATGCGGCGATCAGTGCCGCACGGCAGGCGCTGGGGGAAACCTTCGATGGGCCGTGGGGAATGTTGTCTGCCGTGGAGCGCAGTCGCCTGCTGGCCAGGCTCGGCGTGGCGGTGCTGGAGCATCATGAGGAGCTGGCACAGATCGAAGCGCGGGACACCGGTAAGGCCTTGAAAGTCGCCCGCGCCGATGCCACCGCCCTCGCCCGTTATTTCGAGTACTACGCCGGTGCCGCCGACAAGTTGCACGGCGAAACCTTGCCGTACCAAGCGGGCTACACCGTGCTGACGGTACGCGAACCCCATGGCGTGACGGGGCATATCATCCCGTGGAATTATCCGATGCAGATTTTCGGGCGCAGTGTCGGCGCCTCGCTGGCGGCGGGCAATGCCTGCGTGGTCAAGCCGGCGGAAGATGCCAGTTTGTCGTTGCTGCGCCTGGCGCAGATTGCTGCCGAAGTGGGCTTTCCGGCCGGCGCGATCAATGTGGTGACCGGCTATGGCTACGAAGCCGGCGCGGCGTTGTGCGCGCACCCGGGCATCGATCACATATCCTTCACTGGCTCAACCGCCACCGGCACGGCGGTGTCGAAAGCTGCCGCCGAGCGCCACTGCCCGGTGACCCTGGAGCTGGGCGGCAAGTCGCCCCAACTGGTGTTCGCCGACGCCGACCTGGATGAAGCGCTGCCGGTGCTGGTCAATGCCATCGTGCAGAACTGCGGGCAAACCTGCTCCGCCGGCAGCCGCTTGCTGGTGGAGCGCAGCATTTACGAAAGCCTGATTGCGCGCCTCAGCCAGCGTTTTTCCGAGCTGCGTGCCGGGCCTTCGGCGCTGGACCTGGACATGGGCCCGCTGATCAACCAGAAGCAGCAACGCCAGGTGCGCGAGTTTATTCGCGAAGCCGAACAGGCCGGGATCACCGTCGCTGCCCGCGGCACGGTGGTGGCCGAGGCTGGCAGCGGTGGGTATTTCCAGGAGGCGGTGCTGTTTCGCGACGTGCCGCCAGACAGTCGCCTGGCGCAACAGGAAGTCTTTGGCCCGGTGCTGGCGGTGATGCCTTTCGACGACGAAGCCGAAGCGATTCGCCTGGCCAACGGCACCGAGTTCGGCCTGGTGGCCGGCGTGTGGACCCGCGACGGCGCCCGCCAAATGCGCCTGGCCCGCAAGCTGCGCTGCGGCCAGGTGTTCATCAATAACTACGGGGCCGGGGGCGGCGTCGAACTGCCATTCGGCGGCGTGAAGGCCAGCGGTTATGGCCGGGAAAAAGGCTTCGAGGCGCTGCTGGGCTTTACCACCTTGAAGACCATTGCGATCAAACACGGTTGATTCCTCACAACAACAAGAACGGAGAACACACCATGCGTTTAGCCAATAAAGTTGCGATCGTCACCGGCGCCGGCTCGGGTTTTGGCGAGGGCATCGCCAAGACTTTTGCCCGCCAGGGCGCCAAGGTCATCGTCGCCGACATGAATGCCGTCGGTGGCCAGCGGGTGGTCAATGAAATCGCCGAAAGCGGCGGCCATGCGCATTTCATCGAGGTCAACGTAGCCAACGATGAAAGCATGGGCGCCCTGCTGCGCGGCACCCTGGAGCAGTTCGGCGGCCTCGACATCGTCATCAACAACGCCGGCACCACCCACCGCAACCGGCCGATGCTGGAAGTCGACGAGGCCGAGTTCGACCGGGTGTTTGCGGTCAACGTCAAAAGCATCTTCCTCAGCGCCAAGCATTTTGTGCCGCACTTTCGAGGCCAGGGCGCCGGGGTGTTCGTCAACATTGCCTCGACGGCGGCGATCCGTCCGCGTCCGGGACTGGTCTGGTATAACGGCAGCAAGGGTGCAGTGGTGGTCATGAGCAAGACCATGGCGGCAGAGCTGGGACCGGACAATATCCGCGTCAACTGCGTGAATCCGGTAGTGGGTGCCACGGCCTTGCTCAGCGAATTCATGGGCGTGCCGGACACCCCGGAAAACCGCCAGAAGTTCATGGCGACCATTCCCCTGGGGCGCTTTTCCACCCCGCAAGATGTGGCCAACGCCTGCCTGTACCTGGCGTCGGACGAAGCGGCGTTCATCACCGGCACGTGCCTTGAAGTCGATGGCGGGCGCTGCGTGTAACTCACTCTCACAGGGACCGGAATTGCTATGTGTGATCTTCATAATAAGAACGAGCCGAACACCCGGGAATTGCTTGAAGGCCTGCCAAAGAACTGGGGTAAATGGGGACCGGACGACGAAGTCGGCGCCCTCAATTACCTGACCGAAGCCGAAGTACTGCGGGGCGTTGCTTCGGTACGCCAGGGCAAGACGTTTACCCTGCAAGTGCAGATCGGCCACCCGGACGGTGACCCGATGTGGCCCGCGCGCAACCCGTCGATGCGCTTCAATACCCTCGACCACAGCCATTACCACTTCGGCAAACAGCCGCACATGACCGGCGGCGCGGCGTATTCCGACGATGTGATCTTCATGCAGCTGCAAGGCTCGACCCAGTACGACGCCCTCGGCCACGCCTGGTACGACAATCAACTGTGGAACGGCTACGACGCCCAGACCACCGTCGGCGGCATGGCCAAGGCCAGCGTGCTGGCGATTGCCGAACGCGGCGTGGTGGGCCGCGCCGTACTGATCGACATGGCCCGCCATCGCGGCAAGAAGTGCCTGGGCCGCGGCGAAACCTTCAACCACCTGGACTTGCTTGAAGCCGCCGAGGCCCAGGGCGTGACCATTGAAAAGCGCGACATCCTGATCATCCGCACCGGCTCCATGGGGGCGTTTTATGAACTGGGCAAGACCGAGTTCTTCAAGGACCTGATGGAGCCGGGGCTGACCTACAGCCGGGAACTGGTGGAGTGGTTCCACGACATGGAAATCCCCAACCTGGTGACCGACACCATCGCCAACGAAGTGATCACCGACCCGGTGTCCGGGGTGCAGATTCCGCTGCATTGCGCGCTGATGCGCAACCTGGGGATCGCCTTCACCGAAATCGTGTTGCTGGAGGAACTGGCCGCCGACTGTGCGGACGACGGCCAGTGGAAATTCCTCTACACCGCCGCCCCGCTGAAGATTGTCGGAGGCAGTGGTGCGCCGGTGAATCCGGTGGTGATCAAGTAGCTCACCAGTCGTAGGTAACGGCCAGGGACGCGGTGCGCTCCTGGCCGTAGTAACAACCGAAGGCGTAGTTGCAGGACGAAACGTAATCGCGGTTGAACACGTTCTGCACGTTGAGGCTGGCTTCAGCGCCCTTGAAGGTGGGGCTGACGCGGCTCAGGTCGTAGCTGACCGTGGCGTCATACACCACGAAGGACGGGACCTTGAAGGTGTTGTCCGAGTCGCCGTATTTCTTGCCGGTATAACGCGCGCCACCGCCCAGGGTCAGGCCGGCCAGGGCCTCGCTGGCGAAGTGATAGTCGGCCCATACACTGCCGGTCCACGGCGCCTGGGCCTCGTTGCGGTTGCCTTCATTGCCGTAATTGCTCTTGGTGTAGAACGAGTCCAGGTAGGACAGCGCACCAATCAGCTCGACCTGACCGACCCGCGCCTTGCCCTCAAACTCGACGCCACGGGAACGCACTTCGCCTTCCTGAAGTTGATACTCGGGAAACACCAGGTCGCCGGTCAGCACGTTTTTCTGCTTGATCTGGAACACCGACAGCGTCAGCAACGAGCTGTCGTTGGGCTGGTACTTGAGCCCCGCTTCGTACTGCTCACCCTCCACCGGCTTGAATGCCTGGCTCCCCCGTTGCGGGGCCTGGCTGCCGGTGCTTGGGAAAAACGATTCGGCATAGCTGACGTAAGGCGCCAGGCCGAAATCGGTGAGGTAGGCCAGGCCGATACGGCGCGTGAGTTTCTTGTCTTTCTGGCTGACGTCGCTGTGGGCCAGCAGGTCGCGGTTCACCACTTCGGCCCAGTCTTCACGCAGGCCGATAGTGAGGATAAAGCGATCAAACTTGATCTGGTCCTGGGCATACAGGCCGGTTTGCTCCACCGTATTGTTCCACTTGGTGGTCAGCACGGGCTGGCCAAAGGTGTGGTAGTTGGTGGGTTTGTACAGGTCGATGATCTCCGCGTTGTAGAGGTTGTAACCCTGGTACTTGCGGGTGAACTGACGGTAGTCGACGCCCGTCAGCAGCGTATGTTCAAGGGTGCCGGTGGAGAACTTGGCCTGCAGGTTGTTATCGATGGTGTAGGCCGAGTTGTGTTGGCGCCAGTCCAGCTTGGTGCGGGTGGCGCGGGTATCGTCGGTGCTGCCGTCGGGGAGCGTGGCGAAGCGGTTCAGGTAGAAGCCTTTGTAGCGGTCGTTGACGTCGGTGAAACGTGCTGTCTGGCGGTATTCCAGGGTGTCGCTGAAGGCATGGGAGAAGTCATAGCCCAGCACGTATTGGTCACGGATGTAGTTGTTCCAGTCGGAGTCGCCGAGGAACGCGTCGCGGTCGATGTGCCGGCCCTGGGAGTTGCGGTACAGCGTGCCGATTGAAGGCAGCGCCTGGTAGTCGGCCAAGGCCTTGTCACGCTGGAGTTGCGCGTACACGGTCAGGGCGGTGTCGTCGTTCGGCGCCCAGGTCAGGCTGGGGGCAATCAAGGTGCGTGAGTCGGAGGTGTGGTCGACCATTTCGTTGCCGTCCTTGACCAGGCCGATCAGGCGATAGCTCAGGGTCTTTTCCTCGTCGATCGGGCCACTGACATCCACCGCACCGTTGACCCGGTCATAACTGCCGATGCCAAGCTTGACCTGATGCCGGGCGTCGGTGGTCGGTCGCTTGGACACCAGGTTGACCATGCCACCCGGTTGGTTCTGGCCGTACAAAACAGACGCCGGGCCCTTGAGCACTTCGATACGCTCCAGGGTGTAGGGGTCGATTTGCGGCGCGCCGCCGAGGCTGCCGGCGTAGGGCAGATAGGCGCCGTCGAGGTACAGCAAGGTCGGTGCGAAACCGCGGCTACCCACTTCGTCGGAGGTGGTGTTGCGGTCGGTGTAGCCGTTGGTGTCGATGCCCGGCGTATAGCGCAATGCCTGGGTGAGGTTACGCGCGCCCTGAACCTTGATCTGGTCGGCGGTCACCACGTTGACCGTCTGCGGGATCTCCATGATCGGCGTATCGGTCTTGGTGCCGGTGGCACTGCGGGTGGCGACATAACCGTCCACCGGGCCCCAGGCATTTTCGGCGGTTTGCCCGGTGACCGTGGTAGCGCCCAGGTTCAAGGCGCCGCCCTGGGGAAGCAGGTACAGGGTCCAGGTGCCGTTCTCGGTGACGCTCAGGCCCAGGCCGCTGCCCGCCAGCAGTTGCTGCGCGGCTTGCTCCGGGCTGAACGGCCCGCGCAAGGCAGGCGCGCGGCGCCCCTGGAGCAACGCCGGATTGGCCGAGAGTGTGCGTCCGCTTTCGCGGGACAAGCGGCTCAGGCTGTCGCCAAGGTCGGCAGCGGGCAGGTCGAAATACCGGACCACGCTGTTACCCGTGTCGGCCAGGGCCACGGCGGGTTGGCCAATCACGGCCAGGGTAACGGCGAGAGTCAGCAGGCAGGGGCGGATCATCAAAGATGTCATGGGTGAGAAGGCTCGTTGTCAGGTGGACGTTCCCTAACCTTGACCAGCGAGACGAGCGATCCCCTCATGCCAATTGAAAATAATTCCCATCGGCCTAACGCAGGTCAATCAGCGTGAGCCATGAACCATAACGGCTGATGTGCAGCGGGAAGGTTTGTGCGAGGGATTGCAGGGTCTGCTCCGGATCATCCAGGGGGAACACGCCGTAGATCCGCAGCTTCGCCGCTTGCGTGCTGAGGCGCAGTACACCCCGGCGATAGGGCCGCAGGGCGTCGATCAACAGGCCCAGCGGTTCATCCCGCATCTCAATACGGCCGTCGCGCCAGTCCACCCGGCTGCGCAGCGACATCGGCACCGCGCGCACCTCAACGTCACTGAACCATGCGGCCTCCCCCGCCGCTACCCGGCGCTGGCTGCCACCAAGGGTGGCGACTTGAACGCTGTGCAATTGCACCGATGTCAGGCTGCCGACCGCTTCCTGGCTGACCATGAACTGTGTGCCGAGGGCCTGCACTTCGCCTTGGGCGGTGGCGATCACAAACGGTCGGCGGGGGTCGCCTGCCACGTCGACAAACACCTGGCCTTCACGCAGGCGCACCAGGCGGCGTTGCTCGGTGAACTGGATATCCACCGAGCTGCGGGCGTTCAGGGTCAGGCTGCTGCCATCTGCCAGTTGAAAGGTACGGCGCTCGCCGGTCGCGGTGCGTCGATCGGCCCACAGCCCACTGATCGGCTGGGTTCGATCAAAGATCGCGGCGCCGCTCACACCAAACAGCACCAGGGCCAACCCGCTGCGCAAGACCTTGCGCCGTGATGCTGAATCCGGCGTTGACAGTGCCTGGGCGGCGGCGTGCATATGGCCCGGACTGTGGGCATCGATACGCTGCAAATCGGCAATCGGCTGCTGTAACAGGCTACCAACCCGCTCCCAGGCCACGCCGTGTTGCGGGCTTGCAACTATCCAGGCCTCGAAGGCCTGGCGCAGGTCCGGATCATCGCCGCCCGCTTCCAGGCGCAGCAGCCAATCGACAGCGGCGCGGGTGCTGTCATCGACCTTGGGCCCGCTCATGTGAACTCCGCCGATTCCGCCAGGCAATGCAGGAAGGCCCGGCGCAAATCACGCTCTACGGTGGCCAGCGAAACACCCAATTGCGCCGCGATCACTGGCTGGGACAACCCTTCCAGACGGCTGAGGACAAAGGTTTTACGTACCCGTGCGGGTAAGCCGTGAAGCAGGCGATCAATGCTTTCCAGCGCCTCGCGTACCAGCGCCAGGTCTTCCTCCGAGGGCGTGAAGCAGTCCGGCCATTGCGCCAGGCTGTCGAGATAGGTTTGCTCCAGCCGCTTGCGTCGCCAGAAGCTGAACAGCAGGCGCCGCGCCACCGTGCTGAGGAAGGCGCGGGGCTCGTCGAGTTGGGTCAGTTGCCGAGCATCCAAGAGCCGGATGAAGGTGTCCTGGGTCAGGTCGGCGGCGTCTTGCGGGCACTTCAATTGCCGATACAACCACGCACGCAACCAGCGATGGTTATCGTCATAGAGAGTTGCCAGCAGGACCTTGGGATCAGTAGGGGTGGACACGCAGAACTGCCGGACGCTAATGATAATTCATCTCATTATCTGCGCGACCTATGGCGCAATGCAACCACTCATGCGTAGCGGTCGACCAGCGCAGTGAATTTGCGAATGTCAGACTCGCCACTAGACTCAAGACTCCTCTCACATGGAAGTCCATTCAATGAACGTATTCCGCCCTCTTCGCCAGGCGATTGCCCTGGCAACCCTGCTGTCCGCTGGCGCCCTGACGGCACATGCCGCCGATATCCCGCTGTCCAAGTCCCTGGAGGCCGATGAGGTGACCACCAAGGTGCTTAAAGTGGATGCCGCCAATCATCAGGTGGTGCTCCAAGGCGCCGAAGGTCGTGAGGTGCATGTACAACTCAGCGACCAGGCCAAGGACTTGGGGAATCTGAAGGTCGGCGATCAGGTCAAGGTGCTGGTGACCCACTCGGTCGCCGCCGTACTGGACACCGACATCGACAAGAGCGCACCGGACGCCACCGAGAAAACCGGCGTGCTGCGCGCCACCGCAGATAACCCGAACCCGGGCGGTGCTGCCTTCCGCCAGGTGCAGGTACAGTTGAAGATCACCCATATCGACCTGGCGAAAAACCAGGTGACCCTGGAAAACCCGGCGGGCCAGAGCAAAGTGCTGACCGTGGAAAAACCGCAAATCCGCGCCGGCCTCAAAGACCTCAAGGTCGGCCAAAGCGTGTTGGTGACCTACACCGACACCCTGGAAATCAGCACCGCCCACGAAGGCTGACGGCTGTGGCGTCCCATCAGCTCAAGGCTGATGGGATTTCGCCAGGTACTCTTCGATATTGTTCATCTGATCGTCCCAGCCTCGGGAGTTCTTCTTGTAGGCTTTCTGGCGGCGAGCGTCGGGAATCCCGTCAAAACCTGACTCCACCACCCGCAACAGGATGCCTTCGGCGTGATCCTCAAGGGTGAATTCCACCAGGGTGGGGGTTTCCGTGTCGTAATCCACGTCGCTGTCTACGGCGTAGGGATGCCAGCTGAAAGAGAACCGCGCCTGGGGCTCAAGGTGCTCGATTTTCGCCTTCCACACCACGTGCTCGTAACCTGGATAAGTGATCGGGGCTTCAATGGCCCGCCCTGGGGAAAACTGCTTGCCCTTGAGGGCGATGCCAAACCAGTTGCCGAATTGCTCGGCGTCGGTCAGTGCTTCCCAGACGCGTTGACGTGGAGCGTTGAGCAGGACTTTGCGTTTGATTTCATTTGATTCGTGCATGAGACACCTCCTGTATTGACAGTAGGCGACATCGACCAATGCGCAACCTTTTAAAAGGGATGGGGCATGACCGGCATCATGCCCTCGTAGCGTCAGACGTGAGGATCACCCGGCGCCTTGCTGGGGGTCGCGTACTGCGGCTTCAGGTGGCCTTCCTGATCGAGCAGCCAGGCGTCCATGATCTGGCGCACCACCGGACCCGCCACCCGGCCACCGGCCTCGCCGTTTTCGATCATTACTGAAATCACGATGCGCGGGTGCTCCGCCGGAGCGAAGCCGACGAACAAGGCGTTGTCGCGGTTGCGCTCCAGGGTCTTGAGGCGGTTGTAGCGCTCGCCCTGCTTGATCGCCACCACCTGCGCGGTACCACTCTTGCCGGCAATCCGGTATTGCGCACCGGCCGCCGCCGCCCGGGCGATACCACGTGGGTCATGCATAACCAACTGCATGCCGTGGTTGACCTGCTCCCAATCGCGCGGGTCTTTGAGGACGACGTTGGGCATCGGGTTTTCATCCACCGGCGCCACGCCGTTGATGGTCTTGGCCAGGTGCGGTCGGTTCCACACGCCTTTGTTGGCGATCAGCGCAGTGGCCTGGGCCAGTTGCAACGGGGTGACCTGCATGTAGCCCTGGCCGATGCCGAGGATCACGGTTTCACCCGGGAACCACGGTTGGCGCCGGGTGGCGCGCTTCCAGGCCTGGGACGGCATCAAGCCGGCTGACTCTTCGAACATGTCCAGGGAGACTTTCTGGCCGAGGCCGAACTCGGCCAGGTAGTCGTGCAGGCGGTCGATACCCAGCTTGTGGGCCAGATCATAGAAGTAGGTGTCGTTGGAGCGCATGATCGCCGCGTCCATGTCCACCCAGCCGTCGCCGCTGTGGTTCCAGTTGCGGTATTTGTGGTCGAAGTCCGGGAGCTGGTAGTAGCCGGGGTCGAAGACGCGGGTCTGGGCGGTGACCACCCCGCTGTCGAGGCCGGCAATCGCCACTTCCGGCTTGATCGTCGAACCCGGTGCGTAGAGCCCGCGCAGCACGCGGTTGAACAGCGGCCGGTCGAGGGAGTCGTGAAGCGCGGCGTATTCCTTGAAGCTGATGCCGGTGACAAAGAGGTTCGGGTCAAAGCTGGGTTTGCTGACCATTGCCAGCACTTCGCCGGTTGCCGGGTCCAGGGCCACGACCGAGCCGCGACGATCACCGAGGGCTTCTTCGGCAGCTTCCTGGAGTTTGACGTCCAGGCTCAGCACGATGTTTTTGCCAGGAATCGGGTCGGTATGCTTGAGCACCCGCAGCACACGGCCCTGGGCGTTGGTTTCAACTTCTTCATAGCCAACGTGGCCATGCAGCTCGGACTCGTAGAAGCGCTCGATGCCGGTTTTACCGATGGACTGCGTGCCTCGGTATTCCACCGAGTCGAGTGCCTTGGATTCTTTTTCGTTGATCCGGCCTACGTAGCCGATGGAGTGGGCAAAGTGCGCGCCCAACGGGTAATGGCGGACGAACTGCGGCTCGACGTCTACGCCCGGCAGGCGGAATTCGTTGACGGCCAGCACGGCGATCTGTTCTTCGGTCAGCTCGTAAAACAGGGTGACGGGCACGAAAGGATGACGCGCCTGCTTGAGGGCTTTATCAAATACGCCGCGGTCTTCGGCGGGCAGGTGCAAGAGGCTGACAATGGCGTCCAGCTCACCCTTGAGATCGGTCGTGCGCTCACGGGTGATAATCAGGTTGTAGCTGGGGCGGTTGTCGGCAAGTACCACGCCGTTGCGGTCATAGATCAGGCCGCGCGTCGGGGTAATCGGCAGGACATGGACGCGGTTGTTTTCGGAAATGGTGGAGTGATAGTCGTACTGCACCACTTGCAGGAAGTACATCCTGCCGACCAGGGCGCAGGTGATGCCGATCACCAGCAGTGCACAGGCCAGCAGCCGCTTGTTGACCAGGCGGTTTTCGTTTTCGTGATCCTTGATCGGTATTGGTTCAGGCATTTCTACAGCATCTCATTGAATAAGGTCGACGCCGCTTCCTGCGGAGGAGAAATCAATCCCTGGGAAAATGTGCTGCACCATACCAAAAATGCAGAAACACTTTGCATCGATTTCCCTGAACGGTGTGCTTATGGAGCCTGTTCATGCACTTTGGTTTGGGGCGTTGACCTTATTCATGCGTTTTTATGCTGAGAACTCAACTCAGGATCGACTTGGGCTCCAGAAAGGCTTCAAGGCCGAATGTGCCGTACTCGCGGCCAATACCCGATTGTTTGAAACCTCCAAACGGTGCGAGTGGCTCATGGGCCAGGGTATTGATCAGGACCCGGCCAGCGTCTATGCGGCTGGCCAGCCTGTGAGCGCGTTCCGGATTGGATGACAGGATATATGCCTGGAGGCCGTAGGGTGTATCGTTGGCGATGGCCAGGGCTTCTTCCTCGGTTGTGTAGGTAATGATCGATAGCACCGGGCCGAAAATCTCCTCGCGGGCGATGGTCATTTGGTTGTTTACGCGGCTGAATACGGTTGGTTTTACGAACCAGCCGGCGTTGATGCCTTCTGGAAAACCGGGGCCGCCCGCCAATAGATGAGCGCCCTCCTCGATCCCGATCTGGATGTAGCGCTGCACCCGCTCCCATTGTTTCTGACTGACCATCGGACCGACCGCGGTGACCGGATCACGAGGGTTGCCAGCCTTTACCCTGGCTACCTCCTCGACCATCAGCGCTTCAACTTCAGCCAGGCGAGTTTCAGGTACCAGGATTCGGGTGCCGGCAATGCAGGCCTGGCCGCTGTTCATGAAGCCGGCCTGAAGTGCCATGGGCACGGCCGTCTTGAGGTCTGCATCATCGAGAATCAGCACCGGTGATTTGCCGCCCAGTTCCAGGGTGACGCGCTTCAGAGTCTCGGCGCCAGTACGCAGGATCGTTTTGCCGACAGCGGTGGAGCCGGTGAAGGAGACTTTTGCGATGTCGGGATGAGCGCTCAATACGGCGCCTACGGTCTCGCCACGGCCGGTGACGATGTTGAACACGCCGGGAGGCAGCCCCGCTTCATGGAGTGCACGGGTGACGATAGAGGTCTGGATGGCGCTCATCTCACTCGGTTTGATCACCGCAGTACAGCCTGCGGCCAATGCGGCGCCGAGCTTTGCGCAAATGAAACCGGCGTTGCTGTTCCAAGGGGTGATCAATCCGGCTACACCCAACGGCTGCATGACTACTTCGGCGATGCCGATGCGTCGGGAGAAGTTGTAGTTCTCAAGCACCGAAGCAGCATCCTGCAGGACGCTGGCGGCGTGCCTGGCCATCCATCGGGCACGGGATAGCGGGGCACCGTATTCCTCGATGATTGCATCGGTGAGTTCGTCCTCTACGGACTCAACGGCAGCGTGCATACGTTTGAGATAACCGATTCGAACTTCCTTCGGGCTTTGGGAGAACTCGGTAAACGCGCGCTTGGCGGCAGAGATAGCCTCCAGGGCGTCCTGTTCATTTGCCAATCGAACCTGGCCAATACTCTGGCCTGTAGCCGGATTGAACAGGTCAAAAAGCTCTTCGCCATGAGGTGTGACAAAGGCGCCATTGATGTAAATCTGGTTGATGTGGTGCATAGGTCCTCCGGGACGCTGAGCTAGTGCGTCGTACGGTAAGTCACTATGATTCAGCTGATAAGCCGGACAAATCGGCATGAGTTGATGAGTAATTCAGGACAATGAATACATCCGGACTTAATGAACTGGAAGCCGTATTGGCCGTGGCGCGGCATCGCAGCTTTCGTGCTGCGGCGACCGAGTTGAATGTGTCGAGGTCGGCGCTGAGCCACTCCATCGCAGGGCTTGAAGCGCGGATGGGGGTGAGGCTGTTCAATCGCACGACGCGCAGTGTGTCTTTGTCTGAAGTGGGCGCAGAGTTTGTCGAGACGATTACCCCGGCGCTGTTGAGCATTCGCACGGCTTTGGAACAGGCGGGAAATCGCAGCACGGAACCCACCGGTACCTTGCGCCTGAATACCTCGGAGGGTGCGGCAAAACAGGTGATGCCCCTGCTACTGGAATACCTGCGGCGTTATCCACGGATGAAGCTGGATATCGTTACTGAGGGACGCCTGGTGGATATCGTGGCACAGGGATTTGATGCAGGGATCCGACTCGGGGACACAGTGCCTCAAGACATGATTGCGGTTGATATCAGCCCTGCCCAGCGGTTTGCTGTATTGGGTAGCCCGGACTATTTTGCCAGCCACCCAATCCCCCTTAGCCCCCTGGATTTGCGCGCCCATCGCTGTATTCGCAGCCGAATGCCCAGTGGCGCGATCTATCACTGGGAGTTTGAGCGCCATGGCGAAGCGATTGCTGTGGAGGTGCAGGGTGCTTTGACTCTGGATAACCCGACTCTGATGCTCGAGGCTGCCAGGGCGGGGCTGGGTTTGACCTATCTCACCGAATGGAATGCAGCCGCAGATTTGGCGAAGGGGACGTTAGTGCGCGTGCTGGAAGAATGGACACCGTCTTTTGACTGCTTGCGTCTCTATTATCCAGGGCGGCGTCATGTGCCGGCCGGGTTAAGGGCGCTGATTGAGTTGATCCGGGAGCAGAGTTTTTAGGCCACTTGGTTGTGAAATTTTCGACCGCCC